>NZ_CZVW01000001.1 GCF_001536065.1 Candidatus Chryseopegocella kryptomonas
AAAAAATTCATGCTTTCCGCTTTTGTTTCTTCTTCTCTTTTCTTAATCGGATACCTTGTTTATCATTACAGCGCTGGGATAACAAAATTTAAAGAGATCGGATTTTGGAGAAATGTTTATCTTGCGATTTTATCATCTCACACTTTGCTTGCGATTTTTGCGCTTCCACTTGCTGTTGTGACATTAACATTTGCCTTGCTTAAAAAATTTGATAAGCATCCGAAAGTTGCAAGAATTACTTTGCCAGTGTGGATGTATGTTTCATTGACTGGTGTTTTGATATATCTAATGCTTTATCACATTTTTAGGTAAACAAACTTTGGAGGTTGTTATGAAGAGGATAATTTTTGTGGTGTTAATTTTCTTACTTAATCTTTTGCTTGTTTCAAATTTTGCATACGGACAATGTGCAATGTGTAAGCAAAATGTGACGAATTCAGAGGAGGGAATGAAACTGGCAAGTGGTTTGAACGATGGCATTGTTTATCTACTTGTTGTGCCATATTTGATTTTTGCTGGCTTTGCTATAACCATTTATGTGGCTTCAAAAAGGCGCAGGGTCAAGGAAATTAACTTGAATTGATTTTTTTGAAAAGTTGCTCGGATTTCGTATATTTTTTGAAAATTTCAAAAAGAAAATCGTTTAAGATTTAATGAGAGAAGGAAGAATAGTTCAAATCATTGGACCTGTTATTGACATTGAATTTGAAGATGGATACTTGCCTGCAATTTACAACGCTATTAAAATTCCAAGGGTTAACATTGAAGGAAAGGAGGAAATTCTCTGGGCGGAGGTTCAACAACATCTTGGTGAAAATCGTGTTCGTGCAGTTGCACTTGATTCAACAGATGGACTTGTCCGTGGTATGAAAGCGTATGATACAGAAGGACCTATAAAAGTTCCAGTGGGTCCGAAGGTTCTCGGGCGACTTTTAAATGTCGTTGGTGAGCCAATTGATGGGCTTGGACCAATTGAAGCGGAGAAATATTATCCAATACATCGTGAACCCCCTGATTTTACAGAGTTAAGCACAAAGAGGGAAATTCTTGAGACAGGGATTAAAGTTATAGATTTGCTTGAGCCATATCCCAAAGGTGGAAAAGTTGGACTTTTCGGAGGAGCTGGGGTAGGGAAAACGGTTCTAATTATGGAAATGATTCACAATATCGCAGTTTATCACAAGGGATATTCTGTTTTTGGTGGGGTTGGAGAAAGAACAAGAGAAGGTAATGAGCTTTGGCTTGAGATGAAACAATCTGGAGTTTTGAAAAATGCAGTTCTTGTTTTCGGTCAGATGAACGAACCGCCGGGTGCAAGATTGAGGGTTGGGTTAAGCGCTCTTTCAATTGCAGAGTATTTCAGAGATGAAGAAGGTAAGGATGTTCTTCTTTTCATAGACAATATCTTCAGATTCACACAGGCGGGTTCTGAGGTTTCAGCTTTGCTTGGGAGAATGCCATCTGCGGTAGGTTATCAGCCAACGCTTGCAACAGAGATGGGAGAGCTTCAAGAAAGAATTGTTTCAACCAAGCGAGGTTCAATTACATCCGTTCAAGCAATTTATGTCCCTGCTGATGACTTAACGGATCCAGCTCCTGCGACAACCTTCGGTCATCTTGATGCGACGACTGTTCTATCAAGGCAAATCGCAGAGCTTGGAATTTATCCTGCGGTTGATCCGCTTGATTCAACATCACGCCTTCTTGACCCGAAAGTTGTGGGAGAAGAACATTATTATGTCGCTAAAAAAGTGAAGGAAATTTTGCAAACATACAAAGATCTGCAGGATATAATAAACATTCTCGGGATAGATGAACTTTCCGAAGAAGATAAGCTCACAGTTGCGAGAGCAAGAAAGATACAAAGATTTTTATCGCAACCATTCTTCGTTGCTGAAGCATTTACTGGAACAGAGGGAAGATATGTCAAACTTCAGGATACAATTGCTGGTTTTAAGGCGATAATTGAAGGAGAATGTGATGAACTTCCAGAGATGGCATTTTATATGGTGGGGACAATAGATGAAGCATTTGACAAAGCAAAGAAAATGAAACTTGATTAAAGATGGATAAATTAATTCAAGTTGAGATATTAACGCCGGAAAAGGTTGTTTATCGTGGCAAGGTGAAAAGCATAACTTTGCCTGGTGTGATGGGAAGTTTTCAAGTTCTTTACAACCACGCTCCTTTGATAAGCGAACTTGAAATTGGAGAGGTTAAAATTCTTGATGAAAATGGGAATGTAAATTACTTTGTGATCACAGAAGGATTTGCTGAAGTGAAAAATAATGTTGTAACGGTTCTCGTTGATTCGGCTGAACAATATGATAAACCAACTGCTGATAAAATTGTTAAAGAGAAAAAGAAAATGTTAATTTCTGGCTTTGTCGCAACAGATGTAAAAGATAGAACATACTTTTAATGAACACATTCTCGGTGCTTCTTGTTAATTCAAATGGAAAATAAATTGAGAAATCAAAGTGTCGCAATCTCAGATAAATGAAACTCCACAAAAAACAGTAAGAAAGAAAAAAGTAAAGCTTGTAGCTGTTGTCAATCCAGTTGGTTGCACAGGTTGTGAAGTTTGCATTGAATTTTGCCCTGTTGATTGTATTTACAAAGTCAAAGGTCCGGAATTCATTGATTCATTCAACGGTGTCAAATCAACCACGCTTGAAATTTTAAGACAAAATCTTTCAAACGGAGTAAATCCGTTTTCAAATGTAAATGGCATTGTGATTGTTGATGAAGATATTTGCATAGGTTGCAAACTTTGTGCTAAGTATTGCCCGTGGGAAACAATTGATATGGTTCAAAAAGATAGTGAATGAAAACATGATAGATATATCCAAATCACTTGGATATGCAATCCACGCAATAGTTTATATAGCGACGAAACCAGACGGAAAACTTGTCCGTGCTTCTGAAGTTGCCCGTGAATGTGGTTTGTCAGTAAGTTATATGATGAAAATTCTTCAAGCTCTGAGACGAGCTGGAATTCTTGAAAGCACAATCGGTGTAAAAGGTGGTTATGTGCTTGCAAAACCGCTTAAAGAGATCACGCTTTATGATCTAATCGTTGCCATAGAGCCATCAAGGGAGGAAATATGTTATCTTTCAACTGCAATTGGATGTCGTTTCAAAAAGAATTGTCTTGTTAGAAGTTTGTTTGGGGATGTAAATGATAAGATAAAGTTATACCTTCAATCGGTTAATCTTCAAAGCGTGGTTGATTCAATTGGAGATAAAATTTGCATTTTTTTTCCGCAGAAGCATGCGGTATAATTTTTTTGCCTCAAAAAAGGAGTTTTTTTATCCCAATTTTTAAAAACAAAATTTGCAACCTGATTTATGAGTGAAATTCTAAACCAGCAAACAAATCAAGAAGTTGCTCAAAAGGAAACAAAAAAGAAAGTCATTCCTAAACAGGATAAACCACCTGAAAATGACACTGGGTTATGGAAGTTTAACCGTCGTTCTTTCTTAACACTTGCGGGATGGCTTGGATTTTTGGGCTTTATATTCACCTCAATTATCGGAGTTATAAGATATTTGTTTCCCCGTGTTCTTTATGAACCTCCGACGGCATTTAAAGCAGGTTATCCCGATGAATACACTGTTGGTGAGGTAAGCGAACGATTTAAGGATTCACAACGTGTTTGGATAGTTCGTGAAGAGGATGGATTTTATGCTCTGCTTGCGGTTTGCACTCATTTGGGTTGCACTCCGAGATGGTTAAGCAGTGAAAATAAGTTTAAGTGTCCGTGCCACGGGAGTGGATTTAGAAAATCGGGAATAAATTTTGAAGGTCCAGCGCCAAGACCGCTTGAAAGAGTTAAAATTACGCTTGCTGAAGATGGTCAAATTTTGATTGATAAAGGTATAACTTATAGATACGAGAAAGGCGAATGGGGTAAGCCTGGATCTTTTCTGCCTTACAAAGGTTAATTGAAAACAAAATTTTTTATGGAAGGATATGCTTGCTCAGATAAAAAAGAAGATAAAAAGTTCGGAAATTTACAAATCAATTTTTCGCCACGGATATGAAGATACACAGAGAAACAGAGCTTTGATGGTCGTTGATAATGTCTTTTTGCATCTTCATCCTGTTAGAGTGTCAAGGCATGCTGTGAATTATGGATACACTTGGGGAATGGGCGGAATTTCTTTTCTTCTGTTTATAATTTTGACAATCACGGGTGTAATTTTAATGTTTTACTATCGCCCAGCAGCTGAATATGCGTATGAAGATATGAAATATCTTATGAACGATGTTCCGTTTGGGGCGTTGATAAGAAATATGCATCGTTGGTCTGCGCATCTTATGGTCATAACAGTTATGCTACATATGTTCAGGGTATTTTTGACCGGCTCGTATAAACCACCGCGTCAATTTAACTGGGTAATTGGTGTGATACTTTTGCTTCTTACATTTTTGTTAAGTTTTACAGGTTATCTTTTGCCTTGGGATCAGCTTGCGATTTGGGCTGTGACGGTTGGAACAAATATGGCAAGAGCTACACCTTTCCTCGGACATCAAGGACCTTTTGGTCCTGAGCTTGGGATGAGACCTGACAATGACATTAGATTTTTGCTTCTGGGCGGGACTCAAGTTGGACCGCCAGCGCTGTTAAGATTTTATGTTTTGCATTGTATCTTTTTGCCACTTGTTACGGCAATTTTCCTTGCTGTTCATTTCTGGCGTGTGAGAAAAGATGGTGGAATTTCAGGTCCTGTGCCAAAAAAGATTTAAAATAAAATCCAAGTGTTAAATTATGCACAACCTTTTAAAAATCCTCGGCAATCCCGACAACTTCCCGATAATAATTCTTCTTTTCACAGTTTATGGTTTCTTCATCTATGCGATGAAAAAAGCAAAAAGAAATGATGAACGCGGTGTCCCATACGAAGCTGATGAATCTGATAAAGTTCAGGTCTGGCCTTATCTTGTTCGTGTTGAATTTATAGCAGCGGTTGCGGTTATGGCTTTTGTTCTTGTCTGGTCAATCGCTTTTGATGCACCGCTTGAAGAACCAGCAAATCCAACTCTTACACCAAATCCATCAAAAGCACCGTGGTATTTCCTCGGACTTCAAGAGATGCTTGTTTATTTTGACCCTTGGATAGCGGGAGTTTTGCTCCCGACCTTGATTATAATCGGTTTAATGGCGATCCCATACATTGATATAAATCCGAAGGGAAACGGATATTACACATTTAAAGAAAGAAAATGGGCAATCACAATTTTTGCTTTTGGGTTTCTTGTTCTTTGGGTTCTTTTGATTTTTGTCGGAACATTTTTCAGAGGTCCGGGATGGAATTTCTTCTGGCCTTGGGAAGAGTGGGATCCGCATAAGGTAGTTGCGATTACAAATGTTGACTTAACTGAACTTTTTGGAATTCCAACACATAATCCCGATGGAACTTTAAACCCGGTTGCTTCTGTGCTTGGTGGTGTTTTCGTCATCGGTTATTATGCAGTTTTAATGCCACTTGGATGGTTTCTTTTGAAAAAGAAACTGCCTGATTTTGCTGAAAAATTTGGATTAACAAGATACATAATTACATCATACCTGCTTTTGACTATGATAGCTTTGCCGATAAAGATGATTTTGAGATGGACTTTGAATGTTAAGTATGTCTGGGTGACGCCTTGGTTTAATGTTTAAATTAAAAACAAAATCCCGGATGATAAAATGATTTTTACTTGGCTTAAAAAGCGTAAAGAAATTCCCGTTGAACAGAGAAGATATGATAAAATTTACCTTGCACTTGCAAGCATACTTTTCCTTGCAACCCTCTGGGCAGTGATAGATGAGGTCTCAATAAGGAGACCTTGGAAAGAATATCAAAGGAAATTTTACCAGCTTAAACTCGCAAAACTTGATTCACTTTATAAAATTGCACTTTCAAATTTTGACAGCACAAGATATAAAGAATTAACAGAAGAACTTCAAAAAGCAAGAGAAGCTCTAAAATCAGACGAATATAAAAATGCTCTTGCAGATTATAAAAGATATGAAAAGGAACTTGCTGATCTGACTCGGGAATTTCAATTTGCCAAAAGTAGATCCGATGAGTATTATTACTTCTATCAAAGAGCAAAGCTTGATAATGAAGATGAAAAAGAAGTTAAAAAATGGTGGGACAAGGTCCAGAGAGAAGAAAGTTTGATGAAGGAGTTTAACGCGAAGATAGAAGATCTCACAAGAAAGAAGGACTCAGCTTGGGCTATTGTTAAAAGATACAAAGCAAGGGTTGATGACGCGGAACATGAACTTAACAAACTTCTTGATGAAATAAACAAAATAAAAGACAGAATTCAAAAGACAAAAGAAGCACAGATAAAGATCGTTCAAGTGATACTTCCAGAATTTGAGAGGACTAATTTTGGGACATTAAAATCTCGCGTTGATAGATGTCAGACATGTCATCTTGGATGGAATGATTCACTTTTTGTTGATGCTCCGCAACCATTTAGAACACATCCTAATCTTGAATTACTTGCGAAGCATAATCCTGAAACTTTCGGATGCACGCCATGCCATCGTGGTCAGGGTCCAGCTTTAACTGAAGGATATGCTCACGGAGATAAAGATAAACATTGGGAATGGCCAATTTTGAAGAAAGAAAACATTGAAGCTGGTTGTAATGATTGTCATTTCAACGAGATAAATCTCAAATGGGCTCCAAAGTTGACAATGGGTAAGCATATTTTGATTGAGTCAGGATGCTATGGATGTCACGGGGTTGATGGATACAATGATTTTCCGAAAGTTGGACCGAGTTTGAATAATTTGCTTGTTAAAACATATCCGGGCTGGATATATCGCTGGGTTTTGAATCCAAGAGAATATTTGCCTCACGGAAGAATGCCGAACTTTAAATTAACCCCTGAAGAGGCGGAAGCCATAACTGCTTATCTTGTTAAAATTGGTCAGGATAGCGCTAAAAACTGGCAATATCAATTCAAATACACAGGTGGAGGAAACCCTGCACGAGGTAAAGAGTTGGTTGAAAACATTGGATGTCTTGGCTGTCATGCAATCGGTGATAACAAAGTCGTTCGCGAAACAAGAGGATTGAATTATGATATTGCGCCTGAACTTACAAAAATTGGTAGTAAGGTAAATCCACAATGGCTTTACGACTGGCTTAAAAATCCGCGTCATTATCTACCGAATACGAAAATGCCAAGTTTGAGATTAACAGATCAAGAAGCAAGCGATATAGTTGCTTATCTTATGACATTGAAGGATACGGTTGATTACGCTTCAATCAAAATTAATTACACAAATGAGAAAGCTGAGCAAGGTTTGAGATTGATAAAAAGCTATGGATGTTATGGTTGTCACGAGATCAAGGGAACAGAACGAGAAACAAAAGTTAGCGTAGATATATCTGACTTTGCGAGGAAAAACATTGAACAGCTTGATTTCGGGTATAAAGAGTATCTTCCAAAGGATCGTTTGGTTTGGCTTGCTGAGAAACTCCGCGACCCGAGAGGATATTCAACTGAAAGAATTCAATTGAAAATGCCACAATTTAATTTCACGGATAAAGAAATTGACGCGCTTGTTACTTTGATTGCGAGTTTCAAAAAGAATGAAGTTGGTCCTAAATATGTTCAGACATTTGACAGAAAACGCAAGGAGATAAACGAGGGGAGAAGATTAACACTTTGGTATAATTGCGTCAATTGTCATCAAATTGAGGAGCAAGGTGGATATATTCACCCGATGATTGAAGACCCCGGATTAAGACCGCCATTACTTACGATTGAAGGTGCGAAAGTTCAAGAGCCGTGGCTTTATGAATTTTTGAAAAATCCAAGCACAATAAGACCTTGGTTTAAACTTAGAATGCCAACCTTTCAATTTACAGACGATGAGATAACATCTCTAATAAAGTATTTCCTTGGCTTGAGCAACCAAGAATTCAAGGTCAGAAGTTATGATGTTCCACTTGAGAAGAAATATGTTCAAGCTGGGAAAGAATTGTTTGATAAGTTGCAATGTTTGAAATGCCACACTGTTGGAAGTGGTCTTTCTGCGTCAATGCTTGCGCCAAATCTTGAACTTGCTCCGAAAAGATTAAAACCAGAATGGGTGATTGATTGGTTGCGTGATCCACAGGCAATTCAGCCGGGGACAAACATGCCGACATTTTTCTACGAGGGCACAAGCCCGATTCCAGATGTTCTTGATGGCAATGCGAATGAGCAAATAAGAGCGTTGCGTGATTACATCTGGACATTTGCGCGCAAAGGTGGGACTTCTCTCGTTATGAATAGATAAAATTTCAAGCGGGCTTCAACGCCCGCTTTCTTTTTTAATTATTCTTTTCAATCTCTGCGTAGATGTGGTCCCGTCGGAGAAAAAGGCAGATTTTACAGCAATCGTTGTCCCACAAAATTTTGAATTATGTTTAAAAAGCAAATACCCACCGCCATAACTTCCCATATACTTTTGATAACCGACAAGCTTTACATTGTCATCGTTTAAAAATTCACTTTTTGTTTTCCAAATACTATTGCACATCGGACATTTTTTGAACATTTAAAAAATCGTCGTTTTGTTTTGAAATTCACTATTTAATTTATCGGAATTTTTTTTGAAAAGTTTAATTTCATTCCACTATTTCAAGATTTCGCAATCCTTTGTATTTTCTCTCTTTCCACACTGTTTTCCCGCCAAGGAAAACAGCAAATGGAAGCACAACAACATAGATGATGTAGTAAATTTCAAAGAAGGGAAGATATTTCAAGAGTGGGATTTTTTTGAACTTTTTTAGAATTTTGAAGAGGAAAGCGCCGTCAATAAAAAATTTCAAAGCTATCGCAATCGCAAGATACAAAATTTGGCTTGCTAAAAATGGTGATAGCAAGAGTAGAAGGTGAAAGATATAACCACCAGACATAACCATTATCCCCAGAGGACCTGTGTCAAGTCCGCCTGTGCCCCACCTTTTCTTTTGATGGTAAAGTTCTTTCCATGTTTTAACTGGCTTACTCATGACAAGGGTATCAGGATCAACGGGAAACGCGTAATTCCATTTTCCATTTTGAATTATTGCTTTAAAAAGTGCGTAATCTTCGGTGATGCTGAATTTTAAATTTTGATAACCACCGCATTCAATGTATGCTTTTTTTCTAAAAACCATATTATTTCCGATGCAAGCCACTGGTTTAAAAAGTTTCCCGACAGCAGCTGCAACTCCGAGCAAAAAAGCCCAGTCCAAAGATTGCATTCCGGAGAAAATTTTTCCATCTTCAATTATAGTTATCCCAGATGCGACGCCTGTTTTTTCATCAAAATATCTTAACATTCCCTTTATCCAGTTTTTCGGGACTGCGCAATCCGCATCTGTCATAAATATAAATTCGCCTGTTGTTTTATCAATTGCCTGAGCTAGAGCGTTTGCTTTTCCTTTTAGATTGTTAACTTGGGAATTTATCTTGAGAAGTTTTAAATGTGAATTTTCTTTTTGTAAGCTTGAAACTATTTCAGCGGTTCTATCTGTTGAGCCATCATCGGCAATTATTATCTCAAGTTTATCCTTCGGATAGTTAAGTTCAAGAATTGACTTAACACATCTTTCAATGTTTTCTTCCTCATTTCTTGCTGCGACGACAACGCTGACATTTGGGAGATGACCGTTGTTTGCGTTTTCAGTGTTAATTTTTCTTTTCTTGTCTTTTTTCCCCAGCCCGATTAAAAACAGAATTATTTCAAGCGAATAAAAAACCGCCGAAATAATCAAAATTGTTTCAAACATAGCATTGTGAATTTAATTTTACAACGGAATGTTGCCATGTTTTTTCTTTGGATTCGTGTCAACTTTATTTTCAAGCATTCGGAGTGCTTTTATTATCATCTGCCTTGTTTTTCTTGGTTCAATGACATCATCAATGTATCCTCTTTCAGCAGCTATGTATGGATGTGCGAATTTATCTCTGTATTCTTGAATTAATTTCTCTTCAAGTTCTTCTGGGTTTTCCGCTTTTTCAATTTCTTTTTTGAAAATTATTTCAACTGCACCTTTGGGACCCATAACTGCAATTTCAGCTGTTGGCCAAGCGTAGTTTATGTCGCTTCTTATATGTTTTGAACCCATAACATCGTATGCGCCACCATAAGCCTTTCTTGTTATGATTGTAATTTTAGGCACAGTTGCCTCGCAATATGCGTAAAGAAGTTTAGCACCGTGTCTTATTATCCCACGCCATTCTTGATCAGTTCCGGGCATAAACCCGGGGACATCAACGAAAGTTATTATCGGTATGTTGAATGCATCGCAAAATCTTACAAATCTTGCTGCTTTAACAGAAGCATCAATGTCCAAAACACCAGCAAGCACTGCAGGTTGATTTGCAACAATCCCCACTGGATAGCCATCAAACCTTGCAAATCCGCAGATTATATTTGGAGCAAAATACTCGTGAACCTCAAGAAATTCAGCGTTATCAACGACGGAAAGAATTATTTCTTTCATATCGTATGGTTTATTTGGATTGTCTGGAATTATTGTGTCAAGTTTTGGTTCTTCGCGATTTGGGTCATCCCCAGTTTCAATTCTTGGTGGGTCTTCCATATTGTTTGATGGGAGATAACTTAAAAGTTTTCTTATATGCAATAGACACTCAACATCGTTATCGCAGATAAAATGTGCAACACCGCTTTTAGTTGCGTGCACCGTTGCCCCACCAAGTTCTTCAAATGTTACATCTTCGTGTGTAACTGTTTTCACAACATTTGGACCCGTGACAAACATATAACTTGTGTTTTTCACCATAAAGATGAAATCAGTTATAGCTGGTGAATAAACCGCACCACCTGCACACGGACCCATAATTGCGGAAATTTGTGGTATAACGCCGGAGGCAAGCGTATTTCTTAAGAAAATTTCTGCATATCCACCCAAACTTGCAACTCCTTCTTGAATTCTCGCACCACCTGAATCGTTTAAACCTATGACAGGAGCTCCAACTTTCATAGCAAGGTCCATTATTTTGCATATTTTTTCAGCGTGTGCTTCTGAAAGAGAACCACCAAAGACAGTAAAATCCTGACTGAACACAAAGACAAGTCGCCCGTCAATTGTGCCGTATCCTGTTACAACCCCATCACCAAGAGGTCTTTGCTTGTCCATTCCGAAGTCGTGAGCTCGGTGTCTTACGAACATATCTATTTCCTGAAAACTTCCATCATCAAGCAAAATTTCAAGCCGTTCTCTTGCTGTTAATTTGCCTTTCTTGTGCTGTTCTTCAATTCTTTTTACTCCGCCACCGAGTTTTGCTTCTTCGCGAAGTTTGATTAGATATTCAATTGTGTTTTTCATCGGTGTGCTCCATTTTTTTGAAATACACATTAAATTTACTAAAAAGTGCTTTTTTTCAAAAGCCATTTTAAATTTGGCACTCAAAAGTTAATGCTTTGTTAAAGCAATGTTAAATCTTGATTAACCTACGAAAGAGGTTGAATTTTATAAAAGAAATCGTTAAAATAAAACAAAAAAGCAACTCAATATGCCAGAGTTTAAAATTGAACGACTTTATTATTCAATAGGAGAAGTGAGCAAGCTTACAGGAGTTGAACCTTATGTCTTGCGATATTGGGAAAAGGAATTTGAGCAACTCAAACCTTCAAGAAGTAGGGGGAAAGACAGAGCATACACAAACAGAGATATTAAAATCGTTCTGATGATAAAGCGTTTGCTTTGGGAAGAAGGTTACACGATTGAAGGCGCAAAACGCGTCCTTCAAAATTATAACCCCGACGAAGATGCAACCGAAATTTTAGACGATGGAAAAATTAAAGTCCCTAAAATCACAGATCCAGAACTTCGCCAATGTCTGGTGGATGTTAAGAAAATTCTTGAACTTATTTTAAACAAACTTTAAAATGGATTTGATAATCTCAGAACCACAATCGGCGGTGTTTTCCTGTCCGTTCTCCACGCAAAGTAAATCCTTGTCTTCATACTCTCTGTCCCGAAACCAAAGCCGAAATCAGATTTTATCTCGCTTAAATTTTTTATCTTGAATCCAGATGTGAGTTTCCCTTCTTCACTATTTACATATCCAGCGTCAAAGAAAATAAAGAAGTTAACAAAATCAAAGACATCAATCGGATTTTTCAAAATATATTCAAAATTTGCAAGCAACATTTTATTCCCCTCAAATGCTTTATATGGGAAGGCGTAAAGCGTTCCGAAACCACCGATCTCAAATGATTTCTGCTTTGGCAAAATTTGATTTGAAGCCCCAACTCTAAGTCTAAAGCCGAAGTTATCGTAATTGGACAAACTTAACCTTGCTTTTAACTCAGATGTTAAAATTGTGTATTTTAAATTGCCAAGTTCTTTTTCAATGTAAATTTCAAACCCAACGCCAGATTTTCTAAATCCCTCAATTAGATGAAAGCCCCCAACCCGATAATTGATTGAGATTGATTTTAAATTACCCTCATAAACGGGTGGATTTGCTCTGAATGGTCTTTTTTCGTTCCAGCTGAAGTATTTTATGTATCGCGAGACTTCGCTTGCGTAATTGTCGCTTGAATATCTTAACATCAAATTGCTTACCTTTGAAAGAATCGCTGTCTCAAGATAAATGTTAAACCCTTCTTGCTTGAAATAATCGCGATAATCATTGTTCCAGATAAGTGCTGATATCGTGTTGGCATTTGGGGAGATAAGCCAGTTGTCTTTCGTCCCGATGGTTGAGTAAATTTCAGCTCCGAGAATTAAGAATAAATCATCATTTGAGTTAAATAACAATCTATTAAGCCCGAGCAAAAAAATCCATCTATGTGATTTTGTTGCATAAGCCCCGTAGCCATACATTGAAATTGGTTTGTAAACTGTGTTAATAAATTTTCTCGGATAAATTAAACCAATTTTGAAACCGCTTACCCTTTCAAATTCAAAATAAAAATTATCAACCCCTGGAACATCCTCGTGAAATTGTTTGAAACCACCAAAACTCGCATAAATGCCTTTGTATCTTATTTCCAACCTGTGCTTTCTCCTGTCGTATGAGATCAAGCTGTCAGCTTTTGCAATCTGTGAAAAGTTCTCATATTTTTCGCCCGTGAATTTAGCCCCGCTTCTTATCGTTATCTTTCCATTCGTCGTGTAGATGTTTCCATTTACTTCTGCTCCATCTTCCACAAAGACATCACCGTTTTCAACAAGTATATCGCCATTTATCCTGCCGTAGATTTTCAAGTCCCCATCTTGAACAAGCACATTTCCATCAATGTAATCATTTCTCCCAATCTCTGTTTCACCTCTGAATCTAAAAGATGGAACAAAAGATAAAGTCGTGGTTTTCTTTTGGCTTTGCTCAATTAATTCCTGACTTGCTCTTTGAATTTCAATCGCTGTCTTTTGAATTTTTTCAAGCTCTTCTTGAAATTTTTCTGGCTCAATTAAATCTTTTTGCTTTTTTAGAATCTCAAGTTGTTTTCTTATCCTTTCAAGCTGTTTTTGAAGTTCTTTTTGCTTTTGTATCTGATAATCGGAGAGCGTTTCTTCTGCGGAGTAATAATTTTCAATTTTTTTCAAAATCTCATCAATCAAGCTTTCAATTTTTCCGCTTTCCTGTGCGAGAAGAACTTGGGGAAGCAAAAGCAAAATCATAGCTAATTTTCGCATAGCTTTTTAAAAATTTTGTTTGTCTTCTGGTTGTAAATATACGAAACTTTGAGATAGATGTTTCCTCTCAATATCTGATTTCTTCAAGGAAGAGCCCATTTGCTGGTGCGTGCATAAGTTCGGCTTGATTTGATTTTTCAATGAGCATCTTTTTGAAAACATCTATTTCAAATCTTCCTCTTGCGACATCAATCATAGCCCCGACAAGCCCTCTAACCATCCCATAAAGAAATCTATTTGCGGTTATTGTGAAGATCAATTTATCATTTTCTTTTTTCCATTCTGCGAATTTGACATCACATATATAGTTTTTCACATTCGTTCCTTTTTTTGAGAAGATTTCAAAATCGTGTTTTCCCGTTATAAGTCGGGCGCATTCTTCAAGTTTTTGAAAATCAATTTCGTATTTTACAAACCAAATGTAATTTCTTCCAATTGCAATTTTGTTTTGTGTGATAAAGTATCGGTATGTTTTTTCAATTGCGCTGTATCTTGCGTGGAAATCATCAGGGACTTCTTCAACTGAATGAATCACGATGTCATCGGGCAAAATTGAGTTGAGTGCTTTTTTTAGATTTTCAACTGGGATTTTGGTTTGAGATTTAAAATTTGCAACTTGACCTCGTGCGTGAACTCCAGCGTCGGTTCTGCTTGCTCCGATGAGATTAACATCTTCTCCAGTTATCTGCTTTATTGCTTTTTTTATTTCGCCTTGCACACTTCTTCCGTTGGGTTGAATTTGCCAGCCGACAAAATTTGTCCCATCGTATTCAATTAAAAGTTTGATGTTTCGCATCAATTTCAAATAAATTTATTTTAAATGAGCAAGTTTGCAATTGCAGGTTTTCTTGAATAAATTTAAAAAGTATTTCCGTGATACTTCAAAAAATTTTAAACGAAAATGGAAGTTAAAGCAAGCATAGAAAAGCAAAAAGCAGCAATTAGTTCGGTTGTTGCTGCTGTCTTTTTAACTGCTTTTAAACTTGTTGTTGGTTTGATGACTGGAAGTTTAGGAATTCTTTCCGAAGCTGCACATAGCGGACTTGATCTTGTAGCAGCTGCTATGACTTATTTTGCTGTGAAAATTGCGGATAAACCTGCGGATAGAGAACATACATACGGGCATGGAAAATTTGAAAATCTTTCAGCTTTGTTTGAAACATTGCTTCTCCTTGTCACCTGTGGATGGATAATTTATGAGGCGATAAACAGGATTTTCTTTCACGAGGTTCATATAGAAGTAAATTTTTGGAGCTTTGCTGTAATAATCACTGCAATTGTGATTGATTATTCTCGTTCAAGAATTTTGTTTAAAGCTGCGAAAAAGTATAACAGTCAAGCGCTTGAAGCGGATGCACTTCATTTTAGCACTGATATTTTAAGCTCCGCTGTTGTAATAATTGGTTTAATCGGTGCTGGATTGGGATTTCATAAAGCTGATGCTTTTGCTGCTCTTATCGTCTCTGGAATTGTAATATGGATAAGTTTACGACTTGGGAAAAGAACCATTGATATGCTCACGGATAAAGTTCCAGATGTTAATTTGATTGAAAAAGTTAAGGAAGAGGTTATGAAAATTGATGGTGTTGTAAATTGTAGAAATGTAAGAATAAGACAGTCGGGGTCAAAATCATTTGTTGATATGGTCGTTGATATAAAAAGAACGCTTCCATTTGAACACGCACATCAAGTGATGAATTTGGTTGAAGAAAGAATAAAACAAATCATTCCAAATGTTGATATCGTCATACACGCAGAACCAATTGAGACGGATGATGAAACGGTGATTGATAAAGTCAGAATGATACTTGTTGGTTCTGGAATGTCTGCTCACAATATAGAAGTTCAAAAAGTAGGGGATAAATACTTTGTTGATCTTCATCTTGAATGCGGAAGCAAACAGACACTTGAAGAAGCGCACGAAGTCGCAAATCAAATAGAGAAAAAGATCAAAGAGAAGATTCCTAATGTTGATAAAATTTCAATTCACATTGATGAAGAAAGCGATATGATAAAAGAGACACAGATTGTAAACGACCGATGCGACGAGATGATTCAAAAAATTCTTAAAATAGCAAGGTCTCACAATGGCGTCATTGATTGTAAAGATGTCACGGTTATGGAAATTGACGGCAAATATAAAGTCACGATGAATTGCATTCTTGACAATTCTCTTTCTCTAACGGAGGCGCATGAAATTGCAACGACAATTGAAAATCAGATTTATCTTGACATAAAAGAAGTTTCAAAAGTTATAGTTCATGCTGAACCCGAAATTAAATACGAAAGAAGTAAACAATGAAAATTTTCTCATCTGCGAATAAACTAAAACCAGAGTGGATTTTTAAAGCCCCTGCTGATTTTAAAATCTGGAAAATTTTCCCGACGAAATATGACAAAATTTTATGTGAGTTAAGAGATGTTGATAAGAAAATTGTTAAGTTTGTTTGTCTGTCAATTGATACAGGGAATAAGATTTGGGAAAATTTGGAAATTGATGAACAATGGTGGGTGCAAATTTCCGATTCAGATGAAAATCTTTTTTTCCTCTGTGAGTTCAGACGCCCAGATTTCCCAGTGCAGGGGAAAATTTACGCTGTTGATTCCGAATCTGGAAAAATTCTGTGGGAGAATGATGATTATAATTTTCTCTTTGCTCTAAATGGTAAAGTTTACACTGTTAAGAATTTGATTGAGCAAAGATTTTATTTTGAACTTGATTCAAGAACAGGTGAGATTGTCAAGGAATATGGAGATAATTCAGGTGTTATAAACGCACTGAAAGATGAAAAAGCAGAAAGTATGAATTACATTGAAACATCTTTGCCTTTTGATGAATTTCATCCAGATTACGATGAAATTTCGGAAAAAATTGGACAGTTCATTGAAAATGCGGATTTGAGATTTCCAGCAGAAGTTTTGAAGAAGGGAAATTTTGCGGTCGTGAATTATCATATTTTAAATCGTGCGAAATTACCGCTTGAAGCGGATAAATTTTCAAATGTTTTGAAGATAATTGACACTGACGAAGGGAAACTTTTGTATGAGGATGTTCTTTATAACGACTTAACATTTTTTATTCCAGATGCTTTTTTCTGTAAAGATGACTTCGTTTTTTATGTGAAAAATCAAGTTGAACTTATTGCAATAAAATTGCCAGAATAAGTTATGAAGGTCATAACCGATAAAATAACTGTCTCAACGAAGGGATTTAATGACATAATTGACATAACTGATCAAGTTCAGGGGATCGTGAAAAAGCATCAAGTTAAAAATGGAAATGTCACAATTTTTGTCTCTGGTTCAACCGCAGGAGTTACGACGATTGAATATGAGCCGGGGCTTTTAAAAGATTTGCCAGAAGCGTTTGAGAGGATTGCTCCTATGGATAAGCGTTATCATCACGATTCAAGGTGGGGTGATGATAATGGTTATGCTCATGTGCGAGCGTCAATTCTTGGTGCGTCTTTAACAGTTCCATTTTCAGATGGAAAGTTGCTCGTTGGAACATGGCAACAGATTGTGCTTGTGGATTTTGACAACCGCCCAAGGACGAGAAATATAGTTGTCCAAATAATTGGCGAATAAATTTTATGAATGAAAGTTTTACAGATATTTCACAGATTGGGGAATTCGGGTTAATTGCGAGATTAAATGAAATTTTACAGCCATATCGTGATTCGCTCATAGTTAAGGGCATTGGTGATGACGCTGCTGTTTATATTCCAGCGGAGGGAAAAGTTCAAGTTGTCACAACGGATGCTTTGATTGAAGGGATCCATTTTGATTTAACTTATGTCTCTATGAGAAATCTCGGCTGGAAATCAATGGTTGTGAATTTAAGCGATCTTTGTGCGATGCTTGCAACTCCAAGATATGCTTTAATAACTGTTGCGATACCGAGGAAGATATCTGTTGAAATGATGGAAAATTTATATCTCGGGATAAAATCCGCATGTAATGAATTTAACTTTGCTTTAATAGGTGGCGATACGACGACGACATTTGGAAATATGGCAATATCTGTGACGATGATAGGAGAGGCAGATAAAGACATCATTCCGTATAGAAGCGGTGCTAAAATTGGGGATTATATTTGTGTAACAGGGACGCTCGGTCTATCGTATGCAGGATTGAAGATCCTCTTGCGAGAGAAGAAAAAATTTCTTGAATCAGAGGATAAACAAAATTTCAAACCCAATTTTGAGCCATTTTTGAAAGCAATTGAAAAACATCTTAAACCAGTTCCAAGATTTGACATCGCAAACAAGTTGAAAGATTTAAAAGTGAAAGTAAATTCAATGATTGATATAAGCGATGGTTTATCTTCTGATTTACTTCATATTTGCAGACAAAGCAATGTAGGAGCTGAAATTTATGAGACGAGTTTGCCAGTTGATGAACTTGTCAAGAAAATTGCAAAAGATGAATTTAACGAAGATTATCTCCCGTATGTTTTAAATGGTGGTGAAGATTATGAGCTTTTATTTACCGTTTCTGAAAGCGAACTTAAAAAACTTGATCCTCTTTATTCTGATGTGAAAGTTATCGGCAGAATACTTGATAGGGAGCAAGGGATAAGGTTGATAAGGGAGGATAAAAGCGAGGTTGATCTTGAAGCCGGCGGATGGGATCATTTCAAAATAAAATTTGAAGGCAGATGAAAAAGTTTTTCATCTTTCTTTTTGTTATCTCGTTTTTAATTGCGGGAGAAAAACCAGAAAAATACTGGATTGTCTTCAAAGATAAAGGGATTTATGAAAATGTCTCGCTTGCGAAGGGGGGTGTTTTATACAATAGATTAAAATCTTCAATTTCCGAGCGCTCTTATGAACGAAGATTGAAAACAGTTCGGGATGAAACAAAAGTTTTTGATTATTACGATTTGCCTGTTTATGATGGATACATTGACAAAATTAAATCTTTAGGTGTTAAGATAAATGTCGTTTCAAAATGGCTTAACGCTGTGAGTGCATATCTTGACAGTTCTCAAATTGAGATTGTGAAAAATCTTCCGTTCGTTCTTGAAGTTAAGCCAGTTGCAAAATCGGTAAATACATTTTTTGATAAACCGGAAGTTGAAACGCCACTTATTGATTACAATTATGGAGCTTCGGAGCGACAGATAAGATTATCCGGTGTGAAAGAGTTGCACAAAATGAACATAATAGGCAAAGATGTAATTGTTGGGATGATGGACACGGGATTTAGATTAAGTCATGAATCTCTTGAGAATGTTGAAGTAATTGCACAATATGATTTTATTTTCAACGATACGATAACTGCCAATCAACCTGTTGATTCTCCTGATCAGGATTCACATGGGACATTAACCCTTTCGGTTCTCGGTGGGAAAAAAGATGGACAAATTTACGGAGTTGCACCAGGGGCGAAATTTGTCCTCGCGAAAACAGAAGATGTAAGAAGTGAAACCCCAGCTGAAGAAGATAATTGGGTTAGAGCGATTGAATGGATGGATTCGCTTGGTGTTGATGTTGTTTCAAGTTCTCTTGGTTATATTGATTGGTATACTTATGAAAATATGGACGGAAATACCGCTAAAATCACAAAAGCAGCCGACATCGCATTTCAAAAAGGGATTGTTGTTGTAAATTCTGCTGGAAACGAAAGAAATACAAGTTGGAAATATGTTGTTGCACCTGCTGACGGTAAATATGTCATCGCTGTTGGCGCAGTTGATTCACTTGGAAGAATAGCATATTTTAGTTCAATGGGTCCAACTTATGATGGAAGGATAAAACCCGATGTCTGCGCACTTGGTGTTTCAGTTTACGGCGCTTCAACAAGTTCAAAATCAAGTTACAGATACGCTTCTGGAACTTCATTATCTTGTCCAATAGTTGCTGGAATTGCTGCTTTGATTCTTTCAGTTCATCCCGAGTTAAGTTCTTTTGATGTGAGAGATGCTATAAGAAATACGGCAAGTCGTGCTGATAACCCGGATAATGATTATGGCTGGGGAATTGTCAATGGTCTTTCAGCGTGTTTGTATCACGGTCCAATTTTAAGCAATTACCCCGAGATTAGGGAAAGTTTAAATGGTTATGAGATTTCGGTTTATGCTATGTCAAAAAATGGAATAAAAGAGGTTTTCATAATGGCTGACGCTTTGAGGTTTCCAATGCAAAATGTTGGAGGAAATAAATACACCACCACGCTTACAACATTGCCTTCAAACTTTTTAATTATCGCTGTTGATAACAAAGATGAAAGAAATTTCTTAACAGTTCATCTTGATATTCAGCCACCTCGTGAATTTCGCCTCTCTCAAAATTTCCCGAACCCATTTAATTCAAAAACAATTTTTCTACTTGATGTCCCAGAGCCAACTTCTGTCAGTCTCTCAATTTACAATATACTTGGTCAAAAAGTCAGAACTCTTGAAAATAGATTTTTCTCTCAACCAGTTAAAGATTACAGAATAGTTTGGGATGGAAAAGATGATTATGGAAGATATGTTCCAAGCGGTGTTTATTTCTGCAAACTTGAAACGCCTGTGTATAAAACCATTCGCAAAGTTGTCTTGATAAGATGAATCAAAAAAATTACGAAATAGAAAAAACATTCTCATTCGGTCAGATTTTGCTTGCCTTCGCTCTTGCTTTCGTTCTTCTTGCCATCACGCTTGTTAAAAAAATTTTCCCGTTTCCTGCTTTTGATTTTGCATCAAACATAATTTTTCTCGCACTTTTTATAACTTTGGTTTTGATAGTTCAGCCATTTGCTAAAAAATTTGAGAAAAATCCAGTTGAAGGGATAAAGTTTATCATAATTTTTCTCATTCCTCTTGTTGGATTCTCGTTTGCTTTCAAAAACTTCATCAATTTGCAAAAAGTTAATGATGTAATTTCACCTTCTTCTTACGCTGATGTGATATTGATAAACATTCACAGTTTGATTTACACTTTTCTTGTCTCAATTGTGTTCTCAATTTTTTTAAAGATTTTTTTCTTTGCTCGTGGGAAAGAAGCAAGTGTTAAGTTCACAGTTTCAATTGCATTTTTTGTCGCAGGTGAATTGATAAGGGAAATTTTAGAAGAGTTAAGTTTGATTTCGCAGGTAATTTTAATTTTGCAGTTAATTTTATTTGTCTGGATATCTTTTAGAATTCCGTGGGTCATAAGTTTAAGCAAAAGAGAGAAATATAAAGTTTTGCTTTACTCTTTTCTCGTGATACTTTTTTTGTTTTTGCTTCAAAGTCCTTTTGCCACGGGAAACAGCAGTGAAGGTATGAGATATTATTCAACTTTGCTTTTTTCTTTTGCACATTTTTATCTTCATCCGTTTTTGATCATTTATTCGTTTTTCGTTTTCAGTAGCACAATTTTTCATCTTCCGACTGCTGAAATTTACGAGAGAAAAGTTGCCGAACTTTCAACACTTCAAAACATTGGAAAACTTGTTGCGCAGGTTCTTGATATAAAAGAATTTTCAGACACTGCTGTTAAAATTGCTATGGAGATGACTGGTTCAAAATCAGCGTGGGTTGAACTGAAATTGCCATATGCGGATGAAATTTATGGAGTTGCAGGAATTGATGAGATTAATTTAAAAAGTTTGAGAGAGGAAGTTAATTCGCTTCGTAAAAATTTTGAAGAGCGAAATCTTGAATCAAGATATATTGTTTCAAACATCAAGGACTCAAACATTTTGATTGCACCACTTGTTTCGCATCAAAAAATTTCGGGATTTTTATATCTTGTCAAGCAAAATCAAAATTTCACTTCAGATGAAATTGGTCTTGCGCTTGCGTTAGCGGATCAAATTGCAATCGGCGTTGAAAATTCAAGATTGATTCAGGAGTCAATTGAGAAGGAGCGACTTTCTCGTGAGTTTGAACTTGCTCAACAGATGCAGAAAAAACTTCTTCCAAAAGTTTTACCATCTTCGGAAAAGTTTGAGATTTCGGCTCTTTCAGTTCCTGCTTTTGAAGTTGGTGGGGATTATTACGATTTTTTCACGCACGATGATGGTAATTTATCGGTCATTATAGCCGATGTTTCGGGCAAAGGTATATCAGCAGCGTTTTATATGGCGGAGATGAAGGGAATTTTTCAATCGCTTGCGAAAATTTATCCAAGCCCTGTTGAATTTTTAATCAAGGTAAATGACACGATTTTCGGGCATATTGATAGGAAATTTTTTATAACGCTTGTCTATGCTTATTTTGATTTGAAAAAAGCAACGGTTGAACTTGCAAGAGCGGGACATTTACCACCTGTATTTGTGAAAGATGGAAAAGCAAAATTTTTGAAATCATCGGGACTTGGAGTTGGTTTGGTGAAATCGGAAGAATTTGGAAAATTTATCAAGCCAGTTAAATTGAAACTTGATGAAGGTGATCTTCTCATACTTTACAGCGATGGAGTGATTGAAGCGATGAATGAGTTAAATGAGGAATTTGGTTATAAGCGTTTTGAAAAATTGATTGAAAAAATTTGCTATAAAAGTTCGGATGAAATTGTGAGTGAAATTTTTAACGAGGTTGAAAGTTATCAAAAAGGCACAAAACAAATTGACGATATAACAATTCTTGCGGTGAAATGGAAAAAATAAAGGAGAAATGAAATGGGAAGAGGGCAAAGCGAGAAAAGTTTTGATGTTAAAGTTGAAGAAAAAAATTCTGTTAAGGTCTTAAAACTCAAAGGTTATCTTGACGCTTACACATCTTTGCAATTTGAAGAGATGATGAGAGAACTCGTTCAATCTGGGAATTATAAAATTATCGTGAATATGAAAAATTTGACTTACATAAGCAGTGCTGGTTTTGGAGTTTTTATGGCTTTCGTTGATGATGTGAGGAAAAATTCGGGCGATATAAGATTTTGCTGTCTTTCGGAAAAAATTGATGAGATTTTTGAATTGCTTGGGTTCAAGCATATATTCAAAGTTTTCAAGGATGAGGATAGTGCAATAAAATCTTTTGAGGAGCAAGAGAAGAAAAATGTCCGCAAGAGAAAAAAATAAGAAGATCAAAATTAAAAGCGAGTTGAAAAATCTTAAACTCGTCAGAGATTTCATAAGGAAAGAAGCGATCAAGTTCGGATTTGATGAAATTGATGTTGAAAAAATCATTCTCTCCGTTGATGAAGTTTGCACGAATTCAATTAAACATTCCTACGAGAATAAGCCAGATGGCATAATATATGTTGAAGTTAAAAAATCTGGAAATAGATTTTCCGTTGTCGTCTCATACGATGGTTTGCCGTTTGAACCAGAGAAATTGAAAATTGAATCACCGCTTGATAAGTTCAAAAGGACAGGCAAGGTCAAGCGTGGGAAACTTGGGATGTTTATAATTCATAGGTTTATGGACAGGGTAAAGTATCAGAGAAAGAGGAATAAAAATGTTGTGATCTTAACAAAATTTTTGAGAAAAGATGAATGAGTCGGAGGCAATTTTCACGCTTGAATCAATTTTTAATTTTGGCAAAGCGTTGGCAAGTTCGCAAAGTCAATATGATGTTCTCAAAATTTCTCTTCTTTCGCTTCTTGGAAAGTTGAAAATTTCAAAAGGTGTCGCTTTAATTTTTGAAGATGGAAGTTTTAAAGTTGTTTACGCTGTCGGTCTTAAATTTAATTACGGATTTAAAATCAGTTCGGGGAAAATTCCAGAAGGGATAACTAAATTGAGTAGGAAATTTTTAAAAAATTTTGGCTTCAAATTTTCAAGTTTTATAAGTAGAAACAAACTTTGTTATCTTGTTCCGATAAGATGGGGTTCGTCGGGGGATTTTGTTCTTGCGTTGATTCTTCTTGGATGCAGAGACAAAAAATTTACACATAGAGAGATTGAATATATAAACTTTATCGCAAATTTCACCGCTCTTTCGCTTAAGAATATCGCCTCAATTCTTGATTTAAAGAGGAACATTTATGATTTGAAGATGATAAACGAATTTACACAAAGCGTGCTTTTGAAGAAAGACGATGAAGAAATTTTTGAATCTCTTGCCCTGACTCTTATGGGACATTTTAAGGTTGAGGGAATTTCTGTCGTTGAGTTTGACGGAGCAAAGCAAAAAATTTTTTCTTTTCCAAAGTCATTTGAGGTCAAGAAAAGTTTTTTGAGAAAAATTTTGCATCTGGATGAAAATTTAATTCTTGAGCCAGCGAAATTCGGTTTTAAAAATTTGTCTCTCGTTCTTTTTCATAAAAATGTAAGCGATGGGCGGGTTTTTGTTTTGATTCTGGGGAAAAGAAAAGAGAATTTGCCTTTTGAAATTTCAGATGTTGAATTAATTCGCACAATTTTTATTGCTACGATAAATGCAATTGAGAATTTGAAAATGTTAAGTTTGAACTACGATATGAAACTTGCTTATGAAATACAAAAGAATTTACTTCCGAAGAAATTGCCAGATGATGATAGGATTGAAATTTCCGCCTTGTCAATTCCGTCAAAAGTTGTGAGCGGTGATTATTATGATGTGATTCAATTGAGCGAAGATGAAATTATAGTTGCAATTGCGGATGTTTGTGGTAAAGGGGTTTCGGCTTCGCTTTTGATGTCAAATCTTCAAGCGTCGTTGAAAAGTTTTTTGCTTTTTTCAAGTGATATTAAATCCGTCGTTCAATCGCTTAACAAAATTATTCAGATTAACACTTCGCCAGAACAATTCATCACATTTTTTATATGCAAGATTGATTTAAGAAATTTCGTTCTTGAATATGTTAACGCTGGACATAATCCGCCGATTTTGTTTAAAAAGAGTAGGTATGAGTTTCTTGAAAAGGGTGGTGCAGTGCTTGGGGTTTTGGATGATGAATATGAGGTTGGTAAAGTTAAAATTGAAAATGGCGATTTAATTTTTCTTTACACTGATGGAGTGATTGAGGCGATGAATTCAAATGGAGAGGAAATCGGGCTTGAGAGAGTAATTTCGTTTTTGAATTCAAATGTCAATTTGCCCGCTGGTAAAATTGTTAACTCAATTAAGGATTTGATTTCTTCATTTTCATACGGAGTTGAACAGGTTGATGATATAACATTGCTTGTTTTAAAGATAAAGTAAGGGCACGCCGATTAACGACATGCCCTTTTGATGTGAATTAACCACCGATTTCAGTTTTTAATTTTTCATAAGCAATTTTAACTTCATCAATTGATGCTTGATCTTCAAGTGTCGTTGTATCTCCGAGGGATTCTCCGCTTATGACTGCTCTGAGAAGTCGTCTCATAATTTTTCCGCTTCTTGTTTTCGGTAAAGCGGAGACAAAGAAAATTTTTGATGGGTCAGCGATAGGACCGATTGTTTGTCTTACCCATTGGTGAAGTTCTTGTCTTAACTCATCAGATGGATCAAATCCCTGTTTTAACACGACGAAAGCTACTGGGACTTCGCCTTTTACTTCATCAGGGACTCCAATAACTGCTGATTCAGCAACTGCTTTGTGCGAGATTAAAGACGATTCAATTTCATATGTGCCAAGGCGATGTCCCGCAACTTTTATGACTTCATCTGCTCTTCCGAGGACCCAGATATAGCCGTCGCTATCTTTAATTGCGTAATCACCGGCGTAAAATTTCCCTTCAAATTTTTTGAAATATGTGTCAATCAATCTTTGAGGATCGCCGTAGATTGTAAGAGGCATACCGGGCCAAGGGTTTTTGATGACAAGATAACCCTTTTCTCCGGGTTTTGCAGGTTGACCATTTTCGTTGAAAACATCAGCATCAATTCCAAATATCGGAAGTCCGTTTGTGCCAGGTTTAAGTGGGACAAGATAAGAACCGGGAGTGTGAGATATTAAAATCCCACCAGTTTCCGTCATCCACCAAGTTGAACCAACTGGGCATTTGGAATTTCCGACGACTTCAAAAAACCATCGCCATGCTTCGGGATTAATCGGTTCTCCAACCGAATGGAGCAATCTTAAAGTTGAAAGGTCGTGTCTTTTAACCCATTGATCACCAAATTTCATAAGCGTTCTTATTCCCGTTGGAGAAGTGTAAAGTATCGTAACGCCATATCTTTCAGCTATAGCCCACCATCTGTCGGGATTTGGATATATTGGAGCTCCTTCATACATAATTTGCGTTGCTCCTTCCATCAATGGACCAAAGACAATGTATGAATGTCCTGTTACCCAGCCGATATCAGCGGTACACCAATAAACATCGTCATCTTTTAGATCAAAAACCCATTTCATCGTTGCGTGAAGCAATGTCATATAGCCACCCGTGTCGTGAACTATTCCCTTTGGTTTTCCTGTTGTTCCGGAAGTGTAAAGAATGTAAAGGGGATGTTCTGAAGGTAAAGGTTCAGGTTGAATGTAAGCGTTTTCAGGAGTTCCTTCCCTTATATCTCCCCACCAATAATCACGACCTTCAATCATGCGAACATTTAGATCTCTAATTCTTCTGAAAACGATGACGCTTTTAACTGTTGGTGATTTTTCAAGCGCTTCGTCAGCAATTTCTTTTAAGTTGATAACATTGCCCCGTCTATAAAATCCATTCGCTGTAATGAGAAGTTTCGCCTCCGCGTCATTTAATCTATCTGCAAGTGCATCAGCGCTGAAACCAGAAAACACAACTGTAAATGTCGCACCAATTCTTGCAAGTGCAAGCATTGTAATCGGAAGTTGCGGAATCATAGGCATATAAATTCCAACTCTGTCGCCTCTTTTAATTCCAAAATTTCTTTTCAGCGCATAAGCCATTCTATTGACGCTTTTGTAAATATCGTAGTATGTTAATTTCCTAACTTCAACAGGAACACCATTTGAATCAACCGGTTCGGCTTCCCATATTATTGCAACTTTATTTTTTCGCCAGCTTTTGACATGACGGTCAAGACACAGATACGATGGATTTAATTCACCCCCAACAAACCACTTGTAAAATGGAGGATTTGAATCATCAAGAACTTTGTCCCATTTTTTAAACCATTCAAGTTCATTTGCCACCATCTCCCAAAACTCAGGTGTAAGCGTTCCCCGATGCATTGATTTGTAGGTTTCAATGTCAATGTTTCTGTGATTCCACGACTCAATGATTATCTTCTCTCCGAACGGTAAAGTTTCCTCAACTGTGTTAATTTGTCTTTGCTCCATAGAGTAGCACCTCCGTTTTGTTTTTATTTTTTGAAAACGATTTTATAAATTTTGTCATCCCCGGGTTGTGGATTTCCTCGTCCATCTCTATTGCTTGTCAAAACATATAAATTTCCATCAGGACCAACGACGACATCTCTCAATCTTCCAAATTTTCCCCGTCTATTGTCAAATGCAAACCATCTTTCAATTCTCGTGACTTTGTAAGATTTTCCTGACTTTTGAACTTTTATTCTTATCAAAGCTTCGCTTCTTAATGTTGCAACAAAAAGATCACCTTTGTAAAAAGTCATTCCCGATGGCGGGGTTGCATCTTTCCAAACGACAATTGGGTCAATGTATCCGGGTTGTCCACCTGCGCCGATAATTTTGGGCCACCCGTAGTTTCCGCCTTTTACAATTACATTTATTTCATCGTGACCGAAGCGACCGTATTCGCCCGATGGTCCGTGTTCTGATTCAAAAAGATCACCTGTTTCGGGATGCCACGCAAGTCCTTGTGGATTTCTGTGTCCATAGGAATAAACAGGCGAATTCGGAAATGGATTATCCAGTGGAATTTCTCCATCTGGGGTCAAACGTAAAATTTTTCCATTAAGTGAGTTTAAATTCTGCGCAAGATCACCTTTGAAAATTTCTCCCGTGGTGATGTAAAGCATTTTATCCGGACCAAATTTTATCCTTCCACCGTTGTGAAACCTTGCTCCAAGTATGCTGTCAATTATAACTTTATCAAAAGTTCCATTTTTACCATTGTCCTTTATCCGTATAACTCTGTTAAAAATTTTACCATCTGTTTCATAAGTATACATTGCATAGATGTATGGCTTTTGAGGGAAATCGGGATGAACCGCAAGCCCCATCAATCCACCTTCACCAATGTGTTTAACCGGGATTGTCATATATGGTTCAGGAGAAAGTTTCCCATTTTCAATTAAACGAATTCTTCCGGGTCTTTCACTCACAAGAGCTCTCCCATCGGGTAAGAAGACAAGGGACCAAGGAATTTCCAAATTATCTATCCACACGCTCACCTGAACGTTGTCTCCATCGGGAAAGTAGACATCTTCAACTTCTTGCGGTTTTTGACCGACAATTTGAAAGCAGGAAATAAAAGAAAAAAATGCAAGTGTGAGTAAAATTTTGGGCTTCATGTTTCGCTTTGCCATTTTTTTGAAAAAATTAAAAAAATTGTTGAAAAAGTCAAGAGCGAAAGATTTGACTTGTCTTTTAAGGGCTAAGTTATGAATTTAAATTTTCAAAATTAGGTTCGCTTAAAACTCTTGACTTTTTAATTAACGGTCTTTAAATTATTTAAAAAGCACAGGAAAAAATTTCTTTTTGCTCTTGCTTTGCCTTCATGTTTCGCGGGTTGTAAGGGTGAGCTTGAAGCAAAAGAGAAATTTCTTCTATTGACTTTAAATTGTGCGTTTTTTATATTCCTGTTAGGATGAAAAGGTAGATTTACACAATTATGATGCTTAAAATTTCACATAAATCAGGTGTTAACTCCAAGTTTAAATATAAAAATCTTGAGGACCAAAATGAGGATTGCGAAGGCATTTTTTATCTCAATTTTGGCAACAGCACTTTCTTTCTCTCAGGGAGTGAGAGAATTTTCAATCATTATCAACCCGGACAGTTTGCTTTTGTTGTATTCACGCAATATATGGGATAAAACATATGTTCCGATGAGGTTTGTCCCGGAGGATGGTTCAGGACACGCTGGGGGAATAAGATTCAAGGGGCACTCATCAAGATATTATCCGAAGAAACCTTTCACTGTTAAGTTCAACAAGGGGCAAGAATTTGAAGGATGGCGTGAGATGGGGTTTAACGCAATGTATACGGATAAATCTTTAATGCGGGAGGAACTCGCGTGGCAAATTTCAAGAAAGCTTGGAATAATTGGACCTGAGACATATTATGCAAATCTTTACATCAATGGGAAAAATTACGGACTTTATCTTTTTGTAGAAAGAATTGATGAAACCTTCAAGCGAACTCCGGAAAAATATGGATTTATGAAGGGTGGTTCAATGTATGAGCCGGTTGATGATTATCATATGGGTGATCTTTTTATCCCGCTGGATTCAAATGATTACTTCAAATTTTATGACAAGAAATTTCCAGCAGATAGCAACTACTCCGATTTAATTCAACTCATAAAAGAAATAAACGAAACTCCTGCGGAAGATTTCCACAATTTCATTGAGCGAAAATTTATAGGTGAAACAGTTTTAAACTGGTTCCTGCTTAACACATTAACTCATATGGGAGATACATACAACAAAAATTACTATCTTTATCACGACTCTGTTTCGGATAAATGGCTGATTATACCCTGGGACTATGATCTTTCTTTTGGGAGAGATGGAACAGGTGTCTTGCCTTATCCTTTGAACCTTTTGAACGATAAATTTAAATACTGGTATATGTTACCCTATCACGGCGTTGATAATCCTTTGAAGATCAAGTTCTTTCAAAATTCAATCCTTGTTTCCAGATTCAAGCAAAAACTTGATTCTGTGCTAACTTACATTTTTACAGAAGATAAGATGCTCGCTTTGATTGATTCGTTGAAAAATTTGATAAGAAATTATGTTTATCGCGATGAATTTAAATGGGGAACGAACAAGGAATTTGATGAACAGGTTGAGGCATTGAAATACTATGTTACTGCGAGAATATTTTTCCTTTACAAGTGGCTTTCAAACTATTGGCCAGGTGAAGAAAATAAAGCGACATTGAGAATAACCCGGCTTGACACGGTTTATCACTTTGTTGATAAAAACGGTCGCTTGCTTGGAAGCATTTGGTTTTATGAGGCAAATGGACTTGATAGTTTAACCGTTATAGTTTATCCAGATAGCATTCCTCCGTATTTGCCTGATGATGTTTTGCCAGATAAATATGTCAGAAGAGTTTTTAAAATTATCCCGTATCCATCAAGTGCGAAATTTAGAGCGAGGATAAGATTGGAATATAGAGATGAATCATTGACAAGAACTGAGCTTGGAGTGGGCATTTTGGATGAACATTTTTTGAAATTACATTATTTTGATGGTCAATCATGGAAACCGCTTGAGACAAATGTTAATTCATATGCAAATACTTTAACTGTTGATAATGTAAGCGATGAAGTTTTGAATGAAAACACAACTTTGTCCGCATTTATCCCAGTTGATTACAAATTGCGGTGGAATAAGATAGAGACCTTATCTTGGGATAAACTTTTGAAAATAAAATTTGCGAATAAAGACACTGGTTATGTCGTTGGGGAGACAAGCTCAATTTTCATCACAAAAGATGGCGGGAGGACATGGCTTTATAGGACAAAAGCCTTGGGGAAGGAATTAAAATTAAACGATATTGCGTTTGCGGATTCGCTTGTTTATATCGTTGGTGAGCAAGGACTCGTTTATAAAGGTAAAATTGGCGATACGCTCTGGACACAAATTGAACTTGGAACGAGGGATAATTTCAAGCAAATTGGTTTTTATAATGGAAGATATGGATTTATAAGAGGCGAAAGTGAATTTTATTACACAAGCGATGCTGGAAATACTTGGCAGAAATTGTCTTTTTATGTAAATGGTGAAACGGAAATAAAAAGCGAAGATGCTTTCGCAAGTGTAAAGAAAAATTCAATAATTCTATGGAGAGCTGGCTCTAATGATTCTGTTTCAGTTTTTGTGAGCTATGTTGATACATCGTTGAGAAAAATAAAATTGTATAAAGATGGAGTTTTCTATGTTGTGGCAAGCGATGATTCAATTTATGTTGTCAAAGATACTATCGTGATTTCAAGACCTCTCAAAGCAAGGGTCAACGATATAAAGATAATTGACTCATTGAAAATTTTCGTCGCCTGTGATGATGGAGTTGTTTTATACACGAAAGATAGTGGAAATTCCTGGCATCTTCAACCGATTGGAGTTACAAACGATATTTATTCAGTTGAATTTATTGATTCGCTGAAAGGTTTTGCAGTTGGAAATTTTGGCTTGCTTTTAAGCACGGAGCAAGGGGGATATACGAAAGTTATCTTTGCTCAAAACCAACCAGAAGTTCCCGCTGTATTTAAACTCCATCAAAACTATCCTAATCCGTTTAACAGTTCAACGAAGATTTATTATGAAGTTCCGTATCCTTCGGAGGTGAAAATTGAGGTTTATGATATACTTGGCAGAAAAGTTGCGACACTTGTTGATGGGTATAAAAATTCAGGGGTTCACTTTGTTGATTTCAGTGCGGTTAACCTTGCAAGCGGAATTTATTTCTATGTTATGAAGGCGAAGAACATCATTATCTCAAAGAAAATGGTTCTTTTAAAATAAAAAGTTCTGAAAAATGAAAATCCAATTTCTCTTTTTGATCGTTATTTTGAATACTACAATTCAAACCTTTCTCTTTGCTGAAAAATTGACATTCCAAAAGTTTGGCTACGATGATATTGTTTTAACTGGACCGACGCCTGCGGTTACATTGTTTTTGAGAGTTGGTGAAAATGTTGATTCATCAAAAAGTTATATCGTTCTTGACATTGAGCCGTCACCTGTTTTGAATTTTAAAAATTCCTACATTACAGTTTTGATATGGGATAAGCCAGCGTTGACGGTCAGATTGAGCGATCTGGGGGATAAATTGATAGTTCCGCTTCGTCAGTTTGATTTGAGTTTTTCTGATTTTATCAAGCTTGACATCAAGGCGAACCTTTCCATAACGATGGACAGATGCTATGACATTATAACAAACGGGTTGTGGGTTAAGATCAGAAAATCATCTTTTGTTAATGTGGAGTTTAAGCAAAGAATAGGTGTAAAGTTAAAGATCAGCAATTTTTTAAAGTTTCTTGAAGGTGGAGGTGCAATAGTTATACCATCAAATTTATCCACGATTGAATGTGAAGGTGCGGTCTGGGTTTATTCTTATCTGAGAAAATTGACAGGAAAAGATTTTGAGGTAGAAACATATGAGACGCTTCCAGATGAGGTGGAAAATTTTGTCATCGTGTCAAGATTTGACAAGATACCTGAAAAATATAAAAAGTCAATAAGCGGAAAATTCTTGAATAACGATGGATTGATTTATGTTTATTCAGAGCAAACTGCAAAATTTCGGAAGAATGTTCTTGTTCTTACAGGTTTCAATGATGAAGGATTGAGAAAGGTAATCAAAGCGTTTTTAAATAAAGACATTTTTCAATCTTCGTTTAACAGTTTTCTACTTGTTCGTCAAGCGGTGCAAGAATTGGAAGTAAAACCTCCGCTTCCACCTTACAAGATAAGTTTTCGTAAGCTCGGCTTCACGAGTGGACGACTTGAGGGGATAGGGAATTTAAGATATGTTTACTCATTCAAAAATTCTGAACTTGGATTTTCACCGGACAAATTGACGATAAACATAACCGCAGTTTATGCCCCCGTGGTAAGTGCGGTTCGCAATGCGTTTTTCAATGTTTACTTTAATAACACTTTGATTGAAAGCAAAAGATTAACAGAGGAAGGAAAAATCTCTTACAGCTTTGATGTTGATAGATTTGTTTTGTTGAAAACGAACACGATAACGGTTGAATTTGTTTATTATCCGACAAGTGAGGAATGTAAAAATTTGATGGCGAACTTTTTCTGTATGCTTGATGATGAAAGGTCGTATATCAATGTGTCAAGTTTTTATCGTCCAGATGAATTAAGTTTTGTTTATTTCCCCGAGATGTTTGGTTATGGTGAAACGGTTGCGGTCATCGGTGGCAAGATTACGCTTCAAAAGGTAAGATCGCTTGCAAAAATTGTTTATCTTGTAAATTCGGGAATTAAAGAGTTTGAATTCTATCCGTCTGTTTATTTCTCTTCATCCGTTGATTATGAAATTTTGAAAAACTATAATTTAATTTTGATCCTTGATCCAAATGAGCAATTGATGGAGAAATTTGAAAATTCTCCATTGAAGCCAAGACAGGGATTTAGAATTTTGAGTTCAGCAACGGGGCGTGTTTTATACACACTCTGGGATACAACATCAATTGGTGTGAGTGAGGTATTTTACGGTGAAAAAGGCAATCCTGTGCTTCTTGTTTTTGGAATGGGAAGGTATGCCGATGAAAGAATTTATCAAATGACGAAATCACTTGAAGCGAAATTTCCTGACATCAGCGGGAACATAGGAATAGTTGATGGTGAGAAAAGTTACTTTTTCAGAGTTGAAGCGGGACTTTTGAAAGTTCAATATCCAGGGGAGAGAACATTTCTTGACATTTTCAACCAATACAAAATTTTTATAATCGGGCTTGCGTGGGCGTTGTTTTTAGCATTGCTTGTTTATGTCTTCTGGCGTGGAAGGAAAATGGCAAGAAAAGTTATGGAAAGAAAATGAAGAAAATTCTCCTTTCCTGCTCTTGCTTTTTTATTCCTGTTCACCTGTGATATACAGAGTTAATCATTCAAGGTTAAGAGAATTAGAAACAAAGGCAATTGATGAGATCAAACGAAGGTTGAGTTTGGGACTTCCATCAAGACCAAATGGATTTTGCTATGCGATTGACCTTGCTGAAATTATGCAAACAGGTGTTGAAATCGGCGATTCGTCTATGTTTAGCAGTGCTTATGAGATTTTGAAAAAACATTACATAATTCGTGATTCGTGGATTGATAGCTCAATTTTGTGGAGATACAAACCCGAAGTTGAGCCAGATGCTTCTGGAACTGCGGAGACAATTCATTGTGCGCATGCAATTTTTCTTGCGTATAAAAAGTGGAAAAAGGAAGAATATAAAAGAGTAAGCTATTCTCTCGCAAGGGCTTATTTAAAACACGGCTATATGATTGACTCAAATCGGTTCATTGTAAAAAATTATTTCAACTATCAAACGAGAACTCTTTCAGAAAACACTTATCTTATCAACCAGCGTCCTGATTACTTATACGAAATTGGGCTTGAAAACAACGATTCAGAGATGTTAAATAAAGCGAAGTTAATGTATAATGCGATCATCGGTGGCTATGTTGGGAATGGATTTTTTTACTCAATATATGATGTTGGAGTTTTAACCGTAGATCCTGGTTCATCAGGTTATTTTTCTCCGAATTCTGTTTTTCCGTTGATTTCTTCAGTTGATATAGCAACTTCAATCAAAGGTTTTAATGATAAGCCAGCTTGGGAGATTTTGAAATTTTTTGAAAATAATTTTGGAAGATGGAGCGATTTTTATGTTTATAATAATGGCAAATTTATTGAACAAGAGAAAACAAATTCAGTTAATCTGGCTGTGCTTTCAGCAATGATTGATCTTTATTTTGCCTTGGGTAAGCCAAAGGCATATAGAAATTTAATAGTTTATCTTTCGCAGATTCTTGCCGATAAAGTAAATGTATTCTTGACAAGTTTATCGCCTGAAAATCTTGATTCTTATTATTTTGAGTTGGCAAGAGCGATAAGAACAATGCGCAGGATAAACGAGAATGGGATTTAAAATTTTGAAATATCCCGTATTTTTATGTTTTGTCGTTTCTTCTGTTTTTGCAGGTGCGTGGACACGGGGGAAAGGAAGCATTCTTCTTGTGCCATACTGTTATTTTTATCAGGCAAGCGGATATTACGACACGAATTGGAAATTCAATCTTCTTCAAAACAGCGGATATTTTGATGGACTTGGTTTTGGATTATACTTTGAATATGGTTTCAGCGATAGATTTAATTTGGTTGGAAATTTTTCTTTTGTGAGAAACAGATGGATTGACAATTATAACTACAAATCAAACAGCGATTTTGGGGATTTTGAGATTGGATTGAAATTAAAAATTTTTGAGTCAAGGTTTGTGTTAAGTTTTCAAACTCTTGCGATTATACCTGCTTATTCAATGGATAGAGAACCATTGATTGGGTATGGAGAATATGCTGGTGAAGTTAAAATTCTTTTCGCTGGCGGATTGAGACCGTTTTCTCTTAATTCTTATTTTAACATTGAACTTGGATACAGAAGATTTTATTCAAAGGTTGCGCCACAGGTTAGATTTCAAATTTTATATGGAATTAATCTCGGTTGGAAATGGCAAGCGATTTTTCAAATTGACGGCGTCAATTCAATTGGTGAAGGAACATTTTCAACAAGATTTAATCCGTCAATTGAGACGGACTATAACGAAGGGAAATTAAGCGTTTCGCTTGCGCATAGATTCACATATAAAGCGTGGTTTCAGGGTGGCGTTTTCTATGATGTTTATGGCAGAAAAATTGGCGCTGGAAGAGGTTTCTTCATAGCATTGTGGATTGAGATTTAAATTTCAATTTCGCTATGATTGAAGAAGTCAAGAAATACTCTGTCAAGGATATTTTGATTGATTCTGGAATTATTGATGAGAGCGCAATCAATGAGATTGAAAAATTTCAAAGTGAAACTGGTTGGTCTTTTGCGAAAGTTTGTCTGACATTTGGTTATGTGAGCAGAAAAAAATGGCGTGAGATTGTTGAATCGCTTGGATATGAGATGGTTGATGTTAAGAAGGAAAAAATTGACCCGAAGATTGTCTCTTATATGAATCTTTTAATTATGGAGCAATATCTTGGAGCGCCGATAAGAAAAGAGAACGGCAAAGTTATACTTGCTATGGTTGACCCGACGGATGCTGAATTTGTTGAGATTGTGAAGAGAGTTTTTAAAAGCGATGTTGAGATAATTTTTTCAATGGATGTTGATGTAATCTGGGTTTTACATAAATATCTCGGACCTCCTTTTTGCAGGATTGCGATTTATAATTTGCTCTGGAAAGATCCCGATAGGTCGGCGGTTTTAACTTTGACGACGAAACAAGTTATTATCATCGTTGGTTTGTTGACCCTTTATCTTATTTATTTTTCAATTAACCCAATTGGTGGGGTTGTGCTTTTAAACATTTTGATTAGTTTTTTATTTCTTTTTTCAATCCTTTTTAAGTTCACGCTTTCTCTTGTTGGAGCAAGATATGAACTTTATGAAGTCATAACGCAGGAAGAGATAAATGCACTCCGAGATGATGAACTTCCAGTTTACACGATACTTCTTCCTGTTTATAAAGAGCCCAAGGTCATAGCAAAACTTGTTGAAAGCATAAATCGTATGGATTATCCAAAGTTAAAACTTGATGTGAAGCTTTTACTTGAAGAAGATGATTTGGAGACGATAGATGCGGTGAGAAGACTTGATTTCCCTGCGGTTTTTGAACCACTTGTTGTGCCATCTGAACAGCCAAAGACGAAACCAAAGGCGTGTGATTATGGATTACTTTTCTCTCGTGGTAAATATCTGACAATTTATGATGCCGAAGATATTCCAGACGCAGATCAACTTAAAAAAGCAGTTGTGGCTTTCAAAAAACTTCCAGATGAATATATCTGCGTTCAATGTGCCTTGAACTATTACAATAGAGAAGAAAATCTTTTGACCCGTATGTTCACGCTTGAGTATTCTTATTGGTTTGATTATATGTTGCCTGGGCTTGATAGGTTGAAAATGCCAATTCCTCTCGGTGGGACGAGCAATCATTTCAAGAAAGATATTCTTGAAGAACTTGCTGGCTGGGATCCATTCAATGTCACAGAAGACGCAGACCTTGGGATAAGAGCTTATGCGAAAGGTTACAAAGTTGCTGTTTTAAATTCAACAACTTATGAAGAAGCTAACAAAGCAATTAAAAACTGGATAAGGCAACGCTCAAGATGGATCAAAGGTTATATGCAGACATACCTTGTTCATATGCGACATCCCATTGAATTGATCAAAAAATTGGTTTTTAAAGGTTTCCTTGGTTTTCAACTTTTTGTCGGCGGGACTCCGTTCGTTTTTCTTGCTAATCCTATCCTTTGGTTTGTTTTCACAACATGGCTAATTACCAAAGCTGAAATTATAAAGCTCTTTTTCCCCGATTGGGTTATGTATGTTTCAACTTTTAATCTTTTGTTTGGAAATGCGATCGTAATTTATATGAATATGATGTCAGTTTTCAGGCGAAAGTATTACAATCTCTTACCTTACGCATTGCTGAATCCATTTTATTGGATTTTGCATTCAATTGCAGCTTATAAGGCACTGTGGCAGTTGATTCAAAATCCATTTTACTGGGAGAAAACAGAGCACGGATTAAGTGAGATATTTAAGAAAGAAAAAATCCAAAAGAGATGAGAAATGCCGTTTTATCCATAGCATTAGCGTCGTTGGTTTTTCTTTATTACTTAACACTTGGAATGACTTTTCAAAATAATGGCTATCTTCATCCTGAGGGAATTTTTTTGATTGAGAAAGCACTGCTTGCGTTGAAGGGTAATCCACCACGACTTGAGAACATAGGTTTAATTTATCCGCCATTGCCGTTTTTCTTTACTTTTCCTTTTATAATTTCCGTCAATCCAATAATTGCTCCGGTGTTTGCATCTGCGTTTGGAATGGCGGTGCTTTGTGCGGTTTTAATGTACAGAGTTTTAAAACGAAATTTATCCTTTGTTTTCGTTTTCTATCTTTTAATGATTTTGACAATAAATCCGCTTGTTTTATACTCTGCGACATCTGGTGGAAGTTCTTATCTTTATGTTTTGTTTATCACGATATTTTTTGCTTTCATTTTTGAGTATTATGAGCGAAATGTGAGTTTTTATCTTGCGGTTGCCGGAATATCGCTCGGGATTTTGGCATTGATAAGATATGAGATTGTGTTTATTCTTGTCTTTTGGACTTTGGCAAATTTTATACTTGCTGTGGAAACAACACTTGAACCGGGAGTAAGTTATAAGAATTTTTACAGGTTGTTAAGAGAACTTCCTGCTTATAGACAAACTTTTTTCCGAAAGGTCATGGCGGTTTATCTTATGATTTTTATACCACCAATCGTTTCCGCTGTGAGCTGGATGTATCTGAACTGGATTTTCACATCAAATCCATTTCATTTTTTGAGCAGTCCTTATTCATATTTCAGAACTTTGAGAACCTTTGTTCTTTATAATCCGATTTTGCTTGAGGTAAGGGACAATTTTTTTAAAAGTTTGATTTATATCTTGATGGAAGTTTTCATCTCCGCTCCAACATTTTTGATCATATTTTTGTTGTTTGGTCATAGGTTGTTTTTTATACTTGCGTTAACTTCTCCAGTGATTTCCCTTTTTATAAGTTCATTTCTGGGGATTTCGCTTTTAAATGTTGATTTCTTTGTTCCGTTTGTTTTTCTTTCTTTCCTTGTTCTCGTTTATGCGTGTGAGCAAAAGAAAACATTGCGTAAAGCAATTATTCTACCGCTCTTTGGAATTGTCCTGATGATTTCTTCATTCACTGGTTATTATAAGCTCAAAAATTCAAATTATCCTGAGGAAAAAATTTTTGCAAGGGTTTTGCTTGGTGGCAATGCAGATGGAATTTTTGAAGATGAGAAAAAGGTTGCTGAATTTTTAAAAATGTATGCCGATTCAAACGATGTGATTTTGTTTGATGATGCGGATGGATATCCGATTGTGGTTTTTTATGGTTATCCTAAAAATATAGTTTTGCCTTATCAATATGAGTTTTCGTCCGTTGTTGAAAGACCTGAGGTTTATGCTGATTTTATCGTTGTTTATAATCCAGATACATATGAAGGTGGGCGTGATGCGTTGAATTTAAGACACAAAGATTTATTTTATCGTGGGGCTGATGGGCTTGATTTCGTTGCAAGTTTCGGAAACTTGAGAATTTTTCGCTCAAGTTACAGAGCAAAGAGTAAAATTGCTGGGAGGTGAAACATAAAGATATGAAATTTCTTCGGTTAATCGTCGCTTTGTTTTCATTGTTAATTTTGATTCTTTTTTTGAATAATGCCTGGATTTGGGATGATATAAATTCGCTTGGAGAAGTTTTGCCAGCAAAAGAGTTTCATTTGATTCGTTCGCAGGATGATAGAATAGTGACGATTTTAAAAAATAATTTGAGCGGAACTGTTGAAAGATATTCAATTATAAGCGTGGAAAGAGGCGATGCTATAAGAATGAGTTTAAATAATTCTTTTAAAGTTGGCGGATTTGTAAATTCTGGCGATACGATTTGTAAGTTAATTTCTGCTGAGACGATGTATCAGATCGTTAGATTGGAGGGTCTTATTTCAACTGAAATTGCAACTTTAAATTTTTACAAAACTGGTGAAAAAACCGCAATTATAGAAGAGGCAAGAGGTAGATTGGAGTCAGCCCAACAACAGCTTGAATATCAGGGAAAAGTCCTTGAAAGGATGAAAATTCTTTATGAAAAAAATCTTATCTCTCCACAAGAATATGAGACGGCAGAGAATTTATTTAAGCTTTATCAGGCAAATGTTTCAATTGCGAAATCTCAACTTGAAGCACTTGAAACGGGGGCAAAACCAGAGCAAATTCAATTAATTGAAACAAGAATTGAATCTTTGAAAAATGAACTTGAAGCGCTCAAACAAAAAGCACAATCTTACATCATAACATCTCCAATTTCTGGCGTAATTTTCAAAATTTCTTCTGGCGATACTATATTATCTATGGCGGATATTTCGGCGTTTTGTTGTTTAATTCCAATAAATGTTGATGAAAGGGCAAAAGTTAAAAATGGTCAAATTGTAGAAATAAAATCATCTGAAATTTTACAAGCGAAGATTGATGCGGTTGAAAATTCGGTTAGAGTAATAAATTTAAAGCAAATGGTTTTGGCAAGGGCGATAATTGAAAACAAAACTGAAAATTTAGTTCCACATCTCGTGGTTAAATGCAGAATTAAAGTTGGCAGGGTTAAACTTCTTGATTATGTTTATTTTTTTGTCAAACAAATTTTTACCTCGGGATGATAAGGTTTGAGTATAAATATCTTGCTCCAGTTGAGTTGATTGAACGATTGCGATTGGAAATAATGCCGTATGTAAATTATGATGAGTATGCGAATGCAAGTAAAATCGGTGAATATACAGTCCGAAGCATATATTTTGACAATGATAGATTTCAGTATTACAACGATAAAGTTGATGGTCTTGAGATAAGGAAAAAAGTTAGAGTTCGTGGTTATGGGGCTAAGGATGAAAGTAGCATTGTTTTCCTTGAAGTCAAGAGGAAAAAAGGTGTGTATATTTTGAAAAGCAGAGCTCCTTTGACATTTGAGAATTTGGAAAAGATATTTGTCTGCAAAGATTTTGAGAGATATATTTTAAACAAGCCGATAGAGAACGCTGTGAAAAGTGCGAAAAATTTTTTCTATTATGTTAATGTGGATAACCTTAAGCCAGTCATTCTTGTCGTTTATGAGCGTGAAGCGTATCAAGGTAAATTTGATAATTCGTTGAGAATTACATTTGATAAAAATTTAAGAGCTTCTCTTTCATCTCGTTTGACTGATTTATTTGACGAGTTGAATATGCGATATGTGATGAAGTCATATTTTACTGTTGAATTTAAAGGGAAGACAAAAATTCCACACTGGTTCAGGAATATAGTCGCAAAGTATGAGCTTAAATTTATGGCTTTGTCAAAGTATGTTTTATCTGTTGATGCTTTTGATTTTTCTGAGTTAAAACAAATCACAAGATTGGGATTATGATTGAGGATTTGCAGAATATATTTACGATTTCAATTTCGCCTGTGGAAGTGATAAGGAATTTGTTTGTTGCTTTTGTGTGTGGGTTTATAGTTTCGGTATTTTATAAAATTAGTTACAGGGGGATAAGTTATTCAAGCACGCTTGTTAATTCGTTGATAGCTCTTTCAATGATAACATCAGTTGTAATAATGGTTATAGGCAATAATCTTGCAAGGGCTTTTGGGCTTGTTGGGGCGATGTCAATAATAAGATTTAGAACAGCGATAAAAGACACGCAGGATATAGTTTTCATATTTTTTGCTCTTGCTGTGGGAATGGCAAGCGGTGTGGGTTTGTATGCGGTTTCTATAGTTGGGACGCTGACAGTTGGGCTGGTTATGTATGCCCTTTCAAGGTTAAATTACGGAATGCCAAGGAGAAAAGAATTACTTTTGCAATTTACTTATGAAGCAATAGACGAAAAAGAACCCGAATATACTTCTGTTATAAAAAGCGAATGTAAAGATTTTAAGCTGATAAATGTTAAAAGCCCAAGGGGCGATCTTTTTGAACTATCTTATTACATTAGGCTTAAAGATAAAAGCAAAGCAGGGGAACTTGTCAGGAAACTTTCAAAATTGCCAGGTGTTAAGAATGTTTCTCTGCTTGCTGATGAAGAGGGGTTTTAAATATCGGGGGCTCAAGTTTGATTTAAAAAGTTAATTTTGTTAGATTATTTCTGAAAACTAAACGGACCAGGAATGAGTGTAGCTGAAATTTTGAAAAAGGCACGTGAGGAAAAAAAATTAACCCTCAAAGAAATCTCTGCTAAAACGAAGATAAGCGAGAAATTCCTTGAAAAAATTGAGAATGGAACTTTTGACTTTGCTCCTGAACCTTATGTGAGGGCTTTTTTGAGAAGTTATGCGAGGGTTGTGGGGTTGAATCCGGATGAGGTGATAAAACTTTATGATAGTGAAATTTCCGCTTTAAAACCGAAGGAATCAATAAAAGAGGAAAAGGAGAAAATTCAATTTGATTTTGCATCGTTTGTTTCTGAAAATATATTGTGGTTAATCGGTGGGGCTTTGGTTATTCTGCTTGCTATTTTTATCTTCATAGGGGTTGGGAGAGAAGAGAAAAAAGAGGTTAGAAAGAAAAGCTTTGAAACTGCGGTTGAGGAAATATCAAAAGCAAATGAAATTCCAATGGAAAAAAAGGAAATGAAGATAGAACCAGATAGTTTGGAGTTAAAAATTATAGCTTCTGATTCTGTTTGGTTTAATGTGCTTGTTGATAGCGCACAGGCGAAAGAATTTTTAATGCCACCGAATACAAGTTTAACTTTGAAAGCGAGAAATAACTTTAATTTCACAATTGGAAATGCTGGTGGAGTTAAGTTTATATTGAATGGGAATGAACTTGAACCTATTGGGCGAAAGGGTCTCGTAGTAAGAAATTATGTGATTGATAGGGAGAAATTAAAATCTTTAACATTGCATAGATAAACAAAAACAAAGTTTTTTGGCGTTGAAATGAGGCAGATTGACCCGAAGATAATTGAAAGAGTTGAGGAATTAAGAAGACAAATTCGCGAACATGATTACAGATATTATGTCCTTGCGGAGCCGATAATTTCGGACTTTGAATATGATATGTTGATGAGGGAATTGATTGAACTTGAAAAACAATATCCTGAACTTGTGACTCCTGATTCTCCAACACAAAGGGTTGGCGGTGCACCTACAAAGGAATTTCCTACGGTGACGCATCCGGTTCCGATGTTAAGTTTGAACAATGCTTTTACAATTGAAGAGATAAGAGAATTTGATAGAAGAGTTGCAGAACTTCTTGAAGGTGAAAAATATAAATATGTTGCTGAACTAAAATTTGACGGAGTTGCTGTTAGATTAAAATACGAAAATGGAATCCTTGTTCTTGGGGCAACTCGCGGTGATGGAATTCAAGGTGATGATATAACTAACAATATAAAAACGATTCGTTCAATCCCATTGAGATTGATCAACCCTGATGAAAAATTTCTTAACATTGAAGTTCGTGGTGAAGTTTATATGAACAAGGTTGATTTTGAAAAGTTAAATGAGGAAAGGGAAAGATTAGGTGAAAAAATTTTTGCTAATCCGAGAAATGCTACCGCTGGAACATTGAAACTTCAAGACCCGAAACTTGTTGCACAAAGACCATTGAGATTTTTTGCTTACTATCTTATGGCTGAGGGGGTTGAACTTGAAAGTCAATATGAAAATTTGCAGATCCTTAAACGCCTCGGTTTCCCAGTGTGTGAGCATGTTAAGTTGTGTGAAAATATAGATGAAGTTATTGATTTTTGGAGATATTGGGAGGAACATCGGGATGACTTGCCTTACGAGATAGATGGAATCGTTGTTAAGGTTGATTCAATTCGTCAGCAGGAAATTCTTGGTGCGATAGCGAAAAGCCCGCGCTGGGCGATTGCTTTTAAGTTCACACCGAGACAGGCGCAAACAAAACTTCTTGGGATTACGCTTCAGGTTGGAAGAGTTGGAACCGTGACCCCTGTTGCAGAGCTTCAACCTGTTCCACTTGGTGGGGTCATTATAACAAGAGCAACGCTTCACAATGAGGACTACATAAGGGAGAAAGATATAAGAGTTGGTGATACGGTTATAGTTGAGCGAAGTGGCGAAGTGATTCCAAAGATAGTGGGTGTTGTTCTTGAAAAAAGACCACCAGATGCTGTTCCATTTGTGTTCCCGAAAACATGTCCTGTGTGTGGCGGACCGATTGAAAGACCAGCTGGCGAAGCAAATTATTATTGCGAGAATCCGGAATGTCCTGCGCAGGTTAGAGCAAGAATTGAACATTTTGCATCGCGTGGCGCAATGGATATTGAAGGGCTTGGGGAAGCGATAGTTGATAAACTTGTCACACTTGGGTTTTTGAAGAATTATGCAGATATATACGAGCTTCACAAACATAAGGCAAAACTTGTAAAGATTGAGGGATTTGGGGAGAAAAGCGTTCAAAATCTTTTGAATGCGATTGAAAACAGCAAAAAACAGCCATTTCATCGCGTTCTTTACGCTTTGGGGATAAGATATGTTGGTTCTGAGACCGCAAAACTTCTTGCGGATGCATTTGGTTCAATTGATAAATTGATGAAAGCAACGCCTTCACAGATTGAGTCGGTTTATGGAATTGGTCCCAGGATTGCCGAAAGCGTTTACAAGTTTTTCAGGGATCAGAGAAATCTTGAATTGATTGAGAGATTAAGAAATGCAGGATTAAATTTTGAAGTTAAGCCAGAAGAAAAAGCGAAGAAGAAACTTGCTGGGAAAACATTTGTATTCACAGGGACATTGAAAAGTTTCACACGTGAGGAGGCAAAGGAAAAAGTTGAGGAACTTGGAGGTAAGGTCAGCAATAGCGTTAGCAGAAAAACAGATTATGTTGTCGTTGGTGAAAATCCAGGCTCAAAGTATGATAAAGCAAGGCAGCTTGGTGTTAAGATAATAACCGAGGAAGAGTTCCTTGAACTCATTAAATAAAAATGGAGGAAAAAATGCGTAAATTCTTTTTTGTCCTACTTTTCTTTGTTGGTGGAAATTTTTTATTTGCACAGACATTGCCGGGTAAATTTGGATTTGGCGCCGATTTGGGGATAACGATTTTGCAGGGACAATCAAAGCCGTATGTCCAACCTCTTGGGAGCGCTCATGTGAGATGGGGCGTTTTTGATTTTCTTTCAATTAATGGAAAATTTTCCGGTGGGTGGGTTGGATTTAGAGATAAAGATACAAATGTTAAGAACTGGACTACAATAATTTCGGGAGAAATTCAACCTGAATTTCACATTGTCCCACGCAGTAGATCCGATGCTTACTTTTTCATCTCCGCTGGAATGATCCATTATCAGCCGAATATCAACAGTTATATGGGCAAAAATACGCCGACGGTTGGCTTTGGTCTGGGATTAAATATGTATGTTAGACATTTTCTCTCCGTTGATTTTTCTGCGTCATATAATCTCACAACAAGAGGAGATTTTGACGGAAATCCAAATACAAAAGATAAAGATGGTTTCATTGCTTTGAAACTTGGTCTTACTTATTACTTTTACGACAAAGAATACATTCGTCAAGCATACATAAGAGGGAAAAGAGCAAGATGATGGAAATGAGAAAATTAGCGCAAAAATTTTTTCTTTATATTGCAAAGTTGAGAAGTGAGGTTAAAGGTAAAAAAATCATCAATTTCACGCAAGCATTTCAAAGAGCAAGATATATTGTTGTGATAATGCCGAGGGAAAAAGAGCAGTTTATGATTGCATATGATTTGCTTAAAGATATTCCGGGCAAATATAACATCACCGTTATAGCGACCTCTAATTTCAAGGAATACTTCACGATCAAGCGTTATAGATATGTTGAGATAACAAAGGATGATGTTTCAATTTTCGGGCTACCGAAAAAAAATTTTATAAGAAAACTTTCCTTGTTTAGATATGATGTTGCGATTGATATGAGTTTTAATTTTGATTTGTTCAATGCGTGGTTGTGCCAGGAACTTAACGCTGGAATAAAAATCGGCTTTAAGCGTGACGATTCTGATTTATTTTACAATTTCCAACTCGCTATAAAAAGAGATACAGATTTGAGGTCTGCTTATCACGGGATAATCGGGTCGTTGAGCATTTTTTAACAAATTTTTTGTAATATGAATTTTGAAATTTCCAAGCCAGAGAAAAATACCATAATTTTCAAGTTGCGTGAGAAGAAGATGGATGCTTTAATTTCACCGGATTTAAAAGCAGAATTTCTCGCACTTTGTCAGAAAGGTGTTAAGAAAATAATTATTGACCTTTCTGATGTTGAGTATTGTGATAGTTCGGGGTTGAGTTCGCTTTTGTTCTGCGAGAGAAGAATGAGAGAAAATAAAGGCGAAGTTTATCTTGTCGGGGTTAGGGATAAAGTTTTAAACTTGATAAAAATAGCACGGCTTGACCAGTTGTTTAAGTTTTCAAATTCTGTTGAAGAAGCGCTTGGAACAAAAACAAAGTGATAATCTCTGATGAGCTTTGGACTTGCTGATTGGATTATTGTCGTTCTTTATCTTATCGGGGTTGCAATTTTTGGGATAATCTCCGGGGGAAAACAAAGAAGCACATCTGATTATTTTCTTGGGGCAAGACAAGTTCCATGGCTTGCTGTGTGTTTCGCTGTTGTCGCAACTGAAACAAGCGCCTTAACTTTTTTGAGCATTCCGGGAGTTGCGTATGCGACAAATTTGAATTTTTTGCAGTTAACATTTGGCTATATTCTCGGTAGAATTATCGTAAGTTTTGTCCTTCTCCCAGCTTATTATAAAGGTGAGCTTGCAACTGCTTATCAATTTCTCGGTATAAGATTTGGTAAAAAAATCAGAAATTTTGCTTCAATCGTTTTTATGCTCACTCGTCTTGCAGCTGATGGGGTTCGGCTTTTCACAACCGCAATTCCACTTGCAATTATATTGAAAAGTTCTGGACAGTTAGCAAACTGGTCTGATACTCAAATTTATATTGTTTCAATTGCGATTGTTTCTTTTGTGACCTTTTTATACACATTTATCGGTGGAGTGAGGGCGGTTATATGGATGGATGTGGTTCAAATGTTCATTTACATAGGTGGTGCAATTTCTGCTATAATCGTTCTTTCTTTGAAGATAGATGGCGGAATTTCACAGGTTTTAAATTTTGCATCTGAAAAATTTAAAATCATAAATTGGGGATTTGATAAACCGTTGAATGAATTTTTCACGCAACCTTACACTTTATTTGCGAGTTTAATTGGCGGAGCGTTTCTTTCAATGGCTTCACACGGTGCTGATCAACTTATCGTTCAACGACTTTTAACAACGGACTCGCTCAAAAATAGCCAAAAAGCACTTATCACAACTGGCTTTATAGTTGCTGTTCAATTTTTTATGTTCCTTTTTCTTGGGCTTATGCTTTACACTTTTTACAATGGAGCAAAGATGAATCCAAACGAAGTATTTGCTGACTTTATTGTTAAGTATATGCCAAGCGGAATTTCTGGCTTAATAATTGCTGGGCTTTTTGCAGCTGCTATGTCAACGCTTGCTGGTTCAATGAGTTCGCTTGCTTCGTCTGCTATGATTGATATTTATAAACCTTATTTCGGAAAAGATAATGATGAGAAAAAAGAACTTCTGATTTCAAGGATTATAACAGCGATATGGGCTGTGCTTCTCGTTGGCTCTGCTATGTTTTTTATGAAAACTGAAAGAACTGTCGTTGAGTTAGCTTTAAGCATTGCGTCATTTACCTATGGCGGATTACTCGGGTCTTTCCTTCTTGGTGCTTTGTTTAAAAAAGTTAATGAGATAGATGCTTTAATTGGCTTTGTTTTTGGGATTGCTGTTATGATATATGTCATCTTGAATACAAAAATTGCGTGGACATGGCACACTTTCATTGGAGCTGGGGCGACGATTTTGGTTGGGAATTTGATTTCAGTGGTGAGAGGCGCTGTCAGGAGCGAAGTTTGAATTTAGTCGGTTAAAATTTTTAAATTTGCAGAGAGAAAAATTTGATTTTAACCTGTGTATGCGAAAGAGAAATAAAATAAGGAAACTTTTAAAACTGCCAGAGACGCCGGAAGAAGCATTTGAACTTGCAAATGAACTTTATAACAATGCTTTGAAAACACTTTCTGAATCGCCAGTTGAAAATGGAAGATACAGAAACATTAAGAAAGTTTCCGAAGCCTGCGGGACTGCTTATCTTGCTGTGTTAAGAGCCATTGAAGGGGAAATGTTAAGGAGAGGATTTTCTCCGGATGAATTTCCGGAAAATGTAATAGAGTATAGAAAATTTTTGAGGAGTTTGCCGAAAAATGGTAAGCTGATTGATGCGTTTAACACTGTTTATGAGAATTTACATCTTTTTGGGTATTACAGACACGGTGCTGATGAAGCGATGATAAAATCGGGCTTTGAGAAGGCAAGAGAAATTATCAATAAATTAACAGGCAAAAAATAAAAGCGGAGGTTAAAATGAAGTTACCAAAATTTAAAAATGAGCCATTTACCGATTTCTCAAAACCTGAGAATCGCAAAAAAATGGAAAAGGCTCTCGCAAAGGTTGAGAGCGAACTTGGGAGGGAATATGAGATCGTAATTGGAGGTGAGAGGATTAAGACAGATGAAAAATTTTATTCTTACAATCCTTCAAAAAAGGATCAAGTTGTTGGTGTTTTACAAAAGGGAAATGCTGAACTTGCTAAAAAGGCGATTGAAGTTGCAAATGATGCGTTTAAAGAGTGGGGAATGACAAAGCCGGAATATAGAGTCAAGATAATGTTAAAAGCTGCACAACTTTTAAGGAAGAGAAAATTTGAATTTGCAGCGTGGCAGGTTTTTGAAGTTGGGAAGAACTGGGCGGAAGCAGATGCAGATGTTGCAGAAGCAATTGATTACCTTGAGTATTACAGCAGATGGGCACTTCATTACGCAAAAGGTGCTCCTGTTGTAAAATATCCGGGTGAAAAAAATGAAATGGTTTATATACCGCTTGGTGCAGGTGCAGTTATACCGCCGTGGAATTTCCCACTTGCGATTTTACTTGGTATGACGGTCGGTGCGCTTGTTACTGGAAATACGGTTGTGTTAAAACCATCAAGCGATTCCCCTGTAATTGGTGCGAAGTTCTATGAACTTATGAAAGAAGCAGGTCTTCCTGATGGAGTTTTGAATTTTATCACAGGTCCTGGCTCAACAGTTGGAGATACACTTGTTGCTCATCCGAAAACAAGATTTGTTGCATTTACAGGTTCAAAAGAAGTTGGAATTCACATTTATGAACTTGCTTCAAAAGTTCAACCAGGGCAAATATGGTTAAAGCGTGTGATCGCTGAAATGGGTGGGAAAGATGCGATAATAGTTGATGATGAAGCAGACCTTGATTCAGCAGTTAAAGGTGTTGTCGTTTCAGCTTTTGGTTATCAAGGTCAAAAATGTTCCGCCTGCTCAAGAGCTATAGTTGTTGAAAGCGTGTATGATAAATTTATTGAGAAACTCGTTGAGGAGACGGAAAAACTTGAAATTGGACCAGCAAAAGAAAATTATCCTGTCGGACCTGTCATCAACGCAGGGGCTCAGCAGAAAATCCTTTCATATATTGAAATTGGAAAGTCGGAAGGAAAGTTGTTAACAGGTGGAGAAGCGGTGCGACAGGATGAAGGTTATTACATCAAGCCGACAATTTTCGCAGATGTTGACCCGAAAGCAAGAATTGCGCAGGAAGAAATTTTTGGACCTGTTCTCGCTGTTATAAAAGCAAGAGATTTTGACCATGCGATTGAAATTGCAAATGACACTGAATATGGTTTAACTGGTTCTGTTTATACGAGGAACAGGAAGAAAATTGAAAAAGCCAAAAAACTTTTCCATGTTGGCAATCTCTACATAAACAGGAAATGCACGGGCGCAATAGTTGGAGTCCATCCATTCGGTGGATTTAATATGAGCGGAACGGATTCAAAAGCAGGTGGTCCAGATTATCTCTTGTTGTTCTTGCAAGGGAAAGCAATATCAGAAAAAGTTAAGTGATGAACATCTTTGAAAAAGTCGTTTGGAACATGAGAAATTTAAAACAAATCGCACTTTTAAAATGAAGATACACGAATATCAAGCGAAGGAGATTTTAAAAAAGTTCGGCGTTGCTGTTCCCAGAGGTCGTGTTGCATTTACACCTGAAGAAGCCGTTGAAGTCGCAAAAGAAATCGGCGGTGACTTATGGGTTATAAAAGCTCAAATTCACGCTGGTGGCAGAGGAAAAGCCGGAGGAATTAAACTTGCTAAAAGTTATGATGAAGTTTATCAACACGCAAAAAATATGCTTGGCTCCAAACTTGTAACTTATCAAACAGGTCCAGAAGGTAAAATTGTTAAGAAAGTTCTCGTTGAGCAAGGTTTGAAAATTCAAAAAGAACTTTATGTTGGGATTACGCTTGATAGAGCAACTTCAAGAAATGTCGTTATGGTTTCAAGCGAAGGTGGTGTTGAAATTGAACAGGTTGCAGCTGAAAGTCCGGAGAAAATTTTGAAAGAATATGTTGACCCCAAAGTTGGTTTTATGCCTTATCAAGCAAGACGCCTTGCCTTTGGGCTTGGGCTTGAGGGTGAAGCGTTTAAAAATGCAGTTAAATTTTTGCTCGCACTTTACAAAGCTTACGATGAAACGGATGCATCTCTTGCGGAAATAAACCCGCTTGTTCTTACAACCGATGGAGAAGTTCTTGCTCTTGATGCGAAGATGAATTTTGATGATAATGCCCTGTTTCGCCATCCTGAAATTGCGCAGTTAAGAGATATTGATGAAGAGGATCCTCTTGAAGTAGAAGCATCAAAATATAACCTCAACTACATTCGCTTAAATGGAAATGTGGGTTGTATGGTCAATGGCGCTGGGCTTGCGATGGCGACGATGGATTTAATAAAACTTGCTGGTGGAGAGCCCGCAAACTTCCTTGATGTAGGCGGTGGTGCAAAAACTGAAACAGTTGAACAAGGGTTCAGAATAATTTTGTCGGATCCAAATGTTAAGGCAATTTTGATAAATATCTTCGGTGGAATCGTTCGTTGTGATCGTGTTGCTCTTGGAGTCGTTGAAGCAGCTAAAAAAGTTGGTGTGAATGTTCCCGTTGTTATCCGCCTTGAAGGGACAAATGCAGAAGAAGGAGCGAAAATTTTAAAAGAATCGGGATTGAATTTTATCGTTGCAAATGGTTTTAAAGATGCAGCTGAAAAAGTTGTCAAAGTTTTAAAAGATCTTGGCATAAGCTAAACACAATGGGGGACTTTCTTTCGTCCCCCTTTTGAAAATTTAAATTTGCTTTCGCAATGCCCAAAAAATTGATCACAGAAAAAACGGTTTTAGATTTTTACAATCAAGGCAAAACCGAAATAGAAATTGATAAAAACACGATAGTCACACCTTCCGCACGGGATAAAGCCCTGCAGTTAAAAGTTAAGTTTGTTGAAAAGTTTGAAACCGCTCAAAAATTTAATTACCCATTGAAGCCAGAGCCAAAATTAGATGGTAAAAAAATCGTTGCAATAGCAAGTGATCACGCTGGATTTAAATTGAAAGAAGAACTTAAAAAATTTATCTCCGAACTTGGTTATTCCGTTCTTGATCTTGGGACGAATTCTGAAAGTTCGGTTGATTATCCAGATTTTGCTTATGCGGTGGCTTATGCAATTATTTCGGGTAAAGCTTGGCGTGGATTGATGATTGATGGCACAGGCGTTGCCTCTTCAATCGTTGCAAATAAAGTTCCGGGTGTAAGAGCAGCATGTTGTCATAATGAATTCACCGCAAGAATGAGCAGAGAACACAATGATGCAAATATGTTAACAATTGGTGCTCGTGTTATTGGGAGCGAACTTGCAAAGGAAATTGTTAGAGTTTTTCTTGAAACAAATTTCGGCGGGGGAAGACACCTCCAACGGCTTAATAAGATTTTTGAAATTGAGCAAAAATATCTAAAGCAAAAGTAAAAAATCAACAAAATGCCAAAAGCAATAGGTAGCCCGATAAAGCGGGATCAAAGCTTCTTTGAAAATGAAGATAATATGAAAAATTTGTTAAGAATTTTGAATGCGAAAGCAGAACAGATAAAACTTGGTGGTGGAAAAGATGCAATTGAAAAACAGCACAAGCGTGGCAAATTAACCGCAAGAGAAAGAATTCAAAAATTGATAGATCCGGGAAGCGAGTTCCTTGAAATAGGTTTGTTTGCTGGTTATGAGATGTATGAAGAATATGGTGGCGCACCATCTGGAGGTGTAATTGTTGGAATTGGAAAAATTCACGGTCGTGATGTCGTTATAGTTGCAAATGATGCAACTGTTAAAGCTGGGGCTTGGTTTCCAATAACCTGCAAAAAGAACCTGCGAGCACAAGAAATAGCAATGGAAAATAGAATTCCGATCGTTTATCTTGTTGATTCAGCAGGTGTTTTTTTGCCATTGCAGAGTGAAATTTTCCCAGATAAAGAACACTTCGGTAGAATTTTCAGAAACAACGCTATAATGTCATCAATGGGGATTCCGCAAATTGCAGCAATTATGGGTCCGTGTGTTGCAGGTGGAGCTTATCTTCCAATCATGAGCGACGAAGCTTTGATTGTTGAGGGCACGGGAAGCGTTTTCCTTGCGGGACCACATCTTGTTAAAGCTGCAATTGGTGAAGAAATTGACATTGAAACCCTTGGCGGAGCGACCGTCCACAGTGAAATTAGCGGTGTCACGGATTACAAATGTAAAAATGATGAAGAAGCAATTGAAACGATAAGAAGCATAATCTCAAAACTTGGTGAAACACCAAAAGCTGGATTTAACAGAGTTGAACCACGCCCACCAAAATTTGACCCGTATGAAATTTACGGCATAATTCCAAAAGATATTTCAAGACCTTACGATATGTATGAAGTTCTTGCAAGAATAGTTGACGATAGCGAAATTGATGAATACAAAGCTGGATATGGTAAAACCGTGATCTGTGCTTATGCGAGAATTGATGGTTGGGCTGTTGGAATCGTAGCAAATCAAAGAACAATCGTTAAAACAAAACTTGGCGAAATGCAAGTTGGGGGCGTGATTTATTCTGATAGCGCAGATAAAGCAGCCAGATTCATTATGAATTGCAATCAAAAGAAAATTCCGCTTGTTTTCTTTCAGGATGTAACCGGCTTTATGGTTGGTAAAAGGGCAGAGTGGGGTGGAATTATAAAAGACGGAGCAAAAATGGTAAATGCAGTTGCGAACAGCGTTGTTCCGAAGTTTACATTTATAATTGGAAATAGTTTCGGCGCTGGAAATTACGCTATGTGCGGAAAAGCATATGACCCGAGATTTATCTTCGCTTGGCCAACTGCTCAAATTGCAGTTATGGGCGGAAAACAAGCAAGCGAAACATTGTTAAGTATAAAACTTTCGCAAATGGAAAGAGAAGGTAGAGTCATAACGAAAGAAGAACAGGAAAAACTTTTGAAGGAAATTCAGCAAAAATATGAAAAAGAAATGGAACCGTTGTTTGCAGCTGCACGACTCTGGGTTGACGGGATAATTGACCCAGTTGAAACAAGAAAGATAATTTCTCGTGGAATTGAAATCGCAAACAATAATCCGTATCTGCCGAGATTCAATGTCGGGGTTATTCAAACTTAACATCTTAACACTTCTACTTTCATTTTCAATCGCACAATCACAGTCAATCTTTAACACCTTGCTCAAAAATAAAATTTTCTATGTCCATCAACTACGCAATTTCATCAGAAGCGAAGAATTCAAAGAGTTAAAAAATAAACTCGGCGATCTCAACGCAATTGATATCATTTATAAAAAATCTCTCGTCTTGTGCGATTATAATATAAAAGATGCACTTTTCGTGTGCGCACTTGCAACCCTTGATCACAGAAAAATTAACTTTAAACTTCCTCTCCTTGGATTTAAAATTCCGATTTTCTTAACCTCCGAAAGCGAAGAGCAATTTTTTAAAAGAACCTCAAACCTGCCATCGCATATTTTCTCCAATACAATTGACGATAGAGATAAACTTCAACATTTTTTCTTTTCTGCTTATTTAACATATACAAATGAAGGTAGGGCAAGTGCAGATAAAATTGGTTTGCTTGTTGAAGAAGGTGAAAAATTAGGGTTAAATCTTGTCAGAGATGAAAGAGATATTTTAGCAAATAGATTGGGGCAAAATTTTGGGCTCTATCTTCACAAAAATCCACTTGCACTCCCGTCAAGATTTTTGCAACCTGACTCAATCAAACAAAATTTTAACCTGCCTTTTAAACCTGAATGAAAACCCAATTTTCAAACTCGTTTCATCACATTCAAAACTTTTGCAAACTTTATCATCAATCAAAACATTTTTAACATTGCGAGGGCTTTCAAAAATCTCAAGATTTACATTTATCTCTGGAAGATTATTCTTTTCAAAATTAATAACAAGACAATCACTTGATTTCTCAATCGTTATGTTAATTCTCATATTTTGCAATCTCAAATTTTTCATCTTTACCGAGCCAATCGCATCTTTTATCCTTGGTTTAAAAGTTAATTTTTTCTCAAACGCATTTACATCAAACTCAAAATCATCAAGGATTTTCTCAACAAAAGATGAAACGCCAATCGCAGAGTTAAGATCAAATTGATTTATCTTGCTTGATAACTTTTTTACACCATTTTCAAATCGCATTTTGGACTTTAATTCGTTCAATTTTTCCATATATTCGCTATCTTCAAGAGTATTGGCAAACAAAAGAATTGAGTTAAAAGCATCGGGATAATTTTGCAAATTTTCTATCTCGCCTGAAATTAAATTCTTAATCCTTTGCCATGTAAATTTCGCAAAAAGTTTATCTTTTGAAGAGCGAAGATAATCTCCACAAATTTTGATGAAGTTAAACTTCAAATTGTTATCGTATTCAAAAAATCCAGAAAGCAAAAACTTTTGGGGTAATTTACTATCAACGCTTATGTATCTTCCGAGAAATTCAAGCGTGTCTCTTGTATCTTCATAATCTCCAATTTTAAGCAATGTGTTAAGTGAATTTAAAATTTTTTCTGTGTTGATAAATTCCTCTCTCAAATCATTGACCAAAAATCGTCCCAGCGTTTTGACATCTTTCATAAACTTTGGAAGAAGCGAAACAGCAAATTTAAATTTTTGATTTATGTTCTCGTCCTGTGTCTCAATTGTGAGATATTTTCTCAATGCGTTTCTGACAGATTTGAAGTTTTCTTTGAAAATTTTGTGCGGTGATGTGAGAGAAAGTTTGTAAAGTTCTTTTGATTCAGATAAAATATCTTTTGGGGCTCGTGGATTTTGAAAGACACCTGTGATTGCAAAGTTAAATGCTTTTTCAGAGCCAGCGGAAACTTTGTAAAAAATCTTAACATCAACAAAATCTCCAACTTTAATTTCATAACTTTCTGGCTTTCGTGCGCTTCCAGCAAAAATAGCGAAGATTTGAGGATTGAAAACATAAAAGCATTTTAACTTTTCATCAAACCCAAACGAGAAATTTTTAATTTGAAATTTTGGCTCGCTTAAAAACTTTGGGGAAATTTTTAAATTTAAACAAATTTCAATTTCTTTGTCGCTTGTTATCAAAAAATTTGAGATTAAAATCGGCTTTTTTGGATGTGTGAAGATTGTTTCACAGAATTTGGCTTCGCCAATTTCAAAATTTCTAACCACCGCTTCTGGTTTCAGGATAAGTTGTGGTTTTTCAATTTGCTTGAATTCTTCATTGCTTTTTAAAGACAAACTAATCTCGTCAATTATTTGTAATGGTGGGATTGATATTGACTTAATTTTTTGCTCTGTTATTTCTGCGAAAATTTGCTCGCCTTGAATGAGATAATTTCCTTTTATTTCGCTTTGAATGTCAGTGCTTTTTCTGCCAATTTTCTTCTGTGCTGTTCTTAACGCCTTGTTTTCAAGTTGAAAACTTGCACGTGTTATGTTTTCTCTGAAATCCCAATATGTCTTTGGCTCTGGGAATTTGCGAGGATTGTTAAGATATAAAATTGAGTTCAAAAGCAATCTGTCAAGATTGTTCCAGTTTGGATTTCCCTTGTCCGAGAAATATACATATCCGCCAATTGCGATGATTTTAAATTTGCTTTCAAATTCAAACAAAATTTTTTTCGTTGGATTGATCTTGTCATCAACTTTTTCAATCCCAACAATTTTTAAATTTTCTGGCGTCCGATCTACATAAGCGAGCATGATTTTTTCTGTCTTTTCTGATGCGGTGAATGTATAAGTTGCGTTGTGAAGTTTTCGGAAAACTGGATGACCGAGGAAAGAAGCAAAACCATACGATCGTGAAGAGGTTAAAATTTCTCTTTTTTCAAAATCAGGTTCAATCGGTTCAATGTTAAGAACATTGAGAAGTTTAACTGCTGTCAAAGTTAAAAGCAAATTTCCACCACGGTTTAAAAAGTTTAAAAGTGTTGTTTTGAATTCGTCTGAACTTGCGAATTCTGGAAGATTTAAACTTTTGTCGTAATGCCACCAGATGATGTTGAATTCGTTTAAATTCGCATTATTTATTTTTTCAATTTCAACTTGAAATGCACAACCTGTTCTTGCCCTCAACCATTTAAATGCGCTTAACTGTTCCTGTGAAGGTTCTGAATCAATTAAAAAAGCAATTTTCATCAGAAAACATTGTTTTGTGTTTTTTGGAGCAAATAGACGAAATTTTTGAAGATGTATTCGCTATCGTGCGGTCCAGGTGATGCCTCTGGGTGATACTGAACTGAAAAAACTGGAAAGTTTTTCAATGCAATTCCCTCAACTGTGCCATCGTTTAAACTTATATGTGTGATTTCAACATCTGATTCTTTCAATGATTCTGGATCAACCGCAAACCCGTGGTTTTGTGATGTTATCTCAATTTTTTCGGTGATTAAGTTCTTAACAGGATGATTTGAGCCACGATGACCGAATTTCATTTTGTAAGTTTTGCCACCAACCGCAAGAGATAGAAGTTGATGCCCAAGACAAATTCCAAGTATCGGTTTTTTTGAAATTAATTTTTTGATGTTGTTAATTGCATAAGTTAATGCAGAAGGATCTCCAGGTCCGTTTGATAAGACAATTCCATCTGGATTTAAAGACAAAATATCTTTCGCATCGGTATGAGCGGGAACAACGAGAACTTTACAATTTAATTTTTCAAGTTTACGAAGTATGTTTAATTTGACTCCGAAATCGTATAAAACCACGAAGAATTTTGCGTTGTTTTCAGGATTGAAAATATAACTTTCTTCCGTCGTTGTAAATTTTGCAAGATCAAGACCGCTCATTTGTGGAATTGATCTGGCTTTTTCAATCAAACTTTTATCGTCAAAGTCAAGCGTTGAGATTACACCTCGCATCGCTCCTTTATCTCTTATTTGTCTTACCAAAAATCTCGTGTCAACATTTGAAATCCCAACGATGTTATGTCGTTTAAGATAAGAGTCAAGAGATTCACTTGCTCTCCAGTTGCTGTAAAACTTTGAAATTTCTCTTACAACAACTCCTGCTACCTGTGGCGATCTTGATTCAATATCTTCATCATTTATCCCGTAATTTCCGATTAATGGATTTGTGAATATCAGGATTTGACCTTTGTATGATGGGTCTGTTATCATTTCCTGATACCCAGTTAATGCAGTGTTAAATACAACTTCGCCATAGGTTTCTCCTTCAGCGCCGAAATTTACACCTTCAATCACAATTCCATTTTCAAGTGCAATTTTTGCTTTTCTCATTTTGCAAATTCATATTTAATTTCACGATGGTATTCTTGTAAACTTTTTATCGTTAATTTCCCTTCTTTCAATTTTTTAATCGCTTCAACTGCGCTGAATCCTGCTGAAAGAGTCGTCACGAATGGAACTTTGTATTTTATGGCGTTTCTTCCAATTGCGAACTCATCAAACCTTGAAGTTTCCCCAAGAGGCGTGTTTATGATAAAATTTATCTTTCCTTCTTTTATCAAGTCAACAATGTCCGGGTGTCCTTCATTTACTTTGAAAACCTTTTCAGCTTTGATCCCATTTAAGTTCAAAAATTTTGCTGTTCCATCCGTAGCCAGAATTTTAAATCCAAGATTTATAAATTCTTTAGCAATTGAAATTATCTTCTCGTTTTTATCTCTGTCATTTACGCTTATCAAAACATTTCCGTAAAGTGGAAGATTGTTCCCAGCGCCAATTTGTGCCTTTGCAAAAGATTCACCAAGTGAATATGAAAGTCCAATTACTTCACCAGTTGAACGCATCTCTGGTCCAAGGAAAACATTTATATTCGGAAGTTTTGAAAATGAAAAGACGGGGGTTTTACATGCTTTGATCTTAACAGTTTTATGGTTGAAGTTTTTCAAATTGAATTCCTGCATTACTTCATCAGAATTTTTAACGAGAATTTTTGTCGCAATCCTTGCAAAAGGTATTCCAGTTGCTTTGCTTAAAAATGGAACAGTTCGTGATGAGCGGGGGTTTGCTTCAAGAACATAAACAATCCCATCTTTTTCCGCAAATTGTATGTTGATCAACCCGATAACATTTAAAGCAATTGCAATTTTTTGTGTGTATTCAATTATTTTTTGAATTGTCTCATTTGATGACATAAACGGCGGATAAACGCAGGAGCTATCCCCGGAGTGAATCCCTGCTTCTTCAATGTGTTCCATTATTCCAAGCAAAAGAACATTTTTACCATCGCATATTGCGTCAACATCGTATTCAAAAGCATCTTCAAGAAACTTATCTATCAAGACGGGATTATCTTTGGAAATTTTTATCTCGTGTTTTAGATAATCAATCAGCACATTTTCACGGTAGATTATTTTCATTGCTTTTCCACCGAGAACATAAGACGGGCGAACGAGAACGGGATAACCGATCTTTCTTGCAATTTCAAGAGCTGATTCAATTGAATTAGCATAATCTCCGGGTGGATAGTTTATTCCAAGTGTGTCAAGAAGTTGAGCAAATTTACCTCTGTCTTCTGCGATGTCTATACTTTGTGGAGATGTCCCGAGAATTTTTATCCCTTCGCTTTCAAAAAGTTTAGCAAGTTTTAACGGGGTTTGACCGCCGAAGCTTAAAATCACACCTTCTGGTTTTTCAAGTTCAATTACATTCATAACATCTTCAAAAGTTATCGGCTCAAAATATAATCTATCCGCAGTGTCGTAATCTGTTGAAACTGTCTCTGGATTACAATTTATCATAATCGTTTCAAAACCTTCTTCTTTCAGAGCGAAAACAGCGTGAACATTTGTGTAGTCAAATTCAATGCCTTGTCCAATTCTATTTGGACCGCTTCCAATGATTAAAATTTTTCTTCTTTGTGTTGGGGTGGATTCATTTTCAAATTCATAAGTTGAGTAAAAATAAGGCGTGTATGATTCAAATTCAGCAGAGCATGTGTCAATCGTTTTGTAAACAGGAATTATGTTAAGTTTTTTTCTTAAACTTCTAATTTCTTTTTCAGTGGTTTTCCAAATGTGAGCAAGCTGTATGTCGGAAAATCCATTTTGCTTGGCTTTCAAGATTAATTCTTTTGCAAGATTTGGATTTTCAAGCGCTGTTTTAAAGATGTCGGTATTTTTCAATTCTTCTTCAATCTCAACTATCTCTCTCAAATTGTAAATAAACCATTTGTCAATTTTCGTAGCTGTGTAAATTTCGTCAATTGTCGCACCAAGTTTAAAAGCGTGCCTTATCCAGAAGAAATTGTCCCACTTGTTTTGTTTCAATCGTTCAAGAATCTGATTTTTTAAGTTTTCATCTTTACCCAAAATTTCAATTTCATCCTTTCCATCGCATCCAAGACCGAATCTTTCAATTTCAAGCGATCGTATTGCCTTTTGAAAAGCTTCTTTAAAATTTCTTCCAATAGCCATAACTTCGCCAACTGATTTCATCTGGACCCCGAGCGTATCGTCAACTTCTTTAAACTTTTCAAAATCCCATCTCGGAATTTTAACAACACAATAATCTATTGATGGTTCAAACGATGCGGGTGTTTTCTTTGTGATGTCGTTTGGAATTTCATCAAGCGTATAACCCAAAGCAAGAAGTGTTGCAATTTTGGCAATCGGAAAGCCAGTTGCTTTGCTTGCTAACGCCGAACTTCTGCTCACACGTGGGTTCATCTCTATGACAAGCGTTTCTCCGTTTTCTGGATTTACCGCAAATTGTATGTTTGCTCCACCTGTTTCAACACCAATTTCATTTATTATCAACCTTGCGTAATCACGGAGTTTTTGATATTCTTTGTCTGTTAATGTCTGTGCAGGTGCAACCGTGATTGAATCCCCTGTGTGAATTCCCATCGGGTTAAAGTTTTCAATTGAGCATACAACTACAAAATTATCTTTTTTATCTCTCATCACTTCAAGCTCGTATTCTTTCCACCCGATTACAGATTGTTCAAGAAGAACTTTTTTAATCGGGCTTTCTATCAATGCTTTTTCAAGTTTGACTTTCAAATCTTCAAGATCATAGGCAATTGCACCACCTGTTCCACCAAGCGTAAAACTTGGTCTCAAAATAACTGGAAAACCAATTTTTTCAGCAAAACTTATCCCCTCTTCAATGCTTTTGACATATTCACTTTGTGGAACTTTTAATCCGATCTTCTCCATCGCTTTTTTGAAAAGTTCTCTATCTTCGGCTTTTCTGATCGCTTCAATGTTTGAGCCAATTAACTTAACATTGTATTTTTGTAAAATTCCAATCTCATAAAGTTGAACGGCAAGATTGAGCGCAGTTTGTCCTCCAAGTGTAGGGAGTAGGGCATCAGGTCTTTCTTTCTTAATTATCTCTTCAATGAAAAAAGGAGTTAAAGGTTCAAGATAGGTCGCATCCGAAAATTCTGGATCCGTCATTATAGTGGCTGGATTATTGTTGACGAGAATGACTCTTATACCAAGTTGCTTAAGAACTTTACATGCCTGAGTCCACGAATAATCAAACTCACACGCCTGTCCTATTACTATTGGACCGCTTCCAATTATAAGAACTGAACTTATCCGTTCTTTCACTTTCCCTTGCTTCAAAATTTTTCACAAATATAATCAATGGAGCAAATCAATGCAAATGTCAGGTGAGAAATTTTATTCGGATGGATTTTAAAAGTTCTGATAGAGTTTTATCAGATTTTAATTCAACCTCAATCGTTGAATCAGGGTTGATGTCAAAAAAGTTATCGCTCAACTCAACATCAAAACCAGAAAAGTCAACAAACACAGCCCTTGCGAGATTTTTTGAGTAAAGTTTTAATCTGTAAAGATTTTCATCCACTTTTGAAATTTTGAACTTTAACCCCGGCGATTTGAACTTCATAAATTTTGGCTCTTCAAAATAAATTGAGTTCTCGGAAATTCTCCCATCGTTGTATTTAAATTCTGCGTGAATATAATCGGTTTGGAAATCTTCAACTTTTAAACCTTTTAAATTACTTTCAAAAGCGAAAGCAACGGAATTTTTTTCCGCATCAACTTTAATTTTCTTCTCAAACTTTTTCGCTCCATAAGTCGTAAATGTTCTAACTATTAGCTCACCCGAAACTTGTCTTGGCAGATCGTTCAAAATGTAAATTTTTAGCGAATCATCAATTCTTTTTAAGACGGGAAGAACTGGATTGAAAAATTTTTTCGCAAAATAATAAAGTGCCTTTGGTCTTTTTCTATAATCAATCGCAGACCAGCTTATAACATTCCAGCAATCATTCCATTGCCAGAACAAAGTTCCAGCGGTTTTGAATTTTCTTATTCTCCAGTTTTCAACCGCAAATTTTATCGCTTCCGCTTGATTTAACTGCATCAGATAGATTAAATCTTCAAAGTCATCGGTAATTTTAAAGTGCGAGGTTAAAAATCTGAAAAGTCGGGGGATACCTTCGGTTTGTTTATTGTGATGGTGAATTGAAAAAGAATTGAAATTTCTATTTTCAGGTTTTAAAACTTCTTTTAAAGTTTCAATATGGGGTGGTGCTTGAAAGCCGAACTCGGTTATAAACTTTGCTTTAACATTTTCATAATTTTTATAATCAATCCATTGGCTCCAGACCTTCCATTGATGATGATTTCCGTTTATTTCGGAGTTTGGATAATTCTCTCCCCATGGGGAACTTCGCCAGTATGGTCTTGTGCCGTCGTATTGCTCGCAAATTTCTTTTAAAACATCTCTAAAAATTTTTGCGCCTGGCATTTCATCTGGGCTTTTTTGCGTTTTGTCAACCCAGATCCACTCGTTTTCATTGTTTCCACACCATAAAACAATTGATGGATGATTTCTCAATCTTTTGACGATTTGAATTGCTTCGTTCTTAACATTATCAACAAATTCATCATATTCTGGATAACCTGCACAGGCAAACATAAAATCCTGCCATATCATTATGCCAAGTTCATCGCACTTATCATAAAAATAATCATCTTCATAAATGCCACCACCCCAAACTCTTAACATATTTAAATTCGCATCTTTCGCCATTTTCAAAAGTTTATCGTAATCTTCCTTTCTAACCCTTGGAAGGAAACTATCGGCAGGGATCCAGTTTGCACCCTTGCAGAAAATTTTTTCTCCGTTTATCTCAAAAATAAAACTCTCACCTTCTCCATCATCTTCCTGAATTAACTTAACTGTTCTAATTCCAAATTTTTTGGTGATTTTATCAATTACTTCGCCATCTTTTGAAATTTCAATTATCGCTGTGTAAAGCTCTGGCTCACCGTATCCGTTTGGAAACCACAATTTTGCGGATATTATCTCAAATCTATGCGCTCTCACCCTGTCGCGTTTTTTCTGGATTAAGCTTCTTTCGTAAATTTTTTCGTCTTTGTAAAAAATTTCAATTTTTAAATCAAGATCATCTTCAGTGAATTTTTCAAGTTCAATTTCTGCCGAAATTTCTGCTTTTGAATTTGAAATTGAAAGCGTTTTAAACCAAACATGTTTTATTTTTGCGAATTTTATGAATTCAAGATAGACAGGTTTCCATATTCCGCTTGTTGTGAGCACCGGACCCCAATCCCAACCAAATGAATACTGTGCCTTTCTTAAATAAACTCTGTGCGTTGCAAGTTCAACCGGGAGTTTGCCATATTTCTCTTCAAGTTCTTTGCCTGCAACCGTGGGAGATTTGAAGAAAACCTCTATCTCATTTTCTCCGCTCTTTATCAAGTTCTTAACTTCAAAAGAATGCGGAATGAACATATTGTTGAAATGACCTACGATTTCACCGTTCAACTTAACACTTCCAACTGTATCAAGTCCTTCAAAAGTAAGTTTAACGGAGTGAAAATCTGAAAAATCAAAATCAAGCAAAAACTTTTTTCTATAAATCCAATCAACTTTATCAACCCACTGAACATCAATTTCGTTCGTTTCAAAAAATGGATCGGGAATAAAATCATTTGCAAGTAGATCAAGATGAATTGTCCCCGGAACTTTTGCCTTGTTCCATATTGAAAGTTTTGTTCTTAACTCCTGCGGTAAAAATTCACTTGAACTTGCTTTGAATTCCCATTCACCGCTAAGATCAAACTTTAAGTTCATTTATTTTTGAAAACCGGTTTTCTTTTTTCAAGAAATGCCGATGTTCCTTCTTTGAAATCTTCGGTTCCACAGCAAATTCCGAAAAGTGTTGCTTCAAGATGAAGCCCATCGCTCAATGTTGTTTCATAAGCCATGTTAACTGCTTTTATAGCCATTCTAATTGCAATTTGTGGTTTTGAAGCGAGAACCTTTGCTAATTCTTCCGCCTCTTTCATAAGCTCTGATTGGGGAACAACTTTATTTACAACTCCCATTTCATAAGCTTCTTTTGCTGTAAATCTTCTTCCTGTTAAGATAAGTTCCATTGCTTTTGTTTTTCCAACAAGTCGTGTTAATCTTTGAGTCCCACCGTATCCGGGGATTATCCCAAGATCAATTTCTGGCTGACCGAAGACAGCGTTTTCGGATGCAATTCTAAAATGACATGCCCAAGCAAGCTCGCTTCCACCACCAAGGGCATAACCATTCACAGCTGCAATTACAGGTTTTCCGAGATTTTCTATCAAATTAAAAACTTCCTGTCCCCTTTCTGCGAACTCACGACCTGAGACCGCATCAAGTTTGTTAAGTTCGGCTATGTCGGCTCCGGCAACAAATGCTTTTTCACCAGCGCCAGTGATTATGACAACATAAATTTCATCGTCGTTTTTGATTTTTGTGAAAACATCTTTTAGTTCAAGCATTGTTTGATGGTTTAATGCGTTTAACTTTTCAGGTCTGTTAATTGTGACAAAAGCAATGTGTTCTTTTACTTCAAATAAAATGTTTTGATACATTTTTGACCTCCTGATGTTGTTTTTCAAATTTGTTTATCTTTGAGAAAAATTTAATTCACTCACCACGCTATTTCAATTCTTGATTGATCTCCAACCATAAACTTATGAACACGTGGCTTTCCTGTCGCTTCAACGATTTCAACATCGTTCCCGAGCAAGCTGCTTTCAATTCTAATTCCAACATTTAAAATTTTGCAATTTTTCATTATGATGCTGTATTCAATTTCGCTGTTGAGAACAAATGTTCCTTCGTCAATTGATGTGTATGGACCGATATAACTTCCTTCAATTATGCAATTCTTTCCGATGATTGCTGGACCGCGGATTATGCTGTTTTTAATCTTTGCTCCTTTTTCAAGTATGACTTTGCCTTCAATTTTTGTGCTTTGATCAACCTCAACATTTTCTTCAATTCTCGCTTCAAGTGAGTCAAGAACTAAACGATTTGCCTCAAGGAGGTCTTCCGGTTTACCTGTATCTTTCCACCAACCTGTGATTTCTGCATAGCCAATTTTATAACCTTTTTCAATTAGATAAGTATGAGCGTCTGAAATTTCAAGTTCCCCACGCCAACTTGGTTTTATATTTTTCACCGCTTCAAAAATGGAGCTGTCATAAAAGTAAATTCCCGCAACTGCGTAATTACTTTTCGGAACTTTCGGTTTTTCCTCAATTCTTACAATTTTTCCATCAACTATTTCTGGAACGCCAAACCTTTGCGGGTCTTTTACCTTTGCAAGCGTCAAAAAACAATTGTAATGATTCTTTTCAAATTCTTCAACAAATTTTTTTATCCCACCAACAAACATATTATCCCCAAGATAAAAAACAAATTTGTCTCCTTTGATGAAATCTTCGGCAATTTTAACAACATGTGCAAGCCCAAGCGGTGCCTCCTGTGGAATGTAAGTTATCTTAACACCCCACTTGCTTCCATCTCCGATTGCTTTTGGAACTTCATCACTATCTGCGTTGTGAACGATGCCAATTTCTTTTATCCCTGCCTCCGCAACTGTCTCAATCGCATAATGAAGCATTGGTTTGTTTGCAATTGGAATCAAATGTTTGTTCTGTGTATGGGTTAACGGTCTAAGGCGAGTTCCCCTTCCACCACTTGCAATTAACGCTTTCATAATTTTGAAAAATTTTTTGTTTGTAAGTTTCAAATTTTCAAAACAACTTTTCCAAATGCTTCTCTTTCCTCAAGAATTCTGTGTGCCTCTTGCGCTTCTTCAAGCGGTAATATCGTGTGAATTACAGGTTTTAATTTTCCATCCGAGAAAAACTTCAAAACCTCCATAAGTTCTCCCTTGCTTCCCATATAGATTCCCTCAATTGACAAATTTTTCCCGTAAACAAATCTCAATTCAATTGGCACTTCACTTCCACTTGTTGCTCCAAGTGTAATTAATTTACCTCCTTTTTTCAATGATTTCAAACCTTTCATAACAGTGTCAAGTCCAACATGGTCAAGAATCAAATCTATTCCCTCACCTTGCGTTTCAATTTTCAATCTCTCTTGGAAATCCTCTTTCTTGTAGTTTATTAAAACATCTGCTCCTAAATTTTTCGCCTTTTCAAGTTTTTCATCGCTCCCTGCTGTTGTAAAGACAATGGCATTGAAAAGTTTTGCAATTTGAATTGCTGCGATACCAACTCCGCTTCCAGCTGCGTGGATTAAGACCTTCATCCCAGGTCTTATTCCACCCCTTGTGACAAGGGCATGCCACGCTGTTAAAAATACAAGTGGAATTGAAGCTGCTTCTTCAAAATCAAGGTTTGGCGGAATTGGAAGAACATTTTGCGCTGGCAAAGCAACATATTCAGCATAAGTCCCATCTTTTTGAACACCAAGTATATGATAAAGTTTGCAGAAATTTTCTCTCCCTGAAGCACATTCCTGACAGATTCCGCAACCTATACCAGGAGATATTAAAACTTTTTCGCCAACTTTAAGATGCGTAACTCCCTCTCCAACATCTGCGATTATTCCAGCTCCATCAGCTCCGAGAATATGCGGGAATGGAATTTTGTAAAGTCCTTTTCTTATCCAAATGTCAAGATGATTTAAACTGGCTGCTTTGAGTTGAATTAAAACTTCGCCTGCTTTTGGCTTCGGCTGGGGTAAATCCATAAGTTTTAACTTGTCCCTTCCCCCAAATTCGGTTATGGCAACTGCTCTCATCTTTTTCTCCTTTTTTAATGTGGATTTATGAAAAACACAAGCAGAATTATGCTTACTGCTGCGTATTTAAAGTAGTCAAAAGTTTGATTTTTCGTTCTCTTTAAAAAGTTCAATGCGTAAGAAAAAGCAAAAACCACAAGCGCAAGCAGTATGAAAATACCAAAAACATGCACATAACTTAACATTCCACCAAGGAGAGAATAAAAAGAGTGAAATGGATTTATAGGGCTTCCATAAACCAACATCAAATGAAAGACATAAGCAAAGAGCGACTCCATACCGTAAATTTGAAGTGGATGAACCTTTAACTTTACAATCTTTTCAATCTTCCAAATCATATAAAAAACAACAATCACGAAAGCAAGCCGTGAAGATTGCAAAAATGGGCTTGAATAAATGATGAATTGATTTGGGTTTAGCAGGATTTCAAATATGTATTCTGATGCGAACAGAACTGGAAATGAAAGTATGGCGAAGTTGAAAATTTTTTTGAAGAAAGCATCAGCATTTCCCCGAGATGACTCAATCATAAATTTATAACCGATGTAAGCTCCAATCAAAATATATCCAATCCATGGAAAGAGCGGAAATTTTGAACCGTGAAATGTGTTAAGATACTGCGCTATGAATAAAGGCAAAAATTTTGAGAAGTCAACTGTGAAAAGAAACGGGGAAATTAAAAATGAGATAATTCCGAATAGAAACAAAAGTTTTGCAAATTTTTCTTTGTCTTTGATAAAAAACAAGGCAATTTGCATTGAAAGAAGCGAAACCCCGATAACCTGCAAAACATCCGATGAAAAAAGTTGTGCTAATGTTTCAAAGTTTGTTTCATTTATCAACTTTTTCAGCGAAAGATACGGCAGATGAAGAAAATAGCCAAGAAGCACAATGAAAAGAAATTTTCTCAATCGCTTCAAAAATTTTTGTGAAAACCTCGTGTATTCATCAATGTGTTTCAAAGTTGTGATTGAAAAAGCGAACCCAGAGATAAATAAAAACATCGGTGCTGTGAAACCCCGAAAGATTGTGTAGATTTGAAAAGCCAAACTCATTTTTTCACCCGGATTCAAAAGCGCATCCGCAGTGTGTCCGTGTAACATCAAAAGTATTGCAAGCCCGCGGTACACATCAATAAATCTCAAGCGTTTGCTCATACCTTCAGAAATTTCCCAATCCTTTGTTTTATTTTTTCTTTCCCAAAGAACTCAACAAGAAGAGGAAGCTCCGGACCGTGAGTTTTACCCGTAAGCGCTATCCGAATTGGCATAAAAAGATTTTTTCCCTTTATCCCAGTTTCAGATTGTATTTCCTTTGCAATTTGTTTGAATTTTTCTCTGTCTATTTCAGTGTCAAGATTTTCAATCTTATTGATAAATTTCTCAAAGACAATTTTTGTCGTGCTTAGATTCAACATCTCTTGCGCTTCGCCATTCTCAAGTCGAATTTCATCGTTGAAGAATACATCAACATAATCAACAATTTGAGCAAGATATTCAAGATGAGTTCGGACTGCTTCAACGATAATTTTAACTTTTTGAAAGTTTGAAACATCGTAACCTTTTTCTTTCAGAAATGGTATCGCAAGTTGTGTTAATTTGTCAAGGTCGTAGTTTTTTATGTAATGCGAATTCATCCAATTGAGTTTTTTGATATCAAATATAGCACCAGCTTTGTTGACTCTTTCAAGTGAAAATTCTTTTATCAATTCTTCAATTGTGAAAAATTCTCTTTCATCGCCCGGATTCCAACCAAGCAAAGCGATGAAATTAACAACGGCTTCGGGGAGATAACCTTTTGCTCTATAATCTTCAACTGCTACATCTCCCTGTCTTTTGCTTAGTTTCGTTCTATCCGGATTCAAAAGCAATGGCAGGTGAGCAAATTGTGGTTTTTCCCAGTTGAGATATTCATAGAGCAAAATATGTTTGGGCGTGCTCGGGAGCCATTCTTCGCCACGGATCACATGTGAGATTTTCATATAATGATCATCAACGACGACCGCAAGGTGATATGTTGGGAATCCATCTGATTTCAAAATTATTTGATCATCAAGGACTTTAAAATTTATCGTCACATCTCCACGAATTAAATCGTTAAAAGTTATTTCCCCCCATTCTGGAATTTTCATTCTTATTGTCTTTGGTATTCCTTCGTCAAGTTTTTTCTTAACTTCTTCTGGGGTTAATCTTCTACAGGTGCCATCGTATTTCGGGGCTTGACCTGATTTAATTTGCTCTTGACGCATCTTTTCAAGTCGCTCGGGCGTGCAAAAACAATAATAAGCGTGTCCTTTTTCAATAAGTTCAAGAGCATGTTTGTGATAAAGTTCAAGCCGCTGGGACTGAATGTAAGGTCCATAAGGTCCTCCTTTAATCGGACCTTCGTCAAATTCAATTCCAGCCCATTTTAATGTCTCAATTAAATTTTCAACAGCCCCAGGGACAATTCTTGTCTGGTCGGTATCCTCTATGCGAAGGATAAATTGACCGTTGTGTTTTTTGGCAAAAAGATAATTATACAGCGCTGTTCTTAATCCACCAACGTGAAGAAATCCAGTTGGACTTGGAGCAAAACGTGTTCTTACGGACACAACAAGTGTTAAAAATTTGGTTTTACTTGATGTAAAATATACTCAAATGAAGTTTGAAATCCAAAAAAGTCCAACAGTATTAGCAAAACCAAGTCGCTATCCTTTGAACTTGCTTATTCTATTGTCTTTGCGTATTTTTATCATTGAATTCAAAACAAAGTCAGAATTTTTCATGATAAAATTCACGGAGGAGCGACTTTTAAACCTTTTCAAAAATTTTGAAAATGTAAAAGTTGCGGTAATTGGTGACCTTATGCTTGATCGCTACATCTGGGGTAGCGTCAATAGAATTTCTCCAGAAGCACCTGTGCCAGTTATTGAAGTTGAAGGAGAAGATTCAAAACTTGGTGGTGCTGGCAATGTCGCAAACAATATAAAATCTCTCGGTGCGTTTCCGCTTCTTATTGGAGTTGTCGGAGATGATAGAGAAGGTGAAATTTTGTTTGATCTAATGAAACGAGAAGGTTTTAACACAGGTGGGATCATTGTTGATCGTTCAAGACCGACAACGGTTAAAACAAGGGTCATAGCCCATAACCAGCATGTTGTCAGAATAGACAGGGAATCAAGAGAGCCAATAAATTATTCAATTCAAGAAAGAATAAAAGAGATTGTCCTTCAAAACATTCATCAACTTAATGCGATAATAATTGAAGATTACAACAAAGGTGTTATCGTGAGAAATTTAATCCACGATTTGATTGACATTGCTAATAAATATGGCGTAGTTATAACTGTTGATCCGAAATTTGACAACTTTTTTGAATTTAAAAATGTGACTGTCTTTAAGCCGAATAGGAAAGAAGTTGAAGATGTTTTAGGTCGTAAAATTGACACAGAAGAAAAAGTAATTGAAGCGGGGAAGATTTTGCTTGAAAGATTAAAGTGTGAATATCTTCTCTTAACACGTGGCGAAAAAGGAATGACGCTTTTCACAAAGAATGGAGATGTAAAACACATTCCGACGAAAGCAAGAAAAGTTGCTGATGTCTCTGGTGCTGGTGATACAGTTATATCAACGATAACAGTTGCCCTTGCAAGTGGTGCTGATATAATTGAATCTGCATCGCTTGCAAATTACGCTGCTGGAATTGTCGTTGAAGAAGTTGGCGTCGTGCCAGTTGATAAAGAAAAACTTTTTAAGGCTGCTCTTCTTGATTCAAAAGGTGAATGGTAGTATGGGAAGAATTGTTAATTTGGATGAAATAATTGAGATAAGAAATAAACTCAAAAACGAAGGGAAAAAAATTGTCTTTACAAATGGTTGCTTTGATATATTGCACAGGGGACATGTTGAATACTTGATTAGAGCGAAAGAACTTGGCGATGTTTTGATAGTTGGTTTGAACAGCGATTCTTCGGTAAGAAAAATAAAAGGTGAAGGTAGACCGATCGTCCCGCAAGAGGATAGAGCGTTTATACTTTCAAATCTTGCTTTTGTTGATTATGTCGTCATTTTTGATGAACCAACACCTTATGAATTGATTTCAAAAATAGTTCCAGATGTTCTTGTTAAGGGAAGTGATTGGAGCGTTGAAAATGTCGTCGGGAGAGATGTGGTTGAAGCAAATGGTGGAAAAGTTGTTTTAATTGAGTTAACACCAAACAGATCAACGACGAACATTATAAAAACCATCATTGAAAGATTCTGCAAGAGATGAAAAAAATCTTCAAAAAACTTTTCAAAGTCGTCTTTTATTTCTCCGCATTGTTTTTGATTTTGATTTCAATCGTCTTGATAATCACGCAGACGGAGAGATTTAGAATTTTCATTCACGATAAAGTTGAATCTGAATTGAGAAAATCAATTGGTGGAGATATTTATCTTGGAAAATTTTATGGCAATTTATTCACAGGGCTTGGCATAGATGGATTTCGCATTGATGTTGATGGCAAAACATTCATTAAAGCATTAAGCATTGAACTCAAATATAATCCCATTGGATTGATCAGAGGAAGTTATTCTTTTGATGAGTTCATAATTTACAAGCCCGAAGTCAATCTCATAAGAGACAGAAACGGAAACTGGAACTATCAAAAAATTATCAAACCGAGAAAAGGGGATGCAAGTGGTAGAATTTCCGTCTCATTTTATAAATTTGTGATTGATGATGGCAAATTCTCTCTTGTTGATTCACTAAATTTGAAAACATCCGCACTTGCAGAAAGTTTGAATTGTATTAATTACCACAATTTCACAATCCACGATATTAATTTAAATTTGAGCGGTTCTTACTCATCTGAAAAAATTGACTTGCGAAGTTTTAAACTTTCCTTTATCGTTGATGAAGGCAAATTTAACGCAGATTTATCTGGAAAAATTTTTATGGATAAAGAGGAATTGCAAGCGAAGGATGTTGAAATTTTAACTGGGAGAAGCAGGGCAAAGTTTAACTTCTTTGCAAGCACGAAGGATAATTTGTTCAAACTTGATAGAAACACGATTGAAAATGTTTATATGAGCGTTTATCTTGTTGCGGATAGTTTCAGTTTCGGTGATTTGACAAAATTTATTCCATCTGTTCATTTCTTAAATGGCTCTCCATCAGTAGAAATTGAAGCGGAAGGGACTTTGAAAGATTTGAAGATAAAAAGGATAAATTCAAAAATTTACGATTCCGAGATTTCAATCACTGGCGAACTTAAAAATGTGATAAAATTTTCAGATTTTTTGATTGATGCCCAAATTCAGAATTCAAAAATTAACACTTCTGACATAGAAAAATTTGTCACACTTGTCAATTTGCCAGAGTTTAAGGTCAAGCAATTTTATCTTGATGGCAGATACATAGGTCATCCGCTTGATTTTACTTCAAGTGTTAATTTCAACTGGGATAAGACAATTGTAAATCTTGATGCGAAACTCAAAATCAAAGATGATTTCGCTTACGATTTGAATTTTAGAGTTTCGGATTTAAATCCAGAAGATATTTTAAACACGGAAAGCATGAGGGGAATTCTCAATTTTTCAGGAAATTTGAGCGGTAAAGGTGTAGGTTTTGATAACGCAGAGGCAAGAGCAAGGGTTGAAATAAGTGAATCTTTTGTGAATAAAGTTTTGCTTCCGAAGTCAAACTTTCTGTTTGATTTGAGAGGTGGCGAATTGAACGGGACTTTTGTCTCAATTTCCGAAGGATTTAAAGGCATAATAGATTTGAATTTAAAAAAAGATGAAGCGAACCAATTTCTGTTAAGTTTGAGTGGGTCTCTGACTGATCTTGATTTGTCTCAAATCAGAACAGATAAACCACATTTTTTGCGAAGTCATATTTCTGGCGATTTTATTCTCAAATTTACATCTGGAAATTTCAAAAAGATGGATTTGTTTGCTCAACTTAATCCGTCAAGTTTCGGAAATTACAAAATTAGCAAATTGCGTTTGAACGCAAGATATACCGAAGATGCACAGAAAAAGAGTTTGAATCTTCAATCAAATATGTTTGACTTAAATCTTGAAGGCAAGTTTAACTTTGATGACCTTTTTAAATCAGTTGGACTTGCGATTAAAACGATTCAAGGTAAAGTCAATGAGAAATTAAACTTTGTCAAGTTTGAAGGCGTAAGTTTTGGCGATCTTAAAAATCAAGTTGAAGTTGATTACAAGATAAAGTTTAAGAACTTAACACCTATTTCTGTTTTTTCAATTGGTCAAATTTTTCAGGCAATTGGAAATCTTGATGGAGTTTTTCTTTCTGATTCGGGAGGATTTTACTTTTACAGCAATGCAAATTTAAAAGACATCGCATATTTGAATTTCAAAGATGGAAAAATTGACACATTTAAATTTGGTTATTTTAACGGAGAAGTTGAGTTTGATTATAAATCAGAAAAGTTGAAGTTTGAGGTCAAAGGTCTTTGTGGAAATTTTGATTCAAGGGTTATGCAATTTGACAGAGCAAATGTTAACTTTGCATTTGAAGAGCCAAATCTTTACGCAGAATTTTCGGGTAAAGCGAGCGATTGGGATGTTGAAATCGTCTCACTGTTTCAGTTTGGGAGCGAAGCGAATAGATATATTTTGAAAAATTTCGTGGGCGAAATTTACGGTAGCAGAATTTACATTGAAGATGAAATTGAATTTTTCCAAACGAAGAGTGGGCTTGTGATAAATCCAGCATCTTTTCTTTTAAATGGTCAAAAATTTTACATCGCTGGCTTCATTGATAAACAAACGCAACAGTTGAGATTGTGGGGTGAAAATTTAAAACTTGACAGCGCATTAAAAACTCAAACATTTTCTGGCGATGTTGATTTCTCAATTTTCGTCTATGGAACACATGATAAACCAAGTTCTGAAGTTGAAATTTTGATCAAAGATTTTATGTATAAAGAAATTAAACTCGGCGAGTTTCAATGTTTTGGCAAGGTTGAGGGTGATGTGATAAATTTGAATTCTTCGCTTTTGACGGAAGTTGGAGATGTAAAGTATAATGCGATGGATATGAACATTTCAATTCCGATGTGGTTTAGGCGGGATGTGAGTGTAAAGTATCCGAAGCCGTATGTTATCGGAAAGATGAAACTTTTCAGATTTCCTGTTGCTGTGTTTGAGCCGTTTATTTCTGATGTGTCAGACCTTCGTGGCGATATAACTGCAAATGTTGATTTTCAAGGGACATTTGACAATCCGAATTTCAAGGGTAATTTTTCGCTTCAAAATTGCATTTTCAGGTTCAAGCCAAACAATAAGTATTATCTTGTTTACGGGAGTGGAAAAATTGATTCAAATGTCGTTTATGTTGAGGATTTGAGTTTGTGGAACAATCCAGATGATTACAGAGATGGCGAAGTTCAAATTAAAGGTGCTGTGTATTTTGATCGTTATTCAATTTCACGGGGAAATTTCAGCATAAATGGGAAGTTGTTAATTGTTGATAAAGAAGGTTTTGGGGATACGGGATTTTACGGCAGGGTTATCGCAGAGACGGGTGGAAATGGTTTGAGTTTAAAAATTGACACTACGGGATTATATTTAAATGGAGAAATTTTGTTATCCGATGTTGATTTAAACTATCTTCCGAAGCGTGCAACGAGTATATCAAAAGGAACTGGATTTGAGTATGTTTATCTAAATCCGTTTGATACGCTCAAAACAGAGGAAACACAAGTTGAACAACTTGTTTATCTTGATATACCTGTTAAAACTGGTGGCGAAAGTTTGGAGGTTAAGAGAAAACATGGAATTTTTTCAAGTTTGAACTACGATCTAATGATTTCAACTTCAAAAAATGCGAAGTTAAATTTGGTTCTTAACACTCAAACTGGCGAAGAATTTTTCGCAGAGTTTACAGGCAGATTAAATTTGAGGAATTATTCTGGTTCAACCCTTGCTTATGGAGAGATTGATATACTTGATCGTTCTTATTATAACTTTTTCAAAAGGTTTAACGCAAGTGGGAAATTAAAATTCACTGGTGATTTAAACAGCCCAGAACTTGACATAATCGCAAGTTATACGGGAACTCACACTGTTTTAACTGATACGATAAGTGCTGGGAAAGTTGAAACGGTTCAAATTAAACTTTTAATCTCTGGGACTCTTTCAAAGCCAATTGTAAAAGTTCAAATGTTTATAGATGGTGAAGATTATCAAAAAGTTTATCCGCACGGTGAAGTTGAATCAGATGCAATCTCGTTTCTTGTCACGGGAAGATTTAAAGATGAATTGACAAGTGGTGAAGTTGCGATGTTTACAGAAAATCTTTGGTCGTCCGCTGGTGCGTCGCTTTTAAGCACCGCTGTTTCTGGAGTTATCACGGATATCTTGCGTGATGTTTTGGGCGGGTTTATAACAAGCACGGAGTTTGGATATTATTCTGGATTTAAAGGTTTGAGAATAACTGGAAATATAGGTGGTGCAGTTATCCAATTTGGAGGTGATATTTTTACAGACATTTCAAAATCTGTCGTCGTCATACAGTATCCGATTTTTAAGAAAATTTTCGGAGGAAATTTGACGATTGAATATCAAAGAAAGCCGATACAATTCTATCAAGAAAAAGAAATTGTAAACAAACTTGGGTTATATTACAGGATAAGATTATGAAGAAAGAAATTGAAACTTCCGAGATCAAGGAAAGAATTTTGAAGTTTTTGAAGAAAAGAGCAAGGAAATCGTTCAGAGCAAAAGAGATTGCGAAAAAACTTGATTTGATTGAAGAGTATGAGATGGGGATTATAAAGCGAATTTTAAATGAGATGGTTGAAAAGGGTGAAATTGTTAAGTTGCCGAGAAACAAATACACATTTAAACCAAATCCGAAAATTCTCGTTGGAAGATTAACCGTAAATCCGAATGGTTATGGCTTCGTTGAAATTGAAGATGATTTGGGTGGTGATATAAAAGAGGTTTTTATTCCGCCGAGATTTATTCACACCGCACTTGATGGAGACAAGGTTGCTGTTTCAGTGATTGAAAAAAGAAAAGGACTTCTTGCGGAGGGTGAAATAGTTGATATAATTGAGCGTGGGAGAAAAGTTATAACGGGAGTTCTTTCAAAGAAAAAGGGGATTTACTTCGTTATCCCAGATGATAAACACATAATTCGGGACTTTTACATCAATGAGAAAAATGTTAAGAAGTTTAACGCTAAAGTTGGAGATAAAGTTGCAATTGAACTTGTTGACTGGATTGATGAGGGTTTCAGCCCAGAGGGAAGAATAATTGAAGTTCTCGGAAAAGCAGGTGAAAATGACGCAGAAATTCTATCAATAGCAAGAAATTATGATTTCCCAACGAAGTTTCCAGATGATGTTTTAAGGGAAGCAGAGAAAATTCCTGATGAAATTCCAGAGTCGGAATATAAAAAACGGCTTGATTTGAGAGAGTTAATTTGCTTTACAATAGACCCAGAAGATGCAAAAGATTTTGATGACGCTGTTTCGCTTGAAGTTCTCCCTGATGGGAAATATAAACTTGGTGTGCATATTGCAGATGTGAGTTTTTATGTTAAAGAAGGAAGCAAAATTGATATTGAAGCATACAGGCGTGGGACAAGCGTCTATCTTGTTGATAGAGTTATCCCGATGTTGCCAGAGAAATTGTCAAATAATGTTTGCAGTTTGAATCCAAATGTTGATCGGCTTGCGTATTCTGTTTTTATGATTGTGAATTCAAAAGGAGTTGTGGAAGATTATTCATTTCACAAAAGCATAATAAGAAGCAAGCGAAGATTTACATATGAAGAAGTTCAAAGGATAATTGAAACAGGTGAAGGTGATTTTGCGGATATAATTCTTGAAATGCACAAGTTGAGCAAAATTTTATTGAAGAAGAGATTGCGTGAAGGAAGCATTGACTTTGAAACTCCAGAGGTGAAGTTCAAACTTGATGAAGAAGGAAGACCGATTGAGATTATCAAGAAAGTTCGTCTTGATAGCCACAGGTTGATAGAGGAATTTATGTTGCTTGCAAATCAGACGGTTGCAAAGCATGTTGGAAAGATGAATAGAAAAAATCGTGAGTATCCATTTGTTTACAGAGTTCACGATCTTCCAGACCCAGCAAAGTTGAAAAATCTTGCTGAATTTGTGAGAAAACTTGGATTTAAATTTGAAATTGATTCAAAACCACTTTCAAAATCAATTCAAAAACTCCTTGCACAGGTAAAAGACACAGAATATGAATATCTTGTCAATGACATAGCAATTAGATCAATGGCGAAGGCAATTTATTCGGAAAAAAATATAGGTCATTTCGGGCTTGGCTTCAAATACTACACTCATTTTACATCTCCGATAAGAAGATACCCTGACCTTGTCGTTCATCGCCTTCTTTATGAATATACGGAAGGAAAAGTTGATGATGAAAGATTAAATCAGATTGCAAGAAAACTTCCAGAAATTTGCAAACATTCTTCTGAAATGGAAATAAAAGCGATGGAAGCAGAGCGAGAATCAATTAAGTTTAAACAAGTTGAGTATATGAAAGAACATGTTGGGAGAGTTTTTGATGGCATTATTTCGGGAGTTCAAGATTTTGGATTGTTCGTTGAAATAAATGATATACTTGTTGAAGGACTTGTCAAGGTTCGTGATATGAACGATGATTATTACATTTACGATGAGAGTCAATATGCTTTGATAGGGAAATATACGAAGAAAGTTTATCGGCTCGGGGATAAGGTTAGAGTTAGAGTTGTAAGAGTTGATGAAGTTTCAAGGGAAATTGATTTTGTTCTTCTGGGAAAGATATCAAGGTGAAGATGGCGAAAATTTACATTGGGACATCTGGTTATTTCTACAAACATTGGGTTGGGAGATTTTATCCAGAGAAGATGTCAAAGAACAAATGGCTTGAGTATTATTCAAAAGTTTTTGACACAGTTGAACTTAACACAACATTTTATCACTTGCCGAGAGCGAAAACGCTTGAAGGATGGATAATGAAGACACCGAAAAATTTTATTTTTTCTGTTAAGATTCACCAAACTATAACGCATATAAAACGGCTGAAAAATGTAAGAAGCGATTTTTATGGATTTATGAAAGTTATAAAACCGTTAAGAATTTACGGACGAATTGGTTGCATACTGCATCAATTCCCGCCAGACCTTGAATATGATGTCTCTCTTTTAAAAGATTACATCTCTTTGCTTCCGAAGGGATATAGACATGTGTTTGAATTCAGAAACCCCGAGTATTTCAACGATATTATTTTTCTGGTTTTGAAGGAGAATAAAATTGGGTTATGTATTTCACACATGCGTGGACTTGAGACGCCCCCTATTTCAACTTCTGATTTTGTTTATTTCAGATTTCATGGACCTGAAGAAAGATACAGGTCAATTTACAGCGAGGAACAGATAGAAAAGTTTGCAAAGTTAATCTGGGGTTTCTTGCTTGAGGATAAAACTGTTTTTTGTTTATTTTAACAACGACTTCAACGCTTATGCTGTTGAAAATGCGTTAAGTTTGAAGAGAGCCATTTTAAACTTGATAAATTCAAAACAAATGGAGGACGAAAGATGAAACTTTCAAAAATTGCTCTTTTAACATTGTTTTTCAATTTCATCGCTTTTTCTCAAATAACGATTAACAATTTTTTAACGGAGGACGCAAAAAGAGCGATGAATTATATCACCGAAGATTATATCAAAGCAAATGTCCAGTTCCTTGCAAGCGATTTGCTTGAAGGAAGGGGCACGGGTTCAAGGGGCGAACTTCTTGCAGCGACTTATATTGCAACACAGTTTAAACTTTTCGGACTTGAACCAGGTGGTGATAATGGCTCATATTTTCAGAAAGTTCCGCTTGTTGGAATCACAACTTTTCCAGATAATGAGATGGTGATAAAAGGCAAAGATGGCAAGGTTAAGGCAAAGTTTAGATATTACGATGAATTCATTGCTGCTTCTGGTGTGAGAGAGAATTTTGTTTCAATTAAAGACGCAGATATTGTTTTTGTCGGTTATGGGATTGTCGCTCCGGAGCAAAACTGGGATGATTACAAAGGAGTTGATGTTTCAGGTAAAATTTTGCTTATGTTGAACGATGATCCACCTGCTACGCCAGAAGAGCCGAATTTATTCGGAGGCAAGGCAAGAACTTATTATGGAAGATGGACTTACAAATATGAAATTGCAGCGAAAAAAGGAGCTCTTGGTGCTATAATAATTCACACAACTCCATCGGCTGGCTACGGTTGGAATGTCGTTCAAAGTTCATGGTCTGGTGAAGAATTTGAGCTTGCAAATGATACCGAGCCAAAAATTAAACTTAAAGGTTGGCTCACGGAAGATGCATCAAGAAAATTAGTTGCTCTTGCTGGAAAAAATCTTGATCAACTTTTTGAATTAGCAAAGAATAGAAGTTTTAAACCCGTTGATCTCGGCTTAAAACTTTCGCTTAATATGAGAGTAAAGTCAAGAGAAATTGTCTCGCAAAATGTTGTCGGGATTTTGAGAGGTGGAGATGAAAAATTGAAAGATGAATATATTGTTTTGACATCTCATCACGATCATCTTGGCATAGGTAAACCTGTTAATGGTGATTCAATTTACAACGGGGCTCTTGACAATGCTTCTGGAGTTTCAGCTCTTTTAACACTTGCAAAAGCATTTTCGGAGTTGAAGATTAAACCTCGTCGTTCAATTATGTTTGTTTCTGTAACTGCCGAAGAAGCTGGACTTCTTGGGTCAAAATACTTTGCACAAAATCCTCCTGTTCCAACTGTTAACATAATTGCAAATATAAATGTTGATGGAATAAACATTTGGGGAAAAACGAAAGATGTCGTTTTAATCGGTATGGAGAAAAGCACGCTTGGTGATATAATCAATGAAATTGCGAATAAGTATCAGGGTAGATATGCAAAGCCAGATCAATTCCCAGAACTTGGTATGTTTTACAGGTCTGACCAGTTTAGTTTTGCGAAGGTTGGAATTCCAGCAATTTTCTTTGACAATGGCGTTGAATATGTTGGAAAACCAGAAGATTACGGAAGGAAAGTTGTTGAAGAATACATAAAGAAAAATTATCATCAACCGAGCGATGAATATAACGAATCGTGGGTTCTTGATGGTGCTGTTGAAGATACGAAACTTGTTTTTATGGTGACATATTATCTTGCAAACGCAGATACAAAGCCAGAGTGGAAACCAGATAGCGAATTCAGGTTGATAAGAGAGCAGATGTTGAAGAACAAGTAATTTTTATCCCCTCCCGATTTAGAGCAAAACTTCGGGAGGGGGCATTTTTTGAATTAAATTTAAAAGCACATTATGAAAAACTACATTGAATTTATCATTTTCAAATTTTTCGTTTTCATTGCCAGAATTTTTCCGCTTGAAATCACACAGCGTTTTGCAAAATTTCTTGGTATCTTTGCTTATTATTTCATCCCGTATAGAAAAAAAGTCGCACTTGATAATCTGCGAAAATCATTTCCAGAAAAAAGCGAAGCACAGATAAAGCAAATTTTGAAAATGGCTTATGTTAATTTGTTTGTCACATTTTTTGAGTTTATGTGTTTTCCAAAGTTGAAAATTGATGATATTAAAAAACTTGCGAAAATTGAAAACTTTAATTATGTCGTTGAAGCGTTAGAGAAAGGAAATGGTTTGATTTTGATGTCGGGACATTTCGGGAATTGGGAATTAAGCGCACTTGTCTCTGGGATTGAAATCGGGAAACCACTTCACATAATTGTTAAAACGCAAAGAAATAAACTTGTTGATGCTGAAATTAACAAATGGCGTTGCTGGTTCGGAAATAAAGTTATACCTATGGAAAAAGCATTTAGAGAATCGTTGAAGATTTTATCAAATGGTGGGATAGTTGCGCTTCTTGCTGATCAAAGTGCGCCGAAAGAGTCAATTTATGTTAATTTTCTCGGTAGACCTGCGTCAACATTTGCAGGACCTGCGGTTATGTCTTTAAAGGCAAAAGCGCCAATTGTGATGGGATTTGCGATAAGAGAAAAAAATTTCAAATATCGCATTGTTTTTGAAAAACTTGATTTTGATTTCAACGCTGGAAGCGACGATCAAAAAGTTTTAGAACTTACCCAAATCCATACTTCACTGCTTGAAAAATACATTCGTCTTTATCCCGACCATTGGCTTTGGTTTCACAGGAGATGGAAGCATCAACCGCCACAAAATTTAGAGCAAACTTGAACTTTGAAAGAATTTTAATCATTCAAACCGCTTTCATTGGAGATGTTATACTTGCTCTGCCTCTTCTTCAAGTGTTAAGAAGGAATTTCCCGAATTCAAAAATTGATTTTATGCTCATACCTAAAACAGCAGAACTTTTGCGAAATCATCCAGATGTTGATGAAATTATAATTTTTGACAAAAATGGAAAAGACAGAGGATTGCGTGGCATTTTAAAGATGGCAAAATTTATATCAAAACAAAATTATGATGTCGCTTTTATTCTTCAAAGATATTTTAGAAGTGCAATCATTCCATTTATTGCGGGAGTGAAAATTAGAGTTGGATTTGACAAAAGCAAGTTTAAATTTCTTTACACTCAAATTGTGAAATACAGACAGATTCACGAAATAGAAAGAAATCTATCGCTTCTTGAACCGTTCAATATAAAAGTTGAATCAAAAGAGTTACCTAATCTTTATCCATCAGACGAAGATAAAAAAGTTGTTGGGGAATTGATCTCAAAAATTAACTCAAAAATTATTGGCGTTGCCCCTGGTTCTGTGTGGGAGACAAAAAGATGGTTAAAGGAAAGATTTGCCGAACTTGTGAAACTTTTACAAAGCGATGGGTTTAGCGTTGTTTTGATAGGTGGTGGCGACGATTTTAACCTTTGCGAAGAAATTAAGAAAATTAGCGGTGGGGAAAATGTCTTCAACTTTTGCGGTAAATTGACTTTGCTTCAATCTGCGGAGTTGATAAGGCATTGTGAAGTTTTAGTTTCAAATGATTCAGCGCCAATGCATCTGGCTGTTGCAATGAGAACTCCTGTTGTTGCAATTTTTGGTTCAACTGTTCCAGAATTTGGGTTTTATCCATACGGGGATAGGGATAAAATTGTTCAGGTTGAAAATCTCTATTGCAGACCGTGCGGAATTCACGGCTATAATAAATGTCCAGAAGGACATTTCAAGTGTATGCGATTAATTGAAACAGAAATGGTTTATGATGAGGTTAAGAACTTAATCCGATCGCCTTGATAATTTTATCAGTTGCACCAAGATTTGATTTTACAAGTTCAAACGATTTTTGCCCGATTTCTTTTCGTAGATTTTCGTCAGATAGAATTTTTCGCAATGCTTTATAAAATTGTTTTTCGTTTTTTATGACGATTCCACCACCGATTTGAGCAAGTTTCTGTGCTTCGGGTGAGTTTTGAATTTTCGGTCCATATATCACGGGTATCCCATATGTTGCTGGTTCAAGGACATTGTGAATTCCCTGTTTGAAACTTCCACCAACATAGGCGACATCAGCATAAGCGTATAAAGTCATAAGAAACCCAATTCCATCAACTATGACAACCTTCTCATCTTTGTAATTTTCTATTTTTGAAAATCTTATGCTTGTTAATTTATTGTCAAGTTCTTTCTCAATTTTCTCAATGTTTTCTTCTGTTGGTTCGTGCGGAACGAGAATGGTCAAAAGTTTCGGCTCATATTTTTGAATTTTTATAATGGCTGGAATTATTACTTTTTCATCTTCCTCCCAACTGCTCCCGACGACGAAAATTTTTCTCCTTGTTCCATCATTTGATTTAATCACGCTTTCTGGAACTATTGCTTTCTTTGAAGCATCTTGACTTCGCAAATAAACTTGATCATATCTTGTATCGCCAGTGATGAAAACTTTCGCTCGTTTTGAAAGCAAAGGATTTAACTTTTCAAGTGAATTTTTATCTTCGTTGGAGATCAAAAAGATGAAGTCAAAAAGTTCATAAATTGTTTTGTAGAAAAATCTTTTGAAAAGGTTTGACACCTTGCTTTCGTTGATAAAAGCATTCGCAAGACAGAGATTAAATTTGTTTCTGTGTGCGAAGTAAAGATGATTAAGCCAAAAATCATATTTCATCAGGAAAAGGTAATTTTCACGGGTTTTGATCAAATTGATAAATTTTTTCGCATTTGAGAGTGAGTCAAATGGAATGTATGAGATCACATTAGCAAACTGATAATTTTTTGACGGCTCAAATCCAGAAGGTGAAAAGAAAGTCACAATGATGTTTGGATTGACTTTTTCTCTCAATTTTAAAATTATTGGTTTTGCCTGCTCAAATTCACCAAGCGATGCGCAATGAAACCAGAAAACAGGTTTCTCTGGGTTAAATTTTTCTTTTGTCTTTTGCTCAAGGTCTTTAAAAAGATTTTTCCTGCCGTTAATTCCTCTTTTGACCTTTTTGTTGAACAATCCGAGAAGATGAAATGTGATAAATAAAATCGGGATAAAGATCAGGTTGTAGATTAAAAGCAGGATAAAAAAATTTTTTCGCATCGTTTTTGTTTTTATCTTTTTGAAAGCCAGAGTTCTGGGTTTTGTTGTTGTCTTTCTTGCCAGATTTCAAAATGAACAATTGAACCTTCAAGAGAATTTCCACTTTTTCCGATAACTTGACCTGCTTTAACATTTTCCCCTTCGCTTACGAAGATGTCGGATAAATTTGCGTAAACAGTTCTGAAACCGCCGTCGTGCGTTATAATAATCAAGTTTTCAAAACTTGGCAACCAGAAAATTTTTGAGACGACTCCATCTGCAACTGCTTTAACAGGGCTATCTTCTGGAACAGCGATGTCAACTCCAAAATTCAATGTAACAGTTTTCAAAACAGGATGGACTTGCTCACCGAAGCGATTTACAATTCTTCCATTTTCAACTGGCCAAGGTAATTTCCCACGCAACTTTGCAAAATTGCTTTCTACCTTTGGAATTTCAATTTTTTTCCGTCTCTCAATTTCTTCTTTTTTTCTTCTCTCTTCTTCAATTAATTTTGCAATCATTGCTTCAATCTCTTTTATCGCTTTCCTTCTTCGTTCAAGTTGCGCTTGAAGATTTTGTTTATCTTTTCTAATTTTTTCAAGTATCTCTTTTTTCTCTTTGATGCTTGCTGAAAGATTTGCCTCTTCTCTTTCTTTTTCAGCGATTAATTCTTTTTGGCTTGTGAGCGCAATTTCAAGTTCATTTTTTCTCTCTTTAAGTTCGTTTTGCATTGCGTAAATTGAATCAATGGTTCTTTTTCTGTATTCGGAAAATTTTTTCAAGTAAATCGTTCGGACGAGCATTTGGTTTAGTGATCTTGATGTTAAAATTAATTCAAGGTCATGCAATCTTCCACGCTTGTAGATTGACCTGACATAGTTTGCATAATGTTCTTTGAGTTTTCTTATCTCTTCTTCTGACTTTGCAATTTCAATTTGAAGTTTGTTTATGTTTTTTTCATTTTCATTTGCTTGCTTTTTCAATTCTTGAATTAACTTTCGCAGAAGATTATCTTTTTTTTCAAAATCGTCAATGATTTCAAGCGTAAGTTTTTCTTCTTTTAATGCTTGCTTTATTTTGTTTTCGTAAATTTCAATTTCCTTGCGAAGTTGGTTCAATTCCTCCTTTTTTTGCTTTATTTTATCCTGCGACTGTAAAGAAGCGATAAGCAAAATCAAAATTAAACTTACAAACCCAATTCTGCCCATTTCTCCGAAACTTTTTCTTTTATTTCATCATCCATTTTAATTATCTCAAGCCACGGCTTAAAATGTCCTTCTTCAGTGCTTTTTCTTGTGCAATCAACCGCAATTCTGTTTCCAAAGAAAGGCAAAACACGATAATTTAAATTTCTCTCATCAAAAAATATATCTCTTTCTGGATCAAATCTTGTGAATAATCCCCACAAAAGTTCAGTTTTATCGTGAATGTTAATTTCTTCATCAATGATGAAAAGGATTCTAACTTTTTTATCTCTGTCAATTTTCCAGATTTCGTTTGCAATTTCACGTGCTTTAAATGGTTTGTCTTTTTTAATCTTCAAAACCAAAATCCCATCAACAGGTCTTGTTTCGTCAATTATATCGCCTTTGCCTTTTAACTCTGGCAAGTCAATTTTTTCAATGTTAAATGGTTTCCGCTCTCTTTTCGGGGTTGCGTCAATGCCAAGTTTTGAACCGTGATCTGTTTCTGGACCTGCAACATCAAGTGTATCGGTATGAGCATCTCTTATGAAAATTAAATCCTGTGAGAAATCAACCCATTTTAAAACTTCAATCGCAACTGGTTTTAAATCATATGGGTCTATGCTTTTATCAACGGCGATCAAGATTTTCGTCAATGATAATTGTCCTAATCCCCACACTCCCATCATCGCTTTAACAGCTTGTCTCGGGAAATAACTTTCAACCGAAATTATTCCAAGATTGTGGATTCCCGCTTCAATGCTTAAATGCAATTTTTCAATTTCTGGGATTTGCATTTTTATGAAAGGGAAAAAAATTTCTGATATTGCTTTCCCAATCCACGCATCTTCCATTGGTGGTTTTCCGACGATAGTTGCGGGATAAATTGCATCTTTTCTGTGCGTTATCGCCGTGATGTGTAAAACTGGGAAAGGTTCAGCAAGTGAGTAATAACCGAAATGATCTCCGAAAGGTCCTTCAATTTTTCGCTCAAATGGCAGAGCATAACCTTCAATTACAAATTCAGCATCTGCTGGGACAAGCAGTGGGATAGTTTTGGCTTTGGCAAGGCGAATTTTTTCGCCGAGGAGATACGATGCGAACATAAGTTCGTCAAAATTTGGGGGTAGGGGAGCAACGGCTGAAAAAATTAACGCTGGATGTCCACCAAGTGCAATTGCAACAGGTAAAGGTTTGTTAAGTTTTTCAGCTTTCCAGTAATGATATGCGCCTGTTTTATGACTTTGCCAATGAAGCCCAGCGGTTTTCTCGTCGTGAATTTGAATTCTATACATCCCGACATTTCTTTTGTCGGTTTCGGGGTCGTGAGTAATGACAAGTGGAAGTGTTAAAAATTTTCCGCCGTCTTTGGGCCAGCATTTTAAAGCTGGAATTTCAAAAAGATTTGGATTTAAATTTACAACCTCATGAACTGGGGCTTTGCTTACAATTTGGGGTTTTAGAGATTTCAATAATTTGAATATGTATTTTCGTTTTTGAAAAATGTTTTTGGGAGTTGGTTTTTCGGTTAAAATTTCAACAAGCCATTTGAACGCTTCTTCTGGCTCTATGCCAAGTGCAAGCTTGGTTCTATCATAAGTCCCGAATAAATTCATAACCACTGGAAACTTGCTATTCTTGACATTTTTGAAAAGAAGCGCAGGACCACCGGATTTTACAACTCTATCTGCGATTTCAGTCATTTCAAGTTCAGTTGATACTTCTGTGTTAATTTCTTTAAGTTCATTTTTCTCTTTTAAAACTTTAAGAAATGTTCTGAGGTCCTTTGCCAATGTCCATATGGTTTTTGTTTTGTGTAAATTTTTGTTATAATTTAGCAAAATAAAATTGGGCTTACAAACAAAAATAAGTTTGAAAATGTCGGTCGCATTGATAACGGGTTTCCCGGGGTTTATCGGGACAAATTTGATTAAAAAGTTATTCATTTACAGACCAGACATTGAGAAATTTTATCTTCTTGTTCAGGAAAAATATCTTGACCTTGCTAAAAAGCGCCTTGCCGAAATTAAAATTGAATTTCCGCAACCTTCCGAAATGCTTGAAATTGTAAAAGGGGATATAACTGTTCGGGAACTTGGAATTGAAAATCCGGAGAAAATTAAAAATGAAATCACAGAATGTTTTCATCTTGCTGCGGTTTATGATCTTGCAGTAAGTTTTGAACTTGGATATCGTGTTAATGTTCAAGGGACTGAAAATGTTGTAAATTTTCTTTTACAATGCCCAAATTTGAAAATGTTTCATTATGTCAGCACTGCTTATGTTTCTGGTCTTGCGACGGGAGTTTTCACTGAGGATGATTTTGATCTTGGGCAGGGATTTAAAAATTATTATGAGGAGACGAAGTTTCTCGCTGAAAAAGTTGTTCGCCGAAATATGAAAGATCTTCCGACAGCAATTTATAGACCCGGGATAGTTGTTGGAGATTCAAAAAAACGGTAAAACGGCGAAGTTTGACGGACCTTATTATGTTATTTTGCTTATGATGAAAATTCCAAGTGGTTTTCCATTTCCAAAAGTTGGTTCAGGGGAAGCCGAAGTTAACATAGTTCCGGTTGATTTTATAGTTGATTCAATTTGTTATCTGAGTAGATTTCCAGATGAGATCAGGGGTGGAGTTTTTCATCTGACAGATCCGAGACCGCATAAAGTTTTTGAACTTGTTCAAATTTTTGCAGAGCGACTTGGGAAGAAGTTTAATTATTTCCATATCTCGCCCGAGAAATTAAAAAGGTTGATGTCTCCAAAGTTTGTTCAGAAAATTGTTGGAATGCCTGTGCAGTTAATAGATTACTTTGATCATCAGGTTCATTATGATTCTAAAAAAGCGGTTTCAATTTTAAGCCGTGGGTATATTGAATGTCCAGATGTCCTTGAGTATGTTGATGTTATGATTGACTTTTTGATAAAGAACCGGAAGAAGGTTGCAAGGCAGGGTCTTGCTTGAGTTTAAAATTTTTAGTTTGTAAATTTATAAAAACAAAGTTAATGGAAAAGTTGAGTTTACAGCTTGAACTTTTTTATTCAACGCATGTATTGAGACGGAGGGAAGAATGGAAGAAAATCTTTTTAAAGTCATTAAAAGGCAAAAGCAGGAATAGATATAAACGTTATCTTGGCTCGCCCTTACGGTATGCGGGCGGAAAATCATGGGCGGTTGGCTATGTAATAGAACACCTCCCGGAAAATATTGCACGACTTATCTCGCCATTCTTCGGCGGTGGCTCAATAGAAATAGCTACCGCTAAAGAACTTGGCATACCCGTGATTGGTTTTGATATTTTTGACATTCTCGTAAATTACTGGCAAGTTCAAGTTTCTAAACCAATTGAACTTTACAGAGAGTTAAAAAAACTCAAACCAGATAAAGAAACCTACGCTTTTGTTAAAGAAAAACTAAAACAACACTGGAAAAGGGAAATTGAATTAGACCCTCTCACGCTTGCAGCATATTATTATTTTAATCATAATCTTTCTTATGGACCTGGTTTTCTTGGATGGATGTCTTCGGTTTATGCAAATGAAAAAACCTATCAAAAGATGATTGAACGAGTAAGGAATTTTAATGTTAAAAATCTATCCGTTGAATGTGCTGATTTTAAGGATATTATACCGGAATTTAAAAACGATTTCCTTTATTGTGACCCGCCGTATTATCTTGGTGAAGATAGCACTTTATTCAGAGGGCTTTATCCTCAGCGTAATTTCCCAATTCATCATAATAACTTTAATCATGAGCTTTTGCGTGATATGTTGCACAATCATAAAGGCGGTTTTATATTGTCTTACAATGATAGCCCAACGATAAGAGAATGGTATAAGGATTTTGAGATTATTGAACTTCCTGTTCATTATACGATGGGTCAGGGAGAAACGAGGATAGGAATAAATAGAAAAGAGAAAAACGCTAATCATATAAAGAAAACGATTGAACTTCTTATTATAAAAAGGGTTTAAGTTTATGGCAAAGAAAAAAGCAATGAGTTCTGAAAAGGCAAGTTATGTAAAAAGAAAAGGGCATGAGGATGCAAGAGAATTCGCTGAGGCACTCGGAATTGGTAAAGAATTTAGAAGCGATCCAAAAGCTAAAAAGGATGTTATAGATTTACAAGGTTATTCATACTCAGTAAAAAGTGGAGAAAAAAAATGGCAAATGTTTCTCTATGGTGAATCACGATTTAAAGAAGATTTTACATTTCAAGCTATGGATGGATTAGGCGAAATTTTCTTAGGATGTATAAATTCTTTTCCTGAGGACAGGGATGAATATCTGAAAAATAAAATGATTTATAAGCAAGAACTACAAAAATGGATGCGTAAATTATGTGAAAAATTAAAGGATAAAAAAATTTTAAGAGCATTTTTAGATAAGGCAATTTTTAATAGTGGTGAGGTTGATTTTCTGGTGATTAAAGATGAAGATCTTTTCCATGTATTTTGGGGTAAAGATGTTGTAAAAATACTGTCTGATAACATTCAAGTTGAAAATTCAAAAGCAAGAAGAAAGGGCGAGTTTGATGCACAGAAAGTAGTTTTCAAGTATAAGGAGAAAACCATAGGTGAAATTGAAATGCGAAATGATAGCGATATCCATTACAGAGAAGTCAAATTTTGGATGGCGAAGAGACTAACTTTTTCCTTGCTAAAAGAAAAAATCAAATTAAATAGAGATTTGAACGATAGAGTAATTCTTTATGGTTCGGCTATAAAAAAATTAAAAAATTTCAAAACAAAATTCAAAAGAACATGGCGAGAATAAAATTTGGGACTGATGGTTGGAGAGGAATAATAGCTCAGGACTTTACATTTGAAAATTTAACAAAGGTTGCAATTGCAACCGCAAAACATTATAAAAAGCATAAAAAGATAAAAAATGGTCTTGTCATAGGTTATGATACAAGGTTTTTGTCAAAGGAATTTGCAGAGCATGTTGCAACTGTTATCGCAAACTTTGGGATAAAAGTTTTGCTTTCCGATGGATATTGTCCAACGCCTGCGGTTTCGCTTGCAATTCCAAAATTTAACTGCGCTGGTGGAGTTGTGATCACCGCAAGCCATAACCCGTACAAGTATAATGGATACAAGTTGAAAGCAGATTTCGGTGGTCCAGAAGAAGTTGAGAACATAGAAATTGTGGAAAAGTGGGCGAATAAAACTTCAAAATCTGAATTTGAAAAAGTTAAAAAGTCATTTGAGCAATTGAAAGAGAAGGGTTTGATTGAGCTGGTTGATTTGAAAAAAATTTACATTGATGATCTTAAATCAAAAATTGATGTTGAGTCAATTAAAAATTCTGGCTTGAAGATAGTTCACGATGCAATGTATGGAGCGGGTCAGAAAATTTTAACTGAAATAATTCCATCTGCTTTTGTGATACACAATGAGTTCAATCCTTCTTTCGGTGGTGTAAATCCAGAACCAATTGCGAAAAATCTTGGCGAACTTATGAAACTCGTTCCTGAGAAAGGTTTTGATGTTGGTCTTGCAACGGATGGTGATGCAGATAGAATTGGCGCAGTTGATGAAAAAGGAAATTTTGTTGATCCGCAAAGAGTGTTTGCCATTCTTTTAAAATACTTCTATGAAGACAAAGGACTGCGTGGTGATGTTGTTAAGACGGTGTCAGTTGGGTTGATGGTTGATAAACTTGCGAAGAAATATGGTTTGAAAGTTTATGAATTGCCCGTTGGCTTTAAGCATGTTGCCACGCTTATGATTACTAAAGATGTAATGATTGGAGGTGAAGAAAGCGGTGGCATAGGTGTTAAAACACATATCCCAGAAAGAGATGGTCTGTTTCTTGGATTAACAATTTGTGAGATGATGGTTAAAAGAGGGAAGAAACTTTCTGAAATTGTTGATGAAATTTTTGAGGAAATCGGACCTCATTATTACAAGAGAGTTGATTTACATACAACAGAAGCGCATAAACAAAAAGTTCTTGGAAATCTTAAAAAAGGTTTAAAAGAGATCGCAGGTTATAAAGTTAACAATGTTCTAACAATAGATGGATATAAATTCTTTTTTGACAACGGCTGGCTTCTTGTTAGGGCATCTGGGACTGAGCCGTTGTTAAGATTTTATTGTGAAGCGGATGATCCGGACAAGGTTGATAAGGTTCTTGATTGGATTGTGAATTTGAAATAGAACTAAAAACCCCGACCTTGAGGTCGGGGTTTAATTTTGTTGTTGTGTTTCTTCACCCTGCTTCATTTGCGCAAGCATCTCTCTTAACTTTCTCATCTTTTCCTTTCTCTTTTTCTCCTTCTTCCGATGCTTTTTCAGCACCTGTTTTTTCTTCTTATTCACTTCAAAGAAGAATTTTGTTTTTGATTACATCTGTTCCATAAGCATTCGCTGGGCTCTGCGAATTGCTTTTGCTCTTTTCATCTTTCTCTTGACGGAAGGCGGTGTGTAGAAAGTTCTACGCTTGAATTCACGCAGGATTCCTGCCTGCTCATATTTCTTCTTGAATCTTTTTAATGCTTTGTCCAAGGATTCGCCTTCCTGAACAATTATCCCTACCAATTTTATCACCTCGCTTTTTTTATTGTTTGAAATTTTCAACTAATTTTTTTTGACCGAGTTTTTCAAACTCAACAACAATTATATTATAACCACTTGAAGAAACCTCCTTCTTTTTGACTTTGCCATAATCCTGCCACTCTGCGTGGTAGATTATCTCCCCGATTTCGTAAGTTTCCTCAGCCGAATAAACTCTGCAATTTTCTTTTGAATTTTCATTCTTCTGAACATTTAGATCATCAATTGAAAGTAAAACCACATGCTTGCACTTTTGACACATATACCAAAATTTGTTTTCATCCGCTTCAAAGTTTCCTCTGAACTTAAACTTCTGCTTGCTTCCGCAGTAATCGCAAAAATGCTCTATTTGTTTTGAAATTTTCATTTTGAAAAGTTGTGTAATTTGTAACTACTTAAAATATAAAAAAAATCTGCGAATATATCAAGGTTTAAAACGCCCTGCCAAAGCATCAAGCGAATTTATTTGAATTTGACGAATTTTATTCATAATTTAAATAGCGAATGAAAAAGCTTCAACAAAAGCGATTTGAGAGTTAGGTATGAGAGAGGCGGTTGAGACATATTTAAATTCGTTGGGGGGTAGATCAAAAGCACATAAAATCAAACCAAATTAAAAGGAGGTAATAGCCATGTCACAAGCACAAACAACCCAACCAACCTATGTGAAGGGTCTGGAAAATGTAATCGCAAACCAGACCAAACTTTGCTTCATTGATGGTAAAAGAAGCAAACTTTTATATCTTGGTTATGACATTGCGGATTTAGCTGAGCATTCAAATTTTGAGGAAGTTGCTTTTTTGCTTTGGAATTATCGTTTGCCGAAGAAAAATGAATATGATGAATTCGTTAAGGCGATTCGCTCTGAATATGAAATTCCAGATCAACTTGTGACGGTTATGAAACTTATGCCTAAAGATTCAGACCCGATGGATGTTTTGAGAACTTCTGTATCATTCCTTGGTTTATTTGATCCAGAGAGAAACGACAATTCTCTTGAAGCAAACAAGAGGAAAGCACTTCGTTTGACAGCCAAGTTCCCGACGATCGTGGCTGCGTGGGAGCAGATTAGAAATGGCAAAGAACCTGTTAAGCCGAATAAAGAATTTAACATCGCAACAAACTTTCTTTATATGCTCAAGGGTGAGAAGCCAGATGAACTTTATGCAAAAATTATGGATGTAGCTCTTATCCTGCACGCAGAACACGAGATGAACGCATCAACATTTTCAGCAAGGGTTACGATTTCAACATTGACAGATATGTATTCTGCGGTTACATCAGCAATAGGAACATTGAAGGGACCGTTGCATGGTGGCGCAAATAGAGAAGTAATGAAGTATTTGCTTGAAATAGGAGATCTTTCAAAGGTTGATGATTTCGTTAAGAAGGCGATTGAGGAAAAAAGAAAACTTGAAGGATTTGGGCACAGGGTGTATAAGTCAATGGACCCGAGAGCTTTGATATTGAAGAGGTATTCAAAGATGCTTGGTGAAAAACTTGGCGATACGAAATGGTATGATATGTCAGCAAGAATTGAGGAACTTTGGGTTAAAGAATTTGGTGAAAAAGGTGTATGGCCAAATGTTGATTTCTATTCAGCTTCGGTTTATTACTATATGGGCATTCCACTTGACCTTTACACTCCAATTTTCGCCATCAGCCGTATAACTGGTTGGACAGCTCATATACTTGAACAACTTGCGGACAATAGAATTTACAGACCAAGAGCTGAATATGTTGGACCGATGGATCAAACTTACATTCCGATTGATCAGCGTTAATTGAAGGATGGGCGGGATTTAATCCCGCCCTTTTTATTTTCTGCGTGAAAAGTTTGCTAATCTATTGCAAACTATATCCTGCGTTATATTTGCAACAGAAGTTGGAACGAGGTAATTATTTGTCATCATCACAAAAGCAAGCATTTCATCATCTTTTGTTTTCACATACCCTGATAAAGACCTTGCATATTGAACATAACCTGTTTTAGCCCGAACATTTCCTTGTGCTTTTGTTTTTCTCATTCTTGTTTCAAGTGTCCCATCAACGCCTGCAATTGGCAATGATTCGTAAAAGTAAGAAAAATACTCATGCCTGTACATATAGTTCAGGAGTGTTAAAATCTGAAAAGGCGTCACAAGATTTAACCTTGACAAACCAGAGCCATCGTAAATTGAAATCGCATCAGGCGGTATACCAATTTGTGAAAGTGTGTTCTTTATGACTTCAACGGATTTTTGAGTTGAACCTTCGCCTCCGAAAATTTTTCCAAGAGTTCGGAAGACCTGTTCAGCGTAAAAATTTTGACTTCTCTTATTTATGACTTTTATTATCTCGCTTAATGGTGGAGATTCGTAAGAAGCAAGGACTTTCATCGTCTCATAATCTGGATTCAATTGCGAATCATCAATATCAACTGCATTTCCATTCACTTTTATGCCTTTTGATTCAAGGACTTCTTTTAAAACTGTTACAGTGTAAAGCGTTGGATTGTGAACGCTTATTGATTCTTTATAAGTTTTTGAACGCAAACTTATTTTTCCGAAAACATTTATCACGTTTGTCCCTGGTGCTCTGAAAAAGTCAATCTGCGTGACGCTATCTGGATGAACTGTCGTCACAAAGTTATTTATCTTTACATATTTTGTTTCGGGAGTAATTTTAACAAGTGCGGGTTCACCAATTTTTTTACCTGGAATAATTTCAAGATCAACGCAGTTGTCGTTAAATGAAAGAGCGCTTATGTGTGCTGAATACCAGTATGTCTCATCATCCCACGACCAACCAGTTCCCATATATTGGTCGTCAAAATAGTTATCATCTCCAATGATATCGCCGTTAATTTCTTTTATCCCAAGTTTTATTAAGCTATCTGCCCAATCTTTAAATGTTTTTATTACATCTCCGTTTGTAAATCTTCCCGATATCGTCGGATCACCCGTGCCTCTTACAAATAAGTTTCCGTATAAAATTCCATCTTTGATTTCTCCATCTGTGTAAAGATTTGTCCTGTATTTAAAATCAGGTCCGAGTTTTAAAAGAGCAACGGCGGTTGTGAATAATTTCATATTTGATGCTGGGATAAAGCTTTTATGCTCGTTCAATCTATAAAAATATTCACCTGTTTCAAGTGATTGAATTACAACGCCCCAGTAAGCATTTGAGAAGCTCGGATTGTTGAAAATGTCATCAAGTTCTGATCTTAACTGGTTTAATTCCGTATCTTCGTAATAAACGAATTCTTTTTGTGGTTCTGGTTTTGCTTCAATTACTTTTTGAGCTGTTGCACAGGAGTAGAATTGAAAAAGCAACGGCAAAAGCATTAAATATCGCCCCATAGTTGTTTCAAAATTTATTTTTCAAGCCAAAAAGTTATTCAAGCCCTACAAGGCGTTTCAACTTTTTTATTTCTTTTTCAGTGAGAAATCTCCATTCACCTCGTTTCATTCCGCTTACTGTTATACCACCGAAACTTACCCGATGGAGCTTGCGAACCTTGTAGCCAAGTCGTTCAAACATCCTTCTTATTTGTCTGTATCTCCCTTCACGAATTGTAATGCCAAGTTCTTTATTTTCGCTGTTTGGAAGAATATAAACATCACAAGCTTCCGTTTTCCTTCCGTCAAGCATTATTCCTCGTTTTAATTTCTCAATATCTTCTGGTTTGATCGGTTTATCAATTGCAACTTTATACGCTTTTTCAACTTTGTATTTCGGATGCATTAAGCGATATGCTAACTCGCCATCATTTGTCAAAAGCAAAACACCTGTCGTATTTCTATCAAGTCGTCCAACTGGAAAAATTCTCTGCTTTACTTTTACAAAGTCAAGCACTGTTCTTCGTCCTTTTTCATCTTTTACGGTTGTGATGCAATCTTTGGGCTTGTTCAGGACGATATAAACGAGTTTTTCTTCTGGCTTTACAGGTTTACCGTCAACCTCAACTTTATCTTTATTCGGATTGATTTTAACACCAAGCTGTGTTATAACTTCGCCATTTACGCTGACTCTACCTTCTTTAATCAATTCATCTGCTTTTCTTCTTGAAGCAACCCCACACATTGCAAGATATTTGTTAAGTCGTATAAGTTCCTCGCCTTTTTTCTCGTGTTTATTCTGCGTTTTCTTCGCCACCATCTTCAATCACCTCTTTTTGAATGTTAAGTTTAATTTCATCTTCACTTTCTTTCGTGATTTCCTCAATCTCAGAAGGTTTCGGTAAATCAGATAAACTTTTTAAGCCGAAATACTTTAAAAATTCTTTCGTTGTCCCGTAAAGAAGCGGTCTTCCGATTGTCTCAGCTCTTCCAACTATTGTTATCAATTTTTTCTCAAGTAATGTTTTAACAATGTAATCAACATTTACACCTCGTATCGCTTCAATTTCAGATTTGCTTATCGGTTGCTTGTATGCAATTATTGCGAGAGTTTCAAGAGCTGGTTGTGAGAGTTTTTTCTTGCTTCTTTCCTTGAAAAGTTTTCCAACCCATTTTGCAAACTCTGGAAGTGTTGCAAATTGATAACCTTCCGCAATTTCAATTATTCTAAATGCCGAACCACGCTCTTCATATTCTTGGTTTAATTCGTCTATGATTGACTTTATCTTTTCTTCGTTGATCGGTTCTCCATTTTTTGATTGAAATGGATTCCTTGGCTCGTTTATTATCTCCTTTATCTGTTTTAAACTTAACGGCACATCGGATGCGAAAATCACTGCTTCAACAATTGATTTTAAATTTTCCATTTGAGTGAGAAATTTGTTTTAAATTGCGCTTGCTAATCTTTGCTCATCTTCAAACGCTTTCTCAATGTAAATTTCCCCGAAGTTTTCAGATTGCTCTATCTTTACTTTTTTCAAACGGGCAAGCTCAAGCAATGCAAGAAACGCAACTATAATTCTCAATTTTTCTCCATAATCTTTGAAAATTTCAGTGAATGAAAATCTCGGCTTTATTTTCAGCTTTTCAAGTATGTTTTCCATTTCATCTTCAATTTTATAATTTGGCGTTTCAATTTCGTGGAATTCTCTATCCCGTGCGTTTTCAAACGATTTTTTGAAAGCATTTATCAGGTCAAAAAGCGTGACATCTTTCAAAAACTCATACATCTCGTATTCATCATAATAATCTCTTGCGTCGTGTTTGAAATTTTGTCTGTAAAAAATTTTGCTTGCTTCGTCTTCCATCTTGCTGAGTTCAGAGGCTATCTCTTTGAACTTTTTATATTCAATCAATCTTCTCACAAGTTCAGCACGTGGATCTTCTTCCTCTTCTTCACTTTCTGTTTCTGGTTTTGGAAGAAGCATCTTTGCTTTTATTTGCATCAGAGTTGAAGCCATGACTATAAATTCGCTTGCAATCTCAAGATCAAGCATCTGCATAAGATGAATGTATTCAAGGAAATCCTTCGTTATCTTTGCAATCGGTATATCGTAAATGTTAAGTTCGTCACGCTTTACGAAAAAGAGCAGAAGGTCAAGAGGTCCTTCAAAATACGGTAATTTGACTTTGTATTTCATTTTTAAATTTTGTTGATTTTTTATCCAAGTTTCATTGCCTGATGAACATCGTCCATCGTTTTTCGGGCAACTTCGCGCGCTCTTTCCTCGCCCGAAAGAAGTATCTTTTTTACTTCGTCTTTGTGTGCTTCAAGATAATTTCTTTTCTCATGAATTGGCTTTAAAAATTCAATTATTTTTTCAGCGCATCTTGATTTGCATTCAACGCATCCAAGCTGACCAGATTCACAACCCTTTCTTATCTCTGGGACTTCATCTGGATTGAACTTTTTGTGGTATGTAAAGACAAGACAGATGTCAGGTCTTCCAGGATCACCTTTGTAAATTTTTTGTGGATCTGTGAATGCTTTTTTCATTTTTTTCTTTATTTCATCCGGTGGATCGGAAATTAAAATTGTATTTCCAAGTGATTTGCTCATTCTTTTTCCGTCAAGCCCAGGAAGACGAGCAAACTCCGTAAGCAATGGCTCAGGCTCGGGGAAAACAGGTGCATAAACTTGATTGAATCTTTTTGCAATATCTCGGGTTATCTCAACATGTGGAAGTTGGTCTTCTCCCACGGGAACAAGCTCGCCCTTGTAAAGCAAAATGTCCGCAGCTTGAAGAACAGGATAACCTAAATGTCCGTAAGTTATATTATCAAGTTGAAGATCACGAATTTGTTCTTTTAAAGTTGGATTTCTTTCAAGTCGGGAGACAGTTATGAGCATTGAAAAAATTAAATGAAGCTCTGTATGTTCTTTAACTTGTGATTGTCGGAAGACAGGACTTATCTCGGGGTCAACTCCCGAAGCAAGCCAATCAATCAGCATTTCTATTGAATTCTCATAAATATCGGATGTGTCAACGTTTGTCGTCAAAGCGTGATAATCTGCAATGAGAAAAAAGCAGTTGTGTTCTTTTTGAAGTTTAACCCAATTTTCAAGAACTCCGACAAGATGTCCAAGATGCAGTTTCCCAGTTGGTCGCATTCCACTTAAAACGACTTTCCTTTCCATTTACCAGGTGATTTTGTTTTGAAATTTTTTAAAATTTAGAAAAAGAAAACAAAAAAGAAAAACAACTCTTCGCTTGTTGCTTCTGGTTTAACAATTTTTTAAATTAACTCAAATTTTCAACATAACAAATGTGAGGAAGCAAAATGCGCCAAATTAGCTTAGCATTTATCGCTCTTTTACTTTTCCAGTTTCTCCACGCTCAAGAAATTAGACTCAGGTTTCAACCTCAAAAAGGACAAACATTTACATATTTTCTTTTGACTGAGGGAACGGTAACCCAATCAATAATGGGAATGCAACAAGTTGTAAATTCAAAAACGGAGGCAAGATATTCTTATTTCGTCCAGGATGTTGCTCCTGATGGAAATGTTGAACTTATCATTTCGGTTGATACAGTAAAGACAAGAGTTGGGGCTTCAATTACAGGGTTTGACACAGTGTTTGTTTTACCGTTTGGATTCAAGTTTAAGCAAGTTCTTGATAAGTATGGTAGAGCTGTTTCTTTTGAGGTTGTTGAAATGAGGGAACTTCAACTTCCTGGCGGAATGAGTAGAAGAATTGATAAAAGAAATTACAGCCACTCTGTCGTATTTCCGGAGAAAAGCATTAAAGCGGGAGATTCATGGGACTTTGCTTATACAGATACAGCATCTGGAGATGAGGATAAAACGATTGTAAAAGCAAGCGGGAAATATGTTTTTTAATGGCATTGAAGAGAAAAACGGCATTAAGTGTGCAAAATTAAATCTTGATGCAAATCTTTCTATCTCAGGTCAAGGAACGATCCAAGGTATGAATTATGGACTTGAAGGGGAGGGAAAAAGTGTTGGTGACCTGTGGGTTGATTTAAAAACTGGGCTTGTCGTCCATTCCGAAACTGAAACGGAGATGGAAATGGCTATGGGGATAACGGGACAGGTTGAGATGACATTGCCAATGAATCAAAAATTTAAATCAATCGTCAGTTTGCTTGCCCCCGTAAAATGATTTTAAAATTCTTCTGGCAAGTTTTATATCATTGGTTATTATCCCATCAACGCCAATAGAAAGCATTTTTTCAATGTCCTGAGGTTTGTTAACGGTATAGACGAAAATTTTAAGCCCAGCGTCGTGAATTTTTTTAACGAGTTTTTGATTTGTGAATTTGAAATTGTGAATCAAGGCAACTGCGCCGAGATTTTCAAGTGTTTTAACCGGGTTGAAATAAATCGGATAATGATACAAAAATCCTGTCGGAATTTTATCTGTTAATTTTCTCACTTTTCTTAAAACTCTTGGGTCAAATGAGCTTATCAAGACATTTTCTGCGAAGTCATGCTCATAAATTTTTGCGAGAACTTTTTCTGTTATCCTTTCTCTTCCTGCGGAACTCTTTATTTCAACATTAATTGGAATTTTCCCGTTTGCAAGTGTTAAAACTTCTTCAAGCGTTGGAATTTTCTCTCCTTTGTATTTTGGATCAAACCAACTTCCTGCATCAAGTTCACGCAGGGACCAGAGATAAAAATTTTTAACCTTTCCAGTTCCGTTCGTTGTTCTATCAACTTTTGTATCGTGAATTACAACGGGCGTTTCATCTTTTGTAAGACGCACATCAAGTTCAATCATATCCGCTTTCAAGCGTATTGCGTATCTAAAAGCAGAAAGCGTATTTTCCGGAGCCACCGCTGAAAAGCCACGATGAGCAATTATAAGCGGTAAATCTGACTTGAAAAATTTTTGAAATATCTCAAAGGATTTCATCTCAAAACCTCAAGATAAATTGTTTTCAGATACAATGTTTCTGGCATCTGCAAAATCCACGGGTGATCTTCTGGTTGAAATGTCACATCAATTACTCTCAATCTTTTTCCAAGATCATTGCTTGCAAATCTTATCGCCTCTTGAAGTATATCCAGCGAAATATGATACGCACACGATGAGACGACAAGTTTTCCACCGGGTTCAAGCATTTTAAGTGAGTTAAGGATTAACTTATGAAACGCCCACTTAACACCTTCGGCTCCTTTTTTTGTTTTTGTCATCGCTGGTGGGTCAATTATGATCAAATCAAATTTTTCACCAGAATTAGCCATTTGCTCAACTGTTTCAAAAGCATCTGCTGTTAAAAATGTCACTTTATCGTTTACCTGGTTTAACTTCGCATTTTCTCTTGCGAGGTCTGTTGCGCTTCTATCTGAATCAACGCCAATAACTTTTGCTCCCGCACTTGCACAATATATGCTAAAAGCGCCAGAATAACAGAAAAGATCAAGAACTCTATCCCCCTTGTGAATTAACTCTTTAACTTTTTTGCGATTGTCCCGCTGGTCAAGATAAAAGCCCGTCTTTTGCCCATAATGTAAATCAACGATAAACTTTAAACCATTTTCCTCAATTTGAACATATCTTGGAACATGTCCGTAAAGTTCTCCTGATGAAATTTCAAGCCCTTCTTCCTTTCGTGATTCCATATCGTTTCTTTCGTAAATTCCGGAGATTTTAACTGTGTCTGTTAGAATTTTTACAATCTCGTGCTTAAAATTTTCAATTCCTGCTATTCTTGTTTGAATTGCAAGATAATTTGCGAATTTGTCAACGATTAGCCCGGGGATTTCGTCTGCTTCTGCGTGAATGAGGCGAATTGCGTCGGATTTAATTTTAAGTTTTTTTCTTCTCTCAATTGCATTTTTAATTCTGGTTTTGAAGAAATCTGCGTTTATCTTTTCATTTTCTCTTGTCAAAATTCTTGCGACAATGTGCGATTTCGGGTTGAAAAACGCCTTGCCGAGAAATTCACCAGTTGAACTTTTCACATCAACGATTTGGATGGGTTCTTTTCTCACCTTTTCAAAGTTTTCAACTTCGTCTTTGAAAATCCAGAGGTAGAAGTTTTTTATTTTCTTTTCTTTCCCTTTTTTGAGGACGATTTCCATAAACTTGATTTTTCAAGGTTAGTTTGATATATTTGTATTTGAAAAATCGGGGCGTAGCGCAGATGGTTAGCGCGCTTGCCTTGGGAGCAAGAGGTCCCCGGTTCGAGTCCGGGCGCCCCGACTTCAATTATTTTTTTATCAAATTATCAACCGAAATCCCCTCGCCTCCCTTGAATAAAAACAGAAGCGAAATCAAAAAATACAATCCCGCAAGTTCAAATCTCATATCCGTCGTCAAATGCCTGTAAATTGCTACAGCCATTGTGAAAGCGACAAAAAAAGCAGAATATCTTGTAAATAAACCAATTGCAAGCAAAATCCCACCAACAAATTCGGAAAGCGTAGCGCTCAATGCAAAAACGACAGGCGCTGGAAATCCTATATTTGAAACTGTGTTTATGAACTTCCATTCTTTCCCGTTGAAAAAGTATCCAAGAGCGCCATTTACTTTCCCAAGCCCATGAAAGAACGCAAGCATAAGCCCTGATGCAAAACGAAGTAATGATAAAACAATGTTTGATGCTTTCGCCATTTGTTTCCTCTTTTTAGTTTTAAAATAAAATTTTCAAAAGTAAATTTCAACATCATGCAAACCACCGCAACCACAAGAAGATAAAAAATTTGATGTTAATTCTTTGCCATCAAACTTAATTATAAAAGCATCGCCCCGCTTTATTGTAAATTTATATTCGCAATTTCTAAAACTTCTTCTTACTCTGACCTCTTCCCATTCCTCTGGCAAAATTGGCTTCATTATCTTTAAACCATCATATTCAGGTTTTATCCCGAGAATATATTCAACAAATGCTTTAAACATCCTCGATGATGAACTTGTAAGCCATGTAAAAGATGCTTCACCGAAATGTGGCGAATCTTTCCCACAGATGTATTGTGGATAAACGAAAGGTTCGGCTTTATAACGAGCGTTGTTCAAAAATTTTATCGGCAATGTTTTCTGATAAATCTCAAACGCTTTATTCCCAAATTTATCGCTCATAATTGAAAACGCCATAATTGCCCAAGCGTTCGCCTGTGTAAAGAAACTTCCATTTTCTTTTTCACCAGCAACAAATCTTGTAATTATTCCAAGTTTTTCATCTTGCTTTGAATAAGATGGTTCAAGTAGCAAAAATCCATAAGATGATTCAAGAAATTCAATTGCGGAATTAAGACATTTTATTTTTCTTTCTTCATCACAGGTATCGCTCAAAACCGCCCACACCTGTGGTTCAAGATAAATTTTCCCTTCTTTTGAAAAATAACTCCCAATTCTTTCGCCTTCATCATTTATCGCTCTTATAAACCATCCTGCTAAATCAAGTTTTTTATACTCTTCCCAGCAAGTTTTGTTTATTTGATTTTTCAAATTCTCTTTCTCAATGCGATATTTTTCAACATCATATTTCAAAAATTCGCCAAGTTTGACAAATTCATTCAAAGTGTAAAGCAATATCATACTTGCAAGTGTTGATTCGCCCCTGTTGTTTTTGCCAGCAAAGTTAAGTGCATCGTTCCAATCACCACGCTTTAACAAAACAAGCCCGTTCTCACCTCGTGAATTTAAAACATAATCAATTGCTCTTCGCAAATGCTCAAAAATTGTCTCTTCCTTTTCATCGTCGTAATATCTTGATTTAATTTTCAAAAAATCAAAATCGCCAGTTTCTTTAAGATATTCAAATGTTGATATGCAAAGCCATAATGGATCGTCATTTTGATTTGATTGTTGTGCAAATTCATCAACAGGATTAAAATTGTGACATGTGTTTCCGTTTTTAAATTGAAATTTGAAAAGATAAAGAAGTCGTTCTTTGCAAAGTGAAGAATTTATCGGTAAAAAGCCAAGCGTTGATTGAAGTGCGTCTCTATAACCGACGACATCAAATCCAGAGACATAATTGCTTGCGGAATATCTATGCCAGTGAAGGCAAATCAAGTTTTGATATTTGTTCCAGAAATTTAAAAATGCGTTTAAACTTTCATCAGGAGTTTCAATCCAGATACCTTTTTCAAAAATTTCGTCTCTGTAAAACTTTTTCATCTTTTCAAAATCATTTTTCGCATCCGCAAGTTTTATCTTTTCAGATGTTCTCTCATTTAGAACTCCAAGAGCGATTACAATTTCTTTCTCTTCACCGATGTCAATTTCAACATCGTGTTGAAATACGAAGACAGGTTCTCTTCCGTGAGCAATTGATTCAAAGCACCAACCTTCTCTCACCGCTTGTGGTAATTCTATCGTCCCATCTCCGATGAAAGATGATTTTAAACAATCAAAAGATTCAGGTTCGGGGTCTGATGAGAAAAATACAATTTTATCCCAGTTTTTGTTTGCTTCGTTGTTGGTTTTATCATTCCAGATTGTTTTCGTCGCATAAAGATATTTTCCGCTGTTCCAAGTTCTTACAAAAAGTTCATAAGCGTATGGGTCAAGAATTGAGGGCTGTAAATTCCCAAGAGAGAGTTCAACCGCTGAAAAAATTTTTAAGTTTTTCTTCGTTTCTGATTCATTTTTGATTTTTATAAGCCAGTATTCAAGGTCTTTATCAATCGGGACGAAATAGGTTATTTCCGAGTGAATTTGATTTTTAGTTGTTTCAATTTTTAAATATCCAACTCCAAAGCGTGTTTCCCATTTTTCAAATTTATAACTTTTTGGAAGATTCAAACACCACGCTTCTTCTGTGTCAATGTCTTTTAAATAAACAAGGCGAGCAAGTTGAGAATTCATTTTTGGTGTCCATTTGATGATTGAATTAAATGTCGGGTGTTCAAAAAAACTATGACCTGTGCCGTTGTAAAGAACAAGTGCGGTATATTTCCCGTTTGTCAGGATAATTGACCATTCGGATGGTGGAACGCCAGAGTGTATTATTTCTCCGCTGACTTTATCAAGTTGTGTTTTCATCCGCTGTATTGCATTTTTTTGTGAATATGTTTAAATTTTAATCAGTTTTAGAGAAGGTTAGCAAAGTCGGTATAAAGTTATTTAATTTTTGCGAATTTTTGAAGAATGAAATAATCAAAATTTCAACTTGGAAATGGATTTAAAAGATAATTTTGAGATAAGCACGGGTTCAAAAGTTTTGCTTACTTTGTTTTCGGTTCTTGTTGGAGTTTTGATTTCAGATTTAATTGCATTTATTTTTTTCTGGTTTTACAATGCGGGACAAATTGAAGTTTTTTCTTTTCTTCTTCCAACTTTTATCGGCGTGATTTTGGGGATTGTGTTTTCTTTTTCAAGGTTATCGCTTGAAAAAAGAGTGATTGAAATTGAAAAATTCTGGCAATCTGCATTTCAATCTTATACGAACGGAATAATTCTGACCGATTTAACGGGGAAAATAAAATATGCGAATGATTACGCCTGCAAGTTTCACGGCTACACTCTTGATGAAATTAGAGAATTTTACATTTTTGATCTTGTAATGCCCGAATTTATAGAGGTTGTCCGTGAATACATCAGAGACATAGTGGATAACGAAGAGAAAGAAGTTATTGAGATTGGTTTTCTTTCTAAAGATGGGAGCGTAAGATATGCTCAACTTGGGGGGAGATTGATAAAGTATAGAAAGAGTGAATTCATACAATTTGTGGAAGTTGACACAACGGAGAAGAGAAGATTTGAGGATGAGTTAATTGCAGCGGAGAGAAAATATAGAGAACTTTTTGAGAACGCTGTCATTGGAGTTTACAGATCAACGCCAGATGGGAAAATTATTGATGTGAATCCAGCATTTGTTAAGATGCTTGGGGCGAAAAATAAGTATGAGATTTTGCAGAAAAATGCTTCGGAGTTTTATCCAAATCCAGAAGATAGATTAAGGTTTATAAGAGCGCTTGAGATTTCTGATTCTATTTCAAATTTTGAGAACAAATTAAAACGGCTTGATGGAAAAGAAATATATGTTCGTGAGCATGTCAGAGCAGTAAGAGATTCGCTTGGAAATGTTGTCTTTTACGAGGGAATGATAGAAGACATCACAGAGCAAAAAATTTGGGAGGAGCGACGTAAAGAGTCAGAGGCAAAATACAGGACGCTTGTTGAAAGTTCACTTGTTGGGACATATATATTTCAAGATGGAAGATTTAAGTTTGTGAGCGGACAACTTGCTTCAATTTTTGGATTTAAAGATAGCGAAATTCTTGACACACGAACAATTCTTGAACTTGTTCATCCTGACGATAGACGAAGGGTTATGGAAAAATTTGCTGAAGGATTGAGCGGAAAAATGCCCGTTTCTAATTTCTCTTTCAAAGTTATAAAGAAAAATGGTGAAATAGCGTGGGTTGAAGTTTTGAATAATCTCATAACTTATGAAGGTAAACCTGCAATTTTGGGGACTATGCTTGATATAACCGATAGAGTTAGGGCGGAACAAAGAAACAGAATTTTATCAAATCTTTTGCTTAATCTAAGTGATGCGGTCGTCATAACAGATGAAAACGCAAATATACTTGAAGTCAACGATGCATTTTGCAAGATAACAGGTTATTCAAAAGATGAGGTAATTGGAAAAAATCCACGAATTTTGAAGTCGGGACTTCACGATTTGGAGTTTTATAAAAATATGTGGGATTCAATACTTACGAAGGGGCATTGGTCTGGTGAAATAATTAACAAACGAAAAAATGGCGAACTTTATTTCGCATTTCTTTCAATATCATCCGTGAAAGATGAACTTCACGGCGTCACATATTATCTCGGGATTCAGACGGATATAACAGAAAAGAAAAAAACCGAGGAGCAAATAAGATATCAAGCAAACTTACTTGAAAATGTGAATGACGCTATCATCGCAGCTGATCTTAATTTCAGAATCACGGCTTGGAATAAAGCAGCTGAAAAAATGTATGGTTATAAAGCAGAGGAAGTTATAGGCAAAGAGATAAGTGAGGTTGTTCCTGTTGAATTTCCAAATTTAACAAGGGAAGAGGTTCGTAAGATATTGCGTGAAAAAGGTTTTTGGCAGGGTGAGGCAATTCATTATAATAGATTTGGTGAAAAAATTTATGTTAGTTCATCTCTTTCCATCATTCGTGATTCAAGGGGCAATCCAATAGGAACGGTTGGTATAAATCGTGATATTACAGAGCAGAAGAAAGCGGAAGAAAAACTAAAATTGTATGCGGAACAACTTGAAATTGCAAACGCTCAACTTCAGGAATTAAATAAGCTAAAAAGTGAGTTTCTTGCAAACACATCACACGAGTTGAGAACACCTTTAAATTCAATCATTGGATTTTTGAATCTCATAAAAGAAGGACTTTACGAAAATCACGATGAGATGATGAAATTTGTTGACAATGCTCTTGTCAGTGCAAAACATCTTTTGAGCATTATAAACGATATACTTGACATAGCAAAAATTGAGGCGGGTAAACTTGAACTTAACATTGAAGATGTTGAAGTTTCAGAACTTTTATATGAGGTCTGGACACTTTCCCATGTCCAAGCGGAGCAGAAAAAACTTGACTACAAAATTATTTACCCTGAAAAACAAGTTTATGTCAAGGGAGATAGAAACAGATTGAAACAAATTTTGCTTAATTTGATCGGCAATTCAATTAAGTTCACGCATAAAGGTGGAATTACAGTAAAAGTTGATGTCTTTGACGATAAAGGATTTTGTCAATTTACTGTTTCAGATACGGGCATTGGCATTGCAAAGGAAAAGCAGGCAAAACTTTTCCAGAAATTTGTTCAGGCGGATGGAACGACGACAAGAAAATATGGTGGCACAGGGCTTGGACTTGCGATTACGAAAAGTTTGGTTGAACTTATGGGCGGTGTCATTGAACTTTACAGTGAGGGCGAGGGCAAAGGAACAACTGTGACATTTACAATTCCACTTTCAGAAATTTCTTACGGGGAAAAAGTTGAAATTGAACATGGGAAAATTTACGGCGAAAATGGATTGCTTGTCCTTGCGGTTGATGATGATGCAAGGTTTGCGGATTTTTTGAAGAGTTTTCTTGTCAAGAACGATTTTAAATTTGTGTGGGCAAATAACGCCGACGATGGATGGCTCTATATCCAAAGATATAAGCCAGATGTTTTGATAGTTGATTACGCTATTCCGCATAAAGCTTCGGCTGAATTAAAGAATGGATTTGATCTTGTTTTAAAGGTTTACGATTCACCAGAATTTAAAAATTTGCCAATTATAATTTTAACAGGTCATTCTCAAAAAGTCAGAGAACTTTTGAAACTTTCATTTATAAATTTCCAGCCCAGCGTTCTTGAAAAACCAATTGAGCCAGGACATCTTTTGAATTTGCTGAAACAATTTGTCAAAGAAAAGGATGAAATTAGAATTTTGCTTGCCGATGACGATGAAAATGTTAAAGTTTATTTGAGAAAAATTTTGCCAGCACAATATGAAATTGATTACGCAAGGAACGGTCGTGAAGCTATTGAGAAGATAAAAATGGGAAATTATGATATTCTTTTGCTTGACCTTATGATGCCAGAACTAAATGGATACGATGTTATAAGAGAGTTGAGGTTAGGGAAACTTGCACCTGATCTTCCAATCCTTGTCATCACAAATTATCCAGAGCCAGCTACCGAAGAAGAAAGAGAACTCTTGTCAAAGAGCATGGGGATAATCGTGGTTGATAAATCTGAATTAAATCAGGATCCACGAAGGTTGATTGATTTGATTAAATCCCATCTTAAAATAAATCGTGAGGTGAGCTGATGGCTCACATACTTGTGGTTGAAGATGATAAATTAACAGCCCAATTATTTGAGATAATTTTGAAAAGGAAAGGAGGTTTTGATGTAACTGTAACAGATGATGGTGAAAAAATCATTGAACTTTTAAACTCTGGAAAAGTTGATCTCATAATTATGGATGTTTCTCTTTCTGGAACATTTGTGAATGGTGTTCAAGTTGATGGATTAAAACTTTCAAAGATGATAAAAGAAAACGAGGCGACTTCAAAAATTCCGATCATACTTGCAACCGCACACGCAATGCGTGGGGACGCTGAAAGATTTCTCTCCGAAAGCAAAGCGGACGATTACATCTCAAAACCAATCACAGATCACGACTCTTTTATTCAAAAAATCAAAGGATATCTGAATGAACCAAGAGACAAAGGGTAAAGTTTTAATTGTTGAAGATGATATAAATTATGCTGAGATACTAAAACGAGTGATAGCGAAAAATGGATATGAAGTAAGTATCGCTTACGATGGAAATGATGGATACGACAAATCAATTGAATGGAAACCAGATGTTATGATAGTTGACTGGATGATGCCGGGGATGAACGGTGTTGAACTTGTTAAGAAGATTAAAGAACATCCAGAGATGAAATTTTGCTATGTCATAATGTTAACAGCAAGGGTTGAAACCGAAGATAAAATTACTGGTCTTGAAGCCGGAGCAGATGATTTTATAACTAAGCCAGTTGATTTCGGAGAACTTATGGCACGGATAAAGGTGGGCTTTAGAATGAAAAATCTTCAATCTGAAATTGCCGAACTTCAACACGAAGTTGCACTCCTTGAAATGGCAAGAACCCTCGGACACGAGATCAACAATCCATTGAATATAATTTACCTCGCTCTTGAACTTATAAATCGCTCGCTAAAAGAAAACGACATTGAAAAAGTAAAAGAAAACTTAAATCGCATTTATCAAGCATCAGACAGGATAAAACAAATAGTCCACAAACTCATCTCGCTTAAAAAACCCGCCTTTAAAAATTATGTCAATGGCAAACCAATGCTTGACCTTGATAAGGAATGAATCCCTCTTTCAAAATTTCTATCTCACCTTTGTAATTTTTACAAACCATTGAAAATAATCCAGAATTTGTTTGAATAATTTGCAAAATTTTGAGGTATTGATAATTTATCTTTGTCTGGCATAATTATTGAAATTTATTTTTTGTGAATTTCAAACAATAAGAGCGCTTGAAATGGCGTCTGTAGTGTGCAAAATAATGGTTTATACAAGTGATATGAAATTTGCCGAGAGAATAAGCAAAATTTTCAGAGGCGATGGTTATATGTTGAAAGTTTTTGAATTGTTTTCGGAAGTTGTTGAGACATTGCAAAGGGAACTTTACGATGTTTTGATAGTTGAAACTGAATTTATGAGTGAGATGAGCGATTTGCTTAAAATTGCGGATAACATTTTGCTTGGCATTCCGATAATAGTTGCAAGTGGGGAGAATGGTTTCAGGGTTGAAAATGGAAATTATTCAAAATTTTATTTCATAAATAAATTTGCCAGCGAAGAGGAGTGGAAAAATGTCATCTGGCTTGCGATAAGTGAAAATTATGTAATAACAAACGGAGGGAATTAACAATGATTTCAATCTTGATACAAAACATAATTTTTGCTGTGCTTGTTGCAGGGCTTGGCATTGTGTTAAAAATTTTAAACGGCAAAATAAAAAGTTTGTGGAAAATTTTTATCGGCGTTGTCTTCCTTTGGCTTTCATCAATTTATATCATTGCATACGGATTTAATTTGCTATCAGGTCTTACGATGATTTTTGGTGTAATTGTAAGTTTATCGGGTTTAATTTCACTTTCAAGCGAAGTTAAATTATTGGGCGATGGTGAAAGTGTTAACTCAATTGAGTCGGCGTTAAATTCAATTTTGAAAAAGACAGAAGCAGAAGGAGGTGCAATTTTCTACATTGATCAAGATAAAAACTCTGAATGTATTCTTAAATCTGGCAAAGTTGAAGATGGATGCGTAATGTTAATTCAGCCAATTTATTCTGATGAAAATTTGACAGGTTATTTGATGCTCTTTGGAAATAAGCCATTTGTTGGTTTAAAAAGCGATGTAATTGATGGCGAAATTAACTTGATAAAACTTTACATTGAAAATCGCAGGTTAAATGACAAAATTAAATCCATACAAAAATACATTCATCTCATTACGCACGAATTGAGAAAACCTTTAACCAGTATAATTGGATTTTCGGAAATTTTAAGAGATGAGTTTAAAAATCTTTCAGAGAAGGATGTTGTTGAATTTATCTCAAACATAAAACAATCTGGCGATGTAATGCTTACGACTTTGAGGTATTTAAGTGAGATAACAGAGATTGAACTCGGTGAATATAAGTTGAAATATGAAAAGTTTAATCCTGTTGATGAGGTTAAAAAAGTGGTTGGTTATTTTTCGGGTGAGATTGAAAAGAAAAATTTAAATGTTGAGTTTGATGTTGAAAATAATTTTGAGATTGAAGCGGATAGAAAAAAGTTCAATGAAATACTTTATCAACTTGTTTCAAATGCTGTTAAGTTTTCTCGTGATAACACCACGATTAAAATTGTTTTGCACAGGAGCGGAAATTATGTTGAGTTGAGGGTTAAAGATGAAGGAACAGGGATAAGGAGTGAGGATTTTGATAAAATTTTTAAGCCATTCCCAAAAATAAAAACTCATTTAAGTGGCTCTGGACTTGGGCTTGTGCTCGTAAAACTTCTCGTTGAGTTACACGGTGGGGAGGTTGATTTTGAAAGTGAATTTGGAAAGGGAAGTGAGTTTAGGGTTTTACTTCCATTGAAGTGTGATTCAAGGGCGAGTGAATTGGTAAAGGAAAAAGTTCTTGAGTTTAATTAATTTCTCATGGCTTCCTCCACAGATAAAAGCATGGGTCAAGCCCCGCCCATGCTTTTTTATTTAAATTTTTCATCAATGATTCTTCGCATAACTTCTATATGTTCAGGAGTTGTTCCGCAGCAACCACCGATAATGTTAATCCCAATGTCAATTAACTTTTCAACATAAGGAGAAATTTTATCAGGTGTGTCTGGGTAGATAAGCGATTTGTTAATTTTCTGCGGTGTTCCAGCACTTGGCTGAATTAAAATTGGGAAATCACCAGCGAGCGATTTTAAAGATTTCGCTATTTCAACCATCTCTGCAAATCCATTACCACAGTTTGCACCAATTACATCCGCCCCGAGGTTCATCATTTCCTTAACTGCATTTTTAAAATCAACGCCAGCGTAAGTGTAAATTTGACCATTTTCAATTTTAAAACTCATTGAAACAGCAACAGGAAGATTCGCTTCATTTCTTGCAATTTCAAATGCAATTTTCATTTCTTCTACAATTGTCATTGTTTCAATAAGTATAATGTCAACCCCACCATCTTTTAATCCACGAATTTGCTCGCCGAAATATTCAGCAATTTTTTTAAATTCTTTATCTTCTGGTTTTAGCCCAGTTGGACCAACGCTACCGAATAAAAGTTTATCTTTTGTTTTAACTTCATTTGCTATTTTTGCCGAAAGTTTGTTGAGTTCATAAATGTTAATTTCCCCAAGGTTTTTAATTGCTTTTTTCAATCTCGGATAGTTTGCCCCGAATGAATTTGTTGTGATGATGTCTGAACCTGCTTTGATATAATTTGTGTGAAGTTGCTTTACGATTTCAGGTTGTGTTAAGTTTAAAATTTCTGGGATTTTTTGATTTGTTTGTTTAATTAGTTCCGTTCCGATTGCACCGTCACAAAGGAGAGGTTTTATTGTCTTGAAGAGCATATTTTGTGAATTAAATTTGCTATTTGAATTGATGCGTTAAATAAAACTTTTTGCGCATTTTTCATCGCAAATGATTCTTTCATTGCAAGGTCTGTCATGCTGAAAATTGCGGACAAGCCAAGTGTATTTGCAAGCTCAAGCCAATCACCTTCAATTTTTCCAGCGATTGCAATTGTCGGGATGTTTTGTTTTTTAGCTCTTTCAATAATTCCTTTCAATGCCTTTCCATATTTTACTTGCGAATCAATTTTTCCTTCGCCAGTTATGATTAAATTTGAGTTTTTTATTTTTTCGTCAAAAGAGACGATGTTAAGAAATAAATCAATTCCTCTTTCAATTTTCGCATTGCAAAAGGCAACGAGTCCACCCGCAAGTCCGCCAGCTGCACCAGCGCCAGGAAGATTTTCTATATCAATTCCATATTTTTCTTTGACAGCATCGGCAAGTTTTTTCAGTGCTTTGTCAAGGAGTGGAAGTTCCTTTTTCTTTGCCCCTTTTTGAGGTGCGTATGTAAAAGATGCCCCTTCTGGACCACAAAGCAAGTTTAAGACATCAACCGCAACCTTGAATTTAACTTTTTTAATTTCATCGTAAATTTCGTCGTCTTTTATTTTATTAAGTTTCAAAAGATTTATCCCACCCTGTTTCAGCACTTTTCCAGATTTGTCAAGAAATTTATATCCCAAAGCCATTGCCATTCCCATCCCACCATCGTTAGTTGCGCTTCCACCAACGCCGATTATTATTTCTTTTGCGCCATTTTGAATCGCTTCTTTTATCAATTCACCTACACCATAAGTCGTTGTAATTTTAGGATCTCTTTTTGACTTTGGAACGAGTGTTAATCCACTTGCAGACGCCATTTCAATTATCGCTGTCTGGTCTTTTAACAGAAACTTTGCTTTAACTTTTTGCCCAGGCAAAGGTCCAGAAACAGTTGTTTCAATTATTTCTCCACCTGTTGAATAGTGAATTGAGGAGACAAATCCCTCACCGCCGTCTGAAATTGGAATTTTAACAATTTCAAATTCAGGTGAAACTCTTTCAAATGCTTTAGCGATTGTTTCAACTGCTTCAATTGATGTAAGCGAGCCCTTGAAAGAGTCAGGTGCAATCACAATTTTCATTCATTAAAATTTGCTCTGTTTTTGTAAATTTTTGCGGATAAAATTATCGCTTGCACCATGCTTTTCTCATTTGCAATTAATCTCCCCGCTATGTCATACGCCGTGCCGTGATCAGGCGAAGTTCTGACGATGTTAAGCCCCGCTGAAAAATTAACAGTATTGTAAAAGTCAATTAATTTCACAGGAATTAGCCCTTGATCGTGATACATTGAGAGAATAGCATCATAATTTTTAAATTTTTTCTCCCCAAAGAAACCATCCGCTGAAAAAGGTCCGTCAATTTTAAAATTTTTGGCTGAAAATTTTTCAATGACAGGTTTAATTATTTTTTTCTCTTCATCGCCGATTAAACCATCTTCCCCAGCGTGTGGATTTAGACCCAAAACCGCAATTGATGGCGAATTTATCAAAAAATCTTTTTTCAATGTCTCAATTAAAATTTCAATTTTTTCAGCAAGTAATTCATGGGTTATGGTTTTGCTCACTTTTGATAGCGGAATATGTATCGTCGCAAGAGCAAGTTTTATTTTATTGTTGATAAACATCATAAGGTATCGTTTTGAATTTGATAGATGCGCTATCATTTCGGTTTGACCTGGAAAATTGAAGCCAGCAAGATTTAATGATTTTTTTGACACAGGTGAAGTGCAAACAGCAGACGCTTTCCCATTGAGACACATTTCAACTGCGATTTCAATTGATTCACCCGCTATTTGACCCGAAATTTTGCTTGGTTGTCCGAGCGTGATCTTTACATTTTTGAATTCCCTCATCGGGTAAATGTTTGCCAAGTTCTTGCCTCGTTCAAAATCATCCTCATTTTCCATAACATGCAATTTTATCCCAAGAAATGGTGAATAGATATTGACAAGTTTAAACGGAGCAATTATGAAAGGATCACATACCGAGAGAACTGATTTCTTAACAACAGCTTTAAGTGCGACCTCCGGACCAATTCCGTTTATGTCGCCAATCGTTACCGCAATTTTAGGGCTCATAAGTTTCAACAGATGTTAATTTGAAACTTCCGTATTGATCAACGAAAACAAATTTCCTTCTAATTGGCTCATAATACCAGATTTCCTCGGTTGGTTTTCCGGGAATATATTTTCTCTCAATTTTTGTCGGTTGTCCGTAGATTATATAAACTTTTCCTCTATCTGTTCTCGCTCCGTCTCTTTCACGCATCGTCGCAAAATTTAAAATAGCGTAATCAACTCTGCGATAGTATTCAGCCATAAGCTCATTGTAAATTGTGTTTGGTGTTGGGTCTTTTTTAGCCCAGAATTCTTTGAATTTAATCAATCTAGCTTGTGGGCTTCCGAATCTTAACTTTGCCATCTCATCCGGAGTTGCAATGTATTCAAGTATGTCAATTGCATAATCAAGATTTTGAAGCGAAAACGGCATATCAATCCATTCAACTGTAAATTTCTTTGAAAATGTTTTTGAAATTTCCTTTCCAAGCGTGTCAATAAACTTTACAGATAAAGAAATCTCATACTCTCCAAGGTCAAGTGAATCACCTTTTACAGGGATGAAAAGAGAATAATAATTCTGCGGTTTAGATGGAACGAGAAGATATGTGAAGATTGTATCACCGGGATTTTCTCTGAAAAGAAATTGTCTGTTATTTTTTATTTTCTCGGGATCAATTTTTTCTTTGATTAATTCCTTCTTTCTGCCGAACTCGGGAAAATAAATAAGTGTGTATTCAACTTCGTCTGGTTTATCGGTAAATTGAATGTAGGCGGTAAATCCTTTACCGAAGTTAACACGATTTCCAATGTTCGTTGGAATTAAAATAATGGTGTCCCCATTTTCAATTTTTTCCTGAATTATTGTTAAGTCTGATGTTTCAAACGAATTTGGTTTCATTTGTTTAAGCGTGATATTTCTCTCCCTTTTCAAAATTTGATTTGATTGCTCATCTTCAATTATTAGAGTCAAACGATAATTTCCGGGTTTTAGGTCAAAACGAAAATTTCCCTGTGTGTAAATGTCCTTTGAATTTGTCTCTTCATAATTATCCGTGCCTCTATAGCCACGAAAAACTTTCCTTGCAATTGAGTTTCCGTTTCTATCAAAAATTTCTGCGCTTACCGTGAAGTTTGCGATATATGTTGGTGTGTTAAGCGGATTTTTAACAAATGTGAGAAGATCATTCGCAATTCTGAAATTAATGTCAACTCTGCTTTTTGATGTGTCCTCGCTTATCAAGTTGATAACTTCGTAAAAGAAAAGTTTTCCAAGTTCTCTCTCGGTTGTTGAAAAGAATGGGCGAAAGAATGGAAGTTGAGCGTTGAGAACGGAAGTTGAGAACAAAATTACGAAAAACAATTTTCTCACTTTATCCTCCGTAGTTTTTTCTTATGCTTAATTTAATCATATTGACGGGTAAAATCAATAAGTGGTTTAAAGCAAATTCACTCACGCATTAAAGTATAAATTGCAATGATAGCGGTTAATTCAAAAATTACAAGTGTAATCCCAGCGATTTTATCGTATTGTTTCATTTTGTTAAGTTTTTCTGGATCACCGGTTGAAACATATTCATTGTAAAGTGCATCCGCCTTACTTTTGAAGTATATTGATAGAATTCCGTTTGCTAAACTTATCCCCGCTATTGGCAAAGCAACATTTAAACGACTTCTTCGCTCAGTTCTTAACTCTGCCTCTGCTTCTTTTTTCGGAACAAGATTTATCTCAAATTTTGTCGTTTTCCCATCAATCAAAATTTCTGCTTCATCATAACCTTGCTTCTTTATCCTTAATCTTTTTCCAAAAATTTCTCTCAATTTAAAAACAGATGGAGTTAGCCCTATGACCGAATCCCCAAGCAAAATTTCAGCAGAAAATGGAATTGAGTTAATTTTTATAAATTTTTCAAATGTGATAAACAGATTTAAAGTATCGCCTGCTTTTACTTCAACTTTTTGAACCACATCTTGCTCAAGCCAGTCGGCGATTTGCGGATTTTTTAATTTTAGTGCGTAAGTCCCAGGTTTAATTTTGAAGTTTGAAATTGGAGTCAGACCAACATATTGAGAATCAATGAAGACGCTTGCGCCGTGAATTTCAGAATCTATGTTCAAAATGCCGTAACTTTCCTGTGAAAGTGAAATTGATGTGAAAAGAAAAAATATAAGTGCCAAAATTAATCTCATTTCATCTTTTCGCTTTGTTTTTTAAATGCATAGATAAATCTATCTTCGCAAGCGATGATCAGATAATTTTTCCAGATGATCGGCGTTGATTTTATCCTTCCTCTTGTTTCATAACTCCAAACCAATTTTCCATTTGTTAAGTCAATAGCATAGATATTTTTGTCAAGCGATCCGATAAAGACATAATTCCCAGAAACAATAGGAGATGAATTTATTATACTCTTTGCAGAAAATTCCCATAAAACTTTGCCTGTGTTTTTATTCAATGCGAAAAATTTTCCTGAAGCAGTTCCAAATAAAACAATTGAATCTTTAACAGCGCAACCACCGTAAATTTTTGAACGAGTTTCAAATTTCCAACTTAATGTCCCATTTTTCAAATTAACAGCGTAAAAAATTCCATTTAAATTTCCAGCGAAAACTTTTCCTTCTGAAATTGAAACAGGTGAGAAGATGGGCGCACCAGTGTTGAATTTCCAGACAAGATTTCCACTTTCAAAATCAAGACAATAAAGATTTCCATCATCACAGCCGAAGACAATAAATTTCCCATCCGAAGCAGGGGAAGAGCGAATTGGTTTCGGTGCTTTAAATTCCCAGATTTTTTCAGCAATGTCATATTTTATGTTATAATTGATGACAAGTCCTTCAAGTGTGGCAATGATGATATTGTCATAAAGTAAAAGTGGCGATGCTTCTATTTGACCTATCTTTTCTTTCCAAATTACTTTGCCAAGGTTAAGATCAAATGATTGAAGTGTGTTTTTGCCGTATGCATTTGGGATTATAAGTTTATTGTTGTAAAGGATGGGAGTTCCAGCGACTGCAGATTCTGTTTCAACTGTGCCAATTTTTTTACCAGTTTCAATATCTATTAAATGAATTTCATCTCCAAGTGTGGCGACGAATAATATATCGTCTGCAACGAGCATTGGGCTGTATGAAAATCCAGAGCCAGCGTTGTAAATCCAAGCAAGTTGAAAAGGCGGTGAAATTTGAAATTTTGAATTGTTTAAATTCTCGGGCGAATTCCCGTGTTGAATCCAATTCAAGTCAGAAATAATTATATTCTTTTCAAGTTTTAAAGATGCGCAGGAGATAAAAATGATGCAGAGGAAGAAAGTAAATTTTTTCATCATCGTTTTGATCAAATTTTTAAAAGTCCCATCCGAAGAAAAATTGATGAAAGAGAGATTTTTGAACTTTTGATAAATTGTTTTCAAGTCGTTTCCCAACATCATATCTTAACACAAGAACTCCACCTATGTTGAACCTTATCCCAAATCCAAAACTTCCAAGCGTCTCGGTATATTTATTATCCCACGCATTTCCAAGGTCAAAAAATAAAGCACCTCTTATTGAGCCGATGAAAATCCCACCAAACGGAAATTTAACATCAAATTTATCAATGAATGGGAAGCGAAGTTCTTGGCTTGCAAGCCAAAGTTTTTTACCTCTTATTGACCATCTCTCATATCCACGCAAATCCCAACTTCCTCCCATAAACCATCTCCTTGCTTCTTTTCCTTCGTTATAGAAAAGTGTTAATCTCACTGCATACGCTGATCTCGTTGATAATCTGAAGTATTGCCTGTAATCAAAAATTAAAGTGTAGTAATTAACATTTGAAAATTGTATGTCCGTCGTATATGCAAGCGTGATGTTAAATCTTTTCCCGTCAATTGGTCCAGTTGGTGACCACAATGAGTTATCAAAAATATATGAAATTGAATTTGAAAGAAGCATTGCTTTTCTTTCTCCAACCCCGAAAATTATCTCCTTGTCGGATCTGTTAAGCATTATGCTTGATTCTATTCTTCTAAAAACGGATATCGGATAACTCATGGCGAAATAGCCACCGTATGCTTTTTCGTAATAGAAAAGGTCGGGGTCTGTTAAGTCGTATCTTCTCCCTGCGAAATGAAAAATTCCGTAAGCAAAATTTGTCCTTTTGCTCAATGAAACACGGGAAATCGCTATGTTAAAACTCTTTAGGATTTCATCTTTTGTTTGAGCGGTATTGTAAATCAAAAAATAATATCTTTCATTCCCAAGCAAATCACTTATTGCAATTGCTGCACCTCCAACTGTGCCAAAAATTGGGTCGGTTGATATCTGGCTCTGCGCAATGTCAAGATCGTATTTGCCCCGATATGTAATCACATTAACACTTTGAACTCCCTGAATTTTGGGCGTATCCCAGTGAGTTTTTTCAATTTCGTTGAGATTTATTTTGTGTGTAAAGTTTGGCTTTTCAATTTTTGAGTAAGCATCTTCAATGATTCTTATTTGAAATTTTAAGTTTTCAAGCGCAACGAAAACAATTCTTCCGTCATCAGTCCAAACTGGGTCAAATGCTGCTGTTGTTAAGTTAGTAATTTGTTTTATTTCAAACTGGCTAAAACCATTAATGTTTGAAAGACCGTCAAGTTCGGCGAGAAATTTTTTCTGTGTTAAATCAAGAACCCAGATGTTTTGAGTTCCATCTATATCTGAAACAAAAGCAAGGTATTTACCATCAGGAGACCACGAGGGTGCTGAACAGGTGAAATTTCCATAGATGAGATATTCAATTCTATCTTTTTCAACATCGTAGATGAAAATGTTATATTTTCCTTCGCTCCCGTAGATTGTTCTGTCTGAAATAAAGGCAATTTTATCTCCTTTTGGGGACCATGCGACTTCTTTATCATCGTAGAGGTCAGATGTTAATTTCTTTAAACTTTTTGTTTCAAGATTAAATAGGTAAATATCGCTGTAGCCCGACTTATCAACTGCGGTCAAGGCGAGTTCCCTTGCGTCGGGTGAGAATGAAAGAGATGTTATCATAACGAGAGAATTAAATTGAAACATTCCGATTATTTTATCTGTGTTTAAATCATAAATGTGAATTGCGTCGTGGTCACCTGCTTTTGTTATAAAGGCAAGTTTCCCATTTTTGACATCAATTTTCGTTTTGAAAAGATGAAATGCTTCAAATTGATCGCTTCTTTCTCCTTCAATTACAACTTTTGGTTTTTGTTTTGTATCAAGATCAACTTTGTAGATGTTTGTATAGCCAGTTATATTTCCGACGAAGTAAATTTCTTTTCTATCTCCATTTTTATAAAACACAGGTTTCATATTAAAGCCCTCTGCAACCAAAGGTTTTGTCACTGCGCTTGGTGGATCGTTGTATTTTAGGAGTGGATAATATTTTTTCTTTAAATGATATAGCCATTCTTCATCAAATTGTTTGTAATTTTTTCCAATTGTCAATTCAAAAACCTTTTCAAACGAATTTGCTTTCCAGATGTTTTCAAAGAAGAGAATTATTTTCTCTTCGCCGTATTTTTCGGCGATGTATTCAAGTATGTTTTGCCCCTCTTTATACATAAGAAAAGTGCCAAAGATTCTGTCCATCTCAGAAAGTGGAACGATGTAATCATTTAAAACTGCATCTCTTAAAAGCATCTCACCCATATTGTCCCATTTGGTTGACCAAAATTCAGCAAGACCTTCGGTAAACCACAGCGGTGGCATCTTTTCGGTCGGCTGGCGATGGTCTTTTAAAACTCTTTGAACTTTGTGAAGTGTAAAGACATGAACAAGCTCGTGTTTGATGACATGTTTAAATTGATAAATTGAACCATCAAATGGAATTACAACCCTTCCCTTTATAAATTCAAAAAATCCACCTACGCCTTCGGGTATTAATCCAGGTGTTGTATTTGTCTGCTGAAAGTAAAGATGTGAGCTATAAAAGACAAGTGGAATTTTGTTTAAAATGTTGATGTTAAACTTCTCTTGAAGTTCAGCATAGGCTTCCTCAGCAAAGTAAGCACCTCGCTCCGCAAGGTCTTTCATCTCAGGATGATAGTAAATGTCAAAGTGTTCGGTTTTTAAAACATTCCATTGAAACTCCGTATATTGAACTTTGTTTCTCCCGAAGTAATACCACTGTGCGAAGCAAGTTGAATAAATCAAAAGAAAGGCGAGAACAAGTTTTATTTTAATTCTCATAGCTTGCAAAAAAGTTTATTTGAAACCTATCTCAAATTTATAAACGCTTTTGAAATAAGTCAAGTTCGCCAGGGGTAGCTTATTAGTTTTTCTTGGTTTTATAACTTTTTAAAAGGATTCGCTGACACTTGACTTTTAAATTTTATTTGTTTATTATTCTTTTGGTTTTTTTAGTAAATAAAAAAATTTTTGCATATGAAACAAATAATGAAAAAAATCAAGCTATTCGGCTTCATTTCCCTTTGCTTGGTTGCATCAAATTTAACTTTGTTATCCGCAAGCAAGAAAGATTATCTTGATTATGTCAAGCGTGCAGTTGAAAGTTCTTGGAACAAATATCCAGAGTTAATTGAAGATTGGAAAAAAAGCAGTATTCATTATGTTAGCTGGGGCTTCAATCCGCCCGGGGAACCAGTTTATCTTGCTGATGCGCTTGGATTTTTATTTGAGGTCACGAAGGACAAAAATTATGCAAGAAGAGCGATAAAAATTCTTGATGAGTATTCAAACCTTAAAAATTTTTATCCAGAAGAACTTGCGAAAAACAGAGTTGAATACTCTGATGGTGTCCCGGCACTTCCAAACTTCTTTTTCCTTTTTCCATATGTTCGTGCTTATTTGAGAGTTAAAGATTCAGGTTTGTTAAGTGGGGAACTTAAGAAAAAAATAGCTGATGAAATAGCTAATAGTGTTGATTTCATTTCGCATTTTCCGGAGTGGGGTGCACATAACAGAGCTGTTTTGCGAGCCCTTGCTTATCTTTTGGGCGCAAAGGCGTTTCCAGATCATCCATCCGCTCATATTTGGAGGAAACAAGCGGAAGTTTTGATTTACGATAATCTTGGTAAATGGGAAGCTGAGGATGCGACTTTATATAACGGCGTTTGGATGTATGTTATGTTGCTTTATATGGAAAACTTAAACAATGACAAAATTTTAACACAACCAATTTTCAGGTATTATTTTGATTATTACTTAAATTTGATAACCCCATATGGGACGATGGTTGATATTGGCGATGCTAATTTTAATAATGCTTTTGAATGGTTCATTCCTTGTTTTGAAAAAGCTGCTTCACTTTACAATGATGGCAGATATAAATATGCTGCTGAGAAAATTTTTAATAGAATGCTTAAAGATGGGAAGCAATCGGCTGGTCTTGCATCTATAATTTCTGATGCATATAGATGGTGTGACGATAAAGTTAAAATTGCGATTCCAGAAATCCAAAGTTGCGAAGTTCTTGATGACATAGTTGGGAAAAAAATTGTTTTCAGAACTGGCTGGGATTCTCTTTCTACATACTTGCTTTTGAATTATCGGGATGAAGGAGATGGAAATTATATGACGAGAGAGTATTTGAGAAATACCATACCAGTTGAAGAGGAAAAAATGCACCACGGCAGTTCGGATGAAAATGCAATCATATTTCTTATGACAAATGGCTCAATTTTATTACATCACGCTGGATATAGAGATGCCCTGCCAAGCGGTATGTTCGGAGCTTATAGAGCGGATTATTATCACAACCGGCTTGTTGTGAGGAAAAATAAGAGAGAGTTAAGGGATAGTTTGGTAGTTTTATCGCCTGTCCCGGGGCAAAGATATAAAAAACAAACATTGCTTGAGTTTGTCAGAAATTCTGGAAATTATAGACCTGTTAGAACTTTCAAAGTTGATTTCTTAACATTCAAAGAAGTAGAATATTCACGCACAAGGTTGGTTGATGATAAAATTGGATACTTTTGGGATAGGATAATTGTATATTTGAAAAAACTCAACTGGTTTGTTGTTGTGGATGCGGTTAAATTCACGGTGGCGGATTATTATACGCTTGCTGTCTTGTGGCATACTCAACAAATTTTGAAGTCGGGGAAAAATTTTTACGATACCAGAATTGATTCAATTGGAAGATACAAAGTTGGGGGAAGTCAAAATCTGTTAATTTATTTCCCAGAAACATACGCCAAAGAGGATAGTTTTGAGCAAGAGATAAGGCATTTTCAGAACGATCTCTGCATTTATCAAACAACTTCATCACACTATAAAATGGGCGATGTTGAATTTTTCATAACTTTTCTAATTCCGCACGATTTAAACGAAAATGTTGAAAGTTTAATAAGAAGGATAAAGCAAATTGATGTTGATAAATTTCCAAATGGTGTTGGTTTTGAGATAGAAAATCAAAATGATGAAAAAATTTATCTGTGTTTGAAACTTGATCTTGATTCCGAAATTTTGCGTGAGAATATCCGACCGAGATATAATTTCAATTCGGGAAAAATTAAATATGGAGATGTTGAAACCGATGCTTACTTTGTGTATCTGCGAGAAAGGAAAGATAAAATTTCTTATGCTGTTTCAAATTTCATCAAATTAATTTTCCGCAATCAAACCATACTTGAAGCAAAGCCAACTACTTTTACGCTTCAACTTGATGGTTCTGGAGATAGAATTGGATATACAAAGTTAAGATTCTGGGAGGATGAAATAAAATTTGTGGATAAAAAATGACAAAATCTTAACTTTTGCTTCAGGCGAATGCGAAGTGAGCAATTTGCGATTATGCTGGAGTGATGCCGTTTTTTGTTGAAAGAGCAAGAGGATGTAGGTTCTGGGATCTTATAAGATGGCAAATTCACTTGAAAATTGTTTGATTTGAAAAGAAAATGAAAGAAACAGGAATGAGAAAAATTAAACTTGAAGGAATTATCCCGGCGGTTGTAACGCCTATGAAAAGTGATTTCTCCATTGATTTCGTTCAGTTGAAAAACTATATCAATTGGATTAAAAATTTTGATGGGCTTGGGGGAGTTGCGGTAAATATGGACACAGGCGAAGGAATACACTTGAGTAGGGACGAGAAAATGAAAATACTTGAAACCTGGGTTGAAAATGTAAATGGTAAGTTCCCAATTCTTTGTGGTTTAACCACAAGATATACAAAAGAAGCGGTGGATGAAGCAAAATTGATTGAAAAAATAGGTGCTGATGCAATCGTTGTTTTTCCTATACCTGCATATGCCGGTAATCCTTTGCCTTCCGAAATTCCTTACAGGTATCACAAATCTATAAGTGATGCTGTTGATTTACCTTTGGTTTTGTTTCAACTTCAGCCATCTCTTTCGGGTGTTTTTTATGATGATGAAACTCTTTTGAGATTGGTTTCTATAAAAAATGTGATTGGAATAAAAGAAGCATCGGCTGATGCCTTGAAATTTGTTCAGACGATGAGCGTTTTGAGAAATTCCGGGAGGAAAATATCAATTTTAACTGGGAATGATGATTTTATACTTGAATCGTTTATACTTGGGGCGGATGGGGCTTTGATAGGGTTTGGGACAATTGCAGTTGCAGAACAAATTGAAATGTTTAAAGCAGTGAAGGAGAGAAACTATGATAGGGCTTTTGAAATATACTCAAAGATAAAACCACTTGAAGAGGTGATATTTTCACCGCCTGTTAGAGATTACCGGGCAAGGGTAAAAGAAGCGTTAAGAATGATTGGGGTTTTGAAGACAAGTTTTGTTCGTCCGCCACTTCTTCCTGTCTCAAACAGAGATAAGGAAAAAATTAAAAAAGCGTTGAAAAATCTTGGATATAAGTTAAAAAACTAACAGAGGATTTAAAATGAAGTTGGAGCAATTTACCGATGCTGGGAAATATACTGTTCCAGCTGTTAAAAGGGCGATTGAAATTTTAAATTTGCTTGAAAAGTCGGATAAACCGATGGGGTTGAGTGAAATTTCTAAATATGTGAACTACCCAAAAAGTTCAATTTTTAGAATACTTGTGACGCTTGAAAAATATGGTTTCGTGGAGAGAAACACAAGTGATAACACATTCACACTTGGTTTGAGATTATCTCAACTTGGCATAGCAAAGCTTAACAAAATGAATCTTGGTTATGATTCATACAGGTATCTTGAGGAACTTGCGAGTAAAACCGGTGAAAGTGTTTATCTTGCGGTTTTGAATAATTATAAAGTTGTCTTGATTCAGCGTGTTGATTCTCCAAGCATGTGGTCTCTTGTTACAAAGCTTGGTTTGCGTTCGCCTGTGCACTGCACAGCGAGCGGGCAAGTGTTAATTTCTGAAATGAGCGATAAAGAACTTTCGGAACTTGTCAGAAAGGTTGGATTGAAAAAATACACTGATAAGACGATAACATCGCTTTCTGAGTTAAAAGCGAGGTTAAAGAAGGTAAGAGAGCAGGGATTCTCTGTTGTAGATAGAGAATATAATCCAGACCTTGTGGCGGTTGCTGCACCTATTAGAAATGCGTGGGGAAAGATAATAGCTGCTCTTTTGATAACCCTTCAATACAGAGGAAATAAAACGATCGCAAGAGCTTATGAACTTGCGGAGGATTTGAAACTTTATGCTAAAAAAATATCAAATATGCTTGGTTATAGCGAGAAATGAAGTTTAAAATTGAGGAGATATTTTTAAGACATTTGAGAATTCCTATGGTTGAAAAGTTCAAGATAAGTAGCGGTGAGGTTTCTGTTAAGGATTCAATAATTGTTGAAGTTAAGTTCAGCGATGGTTTTACAGGTTATGGCGAAGCTTCTCCGATGGCGGGTTCGTTTTATTCAAGTGAAACTCCAGAAAGCGTATGGGATGAACTTATAGATTGTGTTAACTTGATCGGGAATGATTTTGATTTTGAAAATTTTGAAACGGAGGTTGATAAATTAAACTCAAAATTTTCATCTTATGGATTAAGTTCTTTCGCAAGGGCTGGGATTGAGACGGCATTATGGGATGCTTTTTCAAAAATCAGGGGACAGCCGATATATAAATTGATTTCAGCTGAATTCAAGAAGATAGAATCGGGGCTTGCGGTTGGAATTTGTGATAATGTGAGTGAACTTTTGAGCAAAATTGAAAAATATCTCAGTGATGGCGGATATAAAAGGGTAAAAATAAAAGTTCAGAAAGGTTGGGATATTGAGCCATTGAAAGAAATAAGAAAAAATTTCGGAGATATTCCGCTTATGGTTGATGCAAACTGTGCTTATACGAGCGATGACATTGAGCATCTTAAAAAGTTTGATGAGTTTGGTTTAATTATGATTGAACAACCGTTTGGCAAGAGTGATATTAAAGTTTCTGCAATTTTGCAGAGGCAAATTTCAACTCCAATTTGTTTTGATGAAAGTGCAGATACAATTGAGAATTTGAAAATTGCATTTGAACTTGGTGCGTGTAAAGTGGTAAACATTAAGATTCAGAGAGTAGGTGGAATTTTAAACGCAAAGAGAATGCACGATTTCTGTAAAATCAACGGTATTCCGGTGTGGATTGGGACAATGCCTGAACTTGGCATTGGAAGTTTGCACTCTCTTAATTTGTGTGCGCTTGATAATTGCAAATTTCCGACGGATGTTGAAGCATCATTGCGATGGTATTTGGATGATGTAATTGAGCCGTTAATTATGGTGAAAAATGGATTTGTTGAGGTTTCAGAAGATTTTGCGTTTGAGATAAATCAAAAAAAGATTGATAGATACACGGTCAAAAAAATTAAGATACATTGTTGAATGCCAACACTTGAAGTTGAATTTTTAGGTTATCGTGTTAAGAGCCCAATTTTTGTTGCTTCTGGTCCAGCAAGCCATGATGTTAAGCAAATTCCAATTGCGCAGGAGATGGGGGCAGGTGGTGTTGTCTTAAAAACTGTTGTTCCAGATAAATTTGATTATATGAGATACTGGCCAAGACCACGATATAAGTTGATTGATTGGGATAAGAAGATGAATGGCAAATCACAATATTTCACGCTTTATTCTTATGAGCAAGCGTATAGTGGTTCGGTTGATGATTACTTCAACTTTGTGAAAATTTCAAAATCAATTTCAGACATAATGATCATCGGTAGTGCGTTTGCAGATGAGCCTAGTGATTGGATATATCTTGCGAAAGGGATTGAAGAAGCAGGCGCAGATGCTATTGAGCTTGATATATCTTCACCACATAAACCTGGAACCTTGCAATTTGAAACTCACTTTGTTCAAGCGATAAAGTCCGTAGTTGAAAATGTTAAGATACCTGTTCTTGTTAAATTAGCTCCTGGTCCGGATGTTTTAACCCAGGCAAAAATATGTTCTGAGCTTGGGGCTGATGCTGTGACATTATGCAATCGTTTGAGAGGTCTTGAAATTGACATTGAAACAGGTAAACCAATACTTCACGGTTATTATGCTGGTGTTGGAGGTCCGTGGGCAAAGTATTATGTGTTCAAGCATGTTTCAGAAGTTTATAAAGAAGTTAACATAACCATAAGCGCCACCGGTGGAGTTTTAAACTGGGTTGACGCATTGAAATACATAATGCTGGGTGCGAAAACCGTTCAAATTCTCTCGGTTATAATCGTAAATGGATGGGGATCAATCAGACGAATTAATGAAGGTTTGCTTTCGTTTATGCTTGAAAGACAAATAGAAAATCTTGAAGAAGTGCGGGGCATAGCATCACGCAATCTTATTGAGCCAGATTTAATTGTAAGATGGACGGGGGAGAAGAAAAGCGGACCGAGAAATACTTTTGAAGAATGGTAAGAAAAGAATTTTAAATTATGGGCAAATACATTGGTTTGAAACCTCTGCCACCTGATTTTTATGATAAATATCCACCCGTTGCTGAGGTAGTTGTTGAAAGGTGCATTGGATGTGAAAGATGTGTTAAGATTTGTTTTTTTGATTCAATCAAAATGATTGATAAAGTTGCTTTTATAAATAAGGATAATTGCACTGGGTGTGGACTTTGTTTTGAATCTTGCCCTGTTGATGCAATTGTGTGGGTTAAAGATGAAACTTGGCAAAATGGTCCATATATACAAAGATATGGCGGGGGAAGCGTTGAATTTGGTGATTAACAATTTCTGTGCCGTTTCATAGGTTTTGTTTTTCATTCGCGAAACGATTTAACATTTGTGAAAAAACTATTGACAAATTCGTTTTCGTGTTTTATTTTTTATGTGAATTCAAGTTTAATTTACAAAACACACAGGAGGTTGTTATGAGATTAAAATTTTTAATCCCTCTTTTGTTTCTCCTTCCAGCGATGTTAATTTCTCAAACTGGTAAAATATCAGGCAAAGTTTATAATGAAGCGACAAAAGAGCCAATCCCTGGAGCAAATGTTATCCTTGAAGGCACTCGTTTGGGTTCCGCAGCTGATGTAAATGGGAATTATATCATCTTGAACATCCCACCAGGGAAATATGATGTTGTTGTTTCAGCAGTTGGATATGTTAAGACGACGATTAAAAATGTTATCGTAAATGCGGATAAAACAACTTTTCTTGATGTTGCTTTGAAGGAAGAAGTTATAGGTTTGCCAGAAGTAGTGGTTCAAGCGGAGCGACCGCTTATTGATATTTCTCAAACAAGTTCAAGGGCGATGATAACCTCGGATGATATATCTGCGCTTCCTGTTGCAAATTTTCAAGAGGCTTTGAGAATATCACCGAGCAATTATTCTGGATATATCAGAGGTGGAAGAAGATATGAGACAAAATTTTTAATTGAAGGTGTAGATGTTAGCGATAAGTATTATGAAGCTTTTTCTGCAAATTACGGTGGGAATCTTTACACGACTTATCACGGATTAAGTTTGACATTTAGAGAAAATTCAAATGTGGCGGAAGTTGGGGTTGGGGCAATTGAAGAGATAAGTGTTAATTCAGGTGCTTCAAGTGCCGAGCTTTCACAGGCAACCGGCGGTGTTGTAAATATAACTTTGAAAGAAGGTAGAGGTAGAATTTCAGGCAAAGCATATGTTAGATATGCTTCAAAACTTCCACACAAAGGTCCTGATCTTTACTTTGGGCTTCTTCCCGATGGCTCAACAGCTGCGGATAAATACTTCGGTGAAAAACGGGCTCTTGAAGCAAAAGGTGACCCCGCAAGTTTAGCAAAAGCTAGACTTTACACTTGGACACCGGGGAAATACTGGTATGGAAATAAGCCAACGGCGGAATTTGAGGCGTCGCTTGGTGGGGGTTTGTTTAAAGATATGGGATTTTTCGCCGATGTGAGGTTTTACGAAACTTACGGTAGATTTCCAAATGAGTTTAATCGTCGGCTTGACATCACGGGCAAGTTAACTTATAACTTAACACCTTCAATAAAATTGACAGCGATTGGATTGGTAAATGATCAAGGTTTTTATTTTGGATGGAAAAACAGGGTTTTCAACGAAAATTATAAATTTTTCCTTGAAGGTGTGCCGAAATATACAAAAGGTTCATTTGCTTTAAGTGGTAAGTTGACGCATGCGTTGTCTTCAAGGACATTTTATGAATTGCAAGTTTCTTTTTTGACAAGTCCAACGGAGGCAGGTTTTGTTGACAGCAATGGAGATGGAAAAGTTGAAGTCAATGAAGATGACGGCGACTTTATAAAATTTGCAACGCCGGAAGAGATAAGAAAATACATAAGCAAAACAGATAAAACTAAATTTTTCACAACAACACCGAGAAATGAATCTGAATCTGAGGCATCTTTTCCATCATCAGGTCCGTATCCACTTGCAAGACCTGGGGCATATTATGAATACCAGAGATTGAGTCAATTCAATGTCAAGGGTGATATCAAAAGTCAGGTCACAAACCATCATTTTGTCTCCGCTGGATTTGATTTGAAATTTTACAAGTTCACACATTTGAGAAGATACACCGTTGTTGGAAGGTTTGATGTTGAAGATTATATCGTTAAGCCGTATGAGTTAGGTTTTTATTTGCAGGATAAAATTGAGTATTCTGGTATAATCGTAAATGTTGGTTTGAGGGCGGATGCTTTCAATGCTGGTGCGAAGGAAATTGACAATTATTTTGCGCCTTATGATGTTAAAACTGAGCAAGTTCAACTTGGCGGGACGAATGAGGTCTTGACAGTTAATAGATACATACTCCGCAGAAACACAAATGTTAAGACGAAATGGTTAATTGGTCCTCGTTTGGGAATATCGCACCCAATATCAGATAAAGCATCAATGTATTATTCATTTTCAAGGTCAATGCAAGTTCCACCATTTGCATCACTTTATGCTGATGCATATTCTGAAATGCACGGTACATTGCCAAATGTTTGGCTTGTTGATCAAGAGCCGTTAAAATCAACAATTTATGAAATGGGAATACAATATGTGATTTCAAATTATTTTGGTATTGATTTGAGCGCTTATTATAAAACGATTGAAAATTATGTTCCGCTTGCTTATGGTGTAACTCCAAGACCAGGCGTTGCCATAACTTACTTTATAAGATTTAACGGCGGATATGCTGATTCAAGAGGAATTGAGTTAACACTTAACAGTAGAGCTTTGCCTGTTGCTAATCTTTTTAAATTATCTGGTAAATTGACATATGCATACAGCTACATTAAGAATCTTGTTGTTTCGCCGGATGCGTTGAGAGGTCAAAATGTTACATCGTTTTCAACGCTTGGTGGTGATAGTGCGAAATATGGTGGTAAATTGCCATTTGAAAATGCAAAGTATTTTGCAGGATATGAGATGAATGTTGTTTCAAATCTTTCCTCAAGTTTTACGGGATATGATAGACCGCATAGAATTTCACTTTCACTTTTCTTTGATTTTCCAGCGCCGTTCAAAGGTGTTCCAGTTGATTTTCGTCTGAGCACATTTACAACAGCAGCGAGCGGATTTCTTTATCCACTTATACTTGCTGACCCAAGATCAAGGAAACTTGGCGAGGGTCCTTGGAATATAAGAACAGATATGAGATTGGAAGCGGGTTATTCGCTCGGGAAAGTAAGAATTGCTCCGTATCTTGAAATTAAGAATTTATTTGACCGTGAAAATATAATTGGCTATGATAGAACAACGGATGAAGGTCAGCTTTTGTGGGAGCAAAAGAAAATACCAACTGGACCGCTTGGGCTTACTGTTTTCAGAGATGGGACAAGCGCATTTGATATCGCAAGAGAAGTTTACTTTGGAATAAGCATAAACTTTTAATCAAAAATTAACAGGAGGTTAAAAATGAAAAAGTTTGCAATTTTAACTCTGATTTTTTTCTCAATTTCACTTTCACAGGTTAAAATTCATGATGCCGAACTTTACAAAGGTATGTCTCCAGCTGTTCCAAATGATATATTCCCAGGTTCAGCAGTTATGATTGCCGGCGATCTTTGGGATTCGTTCTTGCCAATAGGACAAGGTGTTTATTACAGTGAAACTGCAAATAACCCTGCGCAACTTTGGGATCTTGTCAGAGTGGGGAACTTTGATCGTCAATGGTCAACTCCAACTGCACAATGGCCTGGGGGTTACCCGATAAGTTATTTCTGGGCACAAGATATAATTGCTGTTGAATATAGCCCGAATATCAATCCGCAAAAAATTAGAAGTTCAAGCGAAAATTATGCGTTTATGATTTATACCAATAAACTTGATGCTTTGTTCGGGAGAGGACCTTATTTCATAGGACCTGTTTGGCTTAAACCTGATTTCACAGTTGATGCTGATGGAAGTTATAGATATGCGTTATATTACGAATCTGGTTTCCCAACTAATCTTGGTGTCTGGGTGACGGTTAGAATTTTGCAGTTTACTCAAAATTGGAATAACTTCAACGATTTTATAATCGTTGGATTAACATTTAAGAATGTGGGAATTCTTGATGTTAATGCCGATGGGACACCTGAAAGAACAAATAATAGGATAAATGCTCTTGTTGTCGGATGGTTTTCGGAGGTAATGCATAGTGCTGAGGTTGGCGTAACCGGGAGAAGAACCGCAAATAGGTTTGGTTCAGGGAGAAACAGCGGTTATATTGCAGATGCTGATGAAACTGGTGCACCGTGGGCTACGCTCGTAAGTTATGCGGGTGTTAATCCAGCAAATTACACTGCTTATCCTGATCCAAACTCCGTACCGCAGGGCAAAAGAGATATGGGCTTAAATGCATATCCACTTGGTTGGTACACAGATGTCTGGTTTGGTAGAACTGTCCTTGCGGTTAAAAATGATTCAGTTGGGCTTCCGGGTGCTCTGGATAAAAAGACAATTTTTGATAGTCATCCTGTTGGAGTTGGTCCTGAAAGAGGATGGTATCTTTCAGCTGGCACAGGTCGTGGTGGACTTGATAATCGTAATGATGCAAGATTAATTCACACAATTTTGATGGGGACATGGTATAAAGATGGTGGTAAAAGCAATAGCACAACTCTTCTTGATTTGAATCCAAACCCGAATTATTTCCAATCTGGAACAGTAGGTGATCCACTTTCTTTTGTCCCAAAACCAGCTGGACAAAGAGGCAAACCGGACGGAGATAAAAAATCAACAAACGTTTTTGAAAATGTTTGGGAAGATGGATGGACGAAAGGATATTCAGCACAGCATAATTTTGATGGTGATGCTTTCATAGGTTGTGGTCCATTTTCACTTGAGGTTGGTGAAGCAATTACGGTTGTTTTCGCTGAATATGCAGGATTTAGATTGCCAGGATTGTTAAGATCATTGCAAGCTGCTCGTTGGGCTTATGAAAATTATTTCCAAGTTCCAGCTGGTCCAGCTTCTCCTGATATAAAAGTTGAGATAACCGATGATAATAAAGTTCTAATCCGATGGAAAAAATCATCTGATGAAAATGATCCAAATTTTGGTGGATATAAAATTTATCGTGCAAGCGCATTTCCAAAGTTTAAATCAACTGATGTTGGTTTCAGAGTTTTGCAAAGATATACAGAGCAGATGGAAGAAGGGGATATAAAGGATACATACAAAGATCCGATAAATCCGAAGTTTGATGCCTTTGGTGCTTTGAAAGATATGCAAGCAGGTTATTGGGGTCCTTACAAAGTGAGAAAAATAATCCCGAAGAATCAGCTCTCACAATATGCAAATTCATCCGGTGGTTATGATTATGCCTTTAAAGATGATGCGCTTGATGTTTTGCTTGGTTTCTCATACTGGTACTATGTTTCAGCATACAAAAATTTACCATCGCCATTGACTATAAATGGAAGAAGCACAAATGTTCTTGAATCCGGGAGAGTAAATGTCAATGGCGCAAGCGGTCTATGGGAGGGAACTTATCCGTGGGCGACTCAAAATTCGTTTTATCCAACAAGTGCAGAGGGTCAAAAGAAAATCGGTGCAACTGTCGTTGTTAAGTCAAGGACATCAACGCCAGCTGAACTTTCATCTGGAGTTAAAAAGGTAGGTGTCAGACCAAATCCGTATAAAAAAGCAGCACTTCACGACATTGGAACGCAGCATAAGCTTTTGTTCTACAATCTTCCTCAAAAATGCACGATAACGATTCTTGATGTCTCGGGTCAAATAATTGATAAAATTGATTTCACTGCACCAAATCCAAATGATGGGACTTACACCTGGGATATGTTTTCAAAGGATGGAATTGAAGTTGCAAATGGTTTATACATTTATGTTGTTGAATATGAGGGTGGCAAACAAGTTGGATATTTTGCAATTTTAAGATAAAAAACCAAAAAGGAGTTTAAAAATGAGGAAAACAATTGCGATTTTTTTCAGCTTTTTACTTTTGTTATCAAATTCACATTCACAGGTGAGAAAATCAGGAATCAATTCACTTGCGTTTTTAAAAGTTGGGGTTGGTGCAAGGCAAGTTGCCATCGGCTCTGCAGCGACTACTTTAAAAGGCGAACCGAATATGATTTTCTGGAATCCCGCTGGAATTGTTTTATCTGATAAAAAACTCGCAATTGAATTCACTTATAACCGCTGGATTGCCGATATAGCTCAAGTCGCTCTTGGAGCAACATATAACTTTGGAAAAATTGGAACTGTTGGATTTGGGCTTATAAGTTTTGGTTTGAGTAATATACCTGCTGATAGAGATTTATTACCACCTGATCTTGCATATCTACAAATTGATCAGCAAACTTCTTCAACTTATAATTTCCGCGATATAGCAATTATCATTTCTTATGCAAGGAATGTAACCGATGTTTTATCTATCGGCGTTAACTTAAAATATCTTCGCGAACAAATTGACGATTTAAGTGCCAGCGCTTTTGCTGTTGACCTTGGTGCAAGTTATAAGGTAACAGATTTTTGGGACATTGGAGCACGTCTTTCAAACCTTGGTTCGGATATAAGATATTATGACATAGCATCTCCAATTCCGCTTTCGTTCTCAATCGGAACTTCTTTTCATTACACATATCAAGGAAGTTTTACTGGGAAATTATTTGTTGATTTTGTTCAACCGCAGGATTTACCGCAATTGTTTTTCACAGGTGTTGAGCTTGATGCTTGGAATATGTTTTTTGTTAGAGCGGGTTATAAGTTCAATTACTCTGGAACAAAAGATAAGGGAACATCTTGGCGTGGTCCTGTTGAAACGACGATTGAAGGATTTTCTGTAGGAGTTGGTGCAAAACTTGGCATTAGTGATTATTCTGTCAGTTTTGATTATGCATTTACACAGATGAAACTTCTTGACAATGTTCACAGGATAACGGTTGGATTTGGTTTAAAATAGTTTAAAACTGCGGGGCGGGTTTTAAAGACCCGCCCTTTTATAAAATTTCCAAACCAAAAATAAACTCACCATTATGAATCTTCCAATTTTACCGACCACAGTTGTTGGAAGCTATTCGCTCCCCAAATGGCTTGAAATCATAAGAGATTTGCACAAAAATGGGAGCATTACTGATGAAGAACTTGAAGAAGCTCACGATAACGCTGTCAAATCATGCATCAAAGATCAGGAACTTGCCGGAGTTGATGTTATAACAGATGGGGAATTAAGACGAGAGACGATGGTTTATTTCTTTACAAAGAGAATTTATGGATTTAAAACTGATGGAAAAATGAAACCAATTGGAAATCTTGACCCGTCAATTCAAATGCCAGATCCAATAATTTTTGATAAAGTAAAAAGAATAGGAAGCATAGGTGTTGCAAGACATTGGCAATTTTTGAAAGAACACACAACGAAAGAAACAAAAGTGACAATCACAGGTCCACAGATGCTTGCAAAGAGAGCAACGAATGAGTATTATAAAGATGAAAGAGAGCTTATTCAGGATTTGGCTGAAATTTTAAGAGAAGAGATAATTGAAGTTGTCAACGCTGGTTGTAAACTTGTTCAAATTGATGAGCCAGTGTGGGTTGGGTATCCTGAGGATTTACCGTGGCTTGTTGAAATTTTTAACAAAATGATTGAAGGAATTAATGCTAAATTTTGCCTGCATGTTTGTTACGGAAATTATCAATTAAAACGGCTTTTTAAAGGTCAGTATTCGGATCTTTTTCCTGCTTTACTTGATGTAAATGCTAAGCAGTTAAGTTTAGAATTTGCTGTAAATAACGCTGAACCGCTTGAACTTTTCAAAAAATATGGAACAAGAGATAAAGAAATTGTTGTAGGTGTAATTGATGTGAAAGACCCAAATGTTGAAACTCCTGAAATTGTCGCAAATAGAATTAAAAAAGTTTTTGATGTTATTCCACCTGAAAAAGTTTGGCTTTCGCCAGATTGTGGAATGAAGTTTATGCCAAGAAATAGGGCTTTTGCTAAGTTAAAGGCAATGGTTGAGGGTGCGAAAATTGTTCGTGCTGAACTTTAAAATTAAAATTTTTGAAAGATGAAAGATAAAAAAGTAACCTATCACTTTGTCTCACAATCTCACTGGGACAGGGAATGGGTTCTCTCATTTGAAGAATACAGAGTTCTTTTAGTTGATATGTGGGATGCTCTTTTTGAACTCCTTGAATCTAACTCTGGTTTCAAGCATTTTATGACGGATGGACAAATGCAAATGATCATTGATTATCTTGAAATTAAACCGCAAAATTTCAATCGTATAAAAAAACTTGTTGAAGATAAAAAACTTTCAATTGGACCGTGGTATATTCAAATTGATCAATTCCTCCCAAGCGGTGAATCGCACATAAGAAACCTTCTTTTGGGATTTGAAATGGCAAGAAGATTTGGTGAGCCGATGAAGGTTGGTTATATACCTGATCAATTCGGTCATATAGCGCAGATGCCACAAATTTTGAATGGTTTTGATATTGATACTGCTGTTATCTATCGTGGTTTTGGCGGGGAACCAGGTCAAGAGTCATCCGAGTATATTTGGAAGTCGCCAGATGAAAGTAAAGTTTTAATGTTTCATCTTCCAAAGGATGGTTATAGTTTTGGTTATTTTGCTATGGATGATGACGAGATGATAGTTCAAAGATTTGAGCGTTTGAGAAAAGAAATTGACACAAGAGCTCAAACTTCTCATAGATTAATTTTAAACGGTGGCGATCATCATTGGCCTGATTTTAAACTTCCTTACGCTATTAAAATTTTGGAAGAAAAATATCCAGAATTTGATTTTATTCATTCAACGCTTGAAGATTACGCTGACAAAGTTAAATCAGAAGTCAAACTTGAAAAACTTCCTGAATTGCTTGGTGAAACTAGGTTTGGTTTAAAGCATGCTTTTGCAGTCATAGGTGGAACGGCATCATCAAGGATTTATGTAAAACAAAAAAATTATTCAGCACAGATAAAACTTGAAAAAATACTTGAACCTTTAAACGCTTTTGCTTTTGTGTTCGGGTGCAAAGATAGAAGCGAGATTATAAAACAGGCGTGGCTTTATTGCCTTCAAAATCAAGATCACGATACAATTAACGGTACCTGCGTTGATAGAGTTTATCACGAAGCGATGACAAGGTATCTTAAAATTGAAGAAATTTTCAATGCCTTGACATTTCAAATTGCAAACGATTTAATGCCTTACGACAGTAAATTTTACAAGGACGATGTTAATTTATTTATCTTCAATTTTCTGCCATTTGCTCTGGATAAAGTGATTGAATGCGAAGTTGAATTTCATCTTCAAGATATCATCGTCGGCTTAAATCCTGATGTTAAATCACCGGAGAAAGGCACTCTTGTTTCAGGTTTTAAAATTTTTGATCAAGATGGAAATGAGATAAAATATCAAATTCTTGATCGTTCCGAGAGATACTCTCTCGTCTGGGGTTATTACGAATATCCACATCAAACGCTTGTTGAAAGTTTTAAAATTCTTCTTGATGTTAAAAATTTTCCATCATTTGGTTTTAAAAAATTTAACATTGTCAGAGTTGATGAATTTCCAGAATATGGGTCGGGCATCTCATACGGTGAATCTGGCGATGGGGAGTTTTTTATGGAGAATAAATTTTTAAGAGTTGAAGCAAGTAAAGATGGAAGTTTGAGAGTTTTTGATAAAGAGAAAAAAATTGAATTTGATAAACTTAACATTTTTGAGGAATCCGGAGATGCAGGCGATGAATATAACTATTGTTTCCCCGAAAAAGATGAAATTTATTATTCAACAGATATAAAGCCGGAGAAGATAGAATTCGTTGAAACTGGACCCCTGCGATTTGCTCTCCAAATCAAATATAAAATGCTCGTTCCGCAAAGCACAGATATACATAAAAGATCAGATGAGAAAGTTGAGATGGAAATCGTCTCAACGGTTTATCTTGAAGAGAATTCAAAAAGAGTTGATTTTAAAACCAAAGTTAATAACACAGCCAGAGACCATAGGTTAAGAGTCATATTTGATACGGGGATAGATACAAATATAAGTTATGCTGATTCTCAATTCTGCGTTGTTAAGAGGACGCACAGAAAATATAACTGGGATGAATATCCTTATGAAAAGCCGTTGAATCTTGAAGTTTTTCAAAGGTTTGTTTGCTTACAGGATAAGTCCCGTGGATTTGCAGTTTTCGCAAAGGGTTTGCCAGAATATGAGCTTTCACTTGATAAACCTGGACGAATTGCGATTACACTTTTAAGAGGGGTTGGTCAATTATCAAAATCAAATCTGAAAACAAGACCGGGTGGAGATGCGGGATGGAAGAATGAAACGCCAGATGCACAATGTCTTGGGCTTCATGAGTTTGATTACAGCATTTATCTTTTCAAACCGGGTGATTTAAAAGATGTAAATTTGCAAGCAGAATTGTATCATAATCCAACATTTTATTTTAAGAGAAAACAGGATGTTGAATCGTTGAAACTTGCTTCGCTTTTTGAAATTGAATCAGATGTAGCAGTTTTAAGTGCTTTTAAAGTTTCCGAGGATAAAAAGGCGGTGATTTTAAGGTTTTACAATCCTCTTGAAAAATTTGCAGAGGCAAGAGTAAAATTAAATTTTAAATTTAAAGAAGTCGCACTAGCTAAATTGAATGAGAGCAAAATATCAACCTTGACCCCGGATGTAAATGGGACTTTCACTGTTAATTTATCACCATTCAAAATTTTGACTTTGAGAATTGAAATTTGAAAAAATTTGTCCGAGAGCATAAATATGCCCGGGAACTTTATTAAAACAGATTTGAAAATTCAACCAACCTCTGAGTCAGCGAGAAATGGCAAAATTCAAATTTTTCATAAAGATAAAATTTTGCTTGAAACCGATGGGCTTGGTGATTTGATTTGTAAAGATGGCTACATTGATAAAATCAAAGTTTCAAATTTTGCACGAAATGAAAATTGCATAAGCGTTAAAGGAGAATCTGAAACTTTATCGTGTGAAGTTGAAATTTTAAACAGAGATGTTTTTTGGGAATTTAAATATGTCGTGTCAAGTTATGCACGCGATTATTTGTCGGGCAGAATAAATGTAATCTTTAAAGTTATAAACTGCTCAAATCCAAGATGGCTTGTCCCCGGCATATTATACAAACACAACAATCCCGGAAAAGCGTTAAGGAAATTTCCAAAGTTTAGCATAGATGTGGATATGGAAAACTTCATCTCAAATTACTGGGCTTTTTCATCGCGAAGATGTTCAATGCCTGCTGTTTTTTGCTGGGCTGATGAATTCATGTGTTCAATTGTTGTTGATGTTGAATTTTCAGCTGGTGAAAGTGGACTTTATTTATTTGGTAATGGAAGCGAAACTAAACTTGGTAGTATTTTCCCATATTGTGAAGAACCTATCTCATACGCTCCATTTAGAGGTAATGAGCCAGTTTATAAAAATTTTGAAATTCGCAGAGGTGAGAAAATTGAATTTAAATTTAAACTTTTCATCTGTTCTTCCGATCTTCATTCTTATGATGAAGTTGTGCGTTTATATTATTACTCTTTGAAAAATTCAAATTTCCCGAAGCCATGGTTTCCCCTTGAGCGTGGGGCGAAGCTTTCTGCATATGGACTTTTCAAATGGCACTATGACCAGAAAAACAATGTAATTTATGAAACAAGAGGATTTGATAATGTTTTGAGTTTAAATGTGAATGATGCAGACACGAGAAAACATATGCATATAAGCTGGGTAAGCGGAATTCCATACGCATTTGCGCTTATGAAATACGGGCATCTTTTTGACAAGTGGGATTATTTTATTGCGGGAAAAAATGTTATAAATAAAATTGTGAGTGAGGGAGTATCACCAATTGGGATTTTGTGGTCTCAGTGGACGATTGAGGATGGATGGACTGATGGATGGAATCCAGAAAAAAACTTAACACAGGCACGAACGCTTGGTGAGGCAATTTTGTTTTTATGTCGCGCTTATAAATTTGTTTCAAAAATTTCAAATCAAAATTTGAACTCAATTGAGGTTGAAAAATGGAAGAATTGCATCGTTCAGAATTTAAATTTCGCTCTAAAAGTTCAAAATTCAGATGGTAATTTCGGCTCTTATTACGATTCAAAAACAGGCGAAGTTAAAATATGGGATGGATGTGCGGGTTTGATCTGGATTCCAGCGCTTATTGAAGCGTTTGAAATTTTTGGAGATAGAAAATATAAAGATTCGGCTATAAAAGCGGGTGAGTATTATTCTCAATTTGTTTATGATGAGTTTTTATACGGGGCACCCGAAGATGCGTATATGATTCCAACATCAGAAGATACTTACAATGCTTTGATCGCATATGTTAAACTCTATGAAATTGACAAAAATAATTTTTGGCTTGAACTTGCAAAAAGAAGTGCAGACCTTATGATGACTTTCAGATTTTCGCATAATCTCAAATTTAAAGAGGGAACAATTTTAAATTTATACGATTTCAGAACGCTGGGCGGGGATATTGCTTCACCTGTCAATCAACATCTTCACAATTACGGGCTCATCTGTCTTCCGGAAATTTTAAAACTTTACAAATACACTGGCGATGGATATTACCTTGACAGAGCAATTGACAATATACTTTTTTCTCTTCAATTTATCGGGAGATTTGATGGCGATTTCAATGCTTTTAAAGGAATGATGCCGGAGCAATTTTATTATGTTGATTGGCTCAGACCCGAGGGAACAATCTTAACACTTTCACATGCTTGGTGTCTTGGTATGGTGATTTATGCTTATTTGTCCTGTTTGGAATCAGAGTTTAAAAATTTAATTTTTGAAAAAATAAAAGTTCAAGAGAAATGAGCGAAACTTACATCAAAACTGGAAAACCTGAATTTGATGAATTTTTACCTGTGATTAAATCGTTTTTTGATGCTAATGCTGTTGAAGTTTATATTGATGCGAAGAAGATAAGTGCATTTATTGACCCAGATGCTCCATCTTTTTGGATAAGAACAATTGCGGATCATCTCAGAGCGTCAAAGTATTTCGCAGATATGAGAAGTGCAATTGAGCATTTTGCTGAGACGCAAGCAGATAACGGGCGCATCTTTGATTACTTTACAGTTTTTCCAGAAAAGTTGCCTTGCGAAAAAGAGAACTGGACAAAATATGTGCGAGTGCCTGTTGAGGCAGATGTTGAATTTAGATTTATAAAGGCAATTTATCTGATGTGGCAGGCGTGTGGAGATGACGACTGGGTTAAGAAGTTAATGCCGAAAATGGAAAAAGCGTTAAACTATATTCTCACAAATCCTTGGAGATGGGATAAAAAGTTGAAACTTGTTAAGAGAGCATATACAATTGATACTTGGGATTTTGCTTATACGGCGGGGAAACATAGCTGGTTGCAGTTTCAAATTGATGAAAATACCTTCTGGGGTATAATGCATGGAGATAACAGCGGGTATTATGAGGCGTTTATGATTATGTCATTTTTTTATGAACTTTTTAAAAACAAGCGAAAATCAGAAGAATGGAAAAGAAGAGCTCTTGATTTGAAAAGGAGAATGAATAAAATTTGTTGGAACGGTAAATTTTACACTCATTTTGTGAAGATAACTCCCGTTGTAATTGAAGGGGTTGATGAATCTCAACAGTTAAGTTTAAGCAATCCGATGGATATAAATCGTGGTGTTACAACACATAAAATGGCAGTGTCAATTATCAAAGAGTATCTTGATAGAAAAGCAAAGACGAGCGCATTTGCGGAATGGTTTTCCATTGATCCACCATTTCCGGATGGAATTTTTGGAGATGAAAGAATTATTCGTGGTGCTTATTGCAACGGTGGGATTATGCCACTTGTTGGGGGTGAGCTTGCAAAAGCAGCTTTTGATCATGGCTTTGAATGGTATGGAGTTGATATATTGAAACGATATTACGACCTTGCGATAAAAACAAGAAAAACTTATTTATGGTATTTTCCTGATGGAACACCACTTAGCCAAGATAAAATGACAAGTCCAATGGAATCCTCAACAGACATTTGGGGTTCAAGCGCTATGTTTTATGCTATGATAGAAGGGCTTGCTGGGGTTGAAGATAAATTTAAACTTTTTAGAAAAGTCAAACTTTCTCCAAGATGGATTTCTGCAGGTGTTGATAAAGCACAGGTAAATGCATTTTACAAAGTTTCTGGGTGTGGAATTTTTTATGACTTCAATTATGATGGAGAAAAAATTGTGTTTGAAATTTCGTCTCAAAATTCAACCGTTGATGTAAATGTTTTACTACCCGAGGGAGCAAAAGCGAGGAAAGTTTTGTGGAATGGAAAGGAAATTGATTTTAAAAATTCAAAAGTTGAAAAGAGCAATTATGCGTCTTTCTCAGTCAATGTGAAAAATTACGGGAAGGCGCAAATTTTTCTGAAATAACTTCAAAAATTAAAAAGAGTAAACAATGCGACTTGCTCAGGATGTTGATTATATAGTTCTTATAATTTATTTCATCTTGATGCTCGCTATTGGAATTTATTTTTCAAAATTTAGCAAAAATGTCCGTGATTACTTTGCGGGTGGGAATAGAGTGCCGTGGTGGGTTAGTGGAATTTCTTTGTATATGACAAATTTCAGCGCTTGGACATTTACAGCAGCTGCTGGCTTTATATATCATTCTTCTTGGTATGGGGTAATTTACATAAGTAGTGGAATAGTCACCTATGCAGTTGGAGCATTGTTAACTGCGAAAAGATGGCGTAGATCGCGTGTCGTTTCACCAATTGAATACACTCAAACAAGATTCAACATCCAAACGCAACAACTTCTTGGATGGGTTATATCAGCGAATTTCATCCTTTCGGCGGGAGCTCAATTGTCTGCAACGTGTAAATTTCTTGCCCCTTTATTTGGAATTGACATTGATCTTTTGATAGTTATAACGGGTTTTGTCATTTTGCTTTATACTTTTCTAGGAGGTTTATGGGGAGTGATGATAACGGATTTTGTTCAGTTTGTTATTTTGATAAGCATGACACTAATTATTTCGCCATTGAGTTTAAAGCTTGTCGGTGGTATAACTGGCTTAATTGAAAAAGCACCTCCGCTTGTTTTCAATCACATTTATAACAACGTTCATTATGATGTTCATTTTTTAATAGCGATTTATTTGATTGGCATATTTGGAATTGCTGCTGGGGCGTCGCAAAGGTTTTATAGCGTTGTTGATGAAAAATCAGCATTAAAAGTTGGAATTCTCGCATCAACTCTTTCACTTGCTCAACCCTTGTTATTTGCTGTCCCTCCGCTTGTTGCAAGAATTATATGGCCAGATTTAATGCAGGTTGAATTGTTTAAAAAATTTTTCCAGCCTAACGATCTTGTTTATCTTGGGGTTGCTGTGAAAATTTTGCCAATCGGACTTGTCGGTCTTCTTATGTCCGCAATGCTTGCTGCAACGATGAGCACTCTATCAAGCGTTTATAATTATGTTGGCTCAATTATAACTCGTGATATTTATGTCAGTTTGTTTAATCCGAAAGCTGACGAAACAAAACAATTTAAGTTTGGTAGAATTATCTCGCTTGTTCTTGGGGTTATAGTCATAGCCGAAGCGTTAATTTATATACACAGCGAATTTGGCATATTCAACATTATGACGACATTTTTCACGCTTTTCAATATCCCCGTTAACATTCCACTTGCTCTCGGCTTGATCTTAAAGGGAATACCAAGGTGGGGAGCTTTTCTCAGCATAATCTGGGGTCTTGTCGTCGGAGCAATCGCAAGATTTGTCGCTGGCTGGTCTATGGGACTTCAGGTTTATATCGCTGGAATATCAACACTTCTTGTACTTCTTTTTAGTGAAAAAATTCGTCAACTTTATCTCAACAAAAGAAACCTTCTGGCTTTTATTTCACTTGTTGTGTCAATTTTTTATTCTGGAATTTTTATCTTCAATGTCTTTGGTGAATTAAATTTTGTTAAAATTTTTCTCATTGTCACTAGCTCTTTTCTTCTCGGTTTTAGCTTGATTTATTTTAACAAATTCATCAAGGAAAACGAGGAAGATAAAGAACTCGTTGAAAATTTCTTCAAGCGAATTGAAAAGCCAGTTGATGTGATAAATGAGGTTTATGGAAAGGGAGAAAAAGAGGTGTCAACTTTTCCGTTCATTGGTTCTATTTTGATTATAATTGGTGTGCTTATACCTTTTTTGTCAGTTGTCGCACATTCGGAGAGAGATATTTATATTTTTGTGGCTATTAGTGTCGTTTATATTGTCTTTGGAATCTTGATGATTTACCACGGAAGGAAAGCCGAGAAAAAATTTAATGAGTATCTTGAAGCGGTGAGAAACTCTGGAATTCCAAAATAAAATAAAGGAAATGATTATGAAACTTCTTGATGTTTTTGGAAAAATTAAAAAAATCCACATTCGCAAAAATTGTGTCCCCGTTGTAAGAACAGTTGCAACGGAGTTGAAGAAGTTTGTGCTTGAGAAAAGTTCTCGCATTGTTGAGATTGAAGAAGTTGAAAGTTTTGATGTTAAATTTGGAGATGGGGTTATGTATATTTCCGCTGGAGATGAGTTCATTTACGATGGATATGAAAAGGCGATTTCACAATTTGATGGGGCATTTTCATACTTTAAAATAAACGATGATGGTTCAGGGATTTTAACCTCATCAAAGCCGTATTATCTTTTTTCGTTTTTCGCTTATCTAACCGAAGACGCTGTAAATGATGATTTTGAGCAATGGAGAGAAGGGAAATTTGTTCCTGTGAGTTTTAAGTGGATAAGAAGTGTTAATGATTTTTTCTTAACTCAACAGGGTAGGATACAGAGGAATTTTGATAGAGAAGCGTATATCCGTGGGCTTGCGAAATTTGGATTTACACATATTGAGGTTAACGGTCTTGGTTTTCCAATGGGCATTGAAACCGGTCCCAAGGGAGAGGTTTATCCAATGTTTTATACTTATCTTCCTGCGCTTGATCAATTTGTTTACAGCGAGTTGAACAGAGGAATTTATCCGTTTTATTATTTAAGCATAAATCTTGCATTCTTAAAAAAGAACGCACGACTTGCGATTAAATATGGACTATCGCCGGGGTTGTTGTGCTTTGAGCCACGCTCTGTCCCGGAGGAATTTTTTGCAAGATATCCGATGTTAAGAGGTGCACGTGTGGACCATCCATTTAGAAGTTTTAAGCCAAGATTTAATATGACGATTGCTCATCCGAAAGTTCTTGAACATTATGCGGAAATGTTAAGAAAGTTGATGATTGAAGTTCCAGAGCTTGAATATCTCGTTATATGGACGAACGACAGCGGAGCTGGATTTGAGCATACAAAATCTCTTTATGTTGGAAGAAATGGTGGAGCTTATCTTATTCGTGAGTGGAAAAGCGATGAAGAAATAGCAAAAGTTGCAGGGCAGAATGTTTTACGATTTTTTAAAACATTGAGAGACTCAGCGATGGAAATTAATCCAGATTTTAAAGTGATAACGAGAATGGAGCCATTTTACGGAGAACATGAAATCGTTTGGTCGGGTCTTGAAAAAGGAATTGAAGTAGAAACGAACACACTTCTTGGTCGTGGTTGGTCTGTGCCTTATTCACATCCAAAATATCCAGAATTAAAAGAGGTAGGTGGAACGCCATATCAAATTAAACTTGATGAAAAGGAGAAAGATTTTATTTCTGAGCTTAAATCAAAAGGTTCAAATGCACATTTTTACTTTGTTTGTGGTCCATTTACATTTTTTGATCCTTTGCTTGGGGTTCCGTATCCTTGGCTTACTTATGAAAAATTAAAATCAATGAAGGAAAAAGGCGTTGAATTTACAGCAAATATGGGTGGAATTAATCCACCTAACTTGGTTCCTTTTAACATAAATCAAGAGATAATTCGCATATTCCAGTTTAATCCAAATTTAAACATTGATGATGAAATTGAGAGAATTGCAAAATCCTGGGCAGGAGATAAAGCGGGTGTTTTAATCAAAGTTTGGAAACTTGCTGAAGAGTCAATCCTCTCATATCCGATACCTGTTCATCTTTATTCAACTTTTGGATTTACATGGCTTAGGATATGGGTTAGACCGCTTGTGCCTAACATTGAGGCAATTCCCGAGAAAGAGAGAAGATATTATGAAGAGTTTATGTGTTCAACACCGCATAATCCAAACAATGTTGATTTGATGAAAGATGTGCTTTTTGAGTTAACAGATAGAAAAAGATGTGAAGTTGCAGTTGAAAGAATGGATAAATTTCTATTTCCACCGCTTGAATCAGCGATAAAAATTTTAAGCGATGAACTTGAAAATTTGAGAGATGATTCGCCTGCGAGAAAAGTTTTATTTGATCAGTTTGTTAGATTGAAAGCTTTAAAATGCTGGTTTAAAACTATGCGAAATGTTTCAGCGTGGATTGCAGGGGTTCACGGTTATCTTGAAAGTCAAAGTGATGAAGAGAAGCGAAGATACAAAGTTATGATAAGAGAGATGATTGAAGATGAAATTGAGAACGCAAACGAACTTGTTAAACTTTGGGAAAATAGCAACGGGGTTGAATTTATGGCTGTAACTGATATGGGTGAAACACCGCTTATACACGGTGAAAATTTCCCTGAGCTTTTGAAAAAGAAGATTGAACTTATGAAAAAACACATTGATGATGAACCATACATTGATCCAGATTATATGTGGAAAAGATCTGCAACTATACTTGAACATTGAAAATAAAACCACAAAATTTTATGATTGAAATTGGAATTGTAAGTGATGAAATTTCTCTTGATGTTGAGGAAGCGATAAAAATTGGGTTGAAACTTGGCATAAAAAGTTATGAGCTTCGTTGTGTCGGAAGCTATGAGAAAAGAGTGCCTTATATTGAGCGTAAAGATATTGACTTTATAAAAAGAAATCTTGATGATGGAAAAATTAAAATCACAGCGTTATCGCCGGGGATTTTTAAAATAAGAGCGAGCGAAAAGGAGAAGTTAAAATTTGAACTTGAACAAGTTCTCCCCGACACATTTAAACTTGCGACGGAACTTGGCGTTGATAAAATTATAATTTTTGGATTTGTAAGAGATGGAACATCAGGAGATGAAATTGTTGAAATTTTAAAAAACGCTTCAATGTATGCGAAACAGGAAAAGTTTAATCTTCTCATTGAAAATGAGCCTGGTTTTTATTGTGATACGGGCGAAAATACCGCAAAGATTATTGATTTTGTCAGAGCTTCATCTGAAATAGATAATTTGTGGGCTAATTGGGATCCAGCAAATGCAGTTGGAGCAGGTGAGTTTGCTTTCCCAAACGGCTATGAGAAAGTGAAAAATTTTATAAAGAATCTGCATGTCAAGGATTCGGTCAATTTCCCTAAATTTAAATGCACTTTGATTGGTGAAGGTGCAGTAAACTGGTATGGACAGCTTATGGCGATAATTAAAGATAAAATAATTCAAAGCATTACACTTGAAACGCATCATTTACCCCTTGTTGAATCAACGATTGAAGATTTAAAAAGATTAAGAGCAATTTTAAAAGCAATTGAAGAAAGCGAGTATGAAGGATGACAGAAAAGTCAATATAGCGCTTGTTGGACTTGGTGGTCATGGCGTGACATTAAGAAGGGCTGTTAAGATGTGTGGTAAATTTAATGTTGTTGCATGTTTTGATATTGATAAAAAATTAGTTGAGGAAACTGCAAGTGAATTTATGTGTCGTGGATTTGATAATTATGATGAGATGTTAAATAAATCAAATTTTGAAGCGGTTGTGATTTCAACGCCAAATTTTTTACACTTTGAGCAGGCGTTAAAAGCGCTCAACCTGGGTAAAGATGTCTTTGTTGAGAAGCCAATTGCTGTTAAAGTTGAAGAAGCGAAAGAGCTTGCGAAGGTTGCTGAAGAGAAAAAATTAATCATTCAGGTCGGTCATAATACCAGAAAACGAAAAGTTTTCAGAAAAGCGAAGGAATTTATAAGCGATGGAATTTTTGGTAAAATTATCTCTGTTGAAGCGAATATATCAATGCCAACTGGTTTAGGACGATTTCCCGAATGGAAGAGGGACAGAGAAAAATGCCCGCTTTTGCCGATGACACAGCTTGGAATACATTTTGTTGATACCTTGATTTATTTCTTTGGTGAAATTAAAGAAATCGCATGTTTTGCAAGAGATGTCCATCTTGATGTTGAAGATAGTGCTGTTGCAATTTTTAAGTTTTCAAATGGTTTAATTGGCGTTTTAACTTCATCATATGTCTGTCCAGATATTTACGAGATAAGGATAAGTGGAACGGATGCAATTTTGAAATGCTCATTAAACAAAGTTGAAGTTGAACGGAGAAATGGAGAAAAACTTGTGTTAACTTTGGATGAAGATATTGAAAGTTATGTTGAGGAACTTTGCGAATTTGCGGATTGCGTTTTAAACCGAAAGAAGCCCGAAGTTGACGCAATCGCTGGATTAAAAAATCTTGAAGTTATAAATGCGATGATAGAGTCGTATTTAAATAAAACAATCATCAAACTATGACGCTTGTTTTTATAATGTTTGCGATGTTTCTTTTGAACAAACAATCATTTGGGATGGACGATTACAGGGCTGATTTTGAAGTCAGAAAAAGCAAGATAATATCTTATTATGTTGATTCGCTTAAAATTGATACGGCAAAAAATGCGAAGATAAATTTTGAAAAAGAGGTAGAAAAAGCACTTGCACTTCTTGCTTCTCTTATTGCAAATCCAAAAAGGGAAAAGAGAATAATTGACTTCAAAAATATGAAAATAATTGAAAAGTAAGAGCAAGTTTAAGATGAGACGAAGAAAGTTCTTAACACTCTTTGGTGGGTTGTTTCTTTCTAAGTATGTAAGCAACGAGTTCGTAAAATTTAAAGATGCAAATTTCTCTGGAAATTTATTTGAGAGCAAAGTTTACGGTTGCATAGATTATTTTTACCAGACCACAGATGAAATCCCTTTTCAACGATTTGATACTCAAAGGATTCACATAGATTACATTACAACTTTGCCAGGGGTTGAGTATTTTCTCATTGGGAATGGTGAAATAACTGTCGGAATTCAGTTTTGTAAAGATGGGAATTCAGGTGCATCGCTTTTTGGGTTAACACTCTGGGATGCGGAAAGATTTGTCAGAAAATGGAGCACATTTCTTTATCATCCCGAACGTGGATTTGAAAATACGAAGTTAACGCTTCAATTTGGTGAAGAATTTTATCAACTTAATAGAGAAAATTTTCAAGAGATTTTGTGGGATTTTTCATCTGGAATTCCAATTGTTAAGTTAAAATGGGGCAATGAAAAATTTAGTGTGCTGGAAAAATTTTTCGTTCCGAAAGATGGGAAAATTTTATTCAGGGTTGTTGAAGTTAGCAATAAATTGAAAAGTCCAATGAGTATTTCGCTTCGTCTTCAACTTTATCCAAACTTTGGATTATTTGACGAGATTTTCACAAGTGAGCGTGAGAAAACTGTTTATGCGAAGGGATGGACGATTATGAAACTTCAAACTTTTCATAAAGGTGCAAGAACAGCAGGAAGGTATGACCTTTGGGTTGATATCGGCACTGTTGATAAAAACGCTGAGGTAGTTTATGTTTATTCGCTTGAAGATGATGATAAAATTTTGAAGGTAAAAAACTTTACACAAATTTTTGATGAAACCTCAAAGTTTTGGGATGAGAAAAACAAATTTAGAAGTGATAGCGAGGTTTTGAACCATCTTTTCAATGTTTCAAAGAATGGTTTGAAATCAACGGTTTCAAAAAGTGGAAAAAGGGATTCTGGAATATGGCAGTATAATATGGAGTGGGTGCGTGATGATTCAATGTTTGTTCTTGGACTTTTAATGTGTGGATTTTTTGATGAGGCAAAAATTATGTTAACTAAATTGCTTGATAAGTTTGTCGGTCGGGAAGGTCAAACGATTGAGTCAAGCAGATGGTTCGGATACGAGCTTACAGAGCTTGATCAAAATGGGCAACTTTTATATGCGGTTTGGTCGTATGTTTGCTGGAGCGGAGATTTTGAGTTTGTGAAAAAATTTTGGGATAAGATAAAATTAGTTGCGGAATTTCCTTTGAAAGATGTTTTCTGGGATAAAAATAGCAAACTTTTGAAAAATAAAAGAGAGTTTTGGGAAAGGACGGATGCTTTCGGCGTTGAAAATGGATACGAGCTTGCATATCAATTCTGGGTTTCATTAGGGCTTGAAAAAGTTTCTGAACTTGTTAAAAAACTTGGCGAAAATAAGTTAGCACAGAGATGGCTTTCTGCATCAGGCGAAATTAAAAATTCAATGTTAAACGATCCAGTTTTCAAACTAATTGAAGATGGTCATTTTATAAAGAGGAAAAATTTAAATGGGCAATGGCAGAGGTATTTTATTCCACCAGACAGAAAAAGGATGCCACAAAATTCAGCGATAGCAATTGAGGATAAACCTTCTGCTGAGCCAGATACTTCCGAGGTTTTGCCGATCATTTACGGATTTGTTGATGCAGGAAGTGAAGTTTCAATCAAGACACTTGAATGGATTGAGAAACTCTGGAATCAGAGATGGAGCTATGGAGGTTATGAGAGATATGATAGTTCAAGCGAACCAGAGCCACCTGGACCTTGGCCTTTTGCGTCGCTTTTTGTGGCAAGGGCAAATCTGGAAGCGAAAAATTATGAAAGGGTCTGGCGTATTCTCAATTGGCTTTATAACATAAACGGTGGAAAATCTGGGGGATGGTTTGAGTATTACTCCGTTGAACAGTTAACACCGCCACTTCCACCTGTTGGAATCATAGGATGGACTTGGGCTGAAATGATCTCGCTTTTTGTTTATCATATCCTTGGGTTTAGACCCGAGCTGGAAAATTTGACAATAAAACCAAACTTGTTATCTGGTGTTAATTTAATTTCATCAAGCATAAAAGTTAGGAACATACTTGTTGATCTTGATATAGAAAGAAGCGACAAAATGTTTGCTTTGGTTGATGGACGGGAATTCGCTTTGAAAAATGGGAAATTGATTTTGCCTTATTCGGGTAAGAAAGTCAAAATAAAATTTTTTGTTAAATGAGATTTTTTAAGTTTAAAACACTTGAAGAATTAATTGCAGAAGTTGAAAAATTGGGTCTTGGTGAAGTTTTAAAGTTTGATGAGAACCTTGAACTTATTTTTCAGCCAATTGAGATTGGCAGGTTAAAAATTGGAAATAGATTTGCTATACATCCGATGGAAGGTTGTGATGGAACGCTTGATGGCAAACCCGATGAACTTACATTTAGAAGATGGGAAAAATTTGGCGCAGGTGGTGCAAAATTAATCTGGGGCGAAGCTACCGCTGTTGTTGAAGAAGGAAGAGCAAACCCAAGACAACTTTGGTTAAATGAGAAAAATCTTAAATTGTTTGCAGAGCTTGTTGAAAAAACAAGGCAGGCACATAAGAAAATCTGGGGTGATGACTCTGATCTGGTTATCGGAATACAACTAACACATTCGGGAAGATGGAGTTATAAAAAACCGATAATTGCATTTCATAATCCAGTAGTTGATAAGTTAACATTTATTGATAAAGACAAGAAGATAAGCATTGATGAAAGTTATCCAGTTGTGAGCGACGATTATCTTGAAAAGCTTGAAGATGAATTTGTTAAATGTGCAAAACTTGCTTATGAGGTGGGTTTTCAATTTATTGATATAAAGCAATGTCATACTTATCTTTTGAACGAGTTGCTCGCTGGAAAAACAAGGGAGGGGAAATACGGTGGCGATTTTCAAAACAGGACAAAATTTATAAGAAATGTGGTAACCAAGATAAAATCTGAACTTGGAGAAAAAATTTTTATTGCATCAAGAATAAATGTTTTTGATTGCGTTCCTTTTGTTAAAGATGATGATGGGGTTGGGAAATCGGTTGAATATCCATTGCCATATTTATTTGGTTTCGGTGTGAAAGAAAATAATCCACTTGAACCAGATTTGACAGAACCGATAAAACTTGTTGAAATACTGTGCTCACTTGGTGTTAAGATAATTAACATTTCTATGGGGAGTCCGTATTATAATCCGCACATAGGGAGACCTTTTGAAACTCCACCAATTGATGGTTATATTCAACCCGAACATCCGTTGATTGGAGTTGCAAGGCATTTTAAACTAACAGCTGAAATAAAGAAAGCAGTTGATTCATTAAATAACTTAACAGATAAGGTTTTGGTTGTTGGGACGGGATATAGTTATCTTCGGGAATTTTTTGTTTATGCTGGTGAAGCGAATTTGAAAGAAAATAAAGTTTCAATCGTCGGTGTCGGTAGAGGTGCACTTGCGTATCCTGATTTCGTGTATGATTTAAAGAGGTATGGGAGATTAAATTCGTCAAAAGTTTGCATAACGATAAGTCATTGCACAAACCTTATGCGATCAAAACACAATGAACTTGGGCAATTCCCAGCCGGTTGCGTTCCGCGTGACAAGGTTTATGCGGAAATTTTCAAGGTTGCAAGAGAAAAATTGAGAAAATAGATTTATTTATTTTTTTCAAGCAGAGCGAGCGCAATTGCTCCAATTACACCAGCATCATATCCAAGTTTAGCTTTGATTATTTTAAGTCCATCAATGCTTTCTGGCAGTGTATATTCTGGCAATTTCTTTCGTAGCGGTTCAAGGAGTAAATTTTCCGGTGCATCAGCTACTCCACCACCAATGATAATCAATTGTGGATTAATTAAATTGATTACAGCTCCAAGTGCAAACGCAAGCATATCAACCGCTTCTTGAATGATTTTATTTGCAACTTGATTACCCTGTTGAGCAAGCTGGAAAACTTCTTCGCTTTTTAAAGGTTTTCCAAAGTAAAGAGTCCCTTTATAAGAAATTGCACTTCCAGAGGAAAATGCTTCAAGGCAACCTTTCCTGCCACATGTGCAATTTGGGCCGTCTGGTTTAACGGTGATATGTCCGATCTCGCCAGCTAAATTTTTCCATCCACGGAGCAATTTCCCATCGCTTATAATTCCGCCTCCGATTCCTGTTCCTATGTTGACATATATTAGATTGTCCATTCCTTTACCAGCTCCGAACATCCATTCAGCAATTGTGCCTGCGTTTGCGTCGTTATCAATAATTGTAGGGATACCGAATTTTGTTTCAAGTTTTTCTTTCAAAGGAAAATTTTCCCATCCTTCAACATGATGCGAAAGATAAACTATGCCGTGTTTAAAATCAACAGGACCACCAAATCCAACCCCGATATGTGTAACCTTAAAATCAAATTTAACTGCTTCATTGATCAAATTTTGTATCATTACACAAATCACTTCATACCCAGCTTGAGCACCTTCAGTCGTTGGTGTTTGTTCTCTTAACATTTTGATTATATATCCATCTTCCGTTGCTAATGCGGTGGTTGTCTTCGTTCCGCCGGCGTCAACTCCAATCACAGCATTTCTCATTTCTACAAGTAAATTTAATTTTGAATTTTTCAATTAAATTTAACAAGAAACCATCTTTCACGACAATTTTTTATTCGCAGAAAAACTTTAAATCTTTTTGACGGGCGATATTTGTCCGCAATAACTTGAAATTTAATTTTCACTTTTTTATCTTTAAATCAGGTTTTCACATAAAAGGGTTCGCATATGTTAAACTGGTATTTTCTTTGGGTTGCATTTTTATTTTTAACTTTCCATTGCGGTCTCAACGCTAAGGAGGGGTATCGGGAATTTAAATTTAGTATCACACATAAAATTATTTCAGTAAGGGCGGTATCTGATAAAAGTGTTTTCATATTCACGAATTTTTCAATAGTTCACTTCAATGGTGTGAGATGGAGGGTTTTAAAAAGTGGCATCGGTGAAATAAAGAATGCTGACACAGACGGAGAATATATAATTGTTGATGTTAAAAGATTGGACAAAGATTTTGTTAAGCCAAATTTTATTTTGATGAGGTTCAATGGTGAGGTTATAATTGATGAGGTGAAATTGGAAATACCGATGACTCACAGTTCAAACAGTATAAAATTTGTTTCACGGGGTAGATGCATTATTGGTGGGCTTTTTGAATACTGTTTTATTTCGCTTGGAGATAGCATAAGATATAAAATTTTTCCTTTTTCAGAGAGGGTATTTATTCTCAGTCATTACACAACAAATTATCCTTACCCTGCTCTTGTTTTTAATGGTCTTTATTCAATTTATAGTTTAAAACTTCCTCATTTTTCAGATTTAAATCGGAGAGATTCATATTTTGTTAAATTTTTTGACGATGTTATTTCTGGTGCTGTAAAGCCAGAAATTTCAAAGTTGCTTGATCTTGATTCAATTGTTTCAAAGTTTGGTAATTTTAAAACGGTTATTCCTTACAGTCGTGGATATATTTTAAATTTTGAGCGTGGTGGTTTGGGATTTGTTCGTGAAAATCAACCCTTTGTTTTTGAGTTTATTCGTGCTGTTTCAGGGATTTCATTTGTTGATGTTAAGAATGAATACATAACCGAGGTTGTTTCTGCTGGTGGAGATGTTTTTTATGCTGTTTTGAAAACGGGAGAAATTTTAAAGATTGAGATATCAGGCGGTGATATTGTGGCGAAAATTTTGAATTTAAATGTTAAAGCATTTCACATTTTATGTTCAGATAAGAATCTTTTTGTCATTGGGGTTAATGAGATTTTATCAGTTCCATTGAGCGAGATTGATAAATTTTCAATTTCGTCCGAGAATAAGTTTGGGGGTAATTTTATTTTCAATATAAATCATTTACATTTTGGTTCATCTTATGGCATAGGTGCAAGCGATGTGAATGGAGATGGGGTTGAGGATATTTTTATAGTTGATTTAGATGCACCTGATTATCTTTACGATGGTCGTTATATAAAGAGTCCAGAGCGAAAGAATATATCCATAGAATCTGGGATTTCGGGTAGAAGTTGGGAGAAAAATAAGATTGGGATAAATGTTAGTGTTTGCACTGGGGATATAAATAACGATGGATATGAGGATTTCGTCGTTTCTTATATTCAGGGTTCAAATTGTGTTTATTTTAACAGGCGTGGGTATTTTAGAGATGTAACGAAGGAATTGGGGCTTGATGTTGATATGAGAAGAAGTGAACATGTTTCAATTTCAGATGTAAATTGCGATGGTTGGGTAGATATTTTTATGACATCATTTGAGGGTAGCAATCGTCTTTTTATAAGTGATGCTGGCAACATGTTTTATGATAGGACACTTGAATCTGCTCTTTTATCTGATGGTAGGACTGTATGTGCTGTTTTTGGTGATATAAACGGCGATGGTTATCCTGATCTTTACATTGGGAATTGGACAGGTGGAAACAAGATGTATTTAAACAGGGGAGATGGAACTTTTGTTGATTTCACACTTGAAAGTGGCACTGGTGGAGATTTACTTATGAAGACGAATTCGGCAATTTTTACTGACTTTGACAATGATGGAGACCTTGATTTGTTTCTTGGAAATCGTGGTAAAGGAAATAAACTTTTTCTAAATGATGGAAGTGGAAGGTTTAAGGATATCACAGTTGAGTCGGGACTTTTTGAACCTCAAATTTTTACTTATGGATGCACGGCGGGGGATTTTGATAACGATGGTTGGATTGACATTTTCATTGTTTATCTTGGCGGTATAAAACTTTACAGAAACATTGGTTTGAGGAATGGAATTCCAATTTTTGAAGATGTGACAGAAGATTACATTCGCATTTTAGAAAGAGGGATGATAGATGGATACAACACATGTTGTGTTAGTTCAGATTTTGACGGGGATGGTGATCTTGATATATTCGTTTCACAAAATAACGGAACTTCATTTTATCTTGAAAATTTAACTTGTGATGTTTCAAAAATTAAAAATTTTATAAAGGTTGGGGTTAAAGGTGTAAGGTCAAATTCAGATGGTATAGATTCAAAAATTAGTTTGTTTAGAAATGGTGAATTAATTGGGACAAGATATGTTGTTTCAGGGAGCGGATACGCAAGTAGTGAATCAAAGGTAATTCACTTCGGGCTTGGTGATGTTTTAGGGGGTGATGAATTTGAAATTGAGGTTGAATTTCCGCTTGTAGATGGTGAAAGGGTTATCAAAAGAGTTAAAGTTAAGCCAGGGCAATTTGTTCAAGTTTACGAGTTTGATGGTTTAAAGGCGATCGCATTTGATATTGTTAAGTTTTTTAAGCGTGAGATAAATGGTTTTGAATTTAAAATTGAGATTTTTAAAATCGCTTTTCTTATCATTCTTGTTTTGCTTTACTTTTATCTTTATCTGAATAGAGCCTTTGAATCTGTGATGAAAATTACAAATAGAGGAAGGATTTTGCGATTGATTTTTCTTCCTGTTTATTCATATGTTATTTTGCGAATTTTGATTTCAATTTCTTTTGAGATATCGTTTCAGCCATATTACTGGATTTCGGGTGAGAGGATTTATCTTTTTAACGATGTCATACCTTTTGCATTTTCGGTTCTTGTTTTATTTATTTTGCATTTTAATTTTAAAAGGAGGTTAAAAATTGCATCTTTGCGTGGTGGTTTATACAGCGAGCTTATAGCAAGGATAGAAGAATTTGGTCACAGCGCTCAGAAGTCAAGCATTTTGACGAGAATTTCACTTCTTATCAAAAATTTTGATTCCGCAGATCTTGAATTTGAAAGAAGGTTGATTGAACTTCTTAATGAATACAAGGAAATTGTTCAACCAGAACTTGAAAGTATAAGCGATATTTCAGAGATTTTATCCCTTGATTTTGATCGTGGTGTCGTTGAAAAACTTAACAGTGAAATTTCAAACCTTTTGAAAAAGGGATTAGGGAATAATTTAAGCAGGGAGAAAATTTTAATCCCTTCACTTATCTTAAGGTTATACGAACAGATAAACAAACTTCGTGAGATTGTCTTTTCAAACTTTATTACACAGGTTGAAAGTTCAATTTCGGATGTTTTAAAGGTTTTGAAGTGTGATTTTATAAAGTTTAAGTCAAATGGGGAGAATGCCGTCATATTTGGGAGAGATGATTTTACAGAGGTTATTTCAATAATTTTAAAAAATTCAATTGATTCGGTTTCAGGAGTTGAGAGTCCAGAGATTAAGGTGGAGGTTTTAAATTTTGATGGATATGTTGAGATACATATAGTTGACAATGGTTTGGGAGTTAATTCAGGTTCAATTGATAGGATAATTTCAGGAGGTTTTAGCACAAAGCCATATGGTCATGGTTTCGGTCTTTCATATGTTAAGATGTGTGTCAGAAAATACGGGGGAGAGATGAAAATTTTGCCTGTTGAGAGAGGATTTTATATCGTTTTAAAATTAAGAAAAGCGGTTGTAAAAATTAAAAATTGAACTTTATGCTTGAAGATTTAAACCTTCTCATAATTGATGACGACATTGGTTTCCTTGAGGATGCTGGGAAAATTTTATCAAAAAGTTTCAATGTTTTTAAAGCAAAGAGTGGGCGAGAGGGGATAAAGATTTTCAGAGAGAAAAATATCCATGTTGTTCTTCTTGATATAAAACTTCCAGATTTAGATGGTCTTTCTGTTTTGAATGAGATTAAACAAATTAACAGATTTACGCCTGTTATAATTGTGACAGAATATGCAAATGTTGAGCTTGCGGTTAAAGCTATGAAGCTTGGAGCAAATGATTTTGTTCAGAAGGATTTCAATTTTGAGATTTTGAAGACAAAGATTGAGAAACTTCTTGAAGTAAGAGACCTTGAGATAAATCTTGAAGTTTTGAGGGAGTCGGTTGAGAAGGGGAGGAATCCGTTTATTTATGCAAGTGAAAAGATGAAGTTGGTTAATATGGAGATAGAGAGGGCACTTAGGAATAATGCTGATGTTCTTTTAACTGGTGAGACAGGCACTGGCAAAGACCTTATAGCTTATGAGATACACAGAAGAAGTGAGAGGCGTGATAAAAATTTTGTTCAGGTTAACATTGCGGGGATTGAGCCACAGCTTGTTGAGTCGGAACTTTTTGGAACTTCAAGGGGTGCATTCACTGGAGCGGTTGATAAGATAGGAAAGTTTCAAATTGCAGATGGAGGGACTCTTTATATAAGCGAGATAGCGGAGATAGATCATCGTGTTCAATTAAAAATACTTGACTTTTTACAGTTCAAGACAATTTCAAAACTTGGTAGCAATGAGAGGATAAAACTTGATGTTAGGTTGATATTTGCAACGAATGCAGATGTGGATAAATTAAGAAGCGAGGGGAAGTTGAGGGATGATTTTTTCTATCGCATAAAAGTTCATCACATTCACATACCTTCGCTTCGTGAGAGGCGTGAGGATATAATTCCGCTTGCTGAGTATTTCTTCAAAAGGTATCTTTTTGAGCTTGGTGTGATAAAGGATATAAAAATTTCTGATGAGCTTAAAAATGCCCTTCTTTCATATCATTGGCCAGGGAATGTGCGTGAGCTTGAAAATCTCATTCGTGCCTCTGTTGACATTGACTTTGCATATATTGATGAGATAAAGCTTGAACATATGCCTTTGTTTAAGACATTGATTCAGGGAGGGGGTGATGTTGAGAGATTTTTGACATATAGAGAGGCGGAAGAAAATTTCAAGCGTGATTATTTTTCAAAGTTGGTTAAAATTTCTGGAGGGAATTTAAAGGTTGCATCGGAGATTTCTGGTCTTACGGTCAAGGGTTTGAGGAAAGTTTTGAAGTCAATGGGATTGATTTAGGGTTGAGGGAACAACTGTTCCCTTTTGGATTTGTTTAATTTTCAATCAATTTTTTCAAAAAAGTGTTAATTTCACATTTTTTGAGGGAACAACTGTTCCCTTTCAAAATCTTTTTGATTTACAATCAAATTTCTTTAAAAAGTGTTAATTTTTTGTTAACTGCAGGGAACGACTGTTCCCTCTTTTAGTTTTTCACCCTTTAAAATTTTCAAAATTTCGCAGGTTTTCCCTCTGGCACAGGTTTTGCAAAGAAAAATTATCAGATTTTTTCTTTGTTCTTTTTCCCTGGGGGGATTTGCCCCAGGGGGATTTAAAATTAAAAATTTGACAAATGCGAAATCAAAAAATAAAATCTGCGGTTAAGACGAAAGTTTTAAAAGACAGATATATGCTTTGTCCTGAATGTGGTAATTTCGCTCACATTTCACTTGGACAAGTTTATTGCATAGTTTGTGGTGCAAAGATGATAGACAGGTGTCCAAGGTGTGAGGAGTTGATAATTTATCCGACAGCAAAATTTTGCCCAGTTTGTGGAGAAAAATTGGTTAAAAAAGAAATTTAATTAGCTTCAAAATGTCGGAGAAGCAACTCCCAAGCCATAACCTGCAATCTTCTTCACAGAACACGAAAAGAAAATTAATCTCGTGGAAGTTATTTTAAGTTCGGGGGGATTTATTGCTTATTTATCCAGAAATTCGGTATATTTTTGTAAGCCAAAAACTAATATCATCCAAGAGCAATGAAAGACGGAAAAATTAACACATCAAGATTTACTCCAATTTTATTTTTAACCTTCCTTTCCCTTTTGATGTTAAATTTCTCACATGCTCAGAAGATTGAAACTTTGGCAATTGAAAAAAGTTTTGCTTGGATAGGAACGGAAGAAGTAGCACAAAAACCAGAAGATGCGAATTATTTTAACAATTCAAGTTCAGATGGTGAAAATAATAAGTATTTCAAAAAAGCCATTGCATACTATGATAATACTGTCCTTGTTTCTGGCAATGTTGTTAAAAAGCCATCGGATAAAAATAGAAAGTATCTTGCAAATCTAATTTCACGACAAATCAATCTTCCAAGATTTTATTGGGAAAGTTTACCTGAACAAACGGTTTCAAAATTTGATGAAGTATCTTCAAAGATTTATAACTCGCTTGAAGAAATTAATTATGATGTTGAAAATTATCTTGCGCCCGAACTCATTAAGATACTTGACATAAGTAAAGAAATGAGAGCACTTTCGCTTTTAACCGAAGCGGAGAGAAATAGTTTTATAGCAACGAAAGCAAAGTCGCTTGGTGTCTCAGCAGATAAAGTTGAAAGGATTATGAACTCAGGTTATGTTGTTGTGCCTTTCATTGAAAAATATATTGCGTTAAAAGATACGCTCATTAAAAAGTTTAAAACAAAAGACGGGGAGCGTCAAGTTAAAATTCCCGTGATAAAAGTTCAAATGCAAGGCGGTATGACATTTTTCAAGGTTAATTTTAAGAACAATGTTTATTCGGTTAAACCAGCTTATGCGGTTGTTCAAAAAGAAGATATATCTTCATTTGTTGAGATAAAAGACAATGATGTCACGGCAGCTGAGGATTCCGCATTTAAAGTTTGTTCGTTAGGACTTGTCAATAATTTTGGGTTGACGGTGAGAAATCTTTTTAAGTTATCTGCACCTGTTGCTGAAGCTGGTTTCAACAGCATAAGTTTTCCTCTTGGGAAAGGTGAAGGAGTTAGGATTGATGAAGGTTTTGATGTGTTTGAACTTGTTGAAGATGTAAGTGGTGAGGTCAAGCCAAGAAGGGTTGGGTTTGTTCGCGTAAATAAAGTTGGGGATAACAGAAATAAGAACGAGTTAAGTAGTGCACAAATTATAATTGGAGGTATATTTTCAAACAGAATTGAGAGAGGGATGTTTGTTGAAGAAAGACCACGACTTCCTGGCGATATATTTTTAGGAGCAATGCTTACAAGTGTTAAAATTCAAAGTGGCGTCTTCAAGCTAAATGAGCCACGTGTTTCAAATGATACTCTTTACATAAAATCTTCTGGAAAATTTGCTATCACTGGAAGATTTAACATCAATGTAAACCTTAGCACAACGCTTGATCTTACAATTCCACAATTCTGGATGACTCTTGGAGGGGGAATAGGTGCGATACCTCTTAATGCAAAATTTTTCGGAGAAGATGTTAAAATTGCAACTTTTGCATCTTTCAACTGGGGATTGATGAAGAAATTTTATTTCAGAAGATTTGCGGTTAACTTTGAGACGGGAGTTAGCCTTTCAAACTTTGAATTTTCAATTGAAAAGAAGAATAATCAAGATACAGTAAAATATGCTTTAAGCCCGAGAAACTGGTTCTGGGGTGGATTTGCCGGAGCTGGGTTTGAATTTGTCATAAACCCGGACATAAACATTGGGGCGAGGGTTTTCTATCAATTTAGCCAAAGAACAGATGAGTGGTCATATTTGCGAAAGGTTGGAGATAAAGAAGAAAGGAAGAAAATAAAATTTGGCGATGTAAATTTAACAGGTCTTATGTATCAGGTGTATTTTAATCTAAGCATAAAAAACTTTGCGAGGGTGAGAAAGTTTGAGGAGTGAGAGTTAAGAATTTTGATTTTTTCTGGTGTTAATTTTATATTTAAAATCGGAGAGGTGGCCGAGTGGTTGAAGGCGCACGCCTGGAGAGCGTGTATCCCGGCAAAAACCGGGATCGTGGGTTCGAATCCCACCCTCTCCGCTCCCTCTTTTCTTGATTATAACCCCAATTATCTTTATATTTTTACCTGAAAAATCTTTAAAACAATTTTATCGCGATGAAATTATGCTTATAAAACTTTTGCGTAAACTTTTTCCGACGAAAAACGAAAAGGACTTGAAAGCCCTTATTCCTATTGTTAATCATATAAATCAAATTTACGCAACGCTTAACACTCTCACAGACGCTGAGCTTAGGGCTAAAACAGATGAGTTCAAAGCAAGGATAAAAGAAAGAACAAGAGGCATAGAAGAAAAGATAGAGGAGTTAAAAACAAGAGTTCGTGAAGACAAGGAATTAACACGAGAGCAACGCCTTGAAATTTATGATGAGATTGAAAAACTTGAGAAAGAACTCTTTAAGGAAGAGCAGAAAGTTCTTGATGAAATTTTGCCAGAAGCGTATGCTGTCGTCAAGGAGACGTGCAGAAGATTAGTTGGTAAAAGCTGGGAAGTGACGGGGCATAAAATCGTTTGGGATATGATTCCTTTTGATGTTCAGTTGATGGGTGCAATTGTGCTTCATCAGGGGAAAATAGCTGAGATGGCAACGGGCGAAGGTAAAACTCTTGTTGCGACAATGCCAGCGTATCTTAACGCTCTAACAGGAAGAGGTGTTCATATCGTCACTGTTAACGATTATCTTGCTTTGAGAGATAGTCAATGGATGGGGAAAATTTATGAATTTCTTGGCTTAACGGTTGGATGCATTCAAAACTGGATGAACACGGAACAAAGAAAAGCGCAGTATAATTGCGATATAACTTACGGAACAAATAATGAGTTTGGTTTTGATTATCTTCGCGATAATATGGCTATTGACCCGAACGATATAGTTCAGCGTGGGCATTACTATGCAATTGTTGATGAGGTTGACTCTGTGTTAATTGATGAAGCGAGAACTCCTCTCATTATAAGTGGTCCTGTTCCTGAGACGGAGCATAAATTTGACTGGATGAAGCCGAAAGTTGAACGACTTGTCACTGCTCAAATTAATCTTGTGAGCAAAATTGTTGATGAAGCGGAAAAACTTTTAAATGAGGGCAAACTTGAAGAAGCAGGAGTTTTACTTCTCAAAGCAAGCAGAGGCGCACCAAAACATAAAAAATTAAGAAAAATCCTTGCCGAACCTGAATATCAAAAACTCGTCCTTGATACGGAGCTTGAGTTCCTGAAAGACCAAGGTGTTAAGATGCGCCAACTTGATGAAGATTTATATTTCGTCGTTGATGAGAAAAATCATATAATTGATCTGACTGAAAAAGGGCGCGAATTTCTTGCAAATCTTTCTCCAGAGGATAGAGAATTTTTCGTTCTTCCCGATCTTGGAACAGAGATAAGCATAATTGAAAACGATCCATACCTTACGCCAGCTCAAAAACAACGGAAAAAAGAAGAACTATACCGACTTTATTCCGAACGAAGTGATAAAGTCCACGCAATTCAGCAACTTCTTAGGGCTTACATAATGTTTGAAAAAGATGTTGATTATATTGTTCAAGATGGAAAAGTTTTGATTGTTGATGAATTTACAGGAAGAGTTTTGCCTGGAAGAAGATATTCCGAGGGTTTGCATCAGGCAATTGAGGCAAAGGAAGGTGTTAAGGTGGAGCAGGATACCCAAACACTTGCGACGATAACTATTCAAAATTATTTCAGGATGTATAAAAAACTTGCTGGGATGACTGGAACGGCTGCAACCGAAGCGCAGGAGTTCTGGGAAATTTATAAACTTGATGTTGTTGTAATTCCAACGAATAAACCTTGTATAAGAATTGATTATGATGATGTTATTTACAGAACCAAGCGTGAAAAATATAACGCAGTTATTGAGGAAATTGAAAGAATGCACAAAATTGGGAGACCTGTTCTTGTTGGAACTACAAGCGTTGAAGTTTCAGAGTTGTTGAGCAGGATGTTGAAGCGTCGTGGAATTCCACACAATGTTTTGAATGCGAAGCATCATCAAAGAGAAGCTGAAATCGTAGCAAATGCTGGACTTCGTGGGATGGTCACAATCGCAACAAATATGGCAGGGCGTGGAACTGATATAAAACTTGGTCCAGGTGTGGCTGAACTTGGTGGTCTTCATGTTATCGGAACTGAAAGACACGAAGCAAGAAGAATTGATCTTCAATTGAGAGGTCGTGCGGGAAGACAGGGCGATCCTGGTTCGTCAAGATTTTTCCTTTCGCTTGAAGATGATCTTTTGAGATTATTTGGAAGTGAGAGAATCGCAAACATAATGCAGCGACTTGGATATAAAGAAGGTGAACCAATCCAGCATCCGATGATAACGAAAAGCGTTGAAAGAGCCCAGAAAAAAGTTGAACAAAATAACTTCGCAATAAGAAAAAGATTGCTTGAATATGACGATGTCTTGAATAAACAAAGAGAAGTTGTTTATAGTCTGCGTAGGCATGCGCTTCTTGGCGAACGACTTGAAGATGATTTGCTTGATATGTTAACTGATTATGTTGAAGATGTCGTTGAAAAGTTTTATCCAAATCTTGATTATCAAGGATTAAAAGATGAATTGATGAGAACTCTTTTGATTGATTTGAAGCTAACGCCCGATGAATTTGAAAAACTTGGTAAAGAAGGATTGAAAGAAAAAATCTATAATGATGCGGTTGAGTTCTACAATCAGAAGAAAGCACAACTTGGAGAAGAGTTGATGTTATCCCTTGTAAAGATGGCGATGCTTCAGGTCATAGATCAAAGATGGCAGGAACATTTGCGTGAGATGGATGATTTAAGAGAGGGGATTCATCTTCGTGCATATGCACAGAAAGACCCACTTGTTGAATATAAGACGGAAGCGTTTGAAATGTTTATGGAAATGATGAGAAGAATTAGAAGCGGAGTTTTAAGCATAGTGTTCAGAATGTTTCCAGTTATGCCAGAAGAAGTTGTTGAAAGAAGACCACGAAGACCGAGAAGAGAACAACTCAATCTTATTCATCAGGAATCAATCGGAATGGGTTTGAGAGTTTCTGCGTCAGAAGCGGATGTGGCAACGGCGGTTAAATCAGATGTTAAGTTAAAACCTGTGCGAATTGATCAAAAAGTTGGCAGAAATGATCCATGCCCGTGTGGAAGCGGGAAAAAGTATAAACATTGTCACGGCAAAATATAGCAATGGAAAGGAATGATAAAACTGAAAATTTTTCTCCTTTTCTTTCTCGTTCTATCTATTTCGCACGCACAAGATTACTTCAATTTAGTTGATCACGGCTTTACAAAAGAAATTGAAATCGTCGCTGAAGAACCAAAAATTTCTGAAATTGAATTTAACGGACGAAAATATTCACTTATCATTTTAAACAACGCTGAAAATATCTCGCTCCTTCCAAATTTTTTGCCTTTTTATAATTTTCTGATTTCGTCAACCGCTGATGCAAAAGTTGACCTTATTCAATATGACTTTGATGAGGTTGATTTACCTTATCCACTTTTTGAGATTAAAGAAAGAGCGCTTCCAGATGGAGTTGAATTTGTTCCAGAATTTACTTCTGATGGGAAAATTTTTGATTTCGTTTATCTCGGGAAGATGCGAGGTATTGATCTTTTCAGTTTGCTTTTTTTCCCGTTTCAAGTTGATGGACAGAAGTTGAGAATTGTCAAAAAAATCAAATTAAATGTCGTTGCAAATTCATTTGCGAAAATTAACTCGCATGAAATTTTCACATCCCCGAAAATAAACAAGATAAATTTAAACTTTAACTTTCAACAAACACAGCAAGAGTTTGAATACAAAATCTTCGTCCGAAAAGATGGCGTTTATAAAATCACTTATGAAGACCTGAAAAACGCAGGCATTGATCTCAAAGGGGTTCAAGCGTCAAGATTGAGAATTAAAAATAACGGCGTTGAAATTCCAGTTTATGTTTATGCAGGTGGCGATGGTGTGTTCAACGAAGGCGATTACATTGAGTTTTACGCAGAGAGAAGAAAAAATAAATTTGCAGGTGGAAAAGTTGATTTATATAATGACTTATTTACCGATGTGAATGTTTATTTTCTTGAAGTTGGGGATGGCGCTGGGTTGCGTCTTGCGGAGGAGACGGGAGCAAGATTTTTTGAAAATTACATTGACCTGCGTGGCGCTTCATTTTACTCTGAAATCCATTTTGAAAATGATTTAATTTTTGAAAGATTAAAAGATGTTGACTTGAATTTGATCTATGATGTGCGGGATCATTGGTTCTGGACAGAGTTAAGTTCTAATCAGCAAACTGATTTTGATGTTTATATCCCCGCTCCCGATCAATTAAGTTTGGACAATGTTAAATTGAAAATTGCATTTCACGGGATAACATCAACTCCATCTTTAAACCCCGAGCATATAGCAAATGTTTTTGTAAATAATCAAAGAATTTTAACGACACAATGGAACGGTCAAAATATAAACATTGCTTCAACTGATGATTCGGGTTATCCAGTTTTAAATAGCACTTTAAAAGATGGACTTAACAAAGTAAGTGTCTTCAACGCAAGCGAAGGGAAAGTTGCAAATACAATTTTCGCTGTTAATTGGTTTGAGATAACATACAGGCGACTTTATCAAGCAGATAAAGATCAAATAAAATTTAAAATTCCGCCAGAATACACAAGCGGTTATTTCAGATTTGAACTTTTTGGCTTCAAAAATCCAAATATAAGCATTTACAGAATCGGCACATCAAAAATTTCAAATGTTGAAGTTGTCAAATCAAAAGATGAAAAGATAGGTGAAAATTATCACGCAATTTTTTATGCAAATGTTTTATCGCCAGATGTTGAATTCATCGCAGTAAGTGAAAACGCAAAGTTAAAGCCCGACAGCATTGCGAAAGATTTGAAAACAAATTTGAAAAATCCATCAAATTCATTTGATTATCTCATAATCACACATCCATTGCTTTACGATAAACAAAAAGACGCAAACGATCAAAATCATCCATTGAATCAGTTAAAAAATTTTTACGAGTCAAAAGGTTTGAGTGTTAAGATCATAAGCGTTGACGATATTTACGATGAATTTAATTTCGGTGTGAAAAGCCCTTATGCGGTAAAAGAGTTTTTGAGATACGCATATTTCAACTGGACAAAGTCCCCAACCTATGTTCTTTTGGCTGGTGGCGCTGTCTATGACGGTCGTCGCTATCCAAATCTTGATTTAATCCCAACGATGTTTTATCAATCTTACTGGTATGGTGCGACTTCTGCTGATGCATGGTTTACATTCATTGATGGAGAAGATTATCTTGGCGATGTCCTTCTTGGAAGATTGCCCGTAAGAGATAGGGAAGAATTGAAAAATGTGGTTGATAAAATAATTTCGTTCTGGAATCAAAAACCACAAAACTGGAATAGAAATGTTTTGATGATCGCTGGCGAAGGAAAAGATTTTGAGACGCAAACTGATTATCTTGTTTTAAATGTTTTGCCGAAATATCTTAACATAAATCGTCTTTATGTCATCGCAGGTTCAATTTTTTCGGGTGGGACATCAAAACTTATAAACTTTGTAAATGATGGACAAGTTTTAATTAATTTCGTTGGGCATGGTGGTGGAGCGATCTGGGCTGACAATGGCTTGCTTAAAAATGAAGACATACCAAAATTTTCAAACAAGGATAAGTATCCGTTCATTACAAGTATGACTTGCTTTTCTGGCGCTTTTGATTATCCGCAGAAAACAGCGCTTGGTGTTAATCTATTGATTGAAAAAGATAAAGGTGCAATTGGAGTTTTGGCTTCAAGCGGGCTTGGATGGATTTTAAATGATTACTTTATGGTTTTGAGCATTTTCCCTTATATGTTTGACCCAACAAAAACGATAGGAGAAATAATCACGCTTGGCAAAGCAAGATATTACTCAAACTATTTCTTCTGGCCACAGGCGAAGACAATGGTCTTTCAATACAATTACATCGGCGATCCCGCCGTTAAACTCCCATTTCCAGATGGAAAAACCATAGTTCAAAGCGAAAGAAAATTAATTTCATCATCGGATACATTAAAAATTCAAATCCAATCAAGCATTCAATCTGCAAATGCAATCGTTTCAATTACCGACAGCGCACATGTTTTAAAGCAGGAATTCACACTTAACATTCAATCAGGAAGAGCAAGTTTTTCAATTAGACCATCCGTTTCATCTGGATTTGTTAAAATCTTTATCAATGATGGTCAAAAAACAGAAGCAGGTTATAGCGTTTTTAAAACAGCGGGTTCTTATATTGGAGATTATTTCGTCCAACCAGAAAATCCAAAATCTGGTGATAGTTTGACATTTTATGGTAGAGTTGAAATTGCAAATGCTATCAGACCCGATTCAGCAGTTTTCGTCATTTCAAGATATAAAAGCAAGTTTGGGAGATTTGATTTCTTGCTCGGTCGTGATACTTTGCAGTGCTTTTCAGTTTCATCAAATGTTTTTGCTTCGTCAAGGAAAATCCCTGCGGTCGCTGGTGTAAGATATGTAATTCAAATGCTTGCTTATTTCAGTGGGAAAGTTTATCTGGGCGATTTTAAAGAATTAATCATTGGTGGATTGCCTGATCCTTCACTTATTCCGCCAGAGTTAAACAAATTGCAAAGTTCAATCTATCTCAAAAATCAAGATTTAAAATTCGTTGCTGATTCCGTCGTAAAGGTGTCTATCCGTGCTTACAATTTAAGTGATGTTGATGCGAACAATTTTATTTTGAAAATTTACGATAATTTAAGAAGCGATGATAATTTAATCGGCGAGTCAAGGTTTTCTGTAAGTGCCAATTCCGTCTCAAATGTTGAAGTTCCGCTTCAAAAGAACCTAAACATCGGCTTGCATAGAATTTACGCAGTTATAGAAAGCGACGCATCATCTGGGGATGATTTTGACTATTCAAACAATCTTGTTTACAATGAACTTGTCTATAATTTTGTTAAGTTCAATTCTGACTCCGTCTTGATAAATGAAAATATATCGTTGAAGCGTGTTAATCCATTAACTTCAATAATTGGCTTTGAATATCCTGCTTCTTTGCAATTGTCTCTGTCTCAAAATAGTTTAAGCCCATTAAAAGTAGTGGGCGATTCAAAATTTTTCGTCGCAAAATATGACGCTTTTGGAAATGCAGGTGAAGTTGAAATTTATGTCAAAGTTGATCTTTCGGAGCAAAGTTTGAATAAGGACAGAGTAAAACTTTACATCTATGATGATAAGTTGAGAACTTTTAGAGTTAAAAATGGCTCTGTAAATGGCGAATGGTTTTATGGGAAACTTGATGAATCTGGGATTTATATCATTGGCTATTCAAATGATAGTAGAAGTCCAAGAATTGAGGTCGCTGTTGAAGGTCAAAGTTTCAGAGACGGAGCATCCGTTCCATCAAATCCAACTTTCAGCGTTTTGATTGAGGATGATGAGGGCGTTGATGTTTCCAGCAATTCGCTAAAATTTAAAATTGATGGGAAAGATGTTGCTTATTCGGAGATCGTTGTGCCAGATACAATTTCTAATCCAAGAAGTTTATTTGTTAAGTTAACGCCAAAATTATCTGATGGCGAACACTGGGCAAGTTTTACCGCAAGAGATGTGAATGGAAACTGGTCTAATGAGGTCGGGGTTTCGTTCAGAGTTCAATCAAACTTTGAGGTTAAAATATACGGTAATTTCCCGAATCCATTTTCGGATAAGACATTTTTTGCGTATGAAATTCTTGGTTCGCCAGTTGAAGAAGTTGAGTTCAGAATTTATACTGTTTCGGGTAGATTAATTCAAAACTTTAAATTTCCATCTTCTGAAGCGAGAGAAATTTATGGTTTTCAATTTGGCGGGACGGGTGTTCCAACTGCAATTGGTTATCACGAAATCTGGTGGGACGGAACTGATAGAGACGGAAATGAGGTTGCAAATGGCGTTTATTTTTATAAATTTTCCGTGAAAAGAGAAGGAAAGACACAAAATTACACTGGAAAAATTGCAAGGATAAGATAAAAATGGATTTGAGATGAAAAAGATAATTTTTACACTGTTAATTTTTTCGCTTGCTTACTCTGATAATTCAAAATATGCTGGTGAATTTTTGAGAATTCCTGTCGGTGCGAGATCGCTCGGAATGGGCGGGGCATTTATTGCTATTGCAAACGATGGCTCATCTTTTTATTACAATCCCGCAGGAGTTGCTATCTCTGGAAGTGGAATTCTCTCGTTTATGTATTCATCTCAATTTGGTGGGATCACAAATCCACTTGCGTCTTTTTTCCATCTCGGATATATACAGAATTTTCAAGGTGTTGGGCTTGCTTTAAACTGGGTAAGGTTAAGCGTTGATAACATCCCAATCACGCCAGATTATACAGAAATTGAAACTCCAATTGATAGAGAAAACCTTGTTAAGAACTATTCAGTTGAAAATTTCTTTAGCGATGTTGAAGATGCGTTTTATTTTTCTTTTTCAAAAGAATTTAAGTTTGATATAAATTTCGGTTGGTCAAGGTATAAAGTCCCCGTTTCTTTTCCCGTCGGGTTGAATTTTAAGTTGATAAATCAAAAAATTGGCACTGAAAAAGCAACTGGTTTTGGTTTTGATGCTGGATTCATGTTCAGATTCAGTATGGACGATTTTCTTCAAAGAGAAGATATGGGCGATGTTTCAATTTCGCTTGCATTGAAAGACATAGGCAAAACGAGAATTTCGTGGAGCACAAGAAGAGAACATTTGATTGAACCAACACTTATGTTTGGACTTGCTTATTCGTTGCCTGTTAATTTTCTTGCTGGGAAGATAACTTTTGCATATGGAAGTCAAAATTCTTATCTTACAGATAGAATGTATGGGATTGAATACGGATATAAAAATTTGATCTTTGTTCGTTTCGGGAAAAATGCGGAAAATTTAACAATTGGTGCAGGGTTAAATGTTGATTTCGTGATAGTTGATTATGCGTTTTTATCACATCAACTTGGCTCTGTTCATAGAGTAAGCGCTTCTTTGTTAATTGACAAAATTTTGAAGAGGATATGAAAAAATTTTTCTACATAGTTTTACTTTTGCTTTTCTCTTGCAGTCCAAATCGTGAAAGTTTGCCAGCGCCTGAAAAAGTGAAAATTTATCCAGTTCCTGATCCGTTGTCAGAAGTTGATCTCGGAAGTGGAGCAGTTCCAGAGGTTGATGGAATTAAAATCGTCTGGGGAAAAGTTCAAAATGCAAATGGTTATAAAATTTATCGTGGTGAAATGAAGACGGATAAAGTTGAATTTCAATTTTATTACGATGTTTCGGCTAAAGCAGGAATTGCGGATACATTTTTCATTGATAGGGCTGTTGAATTTAGAAAAAGATATTTCTATTTTGTCAGAGCGTACAATCGTGATAATGTTGAAGGTGCGCCATCGGATACGATTTCATTTGAGCTTTATTTGAAACCAAGATTGATTTCCCCGGGAAATAATTCACAGGTAAGAGCAGATACACTTATTTTCAGATGGGATGATCCAAATGGTGGTGGAGATTTTGTTATAAGAGTTAAAAATTCTCAAACAGATAGTTTGATATGGATTTACAGTTATAGAAGTTTTGGGGAATTTTCTGTTAATTTTAATGTTGATTCAAAAGCGAGAGAAAATCTTGTTTCTGGCGGTCAATATAAATGGAGAGTTGATAGGGTTCAATTCGGTCAAAATGCTGGTTCAAAATCAAACTGGGGAGTGTTTTATGTTAAATAAAATAACGGAGGTGAGCTAAAATTATGTTGAGAAAATTAATTTTAATTTTGCTTTTGTTTGTTTCGTCCGCATTTGCTCAACTTTTTGAAGGCGGAACGAGAATTATAACAGGTGGGGGCTCAAGCGCATATTATTTCGTTGGAAAAACAGGTGAGCTTACAATAACTGTTAACCTTTGGGGATTTGTCAGAAATCCCGGAAGATATGAAGTCCCAAGTTCAACCGATCTTGTTCAATTAATTTCCTATGGCGGAGGTCCATTAAAAGAAGCAAAGTTAAAAGATGTTAAAATCATTCGCAATGTAAGAGAAGATTCAACGATAGTTGAGAAGGTGATAAAGGTAAATGTTGAAAAGATAATTGAAGATGGTGAACCAAGTCCAATTCTTCTCCCGGGTGATACAGTTGTCGTCCCAGGTGGTTCAATTGATGTGATAAAAGATATACTTGCAATTTTAAGAGATATAGGTCTTGCAGCTGGTGGAATTGCAGCGATAATAAATGTTTTAAGAAGATAAAAATTCAAAGTAAGATGAAAAAAATTGAAGCGATAATAAGACCGTTTAAACTTGATGAAGTTCGTGAGGCATTAACTGAAATTGGCGTTCGCGGGATGACCATAACTGAGGTTAAAGGTTACGGCAGACAAAAGGGACATACCGAGCTTTATCGTGGGGCGGAGTATAAAGTTGATTTCCTGCCGAAAATAAAAATAGAGATAGTTGCCCCTGATAATATGGTTGATAAAATTGTGAATGCGATAATTAAATCCGCAAAGACGGGACAGGTTGGCGATGGAAAAATTTTTATTTATCCAATTGAAGAAGTTATAAGGGTCAGAACCGAAGAAACAGGTGAAGATGCAATTTAAAAGTTGAAACTTTGATTGTAAATTTTTAGATTAGATATGTCTAATGTTGAAAAAGTAAAGGTCATTTTACAATGGGAAAGGTTATAGCGATCGCGAATCAAAAAGGAGGCGTAGGAAAGACGACGACTGCTGTTAATGTTTCAGCATATCTTGCTGCTTTTGAGAAGTTAACACTTTTAATTGACATTGACCCTCAATCAAACGCAACAAGCTCACTTGGGGTTGAACCAGATTATGATAAAACAATTTATGAAGTTTTGCTCGGCAAAATAAGAATTGAAGATGCGATCGTAACTTTTTCCGATCCACAGTTGAAATTTCTTGAACTTGTCCCTTCAAAAATTGAACTTGTCGGAAGTGAATATGAATTGATTGAGTTTCACGGTAGAGAGAAAATTCTTTTAAGGGCGATTGAAAGGGTGCGAAATAAGTATGATTACATCCTTATTGATTGTCCACCTTCGCTTGGGCTTTTAACTTTAAATGCTCTAACTGCAGCTGATTCTGTGTTAATTCCTGTTCAATGCGAGTATCTTCCGCTTGAGGGGCTCGGACAACTTTTAAACACGATAAAAATAGTCAAAGAAAGGTTAAATCCAAAACTTGATATTGAGGGTGTTTTATTGACAATGTATGACGCTAGATTGAGATTGTCAAATGAGGTTGCGGATGAGATAAAAAGATATTTTGAGGATAGAGTTTTTGAGGCAAAAATTCCGAGAAATATAAAATTAAGCGAAGCTCCAAGCCACGGAAAACCTATCCTGCTCTATGACGCAAAATCATCTGGCGCGGTTGCTTATGCGATGGTTGCTGAGGAGATAATAAAGAGAAATGAAAGGCAAAATAAATTAGAAGAGGTTAAAAAACAAGAAACAATGAGGCAAACATGAGCAAGCAGAGATTGGGCAGAGGGCTTGATGCGCTTATACCAAAATCTGCAACGAAGGAGATAAGCATTGACTCAAAAGATTTGAGATTTGATGATGGTCAATCCGTGGGTGTGATTGCAAAAATTGAAATATCAAAAATAAAACCAAATCCATATCAACCGCGTGAAAATTTTGATAGAGCATCGCTTGAAGAGTTAAAGCAATCAATAATTGAAAAAGGCGTAATTCAACCAATAACCGTCAGAAGATTGCCAGGCGGAATGTATGAACTTATAACTGGAGAAAGAAGAGTAAGAGCTTCTTCCGAAGCAGGGCTTACTCATATCCCAGCATATATCATTGAAGTTGAGTCAGAGAAAGAACTTCTTGAACTTGCACTGATTGAAAATATCCAGCGTGAGAAATTAAATCCAATTGAAATTGCAAAGGCGTATCAAAGATTGATTGAAGAACTTGGCTATACGCAGGAGGAAATTGCGAAAAAGATAGGCAAAGATAGGACAACGGTTGCTAATTTTATAAGATTGCTGAAACTCCCGGAGCAAATTCAAGAGAGTTTAAAGCGTGGAGAAATTACAATGGGACATGCTCGTGCATTAATTAACATTCCAAGCAGAAAACTTCAAATTGAAATTTGGAATAAGATTGTTAAACAAGGTTGGTCTGTAAGGAAGGTTGAAAAGGCGGTGCGAGATCTGTTAAGAAGTAAAGATGGGGAGGAAAAGCCAAAGAAAAAAACTCATTCATCGCCCGGGGTTAGAGACATTGAATCAAAATTAAAAAGAATTTTCGGGACGCAGGTAAGAATTCGTCAAACGGGAAATAGCAAAGGTGAGATAGTTATTGAGTTTTATTCAAATGATGATTTTGAAAGGTTAATTGAACTTTTTGAAATAATTGAAAAACACGCAAGGTGAAGTTTTATGAGATTTTTAATTCCAATTTTGATTTCAATAACTGCACTATTTTTCACAATAACATCGGGAGGAAAAATGGAAAGGAAAGTTGTTTACACTGAAAAAGCTCCAAAACCAGTTGGACCTTATAGTCAAGCGATCATTGCTGGCGATTTTATCTTTACCGCTGGTCAAATTCCAATTGATCCAAAAACCAATCAAGTCGTTCAAGGTGATATAAAAGAGCAAACAAAGCAGGTTCTTGAAAATTTAAAAGCAGTTCTTGAATCTGCCGGAGCAACTTTTGATGATGTTGTTAAGGTGACCGTTTATATGAGAGATTTAAACGAGTTTTCAGCAATGAACGAAGTTTATTCAGAGTATTTTAAAAATTCACCACCTGCGCGAACAACTGTTGAGGTTTCACGGCTTCCGAGAGATGTTAAGATAGAAATTGATTTAATTGCTGTGAAAAAAGAGAAAAAATGAAGGCAAAAATTTTAATTCTCATTTTTGTCATAAAATTAACAGCTTTTTCTCAAGCTGATACATTAAAAAGTGTAAAGAGCCAAAAGTCAAAATCACCGACAAAAGCAATGGTTTTAAGCGCACTCCTTCCGGGGCTTGGACAATTTTATAATGAGTCATATTGGAAAATTCCAGTTATTTACGGGCTCGCTGGTTATTTTATCTATGAGTTTAAACAAAATGACAAAAATTACAGATATTATCGCGACCTTTTCGTTCAAAGCCTTCAAATTTCAGGTGGCGATTACAGGTATAAAAGATTAAGGGATTTTTACAGGGATCAGCGTGATTTGTTCGGGATTTATCTTTTTGTTCTTTATCTTGCCAATATAGCCGATGCTTATGTTGATGCACATTTGTATAATTTTGATGTTGGAGAAAATCTTTCGGTTAAACTTTTACCAATGGAAATAAAATTTGAAATTAAGTTTTGAGATGAAAAAATTTTTTGCGATTAACTTTTTTCTCTTAACACTTTTTGCACAGGCGCAAGTGCAAAAGATACTTGTTTTAAGGTTTGGGGAACTTAATAGACCTCGTGGGATTTCAATAAGTCCAGCTGGCGAGATTTATGTTGCAGATACGGGTAATAATTCAGTGAAAAAATTTACAGTTGATGGGAAGTTAATTTTTGATGTAACGGGTTATGGCTGGGGTGAACTTGAATTTGACCAGCCATATGATGTAGACGCTGAAAGTGGAATCGCAATTTATGTTGCGGATTATAACAATCACAGAATACAGCGATTTGATAAAAATTTAAATTTTGTTGCTTCGCTTGGGAATGAAATTGCGGGTGAAAAGATTTTCGGTTTCCCAAGAAGTGTCGCTGTTTCAAAATTTGGCGAGTTGTTTATTTTAGATGGCGAGAATTTTAGATGTGTAAAAATTAACAAATTTAATCGCGTTGAAAAAGTTTTTGGTGGTATTGAAGCTGGAAGCGGTAGATTGATAAATCCAGCTCAAATTTCAATATCCCCGCAAAATCAAATCGTTGTTCTTGACGAAGGAAGAATTTTAATTTTTGATTACTACGGAAATTTCTTAAAAAAATTTGATCTCCCTGGCTCAAAAGAAGCAACTGGTTTATACGCCGATTCCCTGATCTTTGTCGCAAGTGGAAATAATGTCCTTGCTTTTAATTATGACGGTCTGTTAATTTATTCGCTCTCTTTTGAAGAAACCATTTTTGACATCGCATATAAAAATCCTTATCTATATTGCCTTACCACGAATCAGGTTATGGTTTATAAACTGAATTTCGCAGAAAATGAAAAAAATTGACCTTGTCATAATTCCATACAATGATTTTTTAAAAGCCGAAAAATTTGGTTTTAGAAGCAGAGATCAACACTTGATGCGTCACATTATGAGGGATGATAGAATCGAAAAAATTGTCATCGTTGAAAGACCAAGGTCTATCTGGACTCTTTTGAAGTTTTCTCAATTAACATTTCACGGAGAACAAGTAGAAAAAATTGGACGGGGTTTGCGAAAGATTAATGATAAAATTTTTCTCTTTGAATTTTTTGAGTTCGGGTTAAAACAGGCGATTTCAAAATATCTTTGGTATGCGGATGTTTATGGAAGCGATAAATTCATTGATAATTTTTTTGAAGTGACTGAAACAATTGGAATTGAAGATGCGATTGTCGTTTCATTTAATCCGTTTGCAAATGACTTTATCAAATCTGTGAAGCCAAAGTTTTTTGTATTTGATGCGATGGATAATTTTTGTTTTCATCCCGAGTTTAAAAGTTTAAAAAGTTTTATGTGTAAATCTTTTGAATGGATTTCGGTGAATGCGGATTTAATTTTTTGTGTGAATGAAAATGTGAAGAAATTTTTTAAGACAAATTATCCAATTTCTTGCCAGAAACTTAACATACTTCCGAATGGAGTTGAAAGAAATTTGAATTCAAGAATTTATCCAGCAGAAGATGTTTTAAAAATTAAAAGTCCACGAATTGGCTATGTTGGGGTAATTTCTGAAAGAATTGATTTTGAACTTGTTGAATATATTGCAAGCGAAAGAAAGGAGTATAATTTTATTTTTATCGGCGAGAGATACGGGAAAGTTGGAAGATGGATGAAAAGGTTAAAGAAACTTAACAACATTTATTTTCTTGGCGTTAAACATTACGAAGAAATCCCAAGTTATATCGCAACATTTGATGTTTGCATTGTTCCGCACAAAGTTGATGATTTTACACTTTCAAATGATCCAATGAAAATTTATGAATATCTTTATTTTGGAAAGCCAGTTGTTGCAACTCCAATAAGCATAAGTGAAGAATTAAGAGATTATGTGTTCATCGGACAAAGTAGAAATGAATTTTTGCATTATCTTGATGATGCACTTAACTTTTCAAAAGTTGAGAGTTTTCTTTCCAGACAGAGAAACGCAATAAAAGAGCAGATGTTTTGGGACAAGAGGGCTGAAGATATGATTGATAAGATTTTGTCAATGTGTGTTAATTTGACTTGACATTTAACGCAAAATTTGTTATTATATAATTGAGAAAACATAAACTTAACAGCAGGAGGCAAAAATGAAGAAGTTAACTCCAACGGACATCAAGGTCATGCTTTTGAAGAAGGGTATCAAGCAAAAAGATTTAGCGGAGGCGTTGGGCGTGACCGAATCTTATGTCTCTCAAATTATCAAAGGTAAAAGGGTTGCCAAGAAATATCGTGGCAAACTTATTGAGATAGCAACGAAAGGACTTCCAAAGAAGAAAAAGTAATTTCACCGTTGCGAAGCAATATATCAGGAGATGAAAGGGCTTTTTGATCTTGGAATTGCGTGGGAATGGGAATATGATTTTGATTTTGTAAATTTGATCGTTCAGAAGTGTGAAGAAAGGAATTTAACAGTTTTTCATATCAGCGTTGAAAATTTTGAGAATCTCTTTAAAGCAATTCAAAAAGGTGATGTTAATTTTTTAGCTTATTTTGATAGGGCTTCTGATATAGATGAGGGGTTTGCAAAGTTAAATTTGTTGCTTGATAGTCGTGGGGTTTATGTGATCAATAGATACAATGAAATGTTGCGTGCATCGGATAAGGCGACGATGCATCTTGAACTTTTAAACGCTGGTGTTAATCTTCCATTCACGGTTATCCTTCCACCATTTGATGATGAACCTAATTATGAAATTGACAGATCAATTTTTGATAGAGTTGGCGTTCCTTTCATTATCAAGCCATCGTCAGAGACAGGTGGGGGAACGGGAGTTAAAATTGGAAACTCAATTGAAGATATAACCGAGGCGAGAAAAGAATTTCCGTATGATAAATATCTAATTCAGGAGATAATCCGTCCACTTTATATCGGCGAAGATAAAGCGTGGTTCAGGGCATTCTATATTCTGGATGAGATTTTAATTTGCTGGTGGGATAGCGAAATGAAAGTTTATAGATCGGTCAAAGAAGAGGAAATTTTAAAATATGGACTTTGTGAGATAAAGGATATTATGAGGAAAATTAAAAATGTTTGCAAACTTGATTTCTTCTCAAGTGAAATCACATTGGGGATTTCCAATGGTGTTAAGAAATTTATAGCGATTGATTATGTTAATGAAGTTCCAGATATGCGGTTGAAGTCAAAAGCATTTGATGGCGTTCCAGATGAAATAGTTCAAAAAATTGCCCAAAGGATAGCGGATTTCGTCGCAAGTTTAAAATAAGAGAGGAATTTTTTAAATTAAAAGCAGAAAAACACAGGTTTTCTACTCAAATGCTTCGCACTTTGTATGTGAAAAATTATGCTTTAATTGAAGAAATTGAGGTTGAATTTAAAAGTGGTTTGAATATAATAACTGGTGAAACTGGCGCTGGAAAATCAATTTTAATTGACGCTCTTGGATTAATTCTTGGAGAGAGAGCGAGTAGTGAAGTTGTCAGAAAAGGTGCTGAAAAAGCTATCGTTGAGGGTGTCTTCTATGTCGGTGGGAACAAGAAAATTAAAAAACTTCTTGAAGATAATGATATTGAATTTTCGGATGAATTAATTTTAAGACGGGAAGTTTCGGCAAAAGGTCAAAGTCGTTGCTTTGCAAATGACACACCGATTTCGCTTTCATTGATGAAAGAAATTGGAAATTTGCTTGTTGACCTTCACGGACAACACGAACATCAATCACTGTTAAGAGTTGAAACGCACATAGAACTTCTTGATGACTTCGGTGGATTGATGGGTATGGTTGAAGAGTTTAGAAAAGAAATTCACAAACTTGAAAACCTTTATAGACAGCTTGACGATTTAAAGCAAAAGGAAAATCTTTTAAAAGAAAAAAGAGAACTTTACGAGTTTCAACTTAAAGAGATTGAGACGATAAATCCTGAAATTGGTGAAGTTGAACAGCTTGAAAGCGAATTAAAACTTCTTGAAAACGCAGAGAAATTATACGAAGCGACTTCGCAACTTTATTCACTACTCTATGGCTCGGAGAAATCAGTTCACGATCTTCTCGTCGTCGTGAGAAATCAGCTTGAGGATTTAGCAACAATTGACAAAAGATTTCAATCTTATGTTGAAGAGGCACGGTCTGCACAAGCGATAATTGATGAGATCACAAGTTTTGTTCAAAGTTATAATTCAAGAATTGAATTTAACCCAGAGCGACTTGAATTTATACGTGAGCGATTACATGCCCTTAACAGATTGAAGAAAAAATATGGTGGCACGATTGAAAGCGTGATTGAATACAGAGACAAAATTAGGCGTGAACTTGAACTTGCGGAAAATTTTGAAGAGGAAATTTCAAAGATAGAGCAAAAAATTGAAGAACAAATTAAAATTTGTTCTGAGATAGCGGAAAGATTATCCACGAAAAGAAGAGAAGTTGCTGAAACAGTTAGCGATGCAATTGTGGATGTTTTAAAAGAGCTTGGAATTGAAAATGCAAAATTTGAGGTTAAAATAGAAAATCGCTTGAAAAAAGACGGAAGATGTTATGTTAAGCTTGGGAATGATTGTTATGAAGTAAACAACAGAGGGATTGATTTTGTTGAGTTTTACATTTCAACTAACATTGGCGAAGACCCGAAACCACTTATCAAGGTTGCCTCTGGTGGAGAAGTTTCAAGGATAATGCTTGCTTTGAAAAGTGTCCTTGCAAAGTCCGAGCGTTTGCCGTTGCTTGTCTTTGATGAAATTGACACTGGGATAAGCGGAAGAATCGCTCAAAAAGTTGGATATAGTTTGAAAAATCTCTCAAAATATCATCAAATAATCGTCATAACCCATTTACCTCAAATTGCAAGTTTAGCTGATACACACTTCCTTGCTGAGAAAGTAATTCAGGATGGAAGAACGATAACAAAAATAAAAGAGCTTGGAATTGAAGAAAGGGTAAAAGAAGTAGCAAAACTTATGAGCGGTGAAGAAATAACTCAAGCGACGATTGAAAGCGCAAAAGAACTTATGGGGCTTTCTCCAAGACGATCATCAGAGAAAAAATAAAATAATTTTAAAATAAATTTCCTGCTTGTAAAATGTCTCTGAAAGTTTATAACTCACTCATGCGAAGGAAAGAAGAATTTAAACCCGAAATTGAAGGTTTCGTCAGAATGTATGTTTGTGGTCCAACTGTGTATGCACATTCACATCTTGGGCATGCGAAAAGTTATGTTTCTTTTGATGTCATAGTAAGATATTTGAGGTATCTCGGTTATAAAGTCAGATATGTTCAGAACATAACTGATGTTGGGCATTTAACTGATAACGCTGATCAAGGCGAAGATAAAATTATTGCACAAGCAAGGAAAGAACGGCTTGAGCCAATGGAACTTGTTGAAATTTACATGCGAAGCTATTTTGAGGATATGGACAAACTTGGAAATTTGAGACCTGATATATCTCCAAGGGCAACTGGGCACATTCCAGAGCAAATTGAGCTTATTGAGATTTTGCTTTCAAAAGGTTATGCCTATGAAGTAAATGGCTCGGTCTATTTTGATGTGTTGAAATTTCCTGAATATGGAAAACTTTCAGGCAAGAAAATTGAAGATTTAATCGCTGGTGCAAGAGTTGAGGTAAGAAGTGAAAAGAAAAATCCATTTGATTTCGCTCTCTGGAAGAGAGCGGAGCCTGGACATATAATGAAGTGGAGAAGTCCGTGGGGAATTGGTTATCCGGGATGGCATATTGAGTGTTCAGCAATGAGCATGAAATATCTTGGCGAAACATTTGATATACATGGTGGTGGAATTGAAAATCAATTTCCGCATCACGAATCTGAAATCGCACAAAGTGAAGCTGCAACTGGAAAACAATTTGTGAGATATTGGCTCCACAATAATATGGTCACCGTAAATGGTGTTAAGATGAGCAAATCTCTCGGGAATGTTGTCACTTTGAAAGATGCTTTTAAAAAATATGATCCACTTGTGATAAGATTTTTTATCTTGTCAAGTCATTACAGAAGTCCTGTTGATTACAGCGATGAAGCGCTTGAATCCGCAAAAAAAGGACTTGAAAAACTTCACAACACTGTTAAGATTTTAAGATATGAAATTTCAAAATCTCAATCCGGGAAAAACCACGGGCTCAATCTTGATGAATATAAGAGAAAATTTATTGAAGCAATGAACGATGATTTCAACACACCTATTGCAATTTCTGTTCTATTTGATCTTTCAAGAGAAGTAAATCAAATTTTGAATTCGTCTGAAATCTATTCTTCCGATGCATTGAAGGAAATAGATGAGTTTTACAGAGAATTTGGCGGGAAAATACTTGGCTTGATACCCGATGAGTTTGAGGGAAAAAGAATTGATTCCGGAATAGAAAGTCAGCTAATAGAACTTTTGCTTAAAATCAGGGCAAAAGCGCGTGCTGATAAAAATTGGGAGCTTGCTGACTGGGTCAGAAACGAACTGAAAAATCTTGGAATTGTGCTTGAAGATAGACGCGATGGAACAACTGTCTGGAGATATGCCAGCGATAAATGAGTTTTCCATTTCAAAATTTGTAAAGATTTACACTATGTATCTGATTTTTTCTTTTAACCTTCATTTTGATTTCCATTTCTACTTTAATTCAGTCCGATCATAAATTTTTGAAAGTAAATTTTTTGACGGGATGACTTTATCATTTTCAATTTTGCAGTAGTATTCGGTTGAAATTTTGAGCGAAAAAGCCACTTGTTTTTGAGACATATCGTTTTTGATTCTAAATTGTCTCAAAGCTTCCCCGAGCGTCATTTTTAAGACCTGTTTTGTTTTTGGCGGAATATAAAAAAAAAGCGAAAAAG
>NZ_CZVW01000002.1 GCF_001536065.1 Candidatus Chryseopegocella kryptomonas
ATTAACAATCTCGCCTGCGCCTCTTGTATTAATCTTAAAGTAAATCATAACACCTATAATATACAAGGGATTGAAACTGGCTTTACCTATAGTTTTATTTTAACATTTTTCACTGTGTGAATTGAACCTGTGAGGGATTGAAACACAGTTATGGTGTATCCATTATAATCTTCATCAATTGTGTGAATTGAACCTGTGAGGGATTGAAACTTTATAATTTCAAATTTATTTTCCTTATAGTGCTTATGTGTGAATTGAACCTGTGAGGGACCAAAGTAGCGATTGAAGTAAAGATTCCAAAATTAAGTTTAATTTTCACGCTTCTAAAATTCTCGCATTAATGGCTAATTCAAAGAGAAAAGATACAGGGGGACAAGTCAAAAAATGTAAATTAGGAACAAATTCAACTCGCCACTTGTTTTTTCTTTTGGTTAAACGGGAGAACAAAATTCATCTACAACCATGAACACAAAAAACTAAACCGCCGAAATTTTCTTAAAATAACTGGCTTAATCTCCCTTTCTCCACTCCTTAACTCATGCTCAAACCCTGTTATCTCTTCAATCTTTGACAGAGCAACAAAATATCAGCCTAAACCTAAAGTTGACATCTTGATTGAAGGGAACACTCAAAACATCGCCACAACTATCAGAGGGAAATACCAAATTTTAAAATCAATTGCAGAAAATCCTGGGAAAGAGCTTAAAATCGGATACGAATCACCCTCTGGTTACGGAATCTTGCGAATATCTTTCGTAAAAGATAATCTTGCATCTTATCCGCATCTTAAAATCATAAACGAAAGAACGGGCGAGATTGCAAACATTCTTTGGGGAATGGATGGAATTTATCCGTCAATTAAATTCGTTGATTCAAAAGGGAAGACGATAACAAAGAATGGATATGAACTTGAATTTCCTCTCAAACTTAAAAATCTTCCATCAACTAATTCAACTCTTTCTGCAAGGGACTGGCTTTTGATTGGGTTGAAAGTTTTTGCGGTTGCACTTGCCATTTGGCTTGGACTTTCAATTTCAAAACTTGTCATTTCAGCGCTTTCATTCCTTGCTTTCAATGCACTTGTAATTGGACTTTTGATAGTTAGTTTAAGCGTTGTAATCCCACTTGTCAAATGGATTCTTGATGTAATGGGTATAACTTTTGATGATGTCATATCAATTTTTGAGCAGACAATTGATTTAATCGTTTCAACTCTTTTAAGTATAGTTGACTACTTAACAAATTATTTTAAAAAGTAAATTCTCCAAGAAAGGGCTTGTTTATACAATCAATCCTGCTCTTTATGTTTAATAGGGATTGGAATCAATGGGGCGCGTAAAAAGCAAAATTCCTCTTGACTTTACTATCCAAAATTTTTAACTTACAAACAAAAATTTTCGGAGTTTATTTGGGAGATAAGGTAGAGCAAAAATATAAATTGATTTTGCATATGCTTGTTTTAAAGATTTTTTATTGCTTGTAGCCCTTCATCTTAATGTTTATCCATTATCGGATAACAAAAAAGGCAGGTCTATGTCAAAGCGGGATAGTTTTGATTTAACATTTATTACAAACGAAAATGGAAAAACCCTCAAAGACAGGTTCATTGAACTAATAAAAGATTGTCAAACATTTGACTGCATAGTCGCTTACTTCAAAGTCACGGGGTTCTACCAAATTTATAAAGCTCTTGAAAATACACAGAAAATGAGAATTTTGGTCGGAATTGGAACAGATAAAGAAACATTTGATTTAATTGAATCCACAAGAGAAAATAATCTCTTTTCCCATCCCGAAACAAAAGAGCAAATAAGCAAAATTATACAAGAAGAGTTTGAATTCTCAGAAGATAAAAAAGAATCAGAAGAAGGAGTTCTGAAATTTATTGAATGGATAAAACATGGAAAGATAGAAATAAGAGCTTATCCTAATAAACACCTTCACGCAAAAGTATATATTATGACATTTAAGGAAGGTGATAGAGATGTCGGAAGAGTGATAACAGGCTCAAGTAATTTTACATATTCAGGACTTGTTGATAATCTTGAATTTAATGTTGAACTGAAAAATAGGGCTGATTATGAGTTTGCAAAACAAAAATTTGAGGAACTTTGGGAAAAATCTGTTGATATATCAAAAAAATATGTTGAAACAATAAATGAAAAGACATATATCAATTCAAGTATTACTCCCTACGAACTTTACCTGAAATTCTTGTATGAGTATTTTAAAGATGAGCTATCAAGACACGATAAAGTTTATTTAAAGTATTTACCTTCAAATTTTAAACGGCTTGAATATCAAGAACAGGCAGTTCTGAATGCGAAGAAAACCCTTGAAGAATACGGTGGTGTTTTCCTTTCTGATGTTGTTGGATTAGGAAAAACTTACATTGCAGCTATGCTCGTAAATCAACTTGATGATGGGAGAACTATCGTTATTGCTCCGCCTTCACTTCTCAACAAAAATAATCCGGGTTCTTGGCCCAATGTATTTGATGAGTTTCGCATAAATGCCGAATTTATTTCCATAGGCAAACTAGAAGATGCACAGAGATATATTGAAAAATATGAAAATACAGATTATCCCGTTAAAAACATCGTTATTGATGAAGCCCATAGGTTCAGAAATGAACTTACTATAAGTTATGAAAAACTGGCTCAAATATGCAGAGGCAAAAGGGTTATTCTCGTTTCAGCAACACCATACAACAACTCCCCAAAAGATATAATCTCGCTTCTAAAACTCTTTCAAAATCCGAGAAAAAGCACAATTCCCGGACTTCCCGATCTTGAAGGTTTCTTCACAAAACTTCAAAATCAAATTGAAACTAACAGGCATGAAGATTACAACGTTTTTCTTGAGACAACCAAAAGAGTTGCAAGATTGATCAGAGAAAGGGTTTTAAAATATCTGATGGTAAGAAGAACAAGAAAAGAGATTGAAAAGTATTTTGCAGATGATTTGAGGAAAAATAATATAAAATTTCCAGAAGTTGAAGACCCAAAGCCATTTTACTATGAACTGAATGAGCAAGAGGATGAAATTTTTATGGAAACTGTTAAGCTCTTAACACGAAAACTCACTTATGCCCGATATATGCCCTTGCTTTACTTAGAAAAACCAATCACACCCCTTATTGAGCAATCTCAACGCAATATGGGTGGTTTTATGAAGGTTCTTCTTGTAAAACGACTTGAAAGTAGTTTCTACGCTTTCAAAAATAGCATTGAAAGGTTTATTCGTTCCTACGAACTATTCATTAGAGCCTACAAAGAAAATCAAAGTGTCTATATCAGTAAAGATTATATAAATAAAATCTTTGAGCTTCTTGAAAGAGGTGACGATGCGGAAATTCAGAGATTAATTGACGAAGGAAAAGCTGAAAAATATAACGCATCAGATTTTAGAGAAGATTTCATAAAAGATTTAGAAAACGATTTTGAAACTCTAAAACGAATAAAAGAAATGTGGGATTCAATCAATAGAGACCCAAAACTTGAAAAACTCCTTTATGAACTTGAAAAAAATCCAATACTCAAAGATAAAAAAATTGTCATCTTCACAGAGTCAAAAGAAACCGCTGAATATCTAACTGAAAATATAAACAAAAAATTCGGCAGAATTTCTCTGCTCTTTCACGGCTCATCCCCCGAAAGCGTAAAAGATGAAGTTATTGAAAACTTTGATGCAAGAGCAAGAAATAAAAAAGATGATTATAGAATTCTCGTCTCAACCGAGGTTCTATCAGAAGGTGTAAATCTCCACAGGTCTAATGTTGTGATTAACTACGATATACCTTGGAACCCAACAAGACTTATGCAAAGAGTTGGTAGAATAAACCGTATAGATACTCCTCATGATAGAATTTACACTTTTAATTTCTTTCCGACAAAGCAGGCTGATTCGGAAATTGAACTTACAAAAATAGCTCGTTCAAAAATAACTGCGTTCTTAACTTTGCTTGGTGCTGATTCTGCAATTTTAACAGAAGGAGAACCCGTAGCATCTCACGAACTATTTGATAAACTTCTTTCAAAGAAAACCATTCTTCAAGATGAAGAAGAAGAGAGCGAATTGAAATATCTCAAAATTATTGAAGATATAAGAGATAATAATCCGAAACTTTTTGAAAAGATAGAACGACTTCCTAAAAAAGCTCGTTCGTCAAAGCTTTTCAAAGATGAATATAAAAACTATGACATAAACCCCGCTTCGCTCCTTACATTTTTCAGGAAAGGAAAACTTATGAAATTCTTTCTATCAGATAAAGAAAGAACCGTTGAACTTGATTTTCTAACAGCTGCAAAAATACTTGAAAGCCAACCCGATGAAGAAAGAGAAAACCTTCCGCTTGATGAATACTATGAACTGCTTGATAAAAACAAAACTCAATTTTACAATTCAACTATTGATGAACTTGGTGAATTACAGGGAAAAAAGGGAAGAAGCACTGAAAAAGAACTTATTAAAATTTTGAAAGCTCTGCTGAAATTAGAAAATCTCACCGAAGATCAGGAAGATTACCTTAAAAGCGTCATATCACAACTTGAAAAAGGTGCTATACCTAAAAAAACGGCTCAGAGAATTATGAGAGAAATCCAAAAATTAAAAGAACCCAAAAGAATAAATGAAAACCCATACGAAGTCATAGCTGTTTTGAAAAAATCAATAGATCCGTTGTTTCTTAGAGGACATCTTGCAGAATTTTACTCGGAGTATGAACAAAAAAGAGAAGTGATATTATCTTTATATTTAAAATAAAAAAATTTGGAGGGAAAAATGAATAGGGGACAAGCGAAAAGATTAATAATTGAAACATTTGAAAATCCGTTCAATAAAGAAAAATTTGTAAAGTTTATTTCAAATTTACTGAAAAGCTATGATAGGGGAAAGGCGCTCTCTCCAAGAAATGGAATTCAGGGGGTGACAGAAAAATATATTGATTTTATAGTTTCATGGGAAAGAATTGGTAGGTATGAGGTTGATGACAAAAAAATAGATATTTTGATAGTTAAGTTGAAAAAGGGAATTTCGTTATATCGTGCTCGCTCCGCTCAGAGAAATTTCATTGCCAACTATCTAAAAGGAAAGTTAGGAACAAATACTGTAAAAGACGCAGCATTGGTTGCATTCTATTCAGATGATTCCGAAGATTGGCGTTTCTCTCTTGTTAAATTGGAATATCGTTTTGGAAAAACCCCATCAGGTAGAATTAAAGCAGAAGAAGAATTTACACCGGCAAAAAGATGGTCATTTTTAGTTGGTAAAAATGAAAAAAGCCATACAGCCCAAAGCAGATTCTTGCCTATACTTGAGAATGATGATTGGAGACCAACCCTTGAAGATTTAGAAAAAGCTTTTGATGTTGAAGTCGTAACAGAAGAATTCTTTAAAAAATACAGAGACTTGTTTATAAGAACGAAGCTTGAACTTGATGAAATTGTAGAAAATAACCAAAGGGTTAAGCAGGAGTTTCAGAATAAAAACATCAATACAGTTGACTTTGCTAAGAAACTTCTCGGTCAAATTGTTTTCTTATACTTTCTTCAAAAGAAAGGCTGGTTTGGTGTTGAAAAAGGGAAACCATGGGGAACAGGACCAAAAGATTTTATAAGAAGATTATTCAACAAAGAATTTGGAAATTACAAAAACTTTTACAACGATATCCTTGAACCTTTATTTTATGAAGCATTAAGAACTGATAGAAGTGCAGATGACCATTATTACAGCAGATTTAATTGCAAAATTCCATTTCTAAACGGTGGTCTTTTTGACCCACTAAACAATTTTGATTGGGTAAATGTGGATATACTTTTACCAAACGAACTTTTCTCAAATAAAAACAGAACAAAAGAAGGTGATATTGGAGATGGAATTCTTGATGTATTTGATAGATATAACTTTACCGTAAGTGAAGAAGAACCGCTTGAAAAAGAAGTAGCTCTTGACCCAGAGCTTCTTGGAAAAATCTACGAAAAGCTAAATGCTATAAGACCAGATAACTTTGATGAATATCTTAAAGTTTTAAAATCAGGCAAAAAAGGAGAAGAGATGAAATTTAACAAAGAGTATGGGGTTTATTATACACCAAGAGAAATTGTTCATTACATGTGTCAGGAGAGCTTGATAAATTATCTTGAAACGGAACTTTCTGGAAAAGTTCAAAGAAAAGACATTGAGGAGTTTGTAAGATATTCAGATTTGATTTTAGAGCACGAGAGAATGGCTAATGAAAAGAGAGAAAAAATTGAAAGAGGAGAGCAGAAGGAGACAAAATACGAACATAAAATGCCAGAAAGCATTATTCAAAATGCAAAACTGATTGATAAACTCCTTGGTGATCTAAAAACTTGTGACCCCGCAGTTGGCTCTGGTGCTTTTCCAATAGGTATGATGCATGAGATTGTGAAATTAAGACAATTGCTCTCGGTTTATCTTAACAAATCAATTAACACTTATGACCTAAAACGCCATTGCATAGAAAACTCTCTCTATGGAGTAGATATTGATCCTGGAGCTGTTGAAATTTGCAAATTAAGGTTCTGGCTTTCGTTGATTGTAGATGAAGAAGACTTTTATAACATAAAACCACTTCCAAACCTTGATTATAAGGTTGTTTGTGGAGATTCGCTTTTAGGGTTACCCGAAAATATTTTCCCAAATGATGCAATTAGCCGTCAAATAGAGGAAAAGAAAAAAATTCTCTTTTCTACCACTGTTCCAGCAGATAAACAAAAAATTAAAAGGGAGATTGAGGAATTATTTGTTCAACAAATAAAATTTATGCAACAGTTTAACCCTGAGATAATAGATATAAGTTTTGATTTCAGAATACATTTTTCAGAGATATTTCGCGAACCTAGAAATGGCTTTGACATTTTAATTGCAAACCCGCCGTATGTGAGACAGGAAAGAATAAAACATCTAAAACCACAGCTCCAAAAATTTTTCCCTGACTTCTACAATTCAACATCCGACTATTATACTTATTTTTACAAAAAATCTTATAATATTTTGCGAAATAGAGGGATACTTTGCTTTATCTCAAGCAATAAATGGATGAGAGCAAAGTATGGAGAGAAACTAAGAAAACTTTTAAAAGAAAAAACAAAAATAAAAGAACTTATTGATTTTTCTGGCTATAAGGTCTTTGAGCAAACCGTTGATACAAATATAATTATTTTTCAGAAAGAAGAACCGGAGAGAAACCATGCTTTATATTTTGTAAATGTCAAAAGCGATGTGGATGATGTAATAAGCTATATTCAGAATAATAAACAAATCATCTTACAGCAAAAACTCTCCGATAACGCATGGACTCTGGCAGAAGACGAGGTCCTGGCACTTAAAGAAAAGATTGAAAAAAATAGGCAAACCTTTGAAATATTGGAATGTGAAAATTTACCGTGGAGTTTTAACTGGCTACAATGAGGCATTTATCATTGATACAGAGACAAGAAACAGAATTTTGGCAAACTGCAGGACAGAAGAAGAAAGAAAAAGGACAGAAGAAATTATTAAGCCAGTTTTGAGAGGTAGAGATATTGAAAAGTGGAGATATAATTGGGCAGGGTTGTGGTTGATTAAAATTGAATCTGGTTGGACAAATAAAAATCGTGGAAAAGTAAAGCCAGAAGAATTTTTCAAAAAGATGTTTCCCAGTATTTATCAACATCTAATTTCATTTGCCAATAAAGAAATTGAAGACAGAAGAAAAGGACTTTTAAATCGTGATGACCAAGGAGATTATTGGTGGGAATTGCGAGATTGTGATTACTACCCCGAGTTTGAAAAGGAAAAGATTGTGTGGCAACATGTAAGTGGTAGATATCCTTTTGCATATGTAAGCAAAGGTATTTATCTGAATAATGCTCTATTTATGATAACTCACAATAGAGGAAACACAATGGAGTTAAAGCTTATATTAGCTATTTTGAATAGCAAATTGGGTGATTACCTTCTAATGACTTTTTCAAGATTATCAACAATAGGAAAATACGCATATGGTGCAAAAGATGCTATTGAAAAAATCCCCATCCACCCCATCACCCCTCAAAACCAGCACATAGTCAAAAAAATAGAATCTCTTGTTTCCCAAATCCTCTCCCTCACCCAATCTTCTGATTACGAAACAAACCAACAGAAGCAGGCAAAAGTGAAAGCACTTGAAAGACAAATTGACCATCTTGTATATAAACTTTATAATTTAACAGAGGAAGAGATTAAAATTATAGAAGGAGAAATATGATAGATAAAAAATTTAAAATAAAGCCTATTCCAGACAGTGAAATAAACCTATCGGAAAATGATATTCTTGGCACTTCCGTTTATGTGGAAACTATCAAGCAAATAATAGAAAATCCAGAAACACCAACACCATTAACAATTGCTCTCTTTGGTTCGTGGGGGTCAGGGAAATCATCCATCATAAAAACACTTGAAGAGATTTACAAGAAAGAAACCAAAAACATTAAGTTTTTTGTATACGATGCTTGGAAATACTCAAAAGATGATTTTAGAAGAACATTTATTTTAGATTTAAGAAAAAATTTTGGATTAACTACAAAAGAAGAGGAAGAATTATTTTATAGAGATAAATCTGAAGAGATACGATTTAAACCAAGGCTTGACATATGGACTGTTATTATATTTATATTCTCGCTTCTCTTAACCTTTTTAACTTCCTACTTTTTAAAACTTGCCAGTGTTTTAAATAACATTTTAGGTGCTTTATCCTTTTCAACATTATTAAGCGTTTTGTTTTCCTTTTTTAGGAGTGCTCTGATTTATCATAAAATAGCTATCACTACATCTAAACTGTTTGCTCCAGAGCAGTTTGAAAATAGGTTTAGGAATACTATTAATGAAATTATAAAGAATGGAGAAAAATTAGTTATCGCCATAGATAATATTGATAGATGCCATAAAGAACAAGCTTTTGAAATTCTTTTAACTGTAAAAACCTTTCTTGGGCATAAAAATGTTATTTTCATTATCCCGGTTGACGATAAAGGGTTTAAATCTTATTTACAAATGTCAAATAGAGATGCAGATGAGTTCTTGCGAAAGCTTTTCAATGTATCAACTACTATCAGAAGCTTTTCTTCAAGCGAACTATATGATTTTGGTCTTAAATTATGTGAAAAATATGAAATTGATTTTCCCAAAAAAGAAACAGTTATTTCTTTAATCTGTCAAGAATTTTCAAGAAACCCGAGAAGAATAATTCAGTTTTTAAACAATTTACAAGTTGAATATAATTTAGCAATAGAGCAGGAAAAAGGGGGATTTATACCTTCTGGTTCAATTACCAACAATATAGAAATGCTCGTTAAATTACTTATTATAAGAGAAGAATACCCTGAACTTTACGAAAAGATGAAAGACAATAAATCTTTACTTCAAACTATAACTGATGATTTAAAAGCAGGTAGATTTAACAAAAATGGTGAATTATGGGATAATGGAAATATAAAACTCACAGAGGAAGAATATAGATTTTTGATGAGAACCGCCAACATCGTATTAGATGAGGCAAGATTAGAACCATTTTTTATTGTTAAAGATATTTTTAAAGATGTTCCTGATAAAATTGAAGAACTAGTTCTAAGTCAAGATTGGAAGTCTATTAAAGAGTATATAGATAAAGGGCAAGTTACATTTGATAAACTAATATATTTTATTGAAACCAAAATAGATGAAGATGTAATAAAAAGAAAACTTTACGATACTTCTGGATTTAATCTTCTGTCATTACTGCTTAAAATTATAGTTGATAAGGGAGATGAAAATTTTGCTCTGCGAGACAAAATCATTTCTTTTTTGAATATCAAACATCTCTGGAAAAATCCTTCTAACTACCCAATTAAAGAGTTAGCTCTATCTTTAAGATGGCTAAAGACTAAAGGAATAGATGAACCCATAAACTATGTTATAGAAGCGATGAATAACACCAAAAATTTGACAGATAAAAATTTGATAATTTTATTGAAAGAATTCATAAATGTTTTTAAAAAGGACGAAACCATACTTTCCAAAATTAAAGATAAGTTTTCTGAAATTTTATTAAAAGATTTTACTTTATATAATGACTTTAAGGATATTATAGAAAGTGAAAGCATAAAGTATCTTCTTGATAATAACTTTGTTAAACAGATAATCCCCACACTATCTCAGGATTTTAATCAAAATCTAACCAAGGAAAAAATAAAAATAATTAAAGCTTTAAATAAACACGAAGTACTGGATGATGATAACATTATTCAATATATCAATAGATGCATTCAATATGCTGGGATTTTACAAAATTATAACAACTGGATCATCTTTGGGTTCTGGCTTGAAGCATTAGTTGGTTTTGTGAATAAATTAAAAAATAACAATACATTATCTAATCTTTATAGCTTTCTATCTCAAAATTATAACTTTCTGATTACAAATTACAATAATGGATACTTTGGGGAAGATCAAATTAAAGTTTATAAAGCTTATATAAATGTGCTTGGGGAATTTTATTTATCAACAGATCATTCTAATTATAGACAAAATATTTCAAGTTGGCTTAATGCTTTTAGTAATCCAATTAATTTAGATGTTTTTTCGCAAGTTTATAAGGTTTATAGAAAAATAATCAGCGAAACCCAAGATTGGCAAACACTTATTCAGTTTATAATTAATCAACTTATTAATCAAAATAACTGGGACTATAAGAAAGTTATTATTGAAACTGTTAATTTGACGCTTACTAAAACAAACGAGAATAAAGGTTTAAATCAAGCACAGATTAATCAAGTATTATCACATTATTTTGATTTATTTATAAAGGGCAACGAGGAGATTGAAAAATATATTTTAGAAATTTCTCAAAGTGAATTTATTGGAAATAAGGTAATAGATTATCTCTTAGATTTACCTTCAAACTATCTGGAAAAAGTTCTTTCAATCTTAGAAAGCTTAATTGATAAATATGGATTTGAAAGGTTTTATCCAAAAATTAAAGAGTTACTTGCAAGTTCCAATCCGAGAGAACAAGAAATGGGTATAGAATTACTACATATTTTAAAAGAAAAAATACCAAACGATAAGAAAGAAACAATTAAACATCTCCTTTCTGACATAGATTTAGAAAAAATTACAGACGAAGCACGACAAAAATTAAAAGCTATTGAGAAGTATTTACAATCAAACACGGGGTAGAAGAAATTTATGTCTGAGAAGTCATTCAAAGTTGGAGTTAATCCAGCAGTTATAAAATGGGCGAGAGAGCACAGGAGATAGATTGTTGAAGAAGTATCTAAAAAGAAATTGAAGATGGTAAAAGAATTGCCAACTTTGGGGCATATTAAGATTCTTGCTTTTTAAACTTATCAAATCAAACCGGATAGAAAACTTCAGAGACAAATTTGCTTGAGTTTGGGTAAAGGGAAATGATGAAATGTAAAAACTTGCTTTAATCAACTTTGGAAATGTTTGGCATTGGTTTTAGATCTCTTTAATTGAGGTATCATTTTTTGATGTGATATAAAGCACAAAAAAATCTTGAAAAATTTTTAAAATTTTAATTGAATTTCTTACAGTTTAACAAAAACGGAGGTGCTACAATGAAAAAAGCATTCGTTTATCCGCTTTTGTTCATCCTTTTAGTGTTTAACTCTTTTTCTCAAGTAAAGTGGGTCACCAGATCTGGCTGGCTCAACGATATTTCCGACGATGGTAAAGTTGCAGTGGGTAGCGTAGAGAGTACTTATGGAACTCCAACTATCTTTTTTATCTATCCTGATAGCGTAACTTACCAAAACTTTGGTTGGTGGCTTGGTGCAATGACAAGTGTTTCGTCTGATGGGAAAGTAGCTGTTGGTGGATATTATAGTTATGAAACGCGTAACGCTTATGTCTGGTTTGCCAATTCTGGATTTAGTTTATTACCTGGTTCACCATCTGCTCAAGCATTCGCTATCACAAGTGATGGCTCATTAGGTTTTGGGTGGTCACTTTTTACCTATGGTTGCCCACGAGATCCAAATAGCTACAGACATCATTGGCCAACTGTATGGGATTTGAAAGCAAGTCCAATTACAAGAAGCGATCTTCCAAATCCAAGTCCAATTGACTCTAACTGTGGTGCTGTATACGAAATTTGGGATGTATCCGATGATGGAAAAACTCTTTTGCTTCTTGGAAGTTGGGGTTGGCAAGATATAAAAGTAGTTCATCTTAAAAATGATGGTTCTCTTGATTGGTGGGTTTCACTTAATGGACCAACAGGTTATCCATACGCTCGGGCAGTATCGATCTCAGGTGATGGGACTATCGTTGTTGGCTATGTAGATAGCATAAATATAAACTTCAATGAGCCAGTACCAGTGATGTGGAGGGCATCAAACAATTGGCAACCTGAAATACTTGCAAGATTTCCATATATGAGAGCTCGTGCTTATGATGTTAATACAAACGCTGGAATTATTACTGGAACAGCTATGACGCCTGGATGGGTTTGGGAAGCTGTTATCTGGGATATATCAACGGCAACTCAACGAGTGAAGCGAGTTTCAGATTTTTATGAAGTTGATGGACGACTTGAAAGTGCTGGGAGAATTTCAAGAAATGGTCGCTTTGTGATAGTCAAAGGTGTTGATAAAAATAATCAAGGTGGTTGGGGTGTGCTTGACTTGACATTGAGAAAGGATTATAAAAATAGCGTCAATGGTCGTCTTCTTTGGCTTGGAAAACTTCCATATTCATATAGGATTACTCCAACAGCTGTCTCTTCAGATGGCTCGGTTGTTACTGGTTATACAGGAGATGGAGCAAGTGGAACAAACAAATCTTTCAGATGGACACAGCAAACGGGTCTTGTTCCATTAAGGGGTCACCGATATCTTGATGATTGGGCGAATTCAATGACGCCAGATGGAAAATTGATAGTTGGACGAGCTGCTTTTTACGAAGGCTCTTCCGTGGTAGATCGTACATTTGTTTGGAGAGATACGACAGGTGCTCTTGAAAATCTTTTGCCTAACATTACATCAATCGCAAATGATATTTCTTCTGATGGTTCAACAATAGTTGGTTATGCATATCCATCGGGTTCAAAACATGCATATAGATGGAATGTTGTTGATGGATTTCAAGATCTTGGAACGCTTGGGGGTAGAGAAAGCGAAGCTTGGGCTGTTTCTTCCGATGGTTCTGTTGTCGTTGGTTGGTCACAAGATTCATCAGGCTATACGAAAGCATTCCGTTGGGTAAAAGGAATTGGGATGCAGAATCTTGGAATTCAATCAAGAGAAAGTTATGCAACTGATGTTTCACCAGATGGTAAGACGGTGATTGGTTATTTTAGAGCCCCGGATGGTGGATTTAATCTTTTCAGATGGAATGTTTCAAGTGGATTTACTGATTTGGGCAGAAAGGATTGGGGCATTAGCACTGTGTTTGTAGAAGCACCAAAAATGTCAAGCGATGGATCAAGAATAGTTGGGACTTATGCTGTATCCGGTGGGTCAAGACCTTTCCTTTGGACAGCTGATTCTGGATTTATTGATCTAAATCAAATGTTTTCTGACATCTTAAATGATGGTTCTGTTTTAGTTAATGCAACTGCAATTTCTCCAAATGGTAAATTTATCGTTGGGCGTGGATATAATGCATTTAATGGACAGGAAAATGTGTATCTTCTTGAGTTGAATTTCACGACTTCTGTTTTGGAAAAGTCGCAGGTTGTGCCCGTATCTTTTAATCTTTATCAGAATTATCCAAATCCATTTAATCCATCTACAACGATTGAGTTTGACATACCTGAGAGAACATTTGTTAAGTTAGTTGTTTACGATATCCTTGGGAGGGAGATAGCAACAATTGTGGATAAGGAGCTTGATCCAGGTAGGTATAAAGTTAATTTCAACGCAGAGAATTTATCAAACGGTATTTATTTCTACACATTAAAGACGGCAAAATTTACAAAGACTAATAAGATGGTTCTATTGAAATAAAAATTTCAGCCCCGGCTTTATGCCGGGGCATTTCGGTATTTGAAGAAGTGGAACTTCAGAAAAAACTAAAATTTTGACACCAAATAACAAATCTGTGAGCAAAGGAGCCCGCCGTAAATTCCAAATATATTGCCTGCGACAGCCATTAAGAGTCCAACAGGTGCAAGTGCACTTTGATAAACAGATGCAACAATTGGAGCTGTAACAGGACCACCGATGTTGGCTTGACTGCTTGTTGCCATCAAGAACATAGGTGCTTTTATCAACCTTCCGACAATAAATAAACACATAGCGTGAATCAATATCCACAAAACTCCCATAATCATAAAAATTGGTGTCTCAAAAACTCCGTATATATTTGCTCTTGCGCCGACCGATGCGAGAAGTAAATAAAGCATAAAATTTCCAATATGTGTTGAGCCCGAATTTTCAAGTTCGGATAATTTTGTAAATGATAAAATAACTCCAAGCGTCGTCGCAATTATTATTCCCCAAGTGTAATGAGTTATGATTTCCCCAGCTTGTGGGAAAAAGTTTCCAATTTTCAATGATAAAATTCCACCGACGAAAGCGACGAAAATCATTGTTGCTAAATCAACAAAGGTTAAAAATTTTTTCTTTGCCTCTTTCAAATCCTGCAATTTTTTGTTAAGTTCAAGCAAAATTGTTTTATCAACGCGATTGAATTCATCAACTTTATCTTGAAAGGCAGAAAGAAAAATAACGACACCCATCCATCCATATCCGACCACTGTATCAACAACTATCAATGGAGCAAGGAGTGATTCAGGTGTTCCAATACTTTGAGCTATTGCAAGCATTGTTGCGCTTCCGCCCATCCAGCTTCCCGAGAGTGCGCCAATTCCTTTCCACGCATCAGGTGGAAGCCAGTGCTTGAAAATTAACAGAACAATTGGACCACCAATGATTATCCCAAATGAGCCGGTGAAAAACATAACGATGGCTTTTAAACCAAGTTTTATGATAACGGGAATGTTTGCGGAAAGAAGGAGCAAAATGAGAGCAGACGGCAAAAGATAAATTTTTGTCCAGTTGTAAAATTCGGATTCCCTCGGAATTATCCCGATCGCAGATGATAACATCGGGAGGAAATAAACCCAGATCACGGGCGGAAGATACTTGAAAAATTTTGATAGAAACTTAACTTGGCTTGCTTGATATATCAGAAAAATTAAAAAAACAAGGTATGCGAAAATTTCAGTTGGGTTCGTCAGCAAAACATTTCCAAATTATTTTTCAATCAAACGCTTTGCCCTTATAAAAGTTTTGTATCTGTATTCGTTAAAGTTTGGAGCTTTGGGGTCAAAACTATCAATGCTAACTTTACCAGAACAGTGGATAAATTCTTTGTTTCCGATATAAATTCCAACATGCGTAATTTTTTCTGGCTTTCCATCTTCAGCTTTTTGACCGAAGAAAAGCAAATCGCCGGGTTTTAAATTTTCAAAATTTTCGCCGGGGTTAATTTCAATTCCAAGTTTTGATTGTTGATCCGCATCTCGTGGCAATTCAAAACCATTCATTTTGAAGACAATTTTTGTAAAGCCTGAGCAATCAAATCCTCTCACGCTTGTCCCACCCCAAAGATACGGGAAGCCGACAAATTTTTTAGCAGTGTTAATTATATTACTTGCGTTCAAATTTACAGCATTGCGCCATCTGTTAAGTTCAACAACAGCATTTTTATCAACATAGCCAGTTCTTTTATCCGGGAGAATTACCTTAACCCATTTCCCGTCACTTTCTTTTTCTTCAAGACCAAGGACATTCCCCATTGATAGATCGCTAACGGGAATGGAATTTTTATCTTTCTGCGAATAAACGAAACCGAAATAATCAATGAAGATAACTTTTTTAAGATTTTTCCATTTTTCAAGTTCGGCTTTATTAAAAATCGCAAGCCCTCCTTCCTCAATCCAGCCGATATAGTTTTCCGGTGGCTCGGTTTGAACTAAATACCAATAGCCATGCTTTTTTAAGATCTTAACATTGCTTCCCATCAAGATTTGATTCACAAGTTCTGCTTGATGTGCTGGTTTTGCTCTCATATTTGCGACGCTAACGGAGATAACACCGTAAATTTTATCCCCGAGTTCAGGCGATGGAAGCACAACTATGCTGTCAATTATGTTAAATGTGGATTTTAATTGCGAAAGAAGTTCATCTTTTGCTTCTTTTTGTGTTGTTTCACCTTTTAAGATCAAGTTTCCATCTTTATCATAAAATTCAACTTCAAAAATTTCTATTCTTTTATCTGGGGCATATTTTTTTGAGACAGCGTCAATGACTTTCTTTAAATCGGGCTTTGATGATTCCTGAGCCAGAAGCGTTGAGAAAAGAGCAAAGATTAAAGCAATTGTCTTTTTCATAACTTTGTTTCGTAAATTTTTTAAAAAGTTAAAAAGGAGCGGTTAAATTTACAAGTGAAAATTTGGGAATTTTGCTTCGGATGAAAATTTTTGTTATTTTTAATTTGAACTTGGGCGGTTAGCTCAGCTGGTTTAGAGCGCCACCCTTACAAGGTGGAGGTCAGAGGTTCGAATCCTCTACCGCCCACTTAATTTTAAAAATTGAACACTCCATAAACAAACGACAACTTAAAATCCAGCCACAACTCTATCTTGACATTTTCCCGTTGATAATGTATATTTATTTTCACAAAAACAAATCTTATCGCAAAATCCTGTGATTGATAAACTTGAAAAATTGAAAAAAAGATACGATGAATTAACACAATTGCTGTCCCAACCCGATGTTATTTCCGACTTTGAAAAATATAAAACTCTTTCAAAGGAGCATCACGAATTGTCGGAAATTGTTGAACTTTACAATAAATATCTTGAAACTGAAAAAATTTTAAACGAGACGAAATTACTTTACAGAACGACTTCCGACCCCGAGCTTAAAGCGCTCGCACAGGAGGAAATAAATTCACTTCAAGAGAAACTGAAAAATTTGGAAGAACAACTTAAAGACGCACTCATACCCAAGGATCCAAACGACACCAAGAACGCAATCGTTGAAATCAGAGCTGGGACAGGTGGCGAGGAAGCAGCGCTCTTTGCAGCTGATCTTTTCCGTATGTATTCAAGATACGCGGAGAAAAAAGGATGGAAAATTGAAGTGATGGATTTTAACGAAACAGGGCTTGGGGGATTTAAAGAGATAATTTTTTATGTGACGGGAAATAATGTATATGGAACGCTCAAATACGAAAGCGGTGTCCATAGAGTTCAAAGAGTTCCGATAACCGAGTCAAGCGGTAGGATCCACACATCAGCAGCAAGCGTCGTCGTTTTGCCGGAGATTGAAGATGTTGAAATTGAAATAAATCCGGATGATTTGAAAATTGAGTTTTATCGCGCTGGGGGGCACGGTGGTCAAAATGTTAACAAAGTTGAAACTGCAGTTAGAATCACGCACATACCAACTGGGATTGTCGTACAGTGTCAGGATGAACGCTCGCAATTCAAAAATCGTGAAAAGGCGATGAAAATTTTGAGGTCAAGGTTATATGACAAAATGATTATGGAAAAAGAAGCTGAAATTACAGCACATAGAAGAAGTTTAGTCAAAACTGGTGATAGAAGCGAAAAAATTAGAACTTACAATTTCCCGCAAAATCGCGTCACAGATCATAGAATTAATCTCACGCTTTACAATCTTCAAGAAATTCTTGACGGGGAACTTGACCCGATAATTGAAGCATTGAAACTTGCTGATAAAAAAGAAAAACTTGAACAAAATTAAAATTACTTCGGCAAATTAAATTTTGCATGGATGATGATTTTTAAACTGTCATCGCTCGGTATGAACAAAAGAGTTGGGCGTTTAACTTTAAACTCCGTTAAGCTTATTTTAAAATCACCATCAACAACAAGTGAATTCATCTCAAACTTTGCTTTGCCTTTCATTGTTATCTCTTTCGTTATCCCGTGAAATGTGAGCAATCCAAAAACCGTCAAATCTTCACCATCTAATTTTATATCATTGCTCTTGAAACTAATCACTGGATATTTCAGCGCCTCAACTACCTCCATTACATGTGAATCCCTATTTGAATTACCACTGTTAAATTTAACAACCTCCGCTATTCCTTCAGCTCTTAGAATTTTCCTTTCTTTTGCATCAAATTCTATCAAAAATTTCGGCTCGTCATTTATTGCTTTAACTGTGTGAAGCGGATGGCGAATTATATATTGAATGTAAGAATCACCTTTTTCGGATTCTATCACGAGATTTTGAGCAATTAAAAATTGAAAAGAAATTGTCATCAAGATAAGAAGAAATCTAAAAATTTTCATTTTTGGACATCTGTTTTGTTTTTAACGAATTGTTATAACTATCATCGCTGATGCAAGGGCTGTGAAAGTTGTTATGGCAACTCCCATATGGATCTTCTTTAATCTGTTATAATCATCAATAGTTTTACTTTCTCTGACTTGTCTTCCAAGCACTGCTGTTGCAATCATACCAGCGCCGTGTATCCAAGCAAGCGTTTTGTGAAGAGATAAACTCCCTTCGCCTTTTTCCCTTCGCACAAGTGGTGGAGGAGATGTCAGCGCAAGTAAAGCAGTTAAAGTATATGATGCAATTGTGACTCTTACGAGCGAACGATGTTTATTTACCGCAGAATAATCACCATCAAAAACTTTTTTGCCATAGTAAGCAGAAACGAGCATCAAGCCAAGCGTTGTAAATCCACCAAGCTGATGAATTGAAAGCATAGTTCTTCGCAATTTCAATTCCTTTTCCCTTGCTTGCGGTGTTAACGGTGCAAGTCCCGTAATTCTAAATAATCCCCTTTCACCCCAGAGAGCTTTTTCAAGTATGCTTAATTTGTTTGGAAGCAAACTTATTGAAGTTGTATCTGACTGAGGTTTTAAATCGGAAGAGAAAAGAATTAAAAGGGTAAAGAGAAAAAGCAAAGCCGAACGCATAGCACCTCCGTCTTTGATTTAAAAAACGAATTCAAAATTTTTAACATTCGGAGCAAAGATAATGTTTCTCAAATTATTCCCATCTTATCGCTTCTGATGGAATGATGCTTGCTGCTCTTCTTGCGGGATAGTATGATGCAAGGGAACAAAGAATGATTGCGGAGATACCAACGACAATAAAATCTGTTAAGTGCATTTCAACGGGTAGGGATGGAATGATATAAACTGTTGGATCAAGCGGGAAGATATGATATTTTTCTTGAATATAACAAGCAAGATAGCCAATCGCACTCCCGATGCTTGCGCCGACAATTCCAATTATGACCCCTTCAAACATAAAAATTCTTACTATGTCTGAATTTTTTGCGCCCATTGCTTTTAAAATTCCAATATCTCTTGTCTTTTCAATTACAGACATAGTGAGTGAGCCAAGGATGTTAAATGTAGCAACGAAAATTATCAAACTTAAAATCACATACGCAGTCCATCTTTCAATTTGCATAACCGAGTATAAATCCTTGTGAAGGTCATACCATGTTTTCACTTGAAAATTTTCACCAAGCCGTGTTTGAATTATCTTTTTAACTTTTTCAGATTGATTTATATCATTAAGCCGTATTTCAACTCCGTTAATTTTCCCACGCATATCAAAAAGTTCCTGTGCTGATTTCACGGAGACGAAAGCATAATAGCCATCGTAATCTTTGTTGTTTGATTCAAAAATTCCAGAGACGATAAATTTCTTAACATTTGGCTGAACCAAGCCAAAAATTCCACCGAAACTTGGGCTAACCAAAGTGACGGTATCACCAACAAGAGCATTAACTCTGTCTGCAATCGTAAGCCCCAGAATTATCTTTGGTAGTCCATTATCGCTGTTAAGATCAAAGTTTCCCAAAACTATTTTTTGAGGCAAACCTGAAACAAGTCCTGCTTTTTCAGGATCAATTCCCTTCACATAGACAACACGATTGTTTCTGTCGGAAATTAACATTGCTTTGCTGATGATAAAGGGTGCATATCCTTTGATTTGCGAAATATCTGAAATTGCGTTTTCAATTTTTTTAAAGTCATCCGAACTTAAATTTAATTTTTTCTCAATTCTTATGTGCGGGTCAAATTCAACAAGTATTTTTGTTACAAGCCCATTAAACCCGTTGAAAACAGATAAAACAATTATCAAAGCTGAAACTCCAATCGTTACGCCAATGAGAGATATTAGGCTTATAATTGAAACGAGAGCAATTTTTCTTTTTGAGCGAAGATATCTCCAGGCGATGAAGGTTGTGAAAGGAAGTTTAAACATTGCGGAGAAAATTTTTTATTAAAAAGGGATTTGCCACCAGCTGTGGCAAACCCCGTAAAATTAAATTAATAATTTCCTGCGTAAACAGATAGATTTGTTGTTCTTGGTTTATTCACACTGACCCAAGCTTTTGCATCAGCAACGAGCCGATCTCTTACCTGTTGTGGTGTTGCATTTGGATTTCTTGAAAGATAAAGCGCAGCTGTCCCAGCGACATGCGGTGCTGCCATTGAAGTTCCACTCAAAGTTGCAGTTGAACTTCCAATGTAAGTTGACAAAATCCTTACACCTGGAGCATTTAAATCAAGAAGCGAGCCCCAATTTGAAAAAGTCGCGAATTTGTTGTTTTCGTCATAAGCGCCAACGGTTATTGCTTCTTTCACATGTGCGGGGCTGTAATTTTTTGCATCCGCTCCATCATTTCCAGCTGCTATCGTATAAACCACACCAGCATTAATTGAATTAACCACCGCATAATCAAGCGAATTATAACTTGTTCCAGTTCTTGCACCAAGACTCATATTTGCAACAATTGGAAGATTTGGATTGTTAACTTTTTGCTGTGTTACGAAATCAACACCGGCGATGACATTTGAAAACGAGCCAGAACCATTATCATCCAGAACTTTAACTGCGAAAAGTTCAACGCCAGGGGCAACCCCGACAACATAATTATTGTCATCTTTTGCCCCGACAATTCCAGCAACATGTGTTCCGTGTCCATTTCCATCATCAGCTGTTCCTTTGCCCGTAAAATCAACGCCACCGACAACGTTTAAATCAGGATGATTTAATTGAATTCCAGTGTCAATTATGTAAACCCTGACACCACTCACACTTCCAGTTCCATCACCAGCTCTTGTTGAGCTCAAATCCGCATCAATTCTATTAACTCCCCATGGCAAAGTTTGAGCGAATGCGTAAACGATTCCATCTTCTTCAATGTAAGCTATCCTCGGGTCGGAACGCAAAGCGAAAAGCTTATCTTCGGGGATTTCGGCTGAAAAACCTTTTATCGTGTAGCGATATACATGTTCGGGGTTCAAAGCGTAAGTTGATGCAATTTCACCAACAATTTTATTAACTGCTTCAGCGACTCCTTTTAGATCGCCCTTTGGCAGGATGTTGTCTTTAAGGACAACAATATATTTGCCTTGAATGGTGTTTTCAGTTGGCTTAATGACTGGGGCTAATTCTTTCCCTTGCTGTGTTAAGTTAATTTCTTCCTGACCAGCGGGTTGAGAGCATCCGGAAATTAAAGCAATTAAAAAAGCAAATGATAGAGTAAACAAACTCACTAAATAAAGCCGGCGCATTTTTATCTCCTGTTTTTAATTTTTAAATGAAAAAGCCCGACCTTTTATTTTAAAGGTCGGGCTTGTGGAAAATCAATTATTTAGTCGGCAAAGTGTAGAACACGCCGACTTCAACGCCGAGATAATGGACTGTCTTCACAACAGCTGAATACTTAACAACTGCTCCAACTTTAACATTTGGTGCAGCTTCATAAGCAACAAATCCGCCAGCCCCGCCTGTTAGCTTGGTTGCACTGCTTGGCTTGCTCACAAAAGCAAGACCAAGATCGCCAAGAACTCCAAGTTCAACCTTGTTCTGTGAATATGCAGTGTAGCTCAAACCATATTTCACAGGAACAAATGCGTATTCAGCTGAATTATCTTCCTTTGGAAATGTGACATAACCGACAGAAAGTTGACCTGCAACGCCTTTAACCTTCAAGAAGCTTTCCGGCACATTGTAACGATAATAAACATTTCCACCGTATCCGACCGTTGGTTTATCGCTTCGGAAGCCAAGCGTCAATCCAGCACCCAGTTCCCTTGATACTGCAACGCTACTTAAAAGAATTACTAATGCTAAAAATAAAAAAGTCCCTCTCATTTTATGCCTCCATTTTGTTTTTAAGTTTTTGTTTATTTTTTTACCTCACTACAATTATACAAAATTTGAAAATAAAAGTCAAGTGCTTTGGGTTCAAAGTTTAAGGCGACGATTTATTTCTTGAAAAATCAAGCATTTTTTGGTATATTTGAAGCGAAGAAAATTTTAAAAATTAATTTTTGATGCAAGAAATGACAAAAGCAAGGTCAGTTTTAATTTTAACAGCATTTGCGATAATTTTAATTTATCTTTCCGTAACCGGTTTCCAATGTGCAAGCGCTGAGGTTACGGGGGCAAAGGTCTATATGCAAAGACAGGATTGGGTAAATGCTGAAAAACAGCTTTTAAAAGAAGTTGAAAACAACCCCAAAAATGCAGAAGCGTGGTTTCTCCTCGGATATGTTAGAGGTGAGCAAAAAAATTATACCGGAATGCTTGAAGCTTTCAACAAATCACTTGAAATATCAAATCAATACGAAAGAGACATCAACAATTTCAAACTCAAATACTGGGTTGACAATTTCAACGCCGGTGTGACTTACTTTTCAAGGTATCAAAACAACAGAGATTCAATTCATTACATTGACAAAGCAATTGAATCATTTAAAACTGCAACGTTGATAATTCCTGATAGCGCAGCTGCTTACAAGAATCTTGCCTACAGTTATCTTGTTAAAGAAGATATTAATTCTGCTGTTGAACCACTTAAAAAAGCAGTTGAACTTTCACACGAGAAAGATGTTGATGCGATGAAGATGCTGGGAAAAATTTATTATGATTATGCATCAAGACATACTGTTAAGTTTGAAGACCCGTCAAATAAGCGTGATATTAGAGTTGGAATGACGGCTGATGATGTGAAAAAAACGCTTGGGGAACCAGATGTTATAAAGAAACCGCAACCTCAACCAACAGTTCAACAGAAAGGTAAAAGACCTCCAAAGCCAGCTCCAGTTCAACCCGAAGTTGAGTCATGGATTTATTCCAAATATGGTTTAACGCTTGAAATTGAAAACAATCTTGTTAAGACAATTGAATTTAAAGGTGAAAAATATCAAGAAGGTGGTGTAACGGTTGCGCTTGATTCAACAGAATTTTACGCTGCAAGAGAATGGTATGACAAGGCAATTGACATTTTCAACAAAGTGAGAAACATTCAACCATCTGATGAGGAAACGCTTGCCTTTCTATCAAATGCTTACATAAACGCCGGCAGAAGCGAAGAAGCTCTTGAAGCATTCCGTGCTTCCGTTGAAGCTCAACCCGGAAATAAGTATTTCCATTACAATTATGGAGTCCTTCTTTTGAAAGCTGAACAATTTGAAGATGCGATAAGAGAGTTCAAAGCAGCTGTTGATATTGATCCGAACTATAAAGAGGCACTTTACAATCTTGCTGCTTCGTATGTCAACTGGGGTGTTAAGTTGAAACAGCAAGCAGAGGATCTTGCCTTAAAACAGAATCTTGAAGAACAAGCAAAGTATGAAGCGCTATCAAAAGACAAATTTAGACAGGCGCTTCCGTATCTTGAAAGGTTAACAGAAATTGAACCTAATGATATTTTCATTTGGGAATTGCTCGGTAAAATCTATGCAAATCTTGGGGAGGTTGATAAAGCTGAGGCTGCGTTCAAGAAAGCAGATGAATTGAGAAATAAAAAGTAAAAACATAGTGCGGGCGAGGAATTCGCCCGCTTTTTTGTTAAAAAAATTCCGGGGTTAAAAATGGGATTCTCAACCGATGCAATTCATTTCGGGCAAAAACCTGACAAAGAATCATTTTCAGTTATCCCACCGATTTATCTTGCGACAACATATGCGAGAAAATTTGAAGACAGAGATGCCCCCTTCGTTTATTCACGCACGCAAAATCCAAATAGAAAAATGCTTGAAGAAAATATCGCCAAACTTGAAAATGGCAAATATGGTTTCGCTTTTTCATCTGGAGTCGCAGCTGTAACCGCAGTTATGAAACTTCTTAAACCCGGAGACCATGTTATAACGACGAAAAACATTTACGGTGGAACTTTAAGAGTTTTCAAAGAAATGGAAAAATGGGGGATAAAGTTTTCCTATGTTGATATGACGCAGGTTGAAAATGTTGAGCGTGAGTTAAAACCTGAAACGAAAATGATATTTGCAGAGACACCCTCAAACCCACTTCTTTATCTGACAGATTTGAAAAAATTATCTCAAATTCGTGATTCATTCAACAGGGAAATTTTGATCGCCGTTGACAATACATTTATGACTCCATATTTACAAAGACCGCTTGAACTTGGCTGTGATATAGTTGTGCATAGCAGTACGAAATTTCTCAACGGGCATAGTGATGTCGTCGGTGGAATTGTTGTGACAAACAGAGATGAATTGCAGAAACCGCTCTGGTATATTCAACGTGCCTTTGGAGCTGTCCCGAGTCCTTTTGATTGTTGGCTTCTTTTGAGATCAATTAAAACGCTTGCTGTCAGAATGAATCAGCATTGTTATAACGCAAAAAGAATTGCCATCTTTCTTGCATCGCATCCAAAGGTTAAAAGAGTTTTTTATCCGGGGCTTCCATCTCATCCGCAATATGAACTTGCTCAATCTCAGATGAAAGATTTCGGCGGGGTTGTGACGATTGACCTCGGTTCAAAAGAAAATGTTAGAAAATTTCTTGACAATTTAAAAATCTTCACACTTGCTGAATCTTTGGGCGGGGTTGAAAGTTTAGTTAATCATTCCTGGACGATGAGCCATTCTTCGGTATCAGAAGAAGAGAAAAAAGAACTTGGACTTACGGAAGGAATTTTGAGATTGTCCGTTGGAATTGAAGATGTTGAGGATTTAATTGATGACCTTGAACAAGCACTTGAAAAAATTTAACATTTGAAACCTATCAAGTTTTGAACTCGTCAAATTTTCAAAAAATTTAAGGAGAACCGCAAAATGCGTAAGTTGTATTTTTATTTCTTGCTGTCTCTTTTTATTCTTTCAACTTCGTTTTCGCAACGCCCGAGGTTTTATTACAAATCACCAACCCCGCCCCCTGAACATTTCACAAGAGATAGAACTTACGATCTCATTCACATTAAAATAGAAGTTTCACTTGATGAAAAACAGAAAACCGTTGATGGGAAGGTCACAACTAAATTCGTCCCTTTGCGTCCGAACTTTAACACCTTTGAACTTGACGCAGCGGAGATGAAAATTAAAAATGTTTATTTTGTAAATGGGCAAAAATTGAACTTTAACTTTGACTCGCTCGCACAAAAATTAAAAATTTACCTTGACAAAAATTATTCTCTCAAAGATACTCTTTCCGTCGTCGTTGAATACTTCGTCTCAAATCCACGCAAAGGTTTATATTTTATTCAACCTGACTCCGCTTATCCAGACAAACCCTATCAAATATGGTCGCAGGGACAGCCAGAGGATAATCACTACTGGTTTCCGTGTTATGATTTTCCAAATGATAAAGCAACGAGCGAACTCATCGCAACTGTTAATAAAAATTTTGTCGTAATCTCAAATGGGAAATTAATTTCAGTTAAAGAAGATAGAAAGCGTGGCTTGAAAACTTATCATTGGTTTATGGATAAACCACATTCAACTTATCTTATCTCAATTGTCGCAGGTGAATATGTCAAACTTCAAGATTATTATCTTGATATTCCGCTTGAATATTATGTTTACAAATCAAACGCAAAATATGCGAAACTATCATTTGAGAAGACGCCAGAGATAATGAAATTTTTCTCCGAAAAGATTGGCTACAAATATCCATACAACAAATACGCACAGACAATTGTTGAGGACTTTGTCTATGGTGGAATGGAGAATATAACTGCGACAACTTTGACAAGTTCAACGATTCACGATGAACGAGCGCATCTTGATGTTTCAAGCGATGGACTTGTTGCACACGAGATGGCTCATCAATGGTGGGGCGATCTTTTAACATGCAGAAGTTGGGAACACGCTTGGCTTAATGAAGGATTTGCCACATACTTTACAGCGCTTTATTTTGAACATGCACGAGGCAAAGATGAGTTTCAATTCAATGTTTATAACATGCAAAGGAGCGCAAAATTTGCTGATATGTCGGAGAAAAAACCAACCGTCTGGAATAGATATTTTGATCCAACAGATTTATTCGGTGCGCACATTTACCAGCGTGGTGGTTCAATTTTGAATATGATAAGATTTATTCTCGGTGATGAACTTTTCTGGAAGGCAATGAATTATTACGCTACAAAATATGCGTATCAAAATGTTGAAACAAATGATTTTAAAATTGCAATTGAAGAAGCAACTGGATTTAACTTAAAATGGTTCTTTGATCAATGGCTTTACAAAGCAGGTTATCCTGTTTTTGATGTAAGATATGATTATGACGATGCGAAAAAAGTTGTCAAACTTTTCGTTGAACAAATTCAACCGTCTGATTCATTAACACCAGAAGTTTTCAAAACCCCTGTTGATGTTGAAATAACCACAGGATCAGGTAGCAAGACATACAGAATTTTCATTGATAGAAGGAAACAGGAATTTGAATTCGCAGTTGATGATAAACCCGTAATGGTAATTTTTGACAAAGGCAACTGGATTTTAAAAGATTTATATTTTGAAAAGTCAAAAGAGGAGTTGATTTATCAAGCGAAAAACGCAAGTGAAATGATTGACAGATTTTGGGCTGTTCAAGAACTTGGCAAAATTATGAATGAAAAAGATGTCGTTGATGTGATGAAGCAAGTTGCAACATCAAACGAGTTTTATGCGATAAGGCAGGAAGCGATTAACAATTTAGGAAAATTAAAAGATGAAAACACAGCAAGATTTTTGATTGAGATTTACAAAAGAGAAAATGATTCACGAGTAAGAAGAAGCATTGTTGAAGCGTTGAAAGAGTTTAAATTTGATTTTGTTGCGGATTTTCTTTCCAATGTTATACAAACTGAAAAAAGTTATTATGTTATCGCTTCTGCTGTTAATTCGCTTGCTTTGATTGATTCATCAAACAAAATGAATGTTTTGAAAAAGGCACTTGAGATTGATTCACATCAAGAGGTTGTGAGAACGACTGCATTGAGAAGGTTCAGTGATTTTAAAAATACGAAGTTTGAAAAGGAAGCAATTGAAATTTTGAAAAAATACTCGTTGCGTGGGAATAATCCATCAATTCGCATGACAGCAATTTCAACGCTTTCACTCTTTGCGAATAACGACCCGAGCATAAAAGATTTTATTTTTGGAATGGTTAACACACCTGAATTTTTTGTGAGAATGGTAATTTACAATGTCCTTGGAAATATCGGTGATAAAGATGTTTTGAATTATTTGAAATCAGCGGAGAAAAAAGAGGTTGATGGACGAATGCTTCAAGCGATATGGGATGCAATTTCAAGATTGGAAAGTAAACTCGGCGAGTAAAGAAATTGGGTTGGATTTTTCAATAGGGCGTTATAATAGCGAGGGAGTGCCCAAGTTTTCAGGGCACTCCCCTTTTTTTTATTTACGCAAGAAATTTATAAGCTTTCGTTTTATTCTTTCCATTATTCGCCTCACTGTTCTTTCGCTTATATTAAATTCATGAGCTATCTCATCATTTTTATATCCATCTAATTTCCTGCGCAAAATTTCTTTTTCATTTTCTCTTAATTGAGCAAGTTCAAATAAATTCTCTACCTCAATTTGTTCAAAGTTTCGGTCAACGATAGATATCCAACTTGCGGGAATACCATCCCCGTAATCTAAGTCGTTATCGTCATCAATTAAATCAATCAATCGGATTATAACTTTACGCCTGTTTAAATAGTTTGACAATCTATTCTTCAAAGCAATGATAATGTATCTTTCAATTGATTCAATGCTTGGAAAGGTTCTGTTATCTTTTTGCTCCAATAAATTCAACAAGATATCGTGAAGCAGGTCTTTAATAACTTCAGTAGAGACATTGCGGTAAGCTGAACAAATTTTTGCGATCAAATGATCGTATCTTTTTTGTAAATGAATGTTAAAGTATTCATTTAAAGTTAATTGCATAATCTTTCCCCCTTATTTTTGATTTTGTTTAAGAAGATATGGTGAAAATGGATGGGATTTGTTTTTAATGGATTTTGAAACTGAAGGAAGGTTAAATTCAAAATTTTTGATTTATAACCCTCTTTGTTTTTAATGCACACAAATATAATAAACAAATTTGACAAAGTCAAATTTTGAGCATAAATTAAGCACGGGGAAACGAAGGATCTTTTTTGGAAGCTAGCGGTTGCAGTAAAACTCGGTGTCCGTTTTTTGTGATTTAAATTGTTTTATAATTGGAGGGAAAAATAAAAGGGAGCTCGGGTGATGCAAGAAATTACCTGCTAAATTCTTTAGTATTAGTGGAGGGAGGAAATGAAAGGTGGCGTAAATTTTATTGTTTTTCAAAACAAAAACAAAAAGAGGTTAAAAATTAGCAATGAGGAGAAGAAGAAATCCTCTATATGATTCTCATCCAATTGCAGGGGCAAGCTTAATCAAGCAGGTTAATTATGATGTGTGGAATATGGTAAGGTCTTATATACTTAAAGTTTGGAGCAAGGAGATAGATGATAATGTTATTTTTGTTGAAAAAGTTTTCAGTTATGTTGAACCGCTGGGGATACTTGGTGGAGTTTCGCTTGCTGGTTATGATGTCTTTAATAATGTTATAGCTGAAAGCAAAGGTTTATTTGCGATTGCTAATTATGATGGTGAAGGTTATATTGTTTCGTGCGTTGTGAGCGATAACGGATTTTCATCAAAGAACTACTTTATTGCGGTTGCTGCTGAAGGTGAGGGGATTAAAGTTCAGGTTTTTTTAGATGAATTGATAAAGATGTCGGTTAAAAGTTCTGGATATAAGGGAAAGATATTAAAGATATTTTATGATGAGGTGAGCGATGGGGTTAAGATAAAACCGGTTGAGCGGACAAATATAACGCTTGATGATATTTTCATAGGTGATGATATAAAGGCGGACATAAAAGATTTCATAGATGCTGTTGTCAATTTAAGTTGTGACGGAATGAGGTATCTTTTCGTGGGGGAACCCGGGACGGGGAAAACGGACACGATGAAAGCGATAATAAATCATTGTCAGACGGGAAACAGTCAAATAACGGTAATAATTTCTGATGCAGGATGCGGGGTTGGACCGGGAGCGATATTTGAATTTGCAAGCATTTTCAGTCCTGTTCTTGTGTGTATTGATGATATTGATTTAATGGTTGGAACAAGGGAAAAAGGGATGGGTCACAGGGGGCTTTCAAATATGCTTCAAATTCTTGATGGTTTTGTTGATATTCCGGGAGTTTTTCTTATAGCATCAACCAATGACAGAGAGCTCGTTGATGAGGCAGTAAGAAGACCCGGAAGATTTGATCAGATAGTTGAGTTTGGAGCGCTTGAGCCGAGGTTTTATCCAGAGATAGTTTACAGAGAAACACAAGATCAAAGGTTTGCTGATGTTTTCAGAGATGATGAGGTTGTGGAAGTTCTTTCAAATTTTGGTGCGACTGGTGCATTTATGGTAAATCTTGTAAAGTATTTGAAGAGGTCAAGGTTTGAAGAAAAAAGATATGAGCCGGAATTTGTGATTGAAGTTATTAACAGGTTGAGGTCATCGTTTGATATTTTGCCTGCGAAGTTTGGTTTTTAATTCTATGTTTTGCCCCCTTTGCGGGGGCATGATTGAATTTTAAACTAAACAAAAAGGAGTATATATGCCTTTAAACTTTAACACAGTAACGGTTGAGTTAATCAATGTGATATTAAAGCACTTGCAAGCCGTCACTTGCTCTGGCTCAAGAATAGATTGGGGTAATTTCAAAGTATTTTTATAAAATCATAACAAAAGTGGAGGATAGCCCATGGATTTGAAAGAAAGAGTAAATAAAATGTTGGAGGATGAAGAAACAAAACAATTGTGGGAGGAAATTTATTTGGCGTTTGAAGATGGTGGAATTAATGGAATTGAAAAATTGCTAATCAGAAAAGTTGAAGAAATTAAAAATGAGTTTGAAGAGATTAAATCCGAAATTGACAAAAAAATAAAGGGGAAGTAAAGTTATGGGATTAAAGTTAAAAAGTGCTATCATCTCTGGTTTCAGGGGGTTTAATCCCGAAGTTAAAATTGATTTCAATGCGCCAGTCGTCGTTTTATATGGTGAAAATGCAACTGGAAAAAGTAGTACTTTGAACGCTATTGAGTGGTGTTTGTTTGGAAGCAGCGAAGTAGTTGGGGAGAAAAATACAGGGATAAGGGAAAGGATAGATTGGGAGATAATAAACAGAAATGCGGAAAAATGTTATGTTGAGGTTGAACTTGAAAAAGATGGACAGGTTTACAATATAAGGCGAGAAAAATCTAATGGACGGGATAATATCTATATTAGGTTTTCTGACGGCGGAAAAATTGAAGGTAAAAAGGCACAGGAGGAGATTAACAAGTTGATAGGAAATTTTTCTTTTCGTGATTTTATGACTTGCATTTACCAACATCAGGAAGTTATAAGATATATTTTAACGGAAGAGCCGAGAAAAAGAGATGAAGCGCTTGACAGGTTATTTGGATTTTCTGATTATAGAAACATATCTGAAGCGATAAAGAAATTTAGCCCTAAAGGTGACGAACTTGAGAAAAAAATAGATGAGATAAAAAGTTGGATAAACAGTAGGATTGATGCTTTAAATGAAATAATTAAGCGACGAAAAGAAGAGTTATCAAAGAAAGGTTTAAGTCGGGTTGATGAAAAAGAGCGTATCAGCATAGCCAAACAAATAAAAAAGTTAATTGAAGATTTTTGTTCAGAAATTGGTGCAGATTTGTCGGAGAAGTTTAGTAAAATTGATTTAGAACAGAAAGAGTTTGTTGATGTTGCGGAGGAAGAGATAAGAAGATTAAGAAAACTTATTCCAGAAGAGAGAAAATTAAATGAATTAGTTAGAAGGAAGACAAAGATAAACCATTATATTGATGAATATGATGACCTAAATAAAAAGCGTTCGGAAGTAAAGAGGAAAATTGATAAGTTTGTTAGGGAAAATGGCGATGATAAAAAGATAAAAGAAAAAGTTAAACAAATAGAGCAAACGATAGAGGCGCTTGAAGATCAAAAAGAAGTTATGAATCTTTATGCTCTTATAATTGAGAAAGTGATGTTATATCTTGAAAGTGTTGAAGATAAAGATATATGTCCTGTTTGTGGGACGAGGAAAAAAGGTTTGCTGATACAATTGAAAAAGCAATGGGAAAAAGAACATAAAGAGAAATTTGAAAAGATAAATAAAGAAATTGACAGTTTAAAGAAAGAGTTGAAAGATAAGGAAAGATTGTTAAAGGATTATGAAAGGCTAATTGATGATTGGAAAAGGGCAGATGAAGGGTTTAGAAAATATATCAACAAAATCAGAGGTGATGAAAAAATTAGTGAGAGAGAAGATGTTAGAAGGAAGTTGGAAAAAATTTTATCAGAGCTTGAAAGTGAGATTGAACGGTTAAAAAAGAGTACGAGTGAGAAGACAGCGAGAATAGAAGAGATTGAAGAAAAAATTAAGCTTTGTAAAGATATTGATGAGATTTTAAAAGACATTGCTTTGAGGGAGAAAATAAGAGATATTGTGAGAACGCAGGAGTGGAAAAAGCTGAAGGAATTGTCGGATGATTTCAAGAAATTTGTTGACGATGTTGAAAGAATAAGGGACGCAATTTTGCGTGCAACGAAGGATGGAGTTGATGAAATAATCTCCAATGCTGGTGAAAAAATTTCGGAATTTTTTGGTGAAATCACTTCACATCCAAAGATAAAAAAGATAAAGATAAAAGTTGAGCAAAATTTAAGAAGTGGGGGTAATCAGTATAAGTTTTATGATGAAAACGATGAAAATTTACTTCCAGTTTTGAGTCAAGGTAATTTCAATTCCCTTGCTATTTCAATTTTTCTTGCGATGTCAGGAATGACGGGACAAAAAATGCCTTTTGATTTTATAATGCTTGATGATCCATCGCAAAGTCTTGGGTTTCAAGAAAAAGTTGGACTTATTAAGATACTTGACATTATTGCTAAAGAAAAAGATATCATAATTGCAACGATGGATTCTGAACTTCTGGATGAAATAAAGAAAATGTCAAGTGAGAAGAAAATATATAAATTTTACAAATGGACACCTGAAAAAGGTCCTGAAATAAATGAGGAGATTGTATCGTGAAGGGTGAAAGTTCTTTTGAAAAATTAAAAGAGATACTTGATAAATTTGGTAGCAAAGAAACAGGTCAAATATGTCAGAATCTTCTTGCTCTATGTTTTGTTGATATCGGCGTTTTGCCAAGTTGCATTGATGTAAGAAATCACGAAGGAATAGATATAATCATTGACGATCAAAATTTCGGAAAAATAGCAATTGAAGTTAAAACAACTTCTGGATCAATTATAAATCTTGGAAATAAAGATTATGAGGGTCTGGACAAATACAGAAAAAATGGATATATTGCTGTTTTTGCGATTTTAAAAATTGATCGTTATGGTGAGTGGATATTTTATGAGCCGTGGAGGAAAGTGAAAAGTTTAAGCGTTGGGCAGATTTACAATAGCGGAAAATTTAAATTTGCTGAAATGTTGAACGATAGCTTTGAGAAATTGCTTAACGATTTATTTGACGATATAATGAACTTTGGATGTAAATTTCTTGATAAGAAATTAAAAGAGATGGGGCTAAAATATTCTGGGTAATAAACAAAAACAAAATATGGAAGGCGAAAAAATGAGCTGTCCGGGAACATTTAGGGGAAGAAGATGCGCTACAACGCTTTTTCAATGCTCTAAATGTGGTCATGTTGGTTGTTCAAGGGAGGGATGCACGAATCAACTGTTTCGTGCGGGTCGGTGTTTAAGATGTGGAAGAACTGGAACAAAGAAATTATTCAGGTGATATTTGTATCTTAACAAATACCTCTCCCCCATTTGTGGGGAGAGGTTTTTCAAACACTTTCGCAAAAGGGGTTAAATTCGGGGGAATAAAATCTACTCTTTTACAAATTTATTTTTGCTTTCTTTAATTTTGCAACTCGTAGAATAAAAAAGAATCTCGGCTGAGTTAAAATTGCTCTGATAGAGTTTTGAGCGGGATGTAAAAATTTTTGTTGAATTAAGCGACATTTTGAGGAAAAATGACGGAAAATTGACGATTTAAGGCGATCTTTTATGATTGATTTACAATTAAATTAATTTGGCAAGGTTTTTGAAATACTATAGTTCAAACCAAAAATTCAGAGGAATTATCCAATGCCTGTGTCAAATTTAATTCAAATTGATATTTTATTCAGGATACTGGATGCGATAGAAGATGGGGTTATTTTTATTGACCGTGATGGAAGGATTCTTTATATGAATAAGGCTGCTGAGCTTTACAGAGGGATAAAGAACGAGGAAAGGTTGGGAACATCAGTTCTTCAGTGTCATCCAGGGGCGGTTCATGAGAAGGTGCGTGAAGTTCTTGAGAATTTTAAAAATGGAGTTTGTGAGAGAAGGCATAAAATTATTTACGCAAACGGAAAGTATTATGAGAATCTTTACAATGTCGTGAGAAGTGAGAATGGTGAATATCTGGGCATAGTTCTTGAAACAAGAGATATTACTGATAAGTTTTTACTTGAAAGAAAGTTAAAACAATTAAATGAAGAGCTGGAGAGAAAAGTTCAAGAAAGAACCGAAGAGATAAAAAAAGCATACGAGCAATTGCATAAGGCGCAGGAGTTTTTGATCCAAGCGGAAAAAATGACTTCAATTGGCAGGTTTGTTTCTGGTTTGGCTCATGAGATATATAATCCACTTGATGGGATACAGAATTGCATCAGAGCTGTGTTATCGGATTTGGATGATAAACAGCAGGTGCGTGAGTATTTAAATTTGGCGCTTGAGGGTTTATTCAAAATTGAATTGCTTGTCAGGAGGTTACTTGATTATGCAAGACCACACATGTTTGAGAAGGAAGAGGTTAATGTAAATGATATAATAGATGAGGCACTTTCTATAACGCAGTTCAGAATAAAAGACATGAATATAGAGGTTATAAAGAATTTAAGCGATGAAGATTTAATAGTTGTTGGTGATGGGCATTATCTTGAACAGGTTTTTACGAACATAATTTTGAATGCTATTGATGCAATGGAAGAGGGTGGAAAATTAGAAATAACATCCGCTGGTTCAGAGGAATGGATAGAAGTTAGCATAAAAGATAATGGTTGTGGTATTCCTGAGGAAATAATGTCAAAGATATTTGAGCCGTTTTTCACGACGAAGAGATCTGGAACGGGGCTTGGTTTATATTTAAGTTATAATGTTGTTGCTTCGCTTGGCGGGAGAATAGAGGTAAAGAGCAAAGTTGGAGAGGGAAGTGAATTCAAAGTCATATTGCCGAGAAAAATTGGGATTGAGAGTATGTATTATTCCAAGAAAGAAGTCAACGATTATGAAGGTTATAATAATTGAAGATGAGAAAATCAAAAGAATAACTCTCAGGGATGCATTAAGAAAAGAAGGTTATGATGTTGCAGATTTTGAGTCGCCGATTTTTGCATTGAATTACATAAAACAGTTCGGGGCAGATGTCGTAGTAACTGATATAAAATTGCCTGAGATGGACGGGATAGAAGTTTTAAAGTTAGTAAAGCAGGTTGATCCAGAGATAGTGGTTATAATGATGACAGCTTACGGCACGATAGAAAATGCAGTTGAAGCTATGAAGTTGGGTGCGTATGATTATATTACCAAGCCATTTTCATCGGAGAAACTAATAATGATATTGAAGAAGGTTGAGGCGTATAAAAAAGTTGTAAATGAGAACAAAGAATTGAGAAGAAGGTTAGAGGAAAGATATTCATTTGCGAACATAATCGGAAGGTCAAAGTTAATGTTAGAAGTATATTCGCAAATAGAAATTGTCGCACAAACTGATGCGACTGTATTAATAATTGGTGAAAGTGGGACTGGTAAAGATTTGGTTGCGAATGCAATTCATCAATTAAGTTCAAGAAAGGACAAACCATTTGTAAAATTAAGTTGTGCTGCTTTGCCTGAATCATTGCTTGAAAGTGAGCTTTTCGGGCATGAGAAGGGAGCATTCACAGGGGCAATCAAAGAGAGAAAGGGACGGTTTGAGTGCGCAAACGGAGGGACTTTGTTTTTGGATGATGTTGATGATATACCGTTGGGTCTTCAGGTTAAGTTGTTGAATGTGATTCAGGAGAAAAAGTTTGAGAGGGTTGGGGGTAATGAGCCGATAAAGGTGGATGTGAGGTTGATTTGCGCAAGCAAGGTTGATTTATGGGAGCTTGTAAAGCAGGGGCGTTTCAGAGATGATTTGTATTACAGGATAAGTGTTATACCCATAAAGTTGCCCCCTTTGAGGGAAAGGAAAGAGGACATACCTTTGCTAATTGAACATTTTTTGAAAAAATACGGGGGTGAAGGTTTGGAGATTACATCCGAGGCGATGGAAACATTGATTGATTACAGCTGGCCTGGGAATGTAAGACAACTTGAGAATGTGATTCAAAGAATCATAATTTTATCTAAAGGTAGCAAAGTAACAAAGGAAATGTTGCCTTCCGAGATACTGACTGAGCATGGGGGAAAAGATATATATAGTTTCTGGGGAAAGGAAAGAATTGATCTTGAAAATTTATTAAGTGAAGTGGAGAGGCAGGCGCTGAGGTGGGCATTAGAAAAATCTATGGGCAATCAAACTAAAGCAGCTAAAATTTTGGGGATAAAGCGAACCACATTGCGGGAAAAGTTGAAAAAATACGGTTTAATTAAATTTAAAGGTGACGAAAATTTGACAGAAGACAAAAAGTTGTCATCTCTAAACTAAAATTTTTCTCACATATCTAGCATTCTGGGGGAAATTATAGGGGTTGTAAAAGTTTCCTTGGCTGGCATAGAGTTTGAATTTAATTCAGAATGATGGCTAAAAATAAAAAACAAAAAAGGTTTGCAAAAATGAACCTTAGAAGAATGCTTTTAATCGTTTCAGTGGTGTTGATGGGGTTGGGAGTTGTTTACTCTCAAATTAAAATTGCTGATAACTTGACATTAAAACTAAGCGGGACATTTAACACCTGGTTTCAGTATCAGCAAGATTTTTGGTTTGGGCGGGGGACATATAATGATGCTTATGTTGTTCAAATGTTAAGGTTCAGACCTGAAATTTCTTATAAGGATAATGTTAAGATAATAACAAGATTTGATATGGCGCAGGGTTGGTGGGGTGTTGATAATGAACCACCAACCGGGAAAATAGTAAGCGTAAGAAGTGCAAGTTTGATGTATAATGGGAAAGATGTTCATTATTTGTTTCATGTTGATCAGGCATATGTGTGGTTTAAAATTCCTGCATTAAAGACATCGTTTTCAGTTGGGAGGATGCAATGGTTGGTTGGGAACAGGATTTTGATTGATAATAATTATGATGGTGTACAGGCAGATATAAGCATAGGTAATGATGTGTTAAAGCTTGGATGGGCGAAAGTTAATGAAGGGGTTGATGCATTAAGTGATGCAGACAGCATTGCTTCTGATTTCAGAGGGAGTTGGGACGCAAGGGATGCGGACTTGTATCTTGCTAATTATTCAACAAGTTTAAAGTTTGCAAGCACAAAACTTGATATTTACGCTTTTTATTACATTGACAGGTCAATTAGAGATGGAAATGCTTATATTCCGAATTTATTGGATTATAAGAAGGTGAGGTTTTCTCCTCAAATAACAAATCTTGCAGGTTTTGGTATCTCAGGAAGTTCAAAACTTAGCAAATTCTCATTTATGTATGAAGTAAATTATTTGCGTGGAAAGGATAAAATTAATAACACAAGTTATGGTCCAACCTTAGATGTAGACATAAACAATGGTGACCTTGATGGTGGAAACATTTATTTGAAGGGTGAGTATGCAATGAGTGATAAAATTAAGCCAGGTTTTGTCATAGGTGTTGGTTCTGGGGATGGTGATGGACCTTGGGGAGGAAAGGGAAATGTTACAAAGTTAAGAACCGCTGGGTTCTTTTTCATAACAGAGATCTGGGAAGACTCAATAATGCCGGATGAAGAGGGTATAACACCTCAAGGGCTTGGAGCTCCTAATGTGAGAGGATATAGGGAACTTGAAAATACGATAATAGGTCAGGTTAATTTAACATATAATCCGCTGCCAAATTTGAGTTTATTTGGTTCGTTCTCATACATAAGAGCAAACAAGCCAATTTATGCTTGGGATGCAAATGGTCCAAAGCCAAATCTTTCAGCGAAGGATTTAGGTTGGGAAATTGATTTCAAGGGTGATTATAAGCTTCATGATGGAAAGGTTATCTTAACATTAAGGGGAGGTTATTTCAAACCTGGTAAAGCAGCTGGGTATTTGATTAATGGGACAGATGAGTATAAAAAAGCTGCATGGGAATTAAAAGGGGAGGTTTGGTTTAATTTCTAAATTTTAAAGTTAAGCCCCCGGCAATTTGCCGGGGGTTAATGAAAAATAAAAACAGGGAAGAGAAATATGAGGAAAATTTTAAATTTGCTCTTTATGCTTTGTGTAATCGGGCTGTTTATTTTGAGTTTTTCAAATCAAGAAATCAGGTCACATTCAAATGGTGCACCTTCACTGGAGTGTGATGAGTGTCATTCTGGGGCAGAGAATGAAGAGGTAAAAATTTTGATCAGTGGATTGCCAGACAATTATATACCAAATAAGCGATATGAGATCAAGTTAAAAATTGAGAGTGGACTTATCAGCGAGGGTGAATATCAGGGTGGATTTGGATTAACTGTTTCTGGCGGGAAAGTCGTGGTTATTGATAGGAAGAATACGCAAGTTTCGGAAGGTTATCTAACGCATACGGTAGATGGTTCCAGGTTAAGGGAGTGGAAGTTTGGCTGGATAGCGCCTGCTTCAGGTGAAGTTGAGTTTTCAATTATGGGTGTTGCAGCAAATGGTGATTATTCTCCGAGTGGGGATGCTATAGGAGTTGAGACGGTGAAAATCAAGCCAATTGAAAAAAGAGGAAAAAATAAAGGAGGGAAAGTAATATGAGGATAACAAGAAGAGATTTTTTAAAGTTAAGTGCAATAAGCACAGCTGCAATAGCAGCGGAGATTTACTTGCCTGACAAATTATTTACACAAGCAAAGAATGTAAAAACGATTCCGGTTGGACCGTGCAGATATTGTGCTATTGGGTGTACAACTTTAGCAGAGTGTGAAGTTGATGATAAGGGTAAGGTTATCAAAGTTCTTGCAATAAAAGGTGATAAAAATAGCAGTGTTAATCGTGGGGTTTTGTGCACAAAGGCGTTCTATTTGCACAAGGCGCTTGAGTATCCCAACAGACCTATAAATCCGATGATAAGAAAAGAGTGGATAAATCCGAACACAGGGAAGCCGGATTTAATGAATTCACCGCGAGTGTTGCAGGGTAAGACGACCAAAGACGCTGAGGGTTTAAGACCTTCAGATGTAGATTTGAAGGAAAATTTCGTTGAGATAAGCTGGGAAGATGCGATAGAATTTGTTGCAAGCGCCGTTGAAAAAGCAGTTAAAGAACACGGCAAATTTAGCGTTGCTTATTACGGAAGTGGTCAACTTGGAACAGAAGAAACACATGTGATGAACAAGACGCTTAAAGGTGGAGGGATGTTGGCAAATAATTCTATTGAAGGACAGCCAAGAACATGTATGGCAAGTGCTGTGGTTGGTTATCTTTATGCCTTTGGCAAGGATGAACCGTATGGAAGTTTGGATGATATAGATGTGCCCGATCCAGATTATAAGAAACATGCGGATACATTTTTTATCATTGGTGGAAATATAGCCGAAGCTCATCCAATCATATTTAATCGGATCGCTGCGTTAAAGAGCAGAGAACCGGAGAAGATAAAAGTAATTTTAGCAGATCCGAGGAAAACAAGATCTGGAGTTGTTGCTGATCTTTGGTTGCCGGTTGCAAGTGGGCGTGATGTGGCTTTGATAAACAGTATGGCTTATGTTATAGCATTTGAATTGGATGGTGCTAAGTATGATATTGAAAAAGGAGAGGTAAGTGCAAATTGGAAATACCTTGACAGAAAATTTATTTACAGGCATGTTAGCTTTGGCATCCATGAGGATGTTAAGAAGCTTTGGATAAAGACAGAATATGGTGGAACCAGGGGCAGTGTTTGGGATTTATCTTATACAAATACACCGAGGTCAGTATATCCAGATCCAAAGAAGAAATATAATTCAGAAAGCGAGATAGAAAAAGACCTTTGGAAAGGATTTGCGATATTTTTGAGATTTTTAGAGGATTACAAACCGGAGAAGGTTGCGGAGGCGATTTTTGAAGGTGAAACTCCATTGATATATGATAGAGTTAGCAAGACATGGAAAAAAATAAGCGGGGCTGAGGCGATAAGAATAGCTGCCAAGTGGTTTGCTGATGGTTATGTTGTTACTTGCTGGACTATGGGTATAAATCAGAAACTGCAAGGGAGCTGGGCAAACGCATCACTTCATATGTTGCATTTGATAACGGGCAAAGTATGTAAGCCAGGTCGTCAATCTTTTAGTTTCACAGGTCAACCAAACGCTTGTGGTGGAATTCGCTCTCCGGGTGCTTTGTGTCATGCTTTGCCTTATGGTCGTCTGGTTGCAAATCCAATTCATAGAAGTGCAGTTGAAACAATATGGAGAAATCGCTTAAAAGAGTATTTGAAAAAGAAAGGATATTCAGATGATAAGATTGAAGAGGAGGCGAAAAAGATATCAATCCATCCGATCCCAGGACCTCACACTGTTGAAATGTTCAGGAGATACGGAGCAGGACAGATAAAGGTGATGTTTATTTCAACTGTTAACCCTGGACAGAGTTTGCCATACGCCTATCCATATAGGTTAGCCTGTGCTGGAGCAAATAAGGGCGAACCATGGCCGATAACTGTTGTGCTTGAAGCATTTCCAACTTCTTCTACACTTGTTGCAGATATAGTTTTGCCAGCCTCAAGTTGGTATGAGAAAGAGTTTATTTTTGGGAATCTTGAAAGAAGATATCAGCTTGTTAAACAAGTTATAAGATCAAAAGGGCAAGCAATCCCTGATTCGGTGATATTCGCTATGATTATGAGAAAACTTGAAGAAAAAGGGATTGTGCCAAAAGGACATATTTCTCAATTCTGGCCTGTTGATTATGATGAAAAAGAATGGCTGAGAAGAACTGTGGCTGAGGCTAAAGAACCAGAGTGGATAAGGAAATTTACAGCAAATATATGGGATGAATTGAGAGAACTTTCAAAGGGGACTGGCTACGATTTTTCAGGTATGAAGAAGGAGATGTTAATTGAAAGAAACTGGGGTTATAGGATACCTCTGCCGACGGAATTTCACGGTGATAATGATATTAAGCAAAGATATATAAAATATGAATCAAGAATTCAATATGCATATCCGTATGATCCGATAGTTGATTTGAGGACGAAGACATATCTTGGTAATCTTGCGAAATTTAATCCTGTGTATGCAAAGTGGATAGAGAATAATCTTGAAGAGGAGAAGAAAGATTATGAATATCACAAAGCGAATAATGTGCCAGAGGGTTGGTATGTTAGTTTTTACCACTCAAATGCTTTCATTCATGGAATGGTTGATGATCCAAGTGATCCAAATAAGAAGATATTTGTTATTGACGGCAGAGCAATAGCTTGGGCAAATCCGTGGTGGGCTTGCAAGTGGGATGGGAAGAATTTTGTTAAGTATAAAACAGTTGAAATAATTGAGCGTAAGTTCAACACGAAGAAGGTTGAAGTCAATTCTGCTGCACCTTATGATGAAGTTGCAAAATACACAGTTAATGTAGTTGGAGATCCGGATAAAGATTTAGTAGCGCTTAAATTAATAGCTTTGAGTCCGGGTGAATTCCCCGGCTTGAAGTGTGCATACAAGAAGGGTGATGGAAGTGAATTAGTTATATATGACACGACAGAATATAAGTATGGAGCTACCACCGGTAGGGTTCTTGAACATTGGCATTCTGGAAGTATGACAGGCAGAGTTGCAGAGTTAGAAAGAGCGATTCCAAGTGCATATGTTGAAATTAATTCAGAGTTAGCAAAAGAGTTGGGCATCAAAGACGGGGATTATGTTATAGTTGAGACATTGCGAGGGAAGATTGAATTAAAAGCAAAAGTTCTTGATGTTATGAAGGCAACCGGTGGACCAAGAAAAGATTTCTTATTCATACCTTGGTTTGATGAAAAGAAATTGATAAATATGATAATGCCTGATAGATTTGATCCGTTTAGTTTTCAACCAGATTACAAGATTTTTGCCGTTAAAGTTTATAAAGGGACATTAAAGATTAAACAGGCAGTCCCTAATAAACCTGTCAAAATTTGATGCGACGAAGGAATTTTCTAAAAATTGTATTCTACTCGCTTGGTTTAATTGCGTTCTCTGGCATAGGTCTAAGTTTCAGGGCTGGGAGGGGAAAAAACACAGTTCTTCCCAGCCCTCTTGGCGAATTTACAGAGGATGGTTTGATACATCCGCCAGGCGCTGTTGATGATTTTGTTTCAAAATGTATAAGTTGCGGTGTTTGCGGTGATGTTTGCCGGCAACTTGGTTATAGCGCTATAAGATTTACAGGGTTAAAAAATTCACAAAGTTCGGGTGTCCCAATTGTTGATGATATGAGAGATCACCCGTGCACACTTTGTATGGAATGTACAAAGGTTTGTCCAACAGGTGCGTTGATTGAGGTTCCAAAGGAAAAAGTGAGAATGGGAATTGCTTTGATAGATTTTTCACTTTGCCTTGGTTGGAATGGGGATGTATGCCTATCGTGCAGTAAAGCTTGTCCGCTGGGAATGAAAGTATTTGAGTTTTATAACAGCGAGTGGGGAAACCAGCCGTATATAAACGAAAACTGCACTGGTTGCGGATATTGTGTTAAGTTTTGTCCAGTCGGTGGCTCGGCTATAAGAGTTTTTGACTTAAATTCTTACAAACGATTGAAAGATAGATACATTCAATGGTTTAAATCAATTTTAACTATGAGTGATGATGAAAGATATGATCTTGTCTACACGCAAAATTTACCCAAAATACTTGAAAGAGGAAAAGAATTTGAAAGGGAATATCAATAAGATTTTCAAGTTCAGGCACGTTGTCATGTTTTCCATATTTGCGGTATTTATGTTACAATTTTTGGGTGTGAAGATACTCGTGGGTAGTTTAACTGGCTCTGTTTTGTTGTATAAAATCAGTTTGATTGACCTGTATGCTTTTTTTGAGGTGATATTAGCATCAAAAAAATTAACGATGGTTTTAGTATTATCCGTTTTGCCAGTTGTTGTGATTTACCTTATTTTTGGCAGAGCATTTTGTGGCTGGGTATGTCCTTTTGATTTTTTGTTCAAACTCGTTGATAAGCTTAAAAATGGATATGCAAGGTTGAAATGGAAAGGAAATGGAAGTTATGTAAAAAAGCAAAATTTAATCAGCTGGGCATTCATAATTTCAATGTTACTGTTATCTTTGGCACTTGGCATCCCCGTTTTTTCAAGATATATATCTCAAAATACGAATTTATTCAGATTCATCGGCGAATTGATTAATGTTATGAAAGGATTACCGGTTAATTTCGGTGTAATGATTTTTTCTGCGTCTTTGATTTTACTGCTTTTGGTTTTTGAATTTTTCTTTCCAAGGCAATGGTGTAGGAATTTTTGTCCCGTCGGGAGAGCATATGGATTGTTAAACAAAGTAAGTTTAATAAGGCTAAGTTTTGAAAATATGGATTTATGCAAAGAATGCTTTGTTTGCGATTTAAAATGCTATATGGGCGTTCCATTAAAAGAGTTTATTGAATCAAGAAAGAAAGGTGAAGCAGGGTTATCAGGTAAATTTATAAACTGCATTTATTGTGGTGAGTGTATTTTGAGCTGTCAGAAGGTTCAATCAGGTGGAGGCAATATAAGAGTTAAATTTTTTAATGCAAAAAAATAAACAAGGGTTAAAGCGATGATCATAGCAAGCGGACATATTGAGTTAAACACGGAAGACGATATGAACAGGGTGTTGGAAGAGTTGAAAAGAAGAAATGTTGAAGTTCCATTTTACAGTTCTGGTAAGATTCTTTATGTTGTGGAAGGCGAGAGCGAAAGACAGGTGAAGATCGTGATTGAGAAGCTCAGGGAGATAGAAGGCGTAAGAGAGGTATTTTTAAGTTATTATAGCCTTGATGGTGCGGATAAAGGGGAAGATTTTGAAATTTAAAACTCATAAGGAGGTTATATAAAAATGGAAAAAGAGACAAGAAGAGAATTTCTTGAAAAAATTTTTGTGAGAGTAGCCGGGTTAAGTGCGCTGGCTCTTACTTTGTTGAATATAGCGAAATACATTTATCCGAAAATTTCACCGCCGAAATTGAGGAAAGTACTGATCGCAAAGGAGGGTGAGATCGCTCCCGGAGAAGCAAAGGAGATAAACTTTGGCGGTGAATTGCTGTTTTTGGTAAATCTGGGGAAAGAATATAAGGTGTTTTCGGGGACATGCACGCACCTTGGATGTAAAGTCAGATGGGAAGGACATAAGCAAAGATTTTTCTGCCCGTGCCACAAGGGGATATTTAGTAGTGATGGTAAAGTTATTTCAGGACCACCGCCAAGACCACTGGATGAATTCAAAGTGGAGGTTGATAGAGAGTTCGTTTATATGTGGATTGAAGAAAAACAAAGCGGGAGGACGATATGAACCAGATGCAAGAAAAGAAATTTTCCGAAAGATTGCCGATTGATTTCAAAAAGATAGCTGAAGTTATTCTAAATGAGCCGATACCAGGGCATATGAAGAACTGGTTTTATGCACTTGGAGCGACACCGTTGGTCTTGTTTATATTTCAAGTTGTGACAGGTATACTTTTGACATTTTATTATGTCCCATCACCTGATCTTGCTTATCAAAGCGTTAAGTATATTACTGAGGAAGTAAGATTAGGTTTTTGGATAAGAGGACTGCACAGATGGGGTTCTAATTTGATGGTGATAGCGATATTTTTGCACATGGTTAGGGTATTTTTCACTCGTGCATATAGAAAACCGAGAGAGTTAAACTGGATTTTGGGTATCTTAATGCTTATAACTACGCTTGGTCTGTGCTTTACTGGATATTCACTAATATATAATCAGTTGTCATACTGGGCAACGACAGTTGGAACTAACATGATCAAAGAAATTCCAATTTTTGGAAGTTTATTTTTAAGGTTTCTCAGAGGTGGTGAGACGGTTGGTGTTAATACATTGACTCGCTTTTTTGACTTACATATAGGTTTACTTCCAACAACATTGTTCGTTTTGATAATTTTGCATATCGTTCTGGTGAGAGTTCACGGTGTTTCAAGATTAGAGGGTTATGAAGATGATGAAATTTATCGGTTTTATCCAGAACATATGTATCATGTTGCTGTAATAGCGTTGTTTTTACTTACAGTTATGAGTGCTTTGACTGTGGTTTTACCACCCGGGGTTGGCGAACCGGCAGATCCGAGCACAACACCTTTGCATATAAAACCAGAGTGGTATTTCTACTGGATTTACTTCTTACTAAAATATTTGCCAATAAAGCTAGGAATTGCTTTAATTCTGGTCGCATTAATCGTTGCAACATTTTGGCCTTTTATTGAGGATATTTTAAAGAAAAAATTTCCAAAAGTTAAATGGCATTACATCGTAGGCTCAGTTGCAATAGTTTTACTTTTAATCTTCACAGTTTATGAAACCATAATCTATTGAAAACCAAAAGGAGATGGTTGATATGCTCCAAAACGAAATAAGAACACAGAAGCTTGTAATAGGTATATTTAGCATTCTCTTGACAGTTGTTCTTATTATCATCGCTGGAGTAGAAGCAAAAAGAACAACGGAAACAAAACCGGTTATTGAGGTAAGTGGGATCAACAAAAGATGTGTAAGTTGTCATACTGAAAGAGGAATAGCTGTAAAGGCAATTGATCAATGGAAGGAAAGTCAACATGCTATAAAGAACATAGGTTGTATTGATTGTCATAAAGCCGAGCAAGGTGATTTTGACGCATTTTATTGCCCCGATAGTGATATACTTGTTGGAAAACATCCAACGCCCAAGGATTGCGCTGAATGCCATAAACAGCAAGTTGAAGAATTTGCACAAAGCAAACATGCACATCAATTCTGGGTTATTAAAAATGACGATAGGTCTATATTTGAGCCAACAATTGCTACGAGAAACGGATGTGAACAGTGCCACAATATAAGCATTGTCTGGCCAGATCAAAGCGTTGGCGAATGCGACGCTTGTCATCCTAAACATACATTTTCACGAGCGGTTGCAAGGCAACCCGAGACCTGTGGTGAATGTCATATCGGTCCTGATCATCCGCATATAGAGATTTATCTTGAATCAAAACATGGAAACATATTCAGGGCGAAAGAAAAGCAAATGGATTTGAGTTATTCAAGTAAAGATTTAAAGAAAATTCCAATTGAGGTTCCGACATGCACGACCTGTCATATGGATGGTAATGAGACGCAACCCTCAACTCACAATGTAAGCGCAAGATTGGCGTGGGAGTCACAGGCAGCGTGGAGTTACAGGACCGTCTGGTTGCAGGATAAACTGGGCGATTGGAAGGTAAAACGTGGGAGAATGGAATCTATTTGTAAGAGTTGCCACTCTCCCGATTTTGTTGAGGTATATTTTCTCACCGCAGACCTTGTAAATTTGCAATATAATGAGATCAGACGAAGCTTTGTTTATTGGGTTAAGAAATTGCAAAAAAATGGTTTAATAAAAGAACTTGAAGCGAATGGGAAAAAATACTCAGATATAGTTTTGAATGGTTGGGATGAGGAACCAGAATATTTAATGTATCATGCCTGGCATCACGAGGGCAGAAGATTTAGACACGGTGCTATTATGATGGGCGCAGATTATACGCAATGGCATGGAATTTGGGAATTGCAAAATGATCTTGTTGAGTTGATAAGATGGGCAGCTGAACGTGGAGATCCAGAGGCAAAAAAATGGGTTAATTCTACTCATCCTTCCAAGTTTATGCCATATGCAATTTATGATATACCCGGAAATGCGTGGGGTATAAATGCGCTGTCAAATAAAGTTCAATTCCTATATGTGAATTACAAGGATTACTGGGATAGAGTTTATCAAAATGTTAAATACGCTTATGAGAAGGGATTGCTCTCTGAGGAACAGTGGCAGTTGTGGCTTAAGAGGTATAACAATAAAGAGCATTATTTAGGCACAAAATACAATGTTGACTCCGTATACGCATATTATCAGCAATTAAACGCTATTGATACGAAGGCGATGAATGAGCAGGTGGTTAATATGCAATTACCTGGGAAGCCATTTTATGAACCTGGTTTTGGATTTATGGTTGAAGATAACAAGGCAAAATCAAAGGATATGGTGAGAAGAAAAGAAGAGCTTAACAATAATAGGCAAGGAACCACGACAGGTGGAAGCGTTAAGTAAATTTTAAAAAGTAATTTCGTCAAAAGATGCTTTTTGATGGATTTGGGCGGAAAATAGATTATTTGCGAATTTCCGTCACCGATAGATGTAATCTTTCGTGTTTTTACTGCAGAAAAAATGGAATTGAGGGATTTCCACGAAATGAAATTTTAACATTTGAGGAGATTGAATTTATAGTTGATATATTTAAAAATGAATTTGAGATCAAGAAGTTGAGGTTAACAGGTGGAGAGCCGTTGATGAGGAAAGGAATTGATTCTTTGATTTGTAGGTTATGTTCAAAAGGTCTAAGTGTAAATTTGACAACGAATGGGATTTTGCTTTTTAAGTTTGCAAAATTTCTTGCGGAGCAAGGAATTGGTGTGAATTTAAGTTTGGATACGCTTAATCATAATAAATTTAAATTCATAACAGGTTTTGACTTTTTAGATTATGTTCTTGATGGTTTGGAACAATTTTTATCTAATGGTGGAAATTTGAAGATAAACACGGTAGTTTTGAAGGGTGTTAACGATGATGAAATTTTTGATTTAATTGATTTTGCGGGAAAGAAAGGTGTTGAGATAAGATTTATTGAGTTTATGCCTTTTGTGGGGAAGGATGTATGGTCAAGTTATTTTGTGAGTGAAGATGAGATAAAAAGCAGAATTGAAAGAAAAGGTAATTTGGTCTTTTTGGGAAATGGTTCATCAACTGCACGGGTTTATCTTTTTGATAACAGGGTGAGGATAGGTTTTATTTCAACTGTTACAAGACCATTTTGTGATAGTTGTTCAAGGATAAGGATAACATCAGATGGGAAGATTGTGCTTTGCATGTTTGATGATAGAGGATATTCGTTGAAAAAGTTTTTGAGACCTGAATTTGATGGAGATGCTTTAAGGAAGTTCATTATTGATATTGTAAAGAAAAAACCACGTGGATTTGTTGATTTAAAGGATAAAATGGCAAAGTTTGAAATGATAAAATTGGGAGGTTAAAAATGAAAGTTTTATTTTTCGGAAGGTTGAAGGAAAGCATAGGTCTTGATCAAGTTGAAGTTCAGGGTGTAAAGAGTGTTAATGAGTTAAAAAGATACTTAAATGAGAATTTTCCGATTTTGGGAAAAGAGATTTTTGCAATAGCGGTGAATTATAAGATTATAAACGATGATGCTTCTCTTAAAGAAGAGGATGAAGTAGCGCTTATACCGCCGATAGCTGGAGGATAAAAAATATAACTTGGAATGTGTATGAAAAATTCAAAGTATATAATAACTGGTAGGATTGAGGATATTATGGAGGTTGATGTGTTAAGTGTAGTTGATGAAGGTTGTGGTTCATTTATAATTTTTGAAGGTAGAGTGCGAGCTGATAAAGTTGATGGTTCAGAGGTTGAAAAGATAGTTTATGAATCGTATATAGAAATGGCAGAAAGAGAAATTGCAAAAATAGAATCGGAGGCGATTGAGAAGTTTTCAGTTAAAAAAGTTATAATTAAGCATAGAGTTGGTGAGGTTAAAGTTGGGGAGATAGCATTACTTGTTGCAGTTTTATCGGAGCATAGAAAAGAAGGATTTGAAGCGATTCAATATGTTATTGACGAGATAAAAAGGCGAGTTCCTATTTGGAAGAAGGAAATTTTAAAAAATGGAAAACAAAGATGGGTAGAGGGGAAAAATGATTGATATATCAAACAAAATAAAAACATTGAGATATGCCAAAGCTCAAGCCATCGTTAAAATGAATCCTGAAACACAAAAAGCAATTGAAAATGGAAAAATAGAAAAAGGAGATGTTTTTGAGGTATCTCGCTCTGTTGCGATTTTAAGTGCTAAGAAAGTTTGGGAGATATTGCCCTTTTGCCATAATATTCCTGTTGAATGGGTGGGGGTTGAGTTTAAGTTTGAAGGTGAAGGTGAACTCAGGATTGAAGTTGAGGTTAAATCAACAGGCAAAACTGGTTGCGAGATGGAAGCACTTTTTGGGGTTTCAGCAGCAGCTTTAAATGTATATGATATGATAAAACCTGTTGATAAAAGTATTGAAATAAAGGAGATAAAACTCGTTGAGAAGAGAGGCGGAAAATCTGATTATCAAGAGGAAATACCAGAAGGTTTCAGGGCTGGTGTTCTTGTGATTTCTGATTCAATAAGTGCGGGGAAAAAGAGTGATAAATCGGGAAGGATAATTATTGAGAGGTTGAAGGAGTTAGGTATAAAAGATATTGAATACAAAATTGTTCCTGATGAACTTGAACTAATAAGGGAGCAAGTTTTGGGTTGGTGTGATGAAGGTTTTGATCTTGTTTTGACAACGGGAGGGACGGGGTTATCTCCACGAGATACAACGCCAGAGGCGATAAAACCTATTATTGAGAAGGAGATACCAGGGATTATGGAATCTTCCCGTTCTTATGGTCAGGAGAGGACTCCATATGCGATGTTATCTCGTGGGGTTGCAGGCACTAAAGGAAAAACTTTAATAATTACTCTTCCGGGTTCATCAAGAGGAGTTGAAGAATCAATGAATTCCCTCTTTCCTTATGTTTTGCACATTTACAAGATGATGCAAATGAAACCTCATAAAGAATGATGATTTATTTTGTCTTTTTCATTATCGCACTTATATATTCTTCGGTCGGACTTGCTGGAGGAAGTGCTTATGTTGCTTTTCTGGCTATTCTTGGAACTGATAGAATTTACATTCCATCAACCGCTCAATTTTTGAATATTATCGTTTCATTTTTAGGAAGTTTAAACTATAGGAAACATTTTCAAAAAGATTTTTTAAAAGATGTGCTCATCATTTATGCTCTTTCTATTTCAGGGGTTGTGCTTGGGAGCAAAATTGAACTTAGCGATAGAGCTTTTTATATAATTCTTGGTTTATCGCTTATAGCGTCCTCTGTTTTGAGTTTTCTAAAGGATAAAATTAGCAAGATAAAATTTAGCATACCGAGATATTTTGTTCCATTTTTTGGTTTTGCATTTGGATTTTTAACAGGCATAGTTGGTATAGGCGGGGGGATTTTTCTTTCGCCTATTCTTCTTCTTGCTAATTTTCCTGTAAAGTTAGTTGCATTTATAACTTCATTATATATTCTTTTGAACTCTTCTGCTGGTTTTCTAACTAATGTGTATGCTGGTAGAGTGGATATTTCACTTTCTTTATCACTTGCTTTTTTTGTTGCACTCGGTGGTTTTGTTGGTTCTTATTTTGGGTCAAGTAAATTTAAACCGGAGATAGTTAAGGCAACTTTAAATACAATAATACTTTTCATAGGAGGACAAATACTATGGAGAGGGATTACATAACTTTTGAGGAAACAAGAAAGATAATTGCAGAAGAAGTAGAGGAAAGCGACATAATTCAGGTGAATTTAAAAAAATCCTGTGGATATGCTCTTGCTGAGGATATTTTTTCTCCGGTTGATTTGCCATTATGGACAAACTCCGCAGTTGATGGATATGGTTTTAACACTAAAAGTTTAGTAAATCTTCCGGCGGAATTGAAAGTTATAGGTGAAATAAAAGCCGGGGAAGCTAAAAAGTTTAAGATTGAACTTGGTGAAGCAGTGAAGTTATATACTGGTGCGTTGATCCCCGATGGAGTTGATGCTGTGATTGAGGTTGAAAAAGTTGAAAAAATAGGAGATAAGATAGTTATCAAGGAAAAAGTGAAGGAGTTTTGCAACATAAGATCAAAGGGTGAGGAGGTAAAGAAAGGACAAAAAGTAATTGAGAAAGGAACGGAGATAACTCCCGGGGTTGTTGGTTTTTTAAGCAGTATGGGAATTAAAGAGGTTAAAGTCAGGAGAAAACCAAAAGTTGGAGTCATAGTTACAGGTTCAGAGATATTAAGACCGGGTAGTAATCTGAAAGAGGGTAAAATTTATGAGTCAAACTCTGTAATGCTTTTGACAGGACTTAGAAAATTTGGGATTGAAAAGATTCGGATTGCTTTTTCAAAAGATGATTTTAAAGCTTTGAGAAAGAGGTTTTATTCTTTTCTTGATGAATGTGGTATTATAATTTTCACAGGTGGAGTTTCTGTCGGGGATTATGATTTTGTTAGAGTACTTGTTGAAAGGGAAAATGTTGTTAAGTTATTTTACAAAGTTCAACAAAAACCTGGAAAACCTATTTTTATGGGGAGAAAGGGAGACACATTGATATTTGGATTGCCTGGGAATCCAGCTGCCACTCTTATTTGCTTTTATGAATATATCATTCCTTCTATCAAGAAAATGATGGGTTTTTCAAGGATATTTTTACCTGAGGAAGAAAAAGAACTTTTAAATGATGTGAAGAAAAAACAAGATAGATTATATTTTCTGCGTGCGAAAGCTGATGGTGATAAAGTTTTTGTTTTGCCGAATCAAGATTCACATATGCTTTCATCTTTTGTAAATTCTAATGCACTTGTTCTTGCTCCGAAGGAAGTTTCATACATTCAAAAAGGAGAAAAGGTAAAAGTTCATATTTTAACATAAAAATTTAGATGCGAATGTGTAAATGCGGGGCAGTGTTAGCAGGAGGAAAATCAAAAAGGTTTGGCAGTGATAAGAGATTTTTAAAACTGGGCGAAAGAACTTTAATTGAAATAGCGTGCGATAAAATAAGAGCAAATTTTGAAAGAAGATATCTTGTCCTTGATAAAGATTCTAATTTTGAAGTTCCGGATTTCATTATTTTAAGAGATAAAATTGATAACAGGGGTCCTCTTGTTGGTGTTTATTCTACTTTAATTGAAATGGTGGAATGCTTTGGGTGTGTTTTTGTTCCAGTTGATATGCCGTTTATACCCAACGAACTTTTGCAATTTATGAGCACGCTATCTGATTATGACGCGGTCTATATAAAATTTTCTGATAAAATTTATCCTTTCCCTGGATATTATTCAAAGAGATTAATTCCGCTTATTGAAAGTCTTATTGATTTTGGCAAATTATCTTTAAAGGAACTTCTCGGAGAAGTTAAGTTAAAATATGAAATAGATGAGAAAAAGTTAGCAGAATTTGGTGAACCTTTTGGGATACTTGCCAATATAAATGTGCCTGAAGATTTTGAACTTGTAAAAGCAATCTGGTTTAAATGGGGGTAAAGAATTTTTCTGTTAATTCAATTTAATCAAGTGTTAAAAACAACATTTGAGTGTAAAGCCAAGTTGTGCTTTTTGCGATTTTTAGAGGTGTGTTCTCTCCCTTCAGAACAGGTGTAATACAAATTGATTAGTGATTTGTGGTAAAAGGTAGTGGTGGTAAAGTGGAAAAAATTCCTTACCACCCCAGAGATTTATAAACTTCCGTAAATGAATCCAGCCAGGGTTCCAAGTATAATCATAATTGAAATATAAACCAACGCTTTTTCAATCCAAATACAATTAATAGCAGACATAATCTCGCATACAGCTGCTTCCACTCTAGTTTGAAGAAGAATCTTGTAAATTTGCAGTCGCGTTGGGTCAGATAACAGTTTAAAAATTTCAACTTCCAACATATACTAAAAATTTTAAAAAGCAAATTAAAATAAACCCGTAGGTTGAATTATACTGTGATACTGAGAATGCAATCCAGATGAATTTTGAGGAACTTTTTCTAGTAAATAATAGAAAGAGGAAGTTCGCAAAAGCTAAAGCGATATCTTGAAAAAGCCGGGAAGATATATGATATAGCTATGGGTAAAATGGTTTATAAGCCATTTTTATCTTGGACAGATTTTATAGATCCTGTGGCGTTAAACTTTACACTCATAAGCTCACTTTTTTATTCTGTAAGCGACGAGGTAAGAAAATTGTTTAAACATCCATTTCTACTTTTTTGCTCTTGTCCTTTTCTCTAATTTATTTTTTGTTCGCTTATTCTGATTCCAATTTTCTGAGATATTTTTTTATTGAATATATTTTAATCATTCCAGGATTTTTGCTCTCTAATGGGGTTCTTACAGGTAGTTTCATAGTTGAAGAGCCAATTGTTTTCTACAACCCTCAACATCATATTGGGATAAGGGTATTCAACATTCCTATTGAGGATTTCTTTTATGGAATGCTTATGTTAATCTGGGTATCATTTTTGTCTTATGAGAAATATAAAAAATGCAACGAGTTGTGTTAAGGTCATTTTATTGATTTCTTTAACATGTTCAGATAAAGATTTCTGCGTTCGTTAAAATTAACAATTTTTTTCGGTGGCTTTGTTGGATCATAAGGCAACCATTTTTTTAAGAAAATACCTTGTGGATCAAATTTTTTAAGCTGTAATTCAGGATTAAAAATTCTAAAATACGGAGATGCATCTAAACCAGTGCCAGCAGACCATTGCCAGTTGCCCACATTTGAAGCGAGCTCAAAGTCAAAGAGTTTTTCCGCAAAGTATCTTTCACCCCATCTCCAATCAATCCACAATATCTTGCAGAGAAAGTTTGCTACAAGCATTCTTAAACGATTGTGCATATAACCTGTCTGATTGAGTTGATTCATCGCAGCGTCAATAAGTGGATAGCCAGTTTCTGCATTTTTCCATTTTTCAAATAATTTCTCATCATTTTCTACTTGAATTGGAATGTTTCTAAAATTTTCCTTAATCATAGTTGGAAAGTAATAGATTAGATGTTGAAAAAACTCTCGCCAAATCAATTCCTTCAGATAAACGATGTTATTTTTTCCTAAGGATACAAGTTTTCTTATGCTTATGAAACCAAAGCGCAGTGCAGTTGATACACGAGTTGTGCTTTTATCATCTCCAAAGAGATTGCGGGTTTTATGATAGTTTTGAATGACGGATTTTATTTCATCTTCCTCAGGAGGTATATATGTTAGTGAAGACAACTTGAAGCCTAGGTATTCAAGAGAAGGAAATTCTTTTGTATTTATTAGGTATAAGTTGTTGAGAAACTTTTCAGACGGAAAGTGGGGGATTGAAGATAAAGAGTGAAACTGATATAGCCACTTTTTAGAAAAAGGAGTATAAATGCGATATGGTTTTCCAGTATCGGTTTGAATATCAGTTGGAGAGAAAATGACATGATCTTTTACAGGGTGAAATTGAATGCCGTTCTCGTTGAGTAATTGCTTTATAGATTTGTCTCTTTGTAGAGAGTAGGGTTCGTATTCTTCATTCGCATATACTTTATAGACTTGCCATTTTTTTGAAATCTCTTTGAATACTTCTTCGGGTTTGCCTTTGAAAATTAGTATCATAGAGTTGTGATGAGTTTTTAAATAATCATTCAAGATTTTAATACGATTGTAAATTAGATTTATTCTGTGATCATCTCTGGGCAGATCTTTGATAATGTTAGTGTCAAATATAAAAATCGGTAAAACGGGCAATTTTTCAGATAAAGCGAGAAATAACCCATGATTATCGTCTAAACGCAGATCACGGCGAAACCAGAATACGTTTATTTTTGAACTCATTGAATCAAAAATTTTTATTTGTTAAATAACTCATTTAGTTTCATTTTACGAAAGTCAAAAATATATTTCAACCTTTTGCTTATCAAAACACGATTAGCTAACTTGCCGACTATACCAAATGGGAGAAGATAATGAACTATATCTTCAACAATTGTTCCATCAGGAGTTTCTTCAAAGATGTGTTTATGATGCCAAAATTTGTAAGGTCCGAACCTTTGTTCATCTACGAAGAGCTTTTTGGGAACAACGTGAGTTATTTCAGTTATCCAGTAAGTTCTTAAGAATGGAAATGGTGTTATTTTGTAGATAATGATCTGACCGGGATACATTTTTCTTTCCGCTCCTGAAATTATTTCAAAAGATAAGTCGGGCGGAGTAATTATGTTTAGATTTTTAGGGTCAGAGAAAAATTCCCAAGCTGTATCAATGTCAATTTTTAACTTTGTTTTATAGTGCAAGCAATGCAACATAGGTAAAAAATTTTTGTTTTTAATAAATATAAAACAAGACATTCAGAAAAGTCAATAAATCAATTTTTGTATGTCGTGCAAGTGTTAAGATGGTAAATTGAAAATTATCTAAAAACATATTGATTTCATTCAGCAGGAACTTAAACACTAGCTTTGGCGATTAATTATTTTGTAAGTTTGTCAAAAACAAAAATTGAATGAAGGTGACGAATTTAAATGTTGTTTTCTTATCGCATGGCTCACCGACAATTTTAATAGAGAAAGGAGATTTTGCGGAGTTTCTTGAGAAACTTGGACAAAAATACAAAACAATTGGAATAGATACAATAGTTATAGCATCTCCACACTGGATAGTGAGAGATAAAAATTTTTATGTTAATGTTGCAGAAAAGCCGATGTGCATTAAGGATTATTACGGATTCCCGAAAGAATTATATGAGTTCCGATACGATTGTTTAAACGATGTAGAGCTTGCCGGAAGTATAATTGAGGAAGGTGAAAAGGTGGGTTTAAGTGTAAAGGGCACGCAAAGTTGGGGAATTGATCATGGGGCATGGGTTATCCTTTACTTTATGTTTCCAGAAAAAGATGTAAAAGTTGTTCCAGTATCCTCGTCAGCTTTTTTATCACCCTATGAACATAGAGAATTTGGCAGGGTAATAAAAACAGCGGTTGAAAAATCGCAAAGGAAAGTTCTTTTCATAGGCAGTGGTTCTCTTACGCACAGATTAGATTTGGTTATGTTTGGAGTTAACGATGTCTTTGAAGGCGGTAAAAAATTTGATGATAAGGTAGTAAGTATTCTTGAGTCAAAGGAGAAATGGGATGAAATTTTAAATTTATGGAACGACCCGCTTTTCTTTTCCGCACAGCCGGAAGGTCATCTTTTAACGCTTTTTATAACGCTTGGGGTTGCGGATGATAAAAAAGAGGCAAAAAGAATTTTTTATTCAGGGATGTGGTATGGATTAAGTTTGATTGCAATTGAGTTTATATAGTTTTAAATTCGTGTTGCTATTATACATCACAAACATTTGCCACTAAATTCAAAAATAATTTCAACAAAAACCCCAGCAATTTGCTGGGGCTTAAATCAAAATTTTACTTTACAAGGATCATCTTTTTTACAGAAACATAATCTTTCCCACCTGAAACTGGCTTTGCAACCATGCGATAAAAATATACACCGCTTGCATAATTACTCATATCAACCATAATCTTATATCTTCCAGCGTCTTTTACCTCATCAACAAGCGTTTTTAGTTTCCGACCGAGGATATCGTAAATTGTAATTTCAACATTTGATCTTATAGGTAATTCAAAACTTATCGTCGTTGCTGGATTGAATGGATTTGGATAATTTTGTTCAAGCAAGAATTCAGTCGGCAAAATGTTTTCCTTATCTTCAACGCTTGTAACTCCATATGGAATCCAACCGATCAAAATCGGGGATGTTAAGCTCATAAAGTATATCCTTCGGTCAAAATCATTAGCAACTGCGATTGTTTTAGCATGAGCATTGTGAATTTCTTTGAATCTGAAGAGATCGGAGTAATCATATTCAACTCTTGCGGTGAAATTATCAGATAGGTTCCAGTAATAAAGCTTGCCTTTATATGTAGCAAGAAGGTGAATTAATCCCGTTACATCTTTGACAAAAGTGAAATAAGGTGTTGTTACAGGGCTACCTGAAAAATATTTAATTAGAAGTTTCCGTGGATAATAAATCAACGCAGAATCACGGTTGAACTTATAAAGATAATGATCTCTTGAGCCATCATTTGTGTTGTACCAATCAGTGGTAACAATATACAAATTTCCAGAGTTATCTACTTCGGCAATGTTCCAGTCGGTGAAAGTCCTAGATGAGCGTTTAAACCCAGAGTTATAATCTCCATACCAGTATCTATATGTTCCGTAGTAATAATTGCCCCAGATATACACAAGCCCATTTTTCGCTACCCTTATTTGTGCATTTCTAAGCGATACAGAGTCAACAAGCACTGGTGGCTTAAATCTACCGCCAGAATTATTGGTGTAATATGTCAATGGAGCATTTTTATAAGTATAGTAAAGAACATGCACAACTCCACTATCATCTACGGTAAAATCAGAATAACTAGAAAATTGAACTATCTCAACGGTGTCAGGGGATACTTGCATTGTATCCCAGCCACCACCCGCTTTCTGACTTGCAAGAAAAAGCCGACCAAGATATGCTAGACCTCTAATTGTGTCCCTGCTTAGAAACAGGAAATGCATTTTTTGATTCTTATCAAGCGTATACTTTAACCCGAAAATTTTGTTAACCTCAGATGGATAAGGTACAGGCAATTCTTGAATTTCACTCAATTTATAATTGACAATGAAGTTGGAACCAGAACTTTTTAACTGATAAAAGTAAATATACGCTGTTTTCAAACTATCAATAAACCTATTTTCTCTTGGACTTGAGAAATAGACTTTGCCATCATTATCAACATACCATATTGGATCACCGTTGTTGAAAGTTCGTCCACCTACACCTGTCCCGAGGAGCACTTCGTAATTGAAATTTCCGGAATTTTGATACAACAAAATAACACCATTTCTATCATTTTGTGGGTGTTGAATAATTGCTTTGTTTAAATTTAAGGCATCACTTACATATGGTGGAACATAATTAGCAGAAATTTGAAGTTGCTTAAAAGTCCAGTATGTGGTAGAGTCATACTCAATTAGATAATCATAAATTGGACTGTGCCCAATTTCGTTTATTGGCATGTTTCCTGGTGTGTAAACTTGATATCTGTAAATACCGATGTTCCAAGCAAGCGGTATTTCTCGTATAATATGAAGATTTCCTTCTCTGTCAAGTATGTAGGAAGATATCCTAGAACCATAAAAATTGTAATTGTAGTCGTAAGGTGGATGAATGAGTGCACTGTTAGGGGATATCCTAACCAGCGCTTTGAACCATTCAATAAAACCATCATTTAAATCAGCCATAAACATAGGGAATTGAGTAGGTACAAAATCGTCATCTACATAAAATGTATGCCCATAAGTGCGGAGACGCTGTATATTCCCACCGGGCGTAAACTTGAGTAATTGATATGACACAGCAACAGTATCTCTATAACCTCCCCAATCACCATCCCCACCCAAATGTTTACTTTCATAAATTGTGATATATAGATTTTTGTTCGCAGAAATATATAAGTAGTAGTTCGTGGTCCCCAATCCATCAAGTTTTATTGTGTCCGTTGTAACATTTATGTTGGTTCGTGGGTCAAAGATTTGAAACCAGATCACTGTGTCAAGATATGCCTTTGTAAAATTTACAACAATTTTATTGTCCAATGTTCTTAATACCTGCGGTGTTATAAGATTTAAATAGCTTGTTGGTAATTCTCCGAGAAGCAAGACGCTGTCAATAAGCGTATTGTAGTAAAAAAGTGTTCCCTCTGTGGGACCAGGAGCAAGTTCACCTCTATAAATAACTCCAGCTATATGAATAACACCAGCGGTGTCAACTTCAAAGTCCCACGCCCCCGATTCAGGATATTTTTGATTTGATGTATAAACAACGGGTAATTTAAATAGTGGTTCTGGATTTTTGATCTGACCATTCTGGCTCTTGAATAAATAAAAGATATCGCCGAGACCGATATTAATTGCAATCGGGTTTCCAGATGGATCAAATTTGACTTTGGTATTACCAGAATTTATTAAATCAAAAGTTTTAATTTGCTGGGACAATGCAAAATTGTAAAGAAGAAGGAATGCCAAGAAAATAATATGTTTTTTCATGGTCATTAACCTCTTACTTTTGATTTAACTGTTTTAAACTTAATCAAAATTAACGAAAATTCGTAATATGGAATTTGATTTATATCACATTTTGAGATGCATTTGGCTGAAGTTTTAGGATTTTAGATTTTCATTAAACAAAATTTTAAAGTTACTACCTTTGCAAGACAATCAAATTATTTTTAAATTTTATTCAGTGGATTTTGAAAATTAAAATTTTTCATGATGCCTGAATTTAGACAGAATAGGGCAACGAAAAATTGGGTCATTGTTGCAACAGAAAGGGCAAGAAGACCACACGATTTCATCACAGCGGAAGAAACAAAGCAACTTCCGGAGTTTGATCCGAAATGTCCATTTTGCCCGGGCAATGAACATATGACACCGCCAGAAGTTTTAAAAGTTGATAAAGATGGAAACTGGTTAATAAGGGTCGTTCCGAACAAGTATTCCGCTCTTGTTCCTGATGTTGAGTTGAAAAGAGAGACAAAGTTTCAATTTTTTAGAAAGATCACTGGTTATGGTTTTCATTATGTTATAATTGAATCGCCGAAGCATAACTTGACAATTGCGACGATGCAACCTGAAGAAGTTTGTGAAATTTTTAAGACATATTTAAAACTTTACAAAAGTTTTATGTCCGAGCAAAATCTTAACACTGTGATAATTTTCAGAAACAATGGGAAACGTGCAGGGACATCGCTTGAACATCCACATTCTCAATTGATAGCAAGCCCCATTGTTCCAACTCACATTAGACATTTACTTGAAGAAGCGACAAGATATTACGATGATCACGGCAGTTGTGTTTTCTGCGATATGATAAAAATTGAGTCATATTCAGGTGAGAGAGTTGTTTATGAAGATGAGGATTTCATAGTTATTGAGCCGTTTGCATCTGTTTCACCATTTGAAACATGGGTGATGCCCAAAAAACACGATGCTTGTTTTGGGAACATAACTGAAAGTGAAGCGTGTAAAATTGCAAAAGTTGTTCGCCTTGTTTTGAGTCAGCTTTACGAGAAACTTAACAATCCTGATTATAACTATGTCATTCATTCATCACCTTTTAAAGATGCGGGTGAGGAGTTTTATCATTGGTATATTCAAATTTTGCCACGCCTTACGATTCCAGCAGGATTTGAACTTGGTTCGGGGGTTTATATAACAACCGCTTTACCAGAGGAAACAGCGAAATTTTTAAAAATAAATAAAGGTGAAAATTAAATGCGACTTGAAGCGTGTCCGCATTGCGGTAAATTTGGAACATTGCACAGGTCAAGATCAAGAAATTTTTATGAACGAGTTGTTAAGTTTTTTCTACCGTATAAAATTTACAGATGTAGTGAATGCGGTTGGAGAGGATTTAGATATATTGGATGGACTGAGAAATTATTTGGAAGTGGAACGCCAGCAAGGAGGAAGGTTGCGAAATGGAAAATTTATTCATTTGTTTTTGTTATATTCGTTTTGCTTATCTTGACATTTCTTTATTTTGAAAAAATTGGGACATCGCTTGCACCAATTGTAAAAGAAATTTTGCAGAGAGGTCAATGAGTGAGACATTAAATTTTGTTAAATCAAAAAGAGAACTTGCGATTGAACTTGGCTTAACATCTGAAGAATACGATAGAATAATTCAACTTATCGGGAGAGAGCCGACTTATGAGGAGCTTGGGATGTTTAGCGTTATGTGGAGTGAGCATTGTAGTTATAAAAATTCAATTGCTGTTTTGAAAACTTTGCCAAGAAGTGGTGGAAGATTGCTTGTATCTGCTGGGGAAGAAAACGCGGGGCTTGTTGATATAGGAGATGGGCTTGCGGTTGCATTTAAAATTGAATCACACAATCATCCGTCCGCAATTGAGCCATATCAAGGTGCAGCTACTGGGATTGGCGGAATTTTGCGAGATATATTTACCATGGGAGCAAGACCAATTGCAATTCTTGATTCTTTAAGATTTGGTGATTTATCAAATTCTCGTGTTAAGTATCTTTTCAATGGCGTTGTTCGTGGGATTGCTGATTATGGAAATAGTTTCGGATGTCCGACCGTCGGTGGGGAAATTTATTTTGACAAAAGTTATAACCAGAATCCGCTTGTCAATGCAATGGCTGTTGGAATTGTCAAGCACAGTGAAATAGTTCGCGCAGTTGCAAAAGGATCAGGAAATCCTGTTTTAATCGTTGGCTCAAGCACCGGGAGAGATGGAATTCACGGTGCAACATTTGCTTCGGAGGAAATAAGCGAAACATCTGAATCAAAGAGACCATCTGTTCAAGTTGGTGATCCATTTACCGAAAAATTACTTCTTGAAGCAACGCTTGAAGCCATAAAAACTGGACATGTCGTTGGAATTCAAGACATGGGAGCAGCTGGCATTACCTGTTCAACGAGTGAGATGAGCGCACGCGGTAAAAGCGGAATGGAAATTGATCTTGACCTCGTGCCAGTGCGTGAGAAGGGAATGAGTGCATATGAAATTTTACTTTCGGAATCTCAAGAGCGAATGTTGATGGTTGTTGAAAGGGGCTTTGAAGATGAGATAGTTGAGATTTTCAAAAAGTGGGATTTAAATGCGGTTGTGATAGGTTGTGTCACGGATGATGGAATTTTAAAGATTAAAAAAGATGGGAAAATATGTGTAAATATACCGGCAGATTCGCTTGTCGTTGGTGGGGGTGCACCTGTTTATTACAGGGAAGCAAAAGAGCCAGAGTATTTGAAGGAAGTTAGAAATTTTAATCCATATGATTTACCTGAACCAAAAGATTTGAATGATATTTTTTTGAAGTTAATTTCTTCACCAAACATTGCAAGTAAAGAGTGGGTTTATCAGCAATATGACACGATGGTTGGGACAAATACTGTTGTTTTGCCAGGTGGTGATGCCTCTGTGATAAGGATAAAAGGAACGAATAAAGCTATTTCAGTTAAAACGGATTGCAATGCAAGATATGTTTATCTTAATCCTTATCGTGGAGCTATGATAGCGGTTGCGGAGTCAGCAAGGAATGTTGTTTGCACTGGCGCTGAACCTGTTGCTATCACCAATTGTCTTAATTTTGGAAATCCATATAAGCCCGAGATATTTTGGCAGTTTAAAGAAGCAGTCCGCGGTATGGGAGATGCGTGTAGATTTTTTAACACTCCTGTGACAGGTGGAAATGTAAGTTTTTACAATGAAAGTCCAGACGGTGCGGTATATCCTACGCCTGTTATCGGAATGCTTGGGTTGATTGAAGATTTAAATTATATAACAACTGTGAATTTCAAATCGCCGGATGATTTGATAATTCTTCTTGGGAAAAACACGGATGAAATCGGTGGGAGTGAATATCTTGCGTGGATTTATGGTGAAGTTAAAGGTGATGCACCAGAGATTGACCTTGAACTTGAAAAGGCGGTCCAAAAGACATGTCTTGATGGAATTAAACAAGGTTTAATTAAGTCCGCACATGATGTCTCGGATGGCGGAATTGCTGTTGCGCTTGCTGAATGTTGCATAGCTGATAAGGAAAACATGCTTGGTTGTGAAGTTAAACTTAGAGATGAAATTCGTCCCGATTTTTTGCTCTTTGGCGAAGGTCAATCAAGGATAATTGTCACAGTTGAGAGGGAAAATTTTGATAAGTTTGCAAAAATTTGCGAAAAAAATCAGGTGCCATATTCGGTTATAGGCGTTGTGACAGCGCAGAAAAAATTTAAAATCAATGGATTGATTGAAGTTGATGTTGAAAAAATTGCTGATGTTTATTACAACACGATAAGGAGGATTATGGAAAGGATATAAAAGTTTGTGGGCCCTGGAGGACTCGAACCTCCGACCCGCTGATTATGAGTCAGCTGCTCTGACCAACTGAGCTAAGGGCCCAAATTCACTATAAATTTAAAAAACGAGAACAAAAAAGTCAAGAATAAATGAATCAGCGGTTGCGTTCAATTGAATGGGTGGGGGATAAGGTTAAAATGATTGATCAGACGAAATTACCGCTTAAACTTGAATTTATTGAAACAGATGATTATCTGGTTATTGCTGATGCGATAAAGAAATTGAAAATTCGCGGTGCACCAGCTATCGGGATTGCAGCTGGGTTTGGGATTTATCTTGGTGTTAAAAATTTTCAGGGTGATGATAAAGAAAAGTTTAAAAATCTTTTTGAAAATGTTTGCGAAGTTTTCGCTCAAACCAGACCAACCGCAGTTAATCTTTTCTGGGCAATTGATAGGATGAAAAAAACATTTTACAGCAACATAAAGCTTGGAACAGATGAATTAAAAAAGAAATTACTTGAAGAGGCACTTGCAATTCAAAATGACGACATACAAATGTGTAAAACAATTGGACTTAATGGTTCAAAATTAATTCCGGACGAAGCAAATATCTTAACACATTGCAACACCGGATGGCTTGCCACGGGTGATTATGGGACTGCTCTTGGGATAATTTACACTGCTTTTGAGCAAGGAAAAAAGGTTAGAGTTTATGTTGATGAGACGAGACCTCTTCTTCAAGGTGCTCGTTTGACGACTTGGGAATTGATGCAAAGAGGAATTGAAACAATTTTAATAACCGACAATATGTCCGCTTATCTTATGAAACTTGGAAAAATTGATTGCGTGATTGTCGGTGCTGATAGAATTGCACTTAACGGAGACACTGCAAATAAAATTGGAACTTATAATCTTGCTATAATCTCAAAATTTCATAACATACCGTTTTATGTTGCTGCACCGACATCTTCAATTGATTTTAACATAAAGACAGGGGATGAGATACCGATTGAGGAAAGAGGTTCAGAGGAGATAGTTGAGATAATGGGGAAGAGGATAGCGCCAGAAGGTGTTAAGACATTTTCACCTGCTTTTGATGTAACTCCAAATGAATTGATAACCGCAATTATAACCGAAGTCGGGGTGATTTATCCGCCATTTGAAGAAAATCTTCAAAAAATTAAAGAAAGCATAAAATCAAGAGATTAAATGCTCACCAAAACCGAAGCGGTTGTTTTGAAGGCAATGAAATATAGAGAGACGAGCAAAATCGTTACGCTTTACACCAAAAAATTTGGTAAATTGAATGTCGTTGCAAAAGGTGCAATGCTCACGACAAGCAAATTCGGGGCATCGCTTGAGCCGATGTCATATATAACTGCTGTGCTTTACAAAAAAGAAACAAGGGAACTCCAATTTCTTTCGCAAGCAGACATTGTTAAGCCATTTCTTCAAATTTATTCCGACTATACCAAAATGACAATTGGACTTTCAATTTGTGAGACGCTTTATAAGTTGATAAAGTTTGAAGAGGAAAATCAAAAAATTTTCAATCTTCTTGTCAATGTGCTTGACAAGTTAAACGAGGCGGAGAGAAATGAGATCAATTTGCTGTGGTTCTTTCTCGTGCATTTGCTTGAAGAAATTGGTTTTAAGATAAATTTTGAAAAGTGTGTTTTGTGCGGTGAGAAATTTACAGATAAAAATTTGTCTCAAAAGGTTGCTTTCTTAAATGATAAGGGGGGATTTTTGTGTTCAAAATGTGAAGCGGGGGCGACGAATTTTGAAACTTACTCAATCGCAACTTTTAAAAGTTTATTTTGGATTGAGCGGGCAAAACTTGATAATGTAACAAATTTGAAAATACCTCGTAATGTAAATCTTGAAATTCAGAATCTGTTATTTGGCTATATGAAGACGCACATTGAAGAAGCAGTTGATTTGAAATCGCTTGAAATTTATCATAAATTAAAGTGAAACAAAGTCAAGGCAAAACCTGTTATATTTTAATGAACTGATTGCAAGTAAAAACAAAACTTTTGTGGAGGAAAACTAACCATGACAAAGAAGCAGATAATTGGAGCAATTGCACTTGTGCTTGCAGGAATGCTTTTTGGAATTATTCTTGTATCTGGATTAAATGCTGTAAAACCAACAGGGGCAATTGATGTTCCAGTAATTGGTTCGCAGGACAAACCGACAAACACAAAATTTGACATACTCTCAACACAAAATGCTTTCGTTCAGGTTGCAAAAGAAGTTGTCCCAACCGTCGTATCAATTAAAGTGGTCACAAAGAGCGAAAGTCAAAGTCGTCCTTTTGATTTCTTCCATTTCTTCGGACCTGATTTTGAATTTAAAATTCCCGAGCCAAGTCCTCAGGAGGGGATGGGTTCAGGTGTAATTATAACCAAAGATGGTTACATACTTACGAATAACCATGTCGTTGAGGGTGGAGAGAAGGGAAGCATAACCGTGACGCTCTGGGATGGGAGAGAATTTAAAGCGAAACTTATTGGGAGAGATAAACTTACAGACCTTGCTGTTTTAAAAATTGACGCAAATGACTTGCCTGTTGCAAGATTCGGTAATTCGGACGAGTTGCAGGTTGGACAATGGGTTCTTGCAGTTGGAAATCCACTTGGGTTGAATCTAACGGTGACTGCTGGAATTGTGAGCGCTTTGAGCAGGAACATCGGAATAATTAGGGAATCATATGGCGTTGAAAATTTCATTCAAACAGACGCAGCGATAAATCCAGGTAATAGTGGTGGTCCTCTTGTGAATTTAAATGGTGAAGTTGTTGGTATAAACACGGCGATCGCTTCAAGGACAGGATATTATCAAGGTTATGGTTTTGCAATTCCGATAAATCTTGCAAGAAAAGTTGCTGAAGACATAATCAAGTATGGAAAAGTTCGCAGAGGTGTTCTTGGAGTTCAGATTTCAAAGCTTGACGAGGCAACGGCAAAAGGTCTTGGGCTTGATAAGCCGAAAGGAATCATTGTTCAGGATGTCATCTCTGGGAGTGCAGCTGAGGAAGCAGGGGTAAAAGCAGGAGATGTTATACTTGAATGTGATGGTAAGGAAGTTAACACGCCTGGTGAATTGCAGGAGATAATCGCAAGGAAAAGACCTGGTGATAAAGTGAATTTGAAAATTTACCGTGATGGTAAAACTTTTGAATTGACGGCGACATTAAAGCCGAGAAAAGAAGATGAAGAAGTGGCAAAAGCAGAAGATAACGAACCACCAGCAAAAGAGATTGAGCCCGGCGTTGTAAGTTTTGATAAACTTGGGATTACGGTTGCAAATCTTGATGAAGAAGCAAGAAACAAATACAAAGTCAAAAACGGCGTGATCATCACGAAAGTTGATGCATTTTCCGAGGCATACGATAAAGATATAAGAGAAAACGATATTATCATTGAAGCGGATAGAAAGCCGGTGAGAAATGTTGATGATTTGAAGAAGATTGTCCAAAGCCACAAGTCAGGAGATGTGATTCTGTTAAGAATTAAAGCACGTGATGGAAATAATAGATATGTTGGTTTGAGGATACCGTAAAAGGAAAAGGCGTGGCTTTTAGCCACGCCTTTTTTTATTTTTAACCCTTGATATTTCCAATTGGTCTTAACGCAGCGACTTTTCTTGAAATCCCAGCTCTATCAACTGCCTCAACTACATCGGATATGTTTTTATAGGCGACGCCAGCTTCTTCAACGAGTCCGGACTTTGAAGCAGCTCTTACATAAATCCCACGTTCTTCCATTTGCTTAACGAGTTGATTGTAATTTATCTCTTTTTTCGCTTTGTGTCTGCTCATTGTTCTACCGCTACCGTGGCAAGTTGAGCCGAATGTCTCTTCCATTGCTCTTTTTGTTCCGACAAGAAGATACGAGCCGGTCTCCATTGAGCCACCGATTATAACTGGTTGTCCCACATCTCTGTAAATTTCAGCAAGTTCACTATGCCCTGGACCAAACGAGCGTGTTGAACCTTTTCTGTGGACGAGGACTTTTTTGATTTTGCCGTCAATTTCGTATTCTTCAGCTTTTGCTATGTTATGTGCGACATCATAAACAAGGTGCATTCCAAGATCTTCAGCTGATTTTTTGAAAATTTTCTCAAATGCTTCTCTTACTCTGTGAAGAATTACCTGTCTATTTGCGAAAGCCATATTCGCAGCACATAGCATCGCAGAATAATAATCTCTTCCTTCTGGTGAATCAATCGGGGCACAGGCAAGCTCTTTATCAAGAAGTGGTATCCCATATTTTCTCATTGCATCAAGAAAAACTTTTAAATAATCAGTTGCAATTTGATGCCCAAAACCGCGCGAACCACAATGTATCATAACAACGATTTGACCTTCCTGTTCAATTCCAAACGCATTTGCAACATTTTGGTCAAAAATTCTATCAACAACTTGAATTTCAAGATAGTGATTTCCTGAGCCAAGGGTTCCAAGTTGATCAATTCCTCTTTCTCTTGCTTTTTTGCTAACTTTTGAAGGGTCAGCTCCTTTAATTGCGCCGTGTTCTTCAATTCTTTCAAGGTCTTCTTTCCATCCATAACCATGTTCAACGCACCAACGTGCGCCCTTGACCATAACTTCATCAAATTGTGAATTTGATAACTTAACAAAACCTGTTGCACCAACTCCTGTTGGAACAGTTTGAAAGAGTAGATCAACGAGCTCTTTCAATTTTGGTTTTACTTCTTCCAAGGTAAGATTTGTTCTTACAAGGCGCATCCCACAATTTATATCAAAGCCAATGCCACCGGGTGAAATTACTCCATTTTCAAAATCAAAAGCGGCAACCCCACCAATTGGAAAGCCGTATCCCCAGTGTCCGTCGGGCATGCAGAGAGCATATTTTTGAATTCCGGGAAGACAAGCAACGTTTGTTACCTGTTCAAATACGCCTTCATCCATCGCATCAAGAAGTTGTTTCGTTGCATATATTCTTGCTGGGACACGCATTCCTTTTTTATATGTCTCTGGAATTTCCCAGATAACTTCTGATATTCTTTTTATTTCCTTTGGTGCTGGCATGGTTTCTCGTTGGACTTTATTTTTGAAGCGTTAATAATTTACTAAAAATTTTGAAGTGTTGCTAAATTTAGAAAGCGAGAAAATCTTTACATCTCTTTCGTCCCTTGGCTGTGGCAAACGATGCACGGCTTTTTCCAGTCAAAATTATTGAAGTCAAAAACAAGAGCATATGTCAAACCTTTATCAGTCCACGAAAGGATGTTGAATCCATTTTGATTATCAAGATAAAAATCAATTTCTTTAAACTTAACTTTTTTAGCGCCGTGTGGAGTTGCACTTTGCGATGGCGCCACAAGAAGTGTCATAGGATGATTGTCCATTTCATAGGAGACAAGCGCAGCGTAGTCGTTATTTAGTGCGACAAGCCGTGCACCCCTTATCTTGTATGGCTGATTTGACGGGTCGGGATAACGTGGAAGGCGAAAGTTAAACCGAAGTTTCCCTTCAAACCATTTTGAAATCTCAGCCTCAGACGATGTCTCTACCTCAAGTGGAAGTTGTCCACGAACCTGTCTTATGTGGTTTTCAACCGCAATTTTCACTAAATCAACTCTTGATGCGTGAAAGTAAAAAATAGCAAACATTCCGAAAAGCAGGATAACTAACGCAGAAAGCAAAAGAGCATATTTTAATTTTCTCTCTTTCCCAATTTTGTATCTCTCAATTTGCTCAATGAGTCCTTCTTTGAAATCTTTAAAATCAACATTGACTTCATCTTTAAGCGATCTTATCGCATCAATAAAATCTCGTTGTTTTTTTAGCAATCTTGCGCATTCATCGCATTCTTTTATATGCTGTTTGAATTGTTCAAGTTCTTCGCCAGCAAGTTCTCCATCCAGATAAAGGTTTATCATTATTTTTATCGTTTTATGGTCTATCATCGGGATTTTTCTCGTAAATTTTTGTGAAAATTTCTTTCAATTTTTCCTTTGCTCGGTTTAACCTTGACATAACTGTTCCAAGTGGACAGCCGAGAATTTTTGATATTTCGCTGTATGAGAAATCCTCAAAATAACGCAGAATTAAAATTTCTCTATAGACATCTGGCAATTTATTCAACGCAGTCATAAGTGTGCGACGCATTTCATTATTTATTAACAATTCCTCGGCGTTTATATTCCATTCGTCGCTTACATTTTCAAGCGTTTCTTCAAGTTGAACAGGGGAAATTTGACTTCTTTTTTTCTGGTTTATCCATATATTTCGCATAATTGTGAAAAGCCACGCCTTCACATTTGAATTTTCGTCAAGAAGGTGAATATTCTTTAAGGCTCTATAACATGTTTCCTGGGTCAGGTCTTTTGCATCCTCTTCATTTCCTGTCATAATGATTGCATATCGCAGAAGCAAATCAATTGCGTTGATTATTTCTTTTTTGATTTTTTCGGACACAAAACAAGTTAGATTTTGTTTCTCAACCCGGTGGTTTTGCCATCACGGGCGAATTTCGGTTAAAAAATACGCAAAAAACGGAATTAGAAAAAATTGTGGAGCCGACGGGATTTGAACCCGTGACCTCCAGAGTGCGATTCTGGCGCTCTCCCAATCTGAGCTACGGCCCCATTGGCAAGTCAAATAAAATATAACCAACACAAATTGAAAAATCAAATAACCACAAACTAATTTTTCGCTTGAAAAATCGCAACGGCAAGGAAATAATTTTTTATGCGGTTTCAAAAATTTGTGTTAACATTTTTAAACTTTTCAATTATTCAAAATGCAATTGTTTTTTTCTGGCTAAATTTTTATATTTTTCGGTGCTGAAATCGTCACAAAAACAAATTAACTTGACAGATGGAAAACTCAATCCTTGATCTTAAGATCATCGCAACGAAGATACGAATTGACATAATAAAAATGTTAAATCTTGCTGGCTCAGGTCATCCTGGTGGTTCTCTCTCCTGCGTTGAAATTCTCGTTGCCCTTTTCTGGGAAAAGATCAAAAGAACCCCTGAAAACGCACTTGACCCTGATAGAGATCGTTTCATACTTTCCAAAGGTCATGGTGTGCCAGCTCTTTACGCAGTTTTAGCACATCGTGGAGTTATTCCTTATGAAGAAATTTTCACACTGAGGAAAATAAATTCACGGCTTCAGGGACATCCATCCCGACTTGATCTGCCTTATGTTGAAGCTTCAACTGGCTCACTTGGACAGGGTCTTTCAATTGCCCAGGGTATCGCTCTTGCTGGGAAAATTGATAAGAAAAATTATCGTGTTTATTGTCTTCTCGGTGATGGTGAAATGCAAGAGGGACAGGTTTGGGAAGCGATAATGTCTGCTCCAAAATTTAAACTTGACAATTTGTGTGCAATCGTTGATTATAACAAAGGTCAAATTGATGGATATGTCAAAGATGTTATGAACATTGAACCACTGGTTGATAAACTTAGAGCTTTTAACTGGAATGTGATTGAAATTGATGGACATGATTTTGAGCAAATTCTTTCTGCTCTGGATGAAGCCGAACTTATTAAAGGCAAGCCAACATTTATAGTTGCGCACACAATTAAAGGCAAAGGAGTTTCATTTATGGAAGATAATCACGAATGGCACGGTAAAGCTCCAAATGATGAGGAGACGAAAATTGCACTAAAAGAACTTGAAGAACAATTGAATGAACTTTTATCACAAAAGATGGAGGTAAAATAATGCCAGCTAAAGCAACTCGTGTTTCATTCGGAGAAGCACTTGAAGAACTCGGCGAAAAAATTCCAGATATAGTTGTTCTTGATGCAGACCTTTCAAAATCAACAATGTCAATAAAATTTGCGAAGAAATTTCCCGAAAGATTTTTTGAAATGGGGATAGCTGAACAAAATATGATTGGAACAGCAGCTGGACTTGCTCTTGCTGGAAAAATTCCATTTGCTTGCAGTTTCGCATGCTTCTTGATTGGAAGATACGAAACAATTAGAATGTCTGTTGCTTACACAAATGCAAATGTGAAACTTGTTGGAACACACGCAGGAATTGGAATTGGTGAAGATGGTTACAGCCAAATGGGGCTTGAAGATATTGCTCTTATGCGTGCTCTTCCAAATGTCTCGGTTGTTCAACCCTGCGATGATATTGAGACGAAGCAGGCGGTTGAATATATCGCAACGCACGAAGGTCCTGTATTTTTGAGATTAACTCGCCAAGCTCTTGAAGATGTCAATCCGCCTGATTATAAATTTAACTTCGGGAAAGGTGTTGTTTTAAAGGATGGTAAAGATGTAACAATCTTTGCAACGGGCGGGGTTGTCTTCAATTCTCTTCTTGCAGCTGAAGAACTTGAAAAAGATGGCATAAGCGCAAGAGTTGTGAATATCCACACAATAAAACCAATTGATGAAGAACTTGTGATTAAATGTGCAATTGAAACTGGAAGGATCGTCACAGTTGAAGATCATAACATTGTTGGTGGTCTTGGCTCAGCTGTTATGGAAGTTTTATCTGAAAATTATCCTGTCAAAGTTAAAAGGATTGGTATAAAAAAGTTCGGTGAGTCGGGAAGCCCGAAAGCGTTGTACGAAAAATATGGGCTTGATGCCAAAAGCATAGCAAAAACAGTGCGAGAGTTTTTGAAGTAAAATTTAAAGTTTTAAAAATGAGGGATTTTTTGAAAGACCTTAACAAAGAGCAAAGGGAAGCTGTAAAGTGGATAAATGGACCTGTTTTAATTCTTGCTGGACCTGGAAGTGGTAAAACACGTGTTCTAACTTACAGAATTGCTTATCTTCTGTCGCTTGGTGTCAGACCTTATGAGATACTTGCTCTTACTTTCACGAATAAAGCAGCTAACGAGATGAAAGAGCGAGCGGTCCAGCTTGTCGGAGATGTTGCTAAGAATGTGGTCATTGGGACTTTTCACTCTGTTTTTGCTAAAATTTTGAGACAGGAAGCTGAAAAACTTGGATACACGAAAAGTTTTACGATTTATGATCAGGATGATAGTTTGAGTTTGATAAAAAGTGTGATAAAAGAACTTAACTTTTCCGAAGACAACATAAGCCCATCGCTTGCACAAGCAAAGATAAGTGCGATTAAAAATGCTCTCGTCAGCCCAGATGGATTTGCAAGTGTTGTTGAAAATCAATTTGATCAAAAAATTGCACAGATTTATAAATTTTATCAGACAGCGCTCTTTCAGAGAAATGCGATGGATTTTGACGACCTTTTGATGAAAGCAGTTGAACTTTTTGAAAATCATCCAGATGTCCTTGAAAAATATCAAAATCGTTTCAAATACATTCTTGTTGATGAATATCAAGACACGAATCGTGTTCAATACATACTCTTGAAGATGCTTTCCGCAAAGCATAGAAATTTATGTGTGATCGGTGACGATGCTCAAAGCATTTACTCCTGGCGTGGTGCGGAGATAAGGAACATACTTGATTTTAAAAACGATTTTCCCGATTGCAAAATTTTTAAACTTGAACAGAATTATCGCTCAACAAAGAAAATCCTTCGTGCAGCTGACTCTGTTATAAAAAATAACACAGAGCAAATTTTAAAAAACCTATGGACTGAAAACAGCGAAGGTGAGCCGATCGTCGTCATTGAATGTAAAGATGATAGAGACGAAGCTGAAAAAGTAGTTCATTTTATAAAAGAGGAGATAAGAAAAAACAAATACAATCTTCGGGACTTTGTTATACTTTACAGGACAAATGCACAATCAAGATTGTTTGAAGATGCTCTTCGGCGTGAGGGTTTCCCGTATACGATAGTTGGAAGCGTCGCATTTTATAAGAGAAAAGAAGTCAAGGATTTACTCGCTTACTTAAAAGTCGTCGTAAATCCAAAAGATGATGAGAGCCTGTTAAGAATTGTAAATTTCCCAAATCGTGGTATTGGTGATACGACAATTGAACGCATAAGAGCTTTCGCAATTGCAAAAGGTTTGTCAATGTTTGAAGCAATGTGTAAATCTTATGCAGTTCCAGGTCTTACGGACAGAGCAAGAAGAAATGTTCTTTATTTTTGCAATCTTATTCAGAAATACATTGACTTGAAGGATAAAATAAGCGCTGGCGAACTTGCACGGGCACTTGTTGATGACATCGGGCTTATCAGATTTTACAAAGAAGAGGGAACGCCAGAGGCACAGCAGAGAATTGAAAACATAGAAGAACTTTTATCCGCTATAACCGAGTTTTCAAATGAAAATCCAGAAGATGGCGGTCTTGAAAAATTTCTTGAAGAGGTCTCTTTAATTGCTGATATTGACACTTGGGAAAACAAACGTGATGCTATAACTTTAATGACGCTTCACAGTGCGAAGGGACTTGAATTTCCAGTTGTGTTTATAACTGGACTTGAAGAAGGTCTTTTCCCGATTGCGAGTTCTTTTTATAATTTTAGAGAACTTGAAGAAGAAAGGCGTCTTTTCTATGTCGGGATAACAAGAGCGATGAAAAAACTTTATCTCACTTATGCGAACGAAAGAATGAGGGCGGGAAATATCTTCAATCAAAAAAGGTCAAGATTTCTTGATGAAATTCCATTTGATATCGTTGTATTTCATAAGTCAAAAGATGAAAAAAGAGAGCATAAAGTTAAAAAGACAAATGTTTTCGGCTTAAAAATTGGTTCGCTTGTTGAACATGAATTTTTCGGTCGTGGCGTTGTCGTTGATATTTCTGGAAACGGAGAAAATATGAGGGCAATGGTTGATTTTGAAAATCACGGACGAAAACTTTTGCTTGTCAAATATGCAAATCTTAAACTTCTCTTTTAAAGATGAAATCCAAAACTGTTCAGAAATTGCCAACGCTTGGGGGAAGTAACTCAACAAAACTTATCTGCTCAAAAGTTGAAATAAAAGATGGAATGAATGTTTTAATCGCAAGCGTTAATTTAAGAGAAAGCGTCGTTTATGTTGCGAAAAATTTTAATTGCCATATCTACGGAATTTATGAAATACCACAGGTTGTTTTTGACGCAAAAAGTGAAATTGCTGAAGCAGGTCTTGATGATAAAGTCAAAGTTAAAATGATGAGTCCTGTAAATCTTGATTTTGAAGATGAGATTTTTGATTTGATAATAAGCGAGGGAATTTTAAGTCAGTATAAAAAGAGCCGAATTTTGAAAGAGTTTCGCAGAGTTTTGAAAAAAGATTCTTTCATCGGAATTGCTGACTTTTACTGGAAGAAAACGCCTGTTCCAACTTATGTTAAAGATGCTTGGTATGTTGAAGGTGGAGAAATTGAAACGCTTGATGAGAAGATAAAAATTTTGAAGGATTATGGTTTTGAGCCGACCTTTGTTAAAGATATAAGCGATGAGTTGAGAGTTTATTATTCAAGGTTTAAGAAGATAATTCAGAGTTCTCTTAAAGAGAGAAAATTTACGAAGAGCGAGTTTAAGGAAGTTAAGAAGTTTAAACACGAAGTGAGCGTCTATCTTGATCAAGGTGGTGATAAATGGATGGGCTATGTTGTGATAGTTGCGAAAAAGATTTAAAACTTTGATTATTTTTTGCTTTTGGGTAAATTCAAATCAAAGGTCAAAAATTTATGCCTGTAATTGATTTCGCACCGCTTGGAGTTAAAATTGAATGTGAAGAAGGGAAGACAATTTTTGAAGTCGCAAAAAGTAATTCAATCCCGATTGCGGAATCGTGTAATGGCGATAAAATCTGCGGTCATTGTCGTGTTCAAATAATTGAAGGAGCGGAAAATTTATCCGAGCCAGATTTTGATGAAATGAAATTGATGAAGGAGAAAAATTTTTCGCAGGATGAACGGCTTGCGTGTGCGGTTAAAGTTTATGGCGATGTCAGAATAAAAACTTCTTACTGGTAAAATGACAAAAATTACAATTGCGGTTGGAAAAGGACTCTCGGGAGAGATTTACAGATATGAAGTTGACGATGAAGTTAAAGTTGATGAACTTATGAGTAGGATTATAAGCGAGATATATAATGGCGATGGAGTTGTTGAAGATTTTGTGCTTTTTAATTTGACGCAGGGATTTGAATATAGAAACGATGAGACGCTTTCAAGCAGGGGAACGAGAAACGGTGATGTTGTTTTGATGATTGATTTGAGAAAAACTTAACAAAAACAAAATTAAATTGAAAGGTGAGATACAAAAAACATATTTTCGTCTGCACAAATGTTCGCCCGCCCGAACATCCGAAAGGTTCGTGCGGTGGAAAAGGTTCGGAAAATTTTAGAGATAAATTTAAAAAGAAAATTGCTGAACTTGGCTTAAATAAATTTGTTCGTGTCAATTCCGCTGGTTGTCTTGATGCGTGCGAATATGGAATTAGTGTTGTAATTTATCCCGAAGGAATATGGTATGGTGGGGTAAGCGAATCTGACATTGATAAAATCATAAACGAGCATCTTCTAAATGGAAAAGTTGTTGAAGAACTTCTTATAAAGGATGAAAAGTTTAAGCCCGAACTTATGCTTAATTCTAAAATTGAGCCATTGCAAAATGAACGAAAACAATTTCAGGAGTAAAAATGGTGAAGGGAAAATCCGCATTTGCCAAAGAGACATTGCAAGATAAGAAAAAAAGAGTTCGCAAGATAATTCAAATTTTGAAAAAACTTTATCCAGATGCAAAGACGCATTTAAACTTTTCAAATCCGCTTGAACTTTTGGTTGCGACGATATTAGCAGCACAATGCACAGATGAAAGAGTTAACAGAGTCACCGAATATCTTTTTAAAAAATATCGCACTGCGGAAGATTACGCAAACGCTGATATTAAAACACTTGAACAGGAGATAAAGCCAACTGGTTTTTACCGAAACAAAGCAAAAGCAATAAAAAATTGCTGTAAAGTTCTTGTTGAAAAATACAACGGGCAAGTTCCAGATACGCTTGAAGAACTTGTTGAACTTCCTGGCGTTGGGCGAAAGACAGCAAACGCAGTTCTTGCAAATGCCTTCGGCAAGCAAGGGATAATTGTTGATACGCATTTAAAGAGAGTCACTGCACGACTTGGACTTGTGAAGAGTAAAAATCCAGATAAAATTGAGTTTGAATTGATGGAAATAGTTCCGAAGGATAAATGGACGCTTTTCTCTCATTTGATAGGCGAGCACGGTAGATATGTTTGTGAAGCACGAAAACCAAAGTGTGGGATATGTAAAATTAGCAAATACTGTCCATCTGCGAAGGTGTGAATATATGTGTTGTTTTTGTCTTTGTTTGATGTGAAACAAATTGGGGATTTTAAAAAGCAAATTTTTGCTCAATTGAAAATTGACTTTATCGTCAAGAATAAGTAATTTTAAAACTGCTGAAAACAAATTTAAATTTCAAAAATTGTTCAACCAAATCATCTACGAGGTCAACGAAAGAGTTGCAATCATTACGCTTAACAGACCGGAGAAAAGGAATGCTTTAAATCCGGAGTTAATCAGAGAACTTGGAGATGCTTTTGAAATTGCTCTTAAAGATGATTTAACAAGATGCGTCATCTTAACAGGAGCGGGGAACTCATTTTGTTCCGGAGCTGATCTTGAATACATACAAAAGATTTCGGATTTGAACTCTTATGAAAATTACATTGACGCAGAAAAACTTTCCGATTTATATTTGAAAATTTACAGATTCCCCAAACCGACAATTGCGATGGTAAATGGTTTTGCTCTTGCGGGTGGATGTGGTCTCGCAAGCGTTTGTGATTTTATAATTGCGTCAAAAGAAAATGCAAAATTTGGATATACGGAACCAAGAATTGGGTTCATTCCGGCAATTGTGATGGTTTTCCTTTTGAGAAGAATTGCTCCTGGAAAAGCAAGAGAACTTTTGCTTCGTGGCAATATAATCAACGCTGATGAAGCAGTTGAGATCGGTTTTGCAAATTATTCTGTTCCAGATGTTGAATTAAAGAACTTTACACTTAAATTTGCAAATGATTTAATTTCCGAGGTTAGCCCTGAATCAGTTAAATTTGTAAAAGAGATGATTTCAAATGTATATTCTATGGGTCTTGAACAGGCGATTGAGTATGCGAAAAGTATGAATTCAATTTCCCGATTGACCGAAGATTGTAAAAAAGGCATAGAATCGTTCCTTAAAAAAGAAAAAATTAGGTGGTGAAAGATGAACGAGACGCAACTTCTGGAAGTGAGCCAGAAACTCAAAAGCATTATAAGAAGCGTTCCAAACTTTCCCAAAGAAGGCATCGTTTTTAGGGACATAACGACACTTTTAAAGGACAAAGAAGCATTTAAGCTTGCTGTTGACACTTTTTATCAAAAATACAAAGACATGAAAATTGATAAAGTTGTAAGTGTTGAATCACGTGGTTTTATTTTCGGCTCTGTGCTTGCTTATTTGCTTGGCGCTGGTTTTGTTCCAATTAGAAAACCCGGAAAATTGCCAGCTGAAAAAATTCGTCAAGAATATCAACTTGAATATGGAACGGATGCAATGGAAGTTCATATTGACGCAATTCAGCCCGGAGATAAAGTCCTTGTCCATGATGACCTTCTTGCAACGGGTGGAACTGTGTCCGCAGCGTGTAAATTGATTGAACGTTTGGGTGGTGAAGTTGTCGGAATTTGCTTTTTGATTGAGTTGAGCTTTTTAAATGGGAGAGAGCGTTTGAAGAATTATGATATATTTTCAATCGTCAAATATAACAGCGAACAAGAATTGTAATGGAGACGCAATTTACTTTGACTGTCACGCAAGCCATTCAGGCAATTTTATCCCCAGCTGTTATGATTTCGTCAAGTGCGTTCTTTTTATCTGGTTTGAACGCAAGGCATTCAACTTTAGTCAACAGAGTTAGATTGTTAAATGATGAAAGAAGGAGATTGGTGAGGGAGTTAATAAATCGTGGTGAGCTTGAATATACGGAAAATGTTCGGTTTTTAAGCATAAAGAATCAAATTGATATTCTCGTTAGAAGAATCTGGTATATAAGGAATGCAATGTTGTGTCATATAAGTGCAGCTATTTTCTTTGTTTTGACTTCATTTGCTATTGCTTTGAACATATTCTTTGCTGGTTCGTTTGTGCGTGAGATTCCGCTTTATCTTTTCGTGGTTGGGCTTTTTCTGGTCTTGTGTGGTGTTTGCTTTCTTGGGATTGATGTTTTAATTTCATATCGTGTGATTTTGATTGAGGTTAAAAGTGAGGAATGAAAAATTGATTTTGGAATTTGATTTTTTTAAAATTATTTCCGAATTCTGATGGAAGACAAAATTAAAATTGTGACGACGAACCGAAAGGCGCATCACGATTATGAAATTCTTGAAACAATTGAAGCAGGGATTGTTTTGAAAGGAACAGAGGTTAAATCTTTGCGACAGGGAAAGGTGAGCATTCAAGATAGTTATGCGATAATTAAAAATGGAGAGGTTTGGCTTCTAAATATGCATATAAGCCCTTATGAATACGGAAACATTCACAATCACGACCCCTTGCGGGATAAAAAACTTCTTCTTCACAAGCATGAGATAATTCGCCTTGCGACAAAGGTGAAGGAAAGAGGTTTAACTTTGATACCTTTGAAAGTTTATTTTAAAAATGGGAAAGCGAAAGTTGAACTTGCACTTGTGCGTGGAAAGAGAAAGTATGAAAAGAAAGAGGACATTGCAGAAAGAGATCTTCAAAGAGAATTAAAACGAAAATATGCGGATAAATATCGTGAGTGAGTTTTAAAAACAAAATTTGAACTTGATGAATTGAAATTTCCCAGTTTGAACGAGCAAATGGATTTAATTAAACACGGCGTTGTTGAGATAATTCCAGAAGATGAACTTGTTAAAAAAATTGAGAACTCAATCAAAACGGGGAAACCATTAAAAGTAAAATTAGGTTGCGACCCGACCAAACCAGATCTTCATCTCGGGCATTCTGTTGTGTTAAGAAAATTACGACATTTTCAGGAACTTGGACATATCGCCGTCTTGATCATCGGTGATTTCACAGCTATGATTGGCGATCCATCGGGAAGAAGCAAAACGAGACCGCAACTTTCGTTTGAGGAAACACGAATCAATGGACAGACATATTTTGAACAGGCGAAGAAAATTTTACTTCCCGAAAGAGTTGAAATAAGATATAACTCCGAATGGCTTGGGAAAATGACTTTTGAAGATGTGATACGACTTGCGAGCAAATACACGGTTGCACGTATGCTTGAACGAGATGATTTCAGCAAAAGATACAAATCAGGGGAACCCATTAGCATTCATGAACTTTTATATCCACTTGCACAGGCAATGGATTCTGTAGCAATTGAAGCAGATGTTGAACTTGGTGGAACGGATCAGAAATTTAATCTTCTCGTTGGAAGAGATATTCAAAGGGAATTCGGACAGGAACCACAAGTTATAATAACAATGCCACTTCTTGTTGGAACCGATGGCGTTGAAAAGATGAGCAAGTCACTTGATAATTACATAGCGCTTAACGATCCTCCATTTGAAATGTATGGGAAGACGATGTCAATCCCGGACGAACTTATTTACGATTATTTTCTTTTAACAACCGATCTTCCACCAGCAGAGATTCAAAAAATAAAATTACAACTTCAAGATCCAAATGTTAATCCACGAGATCTGAAACGTAGGTTAGCGTGGGAACTTGTCCGTATGTATCACGGAGTTGATGAAGCAAATAAAGCACAGGAAGAATTTGACAAAATTTTTGTCAGAAAAGAGATTCCGGAAGAAATTGATGAATTTGAAATTGATCTTGAAGAGCAAAAAATCAGAGTTGTTGAACTTCTCGTTATGACTGGGCTTGCAAGTTCAAAGAGTGAAGCAAAGAGATTGATTCAACTTGGTGGTGTAAGCATTGATGGGTCTAAAATAGGCGATATTGATGCGCAGGTTGAGCTTGATAAATCTTTCGTCTTAAAAGTTGGAAAGAGAAAATTTTTGAAGATAAAACCAAAAATTAAAAATTAAATCAAAGGAGGGAAAGCAAAATTGTATGTCCCAACAAAAATGTTCCTGACGAAAGGAGTAGGGCGCCACAAGGAGAAGCTTACAAGCTTTGAGATGGCTTTAAGAGATGCAGGGATCGCACAATTTAATCTTGTGCGTGTTTCAAGCATTTTTCCGCCCGGTTGCAAGATAATCCCCAAAAATAAGGGACTTGAATATCTTAAACCCGGTCAAATTGTGCATGTTGTGATAAGTCAGGAATCAAGCAATGAGCCGAATCGTTTAATCGCAGCTTCAATTGGTGTTGCAATCCCAGCTGATTCAGAACAATTTGGATACTTATCCGAGCATCACGCTTTTGGTCAAACGGACGATAAAGCAGGTGAATATGCGGAAGACCTTGCAGCGACGATGCTCGCTACAACGCTTGGGCTTGAATTTGATCCAAACACAAGTTGGGATGAACGTGAGCAGGTATGGAAGATGAGCGGGAAAATTGTTAGGACATTTAATATAACTCAATCAGCGATAGTTGATAAAACTGGTTTATGGACGACTGTTGTAGCAGCTGCTGTTTTGATTCCGTGAAAAAGGTAAGAAGGAAAGGGCAGGCGGGGGGGAACCTGCCCTGCGGGGGAACCCAGGGCGGGGGATACCCTGGGTGAGGGAAACTCCTTCATTACCTAACACAAATATAATATCTTTTTTGTTAAAAGTCAAGTGTTTTCAAAATGCAAAACGAAATAAGAAAATTTCTTGAATACCTTGACATTGAAAAAAATTGCTCGCAAAGAACAATTGAAGCATATGAAGACGCACTCTACGAGTTTTACTCCTTCATCCTTAATCTTCGTGGAAAAGCTGATGTCCAAAAAATTGATAGATCGCTAATAAGAGATTATCTTGCTTATCTTCATTCAAAAGGTTTGAAGAAGACAAGTATTTCCGCCAAGTTATCCGCAGTTAAATCCTTTTTCAAGTTCCTTGTAAAATTTAAAATCATCCCTTCAAATCCAACCATAGGATTCTCGCTCAAAACCGAAAAGTCACTTCCTGTTTTTCTTGAAGAAGACAAAATTGAAAAGTTGATGAATCTTCCAGATTTAAAAACAGATGAAGGTGTGAGGGATCGGGCTTTGCTTGAATTTCTTTACAGCACAGGCGTGAGGGTAAGCGAACTTTGTGGATTAAACATAGATGATGTTGATTTTTCAAATGAAACGGTCAAAGTTCTGGGTAAAGGTGGAAAGTTTAGGGTTGTTCCATTTGGAAGGAAAGCAAGAGAAGCATTGAGGGAATATCTTAAAATCAGGGACAATTTTACAACGAATGAACAAAGTGAAGATGATAAAAAAGCCCTTTTTGTCTCAAAAAGCGGGAAAAGAATTACGAAATCCGAAGTTTATGAGATCGTGAGCAAGTATATTTCCGCAGTTGCTGACCTTGAAAGGAAAGGTCCACATGTGCTGAGACATTCATTTGCAACTCATCTTTTGAATCACGGCGCTGATATAATGGCTGTTAAGGAACTCCTTGGGCATTCAAGTTTGTCAACAACTCAAAGATATACACATGTAACGGTTGAACATCTTAAAAAAGCGTATAAACTTGCTCATCCACGTTCTGAATAATCTAAGCAAGCCCATATCTTTTCCTTAGATACCACTCAATTGAAAGCAAAATGATAATTGCAATTAACGGCTCAAACCTTGACCACAGGATAAATTCATCTCTTTTCTCAACGATCTCTGGTTTGAAATTTGGTTGAGATGAAATTAACTCTGTTAAAATGTCAATTTTTTCACTCGTGATGAAAACTCCGCCAGTTCTCTGCGCAATTTCTCTGAGCAAACCCGCATCCATTTGCGTTTTTAAAAATTCAATTTCTGTTTCTCCAACTGTAAATCGCCCAGAGAAATTTTTAAGTAATTTACCACGCCTTAAAATGCTGGCTTCATATCTGTAATCACCTTTTTGAATTTGGATACCTCCAGAATAAATCCCGCTTCCTATTTGTTCAAGATTTATCTCCCCAATCTGTTCCCCGTTTTCCTGATTTAAAATTTTAACTTTTATTTCAGCATCGTTTATCGGTGAATAATCCTCGCTATAAACTTGAGCAGAGAACTCAACTTTTTCATCTTCGCTGAAAAAATTTTTTGCAATTTTAAACTTAACAAATTCTTCTTCCGCAGGTGAAAGAAGCCATCTAATTGCATTGTTTATAAAAGTTTCAAAAACGCCAGAAAATTCTTCATTTTGAGCAGTTAAAAGTTTCCATCTCCATATCCCATAACATAAAATTGAAAGCATTTTTCTATTGTTAAGATTGTTCGCAAGGATTAGCGGATCATCTGAGTCAAAATTTTGATATTTTGCTTTTGCTAAAACAATTGAGCCAGCAGATGGTGTAAAGAGACCACGAATTTTAAATATCGGTGGTAAAAGATTCCAAATATGATTTTTATCCCTTAGATCCATAACTGCATGATTTCGCCCGTCTTCGGTTATAGAGAGATTTATCACTTCTTCTTCTCCAAGAGTTCGTGAAAATCTGAACGGAAGAAATTCTGATAGAATTTTCAACCTTTCAAAATCAATGTTTCTGCTCATCACGAACAAAACTGGTTTATTTCGGGAAGCGATGATTTCTTTTATTTTGTTTATCACTTCAACATCTGATGTTTTCACGGGAAATCCGATTAAAACGATGGCGTCGCATTCCTCTGCTTTTTTAAAATCAAAATTTCCTTCAATGAAATCTTTACCCCTTTTCTCAATGTAAGAAATTATCTCATAGTTTTTGTTTTCTGCTATAACTCTTTTGATGAATGCAAGATCAGGGCTTGGGGCACCGCTTAAAATTAAAATTTTATGTTTCCCTTTCAAAACTTTGACATAGAAAGATTTTTGATTGTTTTGATAGCTTATCTCGTTTGGAAGTTGCTGGATTTTGACCGTAAATTTTTTCATTCCTTCTTCTTGCGGGACAAATTTGAAGTTAACAATTTGCTGATTTATTCCCGGACTTAATGTTATCTTTTCTCTTGCGATTTCCTTTTTCTCATCATATAGAGAAACTTGGACATTTTGAACTTCAAATTGGGAGCTTTCAATTTTTACCATAACAGGTGTTTCCATACCTGTGTATGCGACATCGTTTGCGATGACATCAACGATTTTCAAATCCTTTTGAACACTTGAATCGCCAACGCCAACCGTAAAAGTCGGGATTTGCATTTTATCGCTGAAATAAACCGGGTTTTCGCCCGAGTTATAAACACCATCTGAAACAAGTATAATTGACTTAACATTTTCTTTCTCGGATATCTCTTTAACTTTTTTCAACGCTTTTGTTATGTCGGTCAATCCACCTGAAAATGTCAATGAATCTGGGATTATATTTTCTTTTTCGCTGACATCTGTTGCAAAAGTGAAAAATTTTTTATCCCCCGGGATGTTCATTTTTGTTAATTTTTCCACAATCTCACGCGTTATCTTTTTTCTATCCCCAAGTCCGTCTCTTATTCCCATACTTTTTGAATTGTCAATCAAAATCGCAACTGTTGGCGGTTTCTCAGATTTTATGATCAAGGTTAAAATCGGTTCGGCAATTAAGAGAAAAGTTAAGAAAACTGCGCTTGCTCTTATGAGAGTTAGCAGAGTTAATTTTTTCAATCTTTCGGCAATTGAAATTTTATAATATGAAAGCAGGGCAACTGATATTGAAAACAGAATCGCAATCAAAACCAAAAACAAATTTGCGCTAAAAGATAATGACTTCATCTAAGCATGTTTTTTTATTTTGAATTTAAACCCTTGCGTTGAAAAACAAAAATTTCATTTCTCAACCAAAATTTCTTAACTTTATGTGAAGTTAAAACAAAGACACAAATCTTATGCAAATAAAAGAGAAACGACCCGACTGGCTCAGGATAAAACTTCAGGTTAATGAATCATTTATGAATGTGAGAAAAATTGTTGACTCGCACAAACTTCACACTGTTTGCGAGGAAGCAAGATGTCCGAATATGTCTGAATGCTGGTCAAGGGGAACTGCTACATTTATGATACTTGGAGATGTTTGCACGAGAAGTTGTGGATTTTGCGCTGTGAAGACGGGGAAGCCAACATGGTTTGATCTTGAAGAGCCGAAAAGAGTTGCGCAAGCGGTAAAACTTATGGGAATAAAACACGCAGTTATTACTTCCGTAAATAGAGATGATCTAAAAGATGGGGGAGCGTGGATTTTCGCTGAAACAATAAGAGAAATAAGAAAACTTGTTCCTGAATGTAGAGTTGAAGTTTTGATACCCGATTTTAAAGGTGATGAATCTGCGCTTGATTTGGTTATTGAAGCCAAGCCAGATATTTTAAATCACAATGTTGAAACAGTCCCACGACTTTACAAAATTGTCCGACCGCAGGCAAAGTATGAACGAAGTTTAAAAGTTCTTGATTACTGTAAAAAGCACGGGCTTGTGACGAAAACTGGAATGATGCTTGGAATAGGTGAAAGGACAGATGAAGTCATTGAGGTGATGAGGGATTTAAGAGCAATTGATGTTGATATTTTGACGCTTGGACAGTATCTTCAACCGACGAAAGAGCATCTCCCCGTTGATAGATATGTTTCGCCAGAAGAGTTTGAAATGTTGAAAAGAATCGGGCTTGAGATGGGATTTAAATATGTTGAATCAGGTCCACTTGTGAGAAGTTCTTATCACGCTGAGTCCCACATTGTGTGGTAAAAGTTAAAACTTTATTAAATGTTTGCTCAGATAAAGCAATTAGGCAAGGAGACCGCTATTTACGGGATAAGTACGATCGTTGGGAGATTTTTAAATTTTATCCTTGTTCCATTTTACACGAATGTTCTTAAACCAGATGAATACGGTATTGTCACAACGATTTACGCATACATTGCTTTTTTGAATGTTATTTATTCCTACGGAATGGAATCTGCTTATTTGAGGTATGCTTCATCCCTTGAAATAGGCGATAAGAGGGAAAATTTCAGCACGCCGTTTATTTCGGTTTTATTCACATCTTTAATTTTTTCGTCGCTGATTCATCTTTTCTCAAATGAAGTCGCTAAAGTCATTGGAATATCTGAGAAATTTTCAATTTGCATAAAATACTCTGCGTGGATTTTGTTTTTTGATGCGATCTGTTTGATTCCGCTTGCATATTTGCGACTTGAGGGGAAAGCGCTGGCGTTCTCAACGATTAAAGTAATTAACATACTTGTTAATGTCGCTTTAAATATCTTTTTGCTCTTAAAATTCAAACTCGGTGTTTATGGAATTTTCATAAGTGGGCTCGTTGCTTCTGCTACGACTTTTGTTCTTCTAATCCCGGTGATTTTGAGAAATTTTTCTATCTCATTTTTGAAAGATCTTTACATTGAACTTTTGAAATTTGGGCTTCCGTATATACCTTCTGGGCTTTCTGCGATGGTTATTCAGGTGATTGATCGTCCAATTTTGAAAGCATTGACCGATGAAGCAACCGTTGGAATTTATCAGGCGAATTATCGGCTTGGGATTTTTATGATGCTTTTTGTTTCAATGTTTGATTATGCTTGGAGACCTTTCTTTTTGAAAAACGCTGGGCGTGAAGATGCGAAACTTATCTTCTCAAAAGTTATGACATATTTTGTTCTGTTTGCTTCGTTTCTATTTCTCTTTGTTTCTTTTTTCATTGATGATTTTGTCAGGATAAAAATTTTGGGAAGGCACATAATTCATCCCGATTACTGGGTCGGGCTTGGAATTGTCCCAATTGTTTTGCTTGGTTATCTTTTCAACGGAATCTATGTTAACTTAATAGCAGGAATTTACATAAAAAAGAAAACGAAATATCTTCCATACATCACAGGTTTAGGGGCGATTGCAAATATAATCGGAAATTATGCTTTAATACCAAGTATTGGAATGTATGGGGCTGCTTGGGCAACTTTTGTAAGTTATTTTGTGATGGCTGTTTCGCTTTTTTTAATAGTTCAAAGAATTTATCCTGTCAAATATGAATATGCTAAGTTATTAAAAATCGCATTTGTGACGGGACTTTGTTTCGTGCTTTTTAAATTTATTCCACACGGTTTGAGCTATATCACAACGCTCGGAATAAAATTGATATTGTTGGTTTTGTTTTTTATATTTCTTTTGAGCTTTCAGCTCTTTTCACGGTGATTTCAAAAAATTGAGACGGGCTTAATGAGATTAATTTTTATGACATTAATTTTCGTTTTTGGATGTTATGTTGCTGGCTCAATTGGGGAATCTTTCACTGTGAAAGGTAAAATTTATGTGTCGGGAAATGAGCCATTTACTGAACTTGCAATTCAAAGTGAAAATGGAAAAGTTTATTTGATTTCAAAAAATTCTCCGGTTTATGGCGAGCTTTGGAAAAATCAAGGCAATGTCGTTGTGGTTGAAGTTACAAAAACCGAGACAGCTGGAATGGAGAAGGGGAAAATTTTTGTCAAGAGTTTTAAAGTCATATCAAAATAAACAAACGGAGGCAGGATGAGGGTAAAATTTATTTTACTTGGTTTATTCTTATTGAATTTTGCTCTCGGGCAAAATTTAGAAAAGGTTGGGATAACAAAGATGGCGTTGGATAATTTTGAATCTGAAATTGGGACTCCAATATGCGGGACAATCTTTTTGAACGATGAGGTTGGAAAGCGTGCGCTTGAAAACACAAGAATTTATAACCCCGAACTTTATTCTTTGATGATAAAATCAACGATTGAAAAAACTACTCCTGTAAAAAGTGCTGACACTATCGGGACGAGAAGAAATTTTTATGTTTATAATCTTACAACCGGGCAATTTGATTATATTGTTGCTGAGTTGAGGGCGATTGGAAATTTGACGCAGGTTTGGGTTGATACAACTGAATTAAGCAATGGTCATGTGAGCCAAGTTGAAGTTGATGCAATTTTAAATGCTCTTGAAAATCAAACTCCTTCAGCTTCAAGAGACCCAAACAAGGGAATTGTTTCGCTTGATCATCAATATTTTGGAAATCCGCCAAATAAAGATGGTGATGGTAAGACAGATTTTTTGATAACCGATATAAAAGATGGATGGCAACCGGGCGGAAGCTATGTCGCTGGATTTTTCTTTTCATGGGATCAAACTGATACCGCTGGGAGCAATAGAAGAGATATGCTTTACATTGTTTCATACCCGGGAATTTACTATAACAATACGAGAGACCCACAAAGACCTCTAAGCACGCTTGCCCACGAATATCAGCATTTGATTCATTATAATTACGATAGAGATGAAGCAACATTTGTAAATGAAGGTTTATCCGAAGTTGCTGAGGTAATATGCGGTTATCCATTGAGAGTTCCTTTGAGATACTTTAATAACACAGATGTTCCGCTTTTTGATTGGAATAATATAAGTGGGAATGTCCTTGCTGATTATGAAAGAGCTGCTTTATTTACGCTTTACTACACGGAGCAACTTGGGGACGATGTTTTGAAACAAATTGTTCAAGAGCCAGCTAATGGTACCACGGGATATGACAATGTTTTTTCAAGAAAAGGAAAAAATTTTATACAAATTTTGACAAACTGGTTCGTTGCAAATTATCTCAAAGATAAAAATGTTGATCCAGCTTATGGTTATCTTTATCCAGTTCCTGGAACCCCGAAAGAAGCAAATTATCACAATGATCCGAATGTAAATGTGACAAATCAAAGCATTTGGGGATATGCGGTTGATTATATTGTCTTTGCTTTTGGTGAATCTTTGAAAGTTACATTTACCACAAGTTCATCGCTTGTTAAGATCAAGGCGATAAAACTTGGCTCATCTATAAAGCAAGTTGTTGATGTTCCGATTGGAACACAATTTCAAGTTCCGGAATTTGGAACGACAGTTAGCACTGTTGTTTTTGTTGTTATGAACACTGGTCCGACAAATGCAACTTATTCATATACTTCTCAGGGAAGACAGGTTGCATTTTATGTTGAGACGGCTTATGATGATGGAACTCCGGACAGATTTGCAGGGCAGGCGAATTTTCTCGGATTTGGAAATAATAGTGTTGATTATGGTTGGGCTGTCAAGTTTATTCCGGAAGTTAGAACAAATCAACTTTTGTATGCAAAGATACTTGCAGCGTTTGCACAGGAATTTTCCGGCTCAACTGTGCCAGCAAATGCTCCAAAAGATTTTTACTTCCATGTCTGGTCCGATAATGGAGGTCTTCCGGGGAATGACATAATCACGTTTTTGTTTTCAACTAATAGACCAGGTTATGATGGACAATTTTTGACAATTGATTTAACTCCTTACGCATCACAACTTACGAATCTTGGGACAATTTACATTGGTTTCACTGAAAATGATACAATTGGAACTTATGTCGGAATGGACAGCACAACGAAGACAAATTACACTTATGCTTTCTTTGGACCAACTCATCCAAACAATCCAAATCAATGGATTCCGATGGAGAATCTTCAAGTGCAAAGTGGTGGCACTTTGATACCGTTAAGGGGCTGGAATATGATGATGCGCGCTGTTTTTGCGTATATGGATACGACGAAGCCACAACTTATTGTTGGATTTTTCCAGAATCCAATTTTCAGCGAACAACTTGATGTGTTTGTCGCAAGTCCGAGCAAATTGAACAAAAATAATTTATCAGGAACGCTGACGCAAGGTTCAAATGTGAAAACATTAAATTTCCAACCGGTTCCGAATTCAAATGAGAAAGTTTTCGTTGATAATAATGTAACACTGACATCAAGTGGAACGATTGAGATAAGGGTAAGAAGCACGACAAAATATGGATTTATTTACTCCGACACGGCTTACACTTTCAATGTTCAGTTTCTGCAATCAGTATCGGGTGGTTATATAACTTCAACAGATGGAAAAATGGAAGCTGAATTTGGGCGTAATTCTTTGAAAGATAACATTTATGTAATTGCTTTTGCGGGCAATTCAGATGTTTTAAATGATGAAATTGAAAATTCCATAAGAACAAAGCTAAGTCAAATTTACACATTAAGTCCCGTTGGATATGAATTGAATAAACCAGCGATCTTGAAGATTTATCTTGACCCAGCTAAAATTTCTTCAATTCCGCCCGAAGAACTCGTGATTGCATATTGGGACGGGACGAAATGGGTTGGTTTGAATTCAACGGTTTCAAACTCGGGACAATTGATCAGTGCGGAGATCAACAAGCTTGGTCATTTTATCGTGACCAGAAAAAGCGAGGTTACCTCGGTTGAAACCACGAGATCGGTTGAAATCCCGGATAAATTTGAACTCTATCAAAATTATCCAAATCCATTTAATCCATCAACGAGCATAACTTTTGATCTTCCGAAAGATGAATTTGTCACTTTGAAAATTTACAATGTTATAGGGCAGGAAGTCAGAACACTTGTAAATGAGTTCAGAAACGCTGGAAGATACACCGTCGTTTGGGATGGTAAGGATAATTTTGGAAAAGTTGTCCCGTCGGGAATTTACTTTTACAGGATGACCGCTGGGAGTTTTAATAAAACAATGAAAATGGTTTTGGCAAAATAAAAATGGAGACAGAAAGATGTTGAAAGTTTTCAAATCCCGAAATTTCGGCTTGTTAAGTTTTTTGCTTACTCTTTCTTTTCTCATTTTGTTTTCAAGTTGTAAGAAAGCAACGACAGGACCGAGCGAAACAATTTATATGAATGTTTCTCCAAGTGTAATTGATTTTGGAGCTGTTGCTGTTAATTCTTTCAAAGAGATGAGGTTGATGATAAAAAATGAGAGAAATTCAAGTGGGAATTTGACCGGAAGTATAACCGTAAGCGGAGATGGTTTTTCTCTTATGAGTGGTTCTCAATTTAGTTTAGCGCCGGGCGAATCAATATATGTTTATGTGAGATTTTCTCCGACGGCGGGAGCAACATATAACGGGACGCTTTCAATAAGTCATAATGCGACGAATTTAAGTTCACCAAAGACAGTTCAATTAACAGGCGTTGGAGATGCGGTTATAAATCAAATTATCTCGCTTATACAATCTGGATGGCAATCTTTCAGAAATAAAAATTACAACGATGCATTATCAAAATTTGATCAAGCTATTTCACTTGCCCGAACAAGTTCAAGATATGATAGTTTACAAGCTGAAGCTGAATGTGGTCGTGGATGGACGAGGGCATTTAATAGGGACTTTGCTCTTGCTAAAAACGATTTTTTGAATTCACTTGCTCATCAAAGTGTTTCAACCAGTGTAAGTTTAAATTCAAAAGCTGGGCTTGCTTTTGTTCATCACGCGCTTAATGAATTCCCATCTGCTATACAGAGAGCACTTGAAGTTTTGAATGTAAATCAGAATTATGTCTTTGAATATGATTCACGTATTTATTACAAACGACTTCGTCTTGTCCTTGCGCAGTCGTATTATACACTTGGTGATTTTCAAAATTCCGCCCTTCAACTTGATATAATTGATCCCACAAACGCACCTCATTCAACAGATCCAACCGTGTTGCTTCGTCAGATTCAGGATTTATGGGGTAGAATATAAAATGTTAAGGCGAGCTTCGGCTCGCCTTTATTTTTTGATTTGAGTTTATTAATTTATTCTTGGTTGTTCTTTTAAAAATTAACTGTGGAGAAAGTCCAATGTGTCTTGGAGTGCCGGGAAAGATAATAGAAATTTTTGAAGAAAATGGGCTGAAAATGGGAAAAGTTGATTTTGGCGGTGTTGTCAAAACCGTCTGCCTTGAATATATCCCGGATGCGCAGATTGGAGATTACACGGTCGTGCATGTTGGATTTGGGATAAGCAAATTGAATGAGGAGGAAGCAAAAGAGATGCTTTATTATCTTGAAAAAATGGGATTTTTGAAAAGTGAGCTTGGAGATTAAAAATGAGGTTCATTGATGAATACAGGGATTTAAAACTTGTTCAAGCTTATGTTGAAAAAATTCATGAGATAACGACGCGTGAGTGGACGATTATGGAAATTTGCGGTGGTCAAACTCATACGATTATAAAGTATGGAATTGATGAAATGTTGCCTGATAAAATTAACATTGTTCATGGTCCAGGATGCCCCGTCTGTGTCACACCTCTTGAAATAATTGATAAGGCAATTGAAATTGCTTCAACTCCTGGGGTTATATTCTGTTCGTTTGGAGATATGTTAAGAGTTCCGGGTTCAAAGAAAGATTTATTCACTGTTAAATCGGAAGGGGCAGATGTGAGGATTGTTTATTCTCCACTTGATGCAGTTAAAATTGCGATAAAAAATCCGGATAAAAAAGTTGTTTTCTTTGCAATTGGTTTTGAGACAACTGCGCCAGCAAATGCGATGGCTGTTTGGAGAGCAAAGGAGCTTGGATTAAAAAATTTCTTCGTCCTTGTTTCTCATGTCCGTGTTCCACCAGCTATGATTACAATTCTTGAATCGCCCTGGAATATGATAAATGGTTTCATCGCCGCAGGTCATGTCTGCACTGTGATGGGATACGAAGAATATGAGCCAATAGCGAAAAAATATAAAGTTCCGATTGTCGTAACTGGATTTGAGCCGGTTGATATTTTGCAGGGGATTTTTATGCTGATTAAACAACTTGAAGAAGGTCGTTATGAGGTTGAAAATCAATATACTCGTTCCGTAAGGCGCGAGGGCAACATCCCGGCGAAGCAGTTGATATTTAAAGTTTTTGAAATTGCTGATATGAAATGGCGTGGGATAGGTTTAATTCCGCAAAGTGGGTTTAAATTGAAAAAAGAATTTGAAGAGTTTGACGCAGAAAAAGTTTTTTCAACGGTTGCAGATATTAACACAGAAGAATCGCAAATTTGTATAAGTGGCTATGTTCTTCAAGGTGTGAAAAAGCCAAGTGATTGTCCAGCTTTTGGAACTCTTTGCACGCCTTTAAATCCGCTTGGTGCACCAATGGTTTCTTCCGAAGGAGCATGCGCAGCTTATTACAATTATGGAAGATTAAAAACTTAACAAAAATTTTCATATGGCTTCGGAGTTTAATTTAAATTGCCCAGCGCCACTTTCAAATTATGATAAAGTTCTTCTCGGACACGGAAGCGGTGGCAAATTAACTGCTGAACTTATAAAAAATATTTTTCTCCCCGCTTTTCAAAATCCATATCTTGCTGAACTCGGCGATCAAGCGATTGTAAATGTAAATGGAGTTAAAATCGCTTTTACAACCGATTCCTATGTTGTTAACCCAATTTTCTTCCCGGGCGGGAATATCGGAGAACTTGCGGTGAATGGAACTGTTAATGATCTTGCTGTGGGCGGAGCAAGACCGCTTTTTATAAGTGCTGGATTTATACTTGAAGAAGGTTTCTCTTTATCTGAACTTTGTGCAGTTGTTGAGAGCATGAAAAAAGCCTGTGAAAGAGCCGGTGTGATTTTGGTTACCGGAGATACCAAAGTCGTTGAAAAAGGCAAAGGAGATAAAATTTTTATAAATACATCTGGCATCGGGGTAATTGAACACGATGTTGAAATTTCACCTCGTAAGGTCAAACCCGGAGATAAAATTTTGATAAACGGTCCAATTGGACTTCATGGCATTGCGATTTTATCAAGGCGTGAAGGGATAGAATTTGAAATAGAAATTGAAAGCGATACCGCACCGTTAAATTTTCTCGTTCAGGATATTTTATCTGTGAGTAAAAACATTCACTGGATGCGTGATCCAACTCGCGGTGGTGTTTCAAGCTCGCTCAATGAACTTGCTCAATCTTCAAATCTTGGAGTTGAGATATGGGAAACTGAAATCCCCGTCCCTGAGCCAGTAAAAGCAGCGTGTGAAATGCTTGGGCTTGATCCACTTTATGTTGCAAATGAAGGCAAATTAATCGCTGTCGTTGCCCCTGAAGATGCAGAAAAAGTTCTTGAAGCAATGCGAAATAATCCACTTGGCAGGGAAGCAAAAATAATCGGTGAAATAACTGAAGAACATCCGGGAGTTGTCCTTATGAAAACCGCAATTGGTGGTAAAAGAGTTGTTGATATGCTTGCTGGAGAACAACTCCCGAGAATTTGCTAATTCACTTAATCAAAATCATCTTTCTTGCGCTGGAAAAGTCCCCCGCTTGAATTCTGTAAATATAAACTCCGCTGGGCAATCCATTTGCTTTGAATTTTATCGTGTGAGTTCCTGCTTCAAAGACATCATCAACAACTGTGTTAATCTTCTTACCAGATAAATCAAAAATTTCAATCTTGGCATTTGTTTTGAACGGCACTGAAAAAGTTATGTTCGTTTCTGGGTTAAATGGATTTGGATAATTTTGCGAAAGATCAAATTTAAATGCTTTTTCATCGTGAATCACAACACTTGTAATTGGCGAAATTGTCCTACCATAGACATTGCCATTTATCGGGTAAAATTCGCTATCTGGCGTAAAAGCAAACTCAACTCTTGTCGTGAAAACAATATATTTATCATTTGCGTGAACTATAAAATTGCCCATCGGTGTTTTTCCATTGCTTGGTTCAAATATAACAAATTCATCACTTTTTGGATTTAAAGATAGATCAAAAAAGCGACCTATAACGCCAGGATTATTTCCAAAACTTGTGCAAGCAAAAAGAATCTCGTCGTTATTGACAAATGCGAAAGGTAAGACCCAGGCGTTTGATGTCACAAGCTGTTTTGGATTTGGAACTGTTCCATTTGGATTTACAAATCTGGCATAAATTTTCCATCCCGTCGCTTCTTCATCCGGAAATAAACAAATAAATTTCGTTCCATCGTAAACCACAAACAAAGGATTATCACTTGGTGCGGAAGTCCCATCAATCAGAAAACTCGGACCAATTGCTGAACCATTTTCACTTAATATCTGCCCCCAAACTTCAAAGTCATTATCATCGTTTGTAAAGCAAACAAGATACTTAGAATTACCATAAGCGACGGAAAATTCCTTTCTTGATGGGATATTTGAAATTTGGAATGAATTTTCCATAAATCCATCAGGTCGTATAAAGACACCTGTTAAGTAATTTGCTCTGCTTGAGGTTTTAATTATTGACACGAGAAAGTATTTGTTAAGATTCGGATTGAAATGAAGTGTTGAAACTCCGCCAAGATAGCAAGGGTAAGTTGAATCTGAATATAAATTGCTCAATTCAAATGTTTGAGCGTTGATGAAACGATATTTAATTCCTCCGTTTTCTCCATCTGTCCATACGACGAGAAAACGATCACCATCAAATGCGCATTGCGGTATCCCGTAGTCAAAGTTTTGTTTTGTTATTTTTGTTCTTCCTAAAACGATAGGATTGCGGATCAAAGAGTTGTCAATTTTTGAGTGGAATTGTGCAATTATCTCTGCTTCGCCAGTTGATAGTTCCTTGCGAAGCACGATAAGATATTTTTGTGAGTCATATGCTCCGGAAAGAGCAATTGTTGAATCAGAACTTGTTTCAATTGGGAATTCATTTCCAAGTGTTGGAACTTGTGAAAATGAAAAGTTGAAAATGAGCGCTAATGCTGTTAAAAATGAAAAAATTTTTTCCTTCATTATTTTTCCATCCTGAAAAATTTTAATTTGTTAAATTTCAATCTTGGGCTCAAGTTGAAGAACCCTTTTCACGCCCCGGACATAGCACCTGAGATCAAGGTAGGATTTAAAAATGAGAAAAGCAAATTATGTGTGAGAATTGAAATAAAAAGGGGTGCATCAAAGCACCCCTTAAACTGTTAAACCTTTGATGGTTTTTTAACTTCTGATATTCTTCTTATCATTGAGATTATAAATCCGGCAAGAACGATTATGACGCCGAACCAAACAAGATTTATAAACGGCTTAACGCTTGCTTCAATCACAAGAACTTCAACTGGCTCGCTTTCACTTAAATTAATTCCACCATCTCCGAATGAAACTGCAATTTGATTGCCTTCAACATTTAAATTAACAAATGTTAATTGCTTATCACCAACTTTTACGGGTTCTGGCATCGGGTTATTATTGCGATAATGAATTTTGGGAATTACTTGTTGAGTTTTGCCTTTGTATTTAACTTCAATCACTGCACCAATTGCGAAATCTTGCCCTCCCATCATTTTTGCCATATCATCCGGAGTCATATCAAAGCGTATGAATTTAAGCGTATAATCTCCGATGGTTTTTTCTTTGCCTTTGTCAAGTATGATTAATTCGCCAGTTGAGTGCGGATTGAATCCACCGCTTTTTTCCAAGCTCATTGGAGAAAGATATAAATCATTCATCAACATATTTTTCACAAGGAAAGCAGGAAGTTTAGGGTTGCTGAAAATATCATAATTAAGCAAACTGAAAATGTAAGGATGTCTCATCACGCCTTGATTATATTCACTGAAATACATTTGCAACGGAGCGATGAAAGAGTCCTCACCCTTTTCAACTCTGACATTGTATGCGACTCTTTCTTTGTCAATTTTTTGGTTGCCAACATAAGTTAGTTTATATCCGTAAACATTTACGGGTTGGTCTTTCGGAAGCGAGACAACTTGTGTTTTATCATATTTTGTTGATGCTATAACACCAAGCAAAAACAATGCAACACCGACATGCGTCAATGAAGCACCGATAAATTTCGGATTTCCACGGGCAATTTTATACGCAATTCTCAAATTGACAAAAAACGCAAATGAAGAAGTGAGAACAAAAAGCGCCATTAAAATTTCTCTTACTCCAACGATAATCAAAATTGATGTGAAAATTGTTGAAGCTGCTGTTGGAAACATAAGAGTTTTCATCAATGCTTCTGGCTTTGTCTTTCTCCACCACATAACTTGAGCAAGACCGATAAGCAAAGCCATTATTATTCCAAGTGGAAGCGTTGTTTTGTTGTAATACGATGTGTCAACGGCGCTCGCTTTGCCTTGAAAAATTTTTGTTATAATTGGTGATGAAGTTCCAGCGATGACAAATCCAGCAATTATCACAAGTATAACTGACGCAAGGAAAAGATTATATTCACGAGATAAAAGGTCAGATTCAACTTTTACTTTTGGAATTTCTTTTCTACGTGCAAATAAAAGACCAAATCCAATTGCGGTGAAAATAACTATCAACGAAATTAGAAGTGAATAAACCCACATTCCGGGATCAACGAATGAGTGCACCGATGTATCACCGAGGACTCCGCTTCTTGTCAGGAATGTGCTATAAAGAACAAGTATGAAAGCAAGTATTGACATACCGAGGTTCCATCTTACAAATGCGCCTGTTCTTTTTTGAACAAGCATTGTATGAATTGTTCCAACAGCGATAAGCCACGGCACAAGCGATGAATTCTCAACCGGGTCCCATCCCCAGAATCCGCCCCATCCAAGCGTCTCATAAGCCCAGAAACCGCCAATTGCAAGCCCAGCTCCAAGCGTCAAAGCAGAGAAAATCGTCCACGGCATTGCAGGTTTAACCCAAGTAAGATATTCTCTTCTTAAAAGCGCAGTTATAGCGTGTGAGTAAGGTATAGCCATTGAAGCAAAACCGATGAAAATAATCGGTGGATGAATTACCATCCAGAAATTTTGAAGCAGGGGATTTAAGCCTCTCCCGTCAGGCGGAACAAAACCTTCGTGCACCTGACCTGGCCATGTCTCCCAAATATATTCAAATGGACTTTTAACGATTAAAATCAAAAGCAAAAAAACTTTAACAAGCGAATAAACGCTCATAACTTCCGGTTCATATCCATTCCTTCGGGCATAACTCATCAAAAACAAACCAAGGATTGCGGTGTAAAATGTCCATAACATAAAACTTCCTTCTTGACCAGCATAAAATGTTGAAATGAGAAGCGGGGTTGATAAATCTCTGGAACTGTAACTCCAGACATATGTGTATTGAAATTGATGTGTGAGGATCAAATAAAGCAGAAAAGCAGAGGCAAGAACAACGCTTAAAGCTGAAATGTGATAACTTATCCTCGCTTTATTTATCAAATTTTTTCTTCCTCTGAATCCGAGGTAATATCCAATCGTTGCAAACAGCGCAGTTGTGAAAGCGATGTATATTAAAATTCTTCCAAGCATCTTCTATCTCCAGAGTTTAATTTTAGTTTTGATATTGTTTCAATGCATCTGCGGATTGATACTTTGACGGACATTTGGTTAAAATTTCCTGCGATTCAAAAATTCCATTTACATAATGTCCCTTCACAACAACATGTGATGCGATTTCAAAATTATTTGGCTTCGCTCCGTGATGGATTACTTTGACAATGTCTCCGTTATCATCTTTAAGATAGAAGACAAATTGATTTGTTCTTGCGTCGTAATAACTTTCTTTTTCTTTGACCCATTCTCCGACGATCTGGACTTTCTTCGTCGTTTTTTTTCGCTTCCTCTATAGTTACATACTTAACATTGCTTTCCATAAATGAATATGCTCCGAAAATTATGAATCCAGCGATTAAAATTGATCCGACCACAATTTTAAGTTTCATCCTTCATTCCCTCCTTTATTTTCCAATTTTGACAGTTCATTTTCAATTTTTTTCAATTTTGAATCAATTCTCAAAAGATATCCGAAGACCGAAAGCCACACGATTAAAGCGATTATCAAAACGAGATAAATTGAATTTTTTTCAAGAAATTCATACACGCTCAATTTTGAACCTCCTGATAAATTTTGTTTTCAATTTTGAGTTTTAAAATCTCCGATTTTGAACGGAGGTTAAAAATCCAGAGATAAACAAGTGTAAAGCCAAGCAAAGAAGCGAAGAAAAGTATGCGCATATTTGGATCCATCTTAAATGTCACAACTGGACCGGCACCTTCTGGGTCACCTTTTGACCCAGGGTGAAGTCCCGGCATTATCCTCGGCATTATAAATATAAAAAATGGAACCGTAACGAACGCAATTACTGAATAAACAGCTGAAAGCGTTGCTTTCCTTTCTTCAACTTCAATAGCTGACCTTAACACGAAATATGCTCCATATATCAAGAGAAGCACAAAAATTGATGTCTCCCTTGGATCCCAATTCCAGAATGAGCCCCAATTGAACTTAGCCCATATTGAACCTGTGACTGTTGTTATAAAGCAAAATAAAAAGCCAATCTCAGCCGATGAAACTGATTTTATATCATCGTATATGTTTTTTGAGCGAAGATATCTTATGCCGTACAACATTGAAACAAAGAAAGCAATTACGCTTAACCACGCTGATGGAACATGAAGAAAAATTATTCTTGCTCTTTCACCAAGCCCAGGTATGAAGCCAATGGGAATTACGAACGCAAGCGCAGTTATAATTGCGATATACAAGCCAAGCAAAATTTTCCAAAGCATGCGAAATTTTTATTTTGTTTTGCAAAAATTTTAAACAAATCTTATGCCAGCCGAATTTAACTAAATTTTATTCATTTTATCCACAAAATCCGACATCAACTGTCCAAATTTTCAACACTTTCCATTTTTAAAAACAAAGACGACACAAAAACTATTCCTTCCAAATGTAATCAAACAAAAGATACGACGCTATAATTACAACAGCGGAATACGAGATCAAAATTCTCAAATGTCCAATTGTTTCAGAAAAGGTTGCGCCCTCAATTGAAAGTTGCGTCATATTAATAGTTGTCATCAAAAGAGGAAGAAGCACGGGAAAAGAAAGCACTGGGTAAAGCGTTCCCTTTGTGTTTGCTTTTGCAATTATCGCTGCTATAATCGTTGAAGCAGATGCAAGCCCAATTCCACCTAAAATCAATCCAACAAGAAATACATCAAAACTTTTAACCTTGAAATTTTCCATCGTTAAAAGATAAGCAATGACAATGAAAAGGTTCAGCCCGAATATCAAAGCAAAGTTGAAAAGCAACTTTCCAAAATACACAACGCTTGGTCTCGTTGCAAGTTGAAGAAATATGACAGTTCCTCTGTCTTCTTCACTTACAAATGTCCTTGAAAGTCCTGACATAGCGGAGAAAAATATAACAACCCACAAAAGTCCTGAAAGAAGTGTCCCGCTTACAACTTCACCAGCGGTTGAAAATAAAATCATTGAGATCGTAACTACGACGAACATAAAAAGTGCGTTCAAAGCGTATCTTGTTCTCAATTCTGATTTCAAATCCTTCAAAAAAATTGCCCAGATGCTACTTAACAATTTGCTCCCTTGATTTTAGTTTTAGTTCGTCAAGATTTATGACTTCTTCGCACATTTGAAGTTCTTCCGCTTCGTTTGTTGCAACTATGAGAATTCCTTTTTTCTTTTGTTCTTGTGCAATTTTCCAGACCATTTCAACTCCTTCAGCATCAAGATTTGAAGTTGGTTCGTCAAGTATAAGAACAATTGGCTCGTGTAAAAGAGCGCATGCGTATTTTAATCTTTGTTTCATTCCAGATGAATAACCACGAACTAAATCATCACGGCGAGCATAGAGATTGACTCGTTTTAAAACTTCTTCAATTTTATTTTTGTAATTTTTCAAGCCCCGAATTCGTGCAAGAATTTCAAGATTTTCATATCCAGTGAATTCGTCATAAAGTTGAAGATACGGTGCAACAAACCCAATGTATTTGAACCAGTCAAGTTTATCAATTTTCTTCCCATCAATTTGATAAATTACTTCGCCAGCGGATGGGCTTAAAAGTCCTGCTATTATCTTCACAAGTGTTGATTTCCCCGAGCCATTTTTCCCTGCGATTGCAAGCGATGAACCAATCGTTAATTCAAAATTTACAGAATCAAAAACAAGAAGACGAGAGAAATTTTTTCGCACATTTTTAAGCGTGATCTTAAAATCCATAAACAAAATCATTTTACTTTCTGATCAAAACAAACTTCCCAAGTTTTTCCTTTCCACCAGCGGAGACAAAGTATATATAAACGCCACTTTTTGCTATCTCTCCTGAATTATTTCTTCCATTCCAACTTACAAAATAATTTCCAAAGTTAAATTCAGGTTTAACCTTTGCTGAATAGACAAGGTCAAGTCCAGCAGTGAAAATTTTCAATTCAACTTCTTGAAATGCCGATTCAACAGGGATCAAAAGTTTTTCAAATCCATCAGCATAAAAAGGATTCGGGAAGACATTGTCATTTTTAACAATTGCAACTTGTGAATTTAAGATATTCAAATTCCCCCAATTATCAAAATCGGGAACATTTAACTTTGACTTCAAACCGTTTCCAATCGGAGTGTAATCTGCGTAAGCGCCAGTGGTTATGTGATATTCAAAATTGAATTCATCAACAGAGCGATTGAATGCATAAGAAAGATTTACATTTGAAATTATCGCAATGATGGTATCGCTTCGCCAGATGAACATATAATACTGTGTTGAAAGTGCGCCTGCGGAGTTTCTGATAAATGCTTCGTTTGATGTGATTGCTATCGGTTGCGTTTCAAATCTTATTTCGGGGTAGTTCATCGCTTCTTTGTAATAACCATATTTTGCTCTTTTCCCAGTGTAAAGATTCCACAGCGCAAACTCAACGAATTCATACTTTAAACTGCTGTTAAATTTATTCAGGGCAAGTTCAAGCGAAGATAGTGGCGGATAATTTTTTATAAATTCCCAAGCATTAACAATCAATTTGTGTGTGAATCTTTCTTGCAGAAAAATTCCAAAAACAACAAGGTCATATCCATCGTGCTGATAAATTGGCGTGCTTGTATATTTAAAAAATCTCGGAATGTAAGCGTAATAATCATTTACATCGTCAAAAACAAATTCCTCAAGCCATGTTGATGTCATCTCATAAAACCATAAATCTTGCTCCCACAATCCGTATGATAAAAGTTGAATTGCATGACCAAATTCGTGAGCAAGCGTGACTTTCAATGCGTTAATTCCCTGTGTGTAATATGAACTTTCGGAATAGGAGTTATCAATTCGCATATAACTTAAAAATCTTTGTGCATTCCCAGTGCGTGGAAGAGGGTTTAACGGATCAAAAACTGTCTCCCCGTATAAACCTTCGCTCAAATTTTGAATGTAAATGTCATATTCATTCCCTCCACCAAGTGTGTCATCGTTGAAGTTAAATTCAAAACCAAGATAATTTACTTCAACATTATAAACTGAATCAATATATTTCGCAATTGAATCAACATACATTCTCCAAGAGTTCGGAATTCTGTTTCCAAACTCATCAATCAAGAAAGGCGTATTTACGCCAGTTGTATCAAAGTGAATTCTAAATTTTCCGCTTGGCGTTACGATGCTTGTTTGTAAAGCAGGTCTTTCAAGCGATTTTTGAATGTTTGTTTTTTGGATTAAATCAAACTTATCCCAATTTTTCAATGCTTCAACATAAAGACCGAAACCGCATTTGCCCGAGTCAAATGGTTTGAAATTAAGAGGTTTATCAACATTTATTCCAGCCCTGTCGCAAATTGTCAGGTAAATTTGTTCAATTTTTTTGTCCTGTGAAAAGACGGAAGCGAAAAATAAAATTGAAATCAAAAGCACTCTCATTTGAAAACGCCATTTTTGTTAATCAAGATATTAACAGTTCCATTTGTCCCGTTCAAAAACAACAAATCAAGGAAACCATCATGGTCAATGTCCGCAACTCCGATGCTGTTAATTTTATCCTTTGAAGTTCCAATTTTCAATTTTTCAAACATCTCGTCTTTATTTACATAAAGATAAAATCCATTTCTCAATTTATCAAAGATTACGAAGTCCTTTTTGAAATCACCTGTGAAATCCGCTATCTTCAAAAGTTTTTGATTTGAAAGATGAACATGCGTGTCAACTCTTTTTCTAACTTTAAATTTCCCAGAGCCATCGTTTGTGAAAAGATTAATTTCGCCATCTGAAATTTTTGAAGTTGAATAATCATAATAAGCGAGAATATCTGTAAAGCCATCGTTGTTGAAGTCACCAGCAAACAAAAATGCACGCTTTATCAATTTGTTTAAATTCACAGAATAATTTCTGGCATATTCATTTTCTTTCGTTCTCAAAAAAATGCTCAATTGAACTTTGTTCCCATCTGAATTGATAAAAGCGATATCAAAAAATCCATCATTGTTAAAATCCGACACGAGCGATGCAATAACCTTTGTGCTGTCAATTTCTTTAATTGTGAATCCATTGAAGTTTGTCTCACCTTCGGGCTTAAGAATTATGAAGTTTGAATCCGAAATCGTAAGAAATAATCTGACGGAGTTGTCGTTTGACAATCCGATGAAGGAAGGTTTTGGTTGGTCAAATTTGTATCTGAAAACTTCTTTCATATCTCCATTGGTTCGGAAACGAAAGAGGGAAACATCGCCAGTTGCGTAGTTTGTGCAGAAGAAATAATTTAAGTCCGAGGTTGAAAGAAATTTTATGTCTGTGAAAAATTTTCCAGTTTTATTTGAAATTGTGTTGAAAGAATTTTCTTTGTGGTAAATTAAAAGAAAGTCCAAGTTTTCTCCGACGAATGCCATATCAACGAAACCATCTCTGTCAAAATCCCCCGTTGCAAAATCTGACACATTTGAGCCAACAGCAATCGCCAGATTATTTGAAATTTCAAAATTATCAGTTGAATAATAAATTCGCAGTTCGTTATTTAATGTGTCAAGGACGATGATCTCATCTTTGCCATCTCCATCAATGTCAAAGCAATTTATTTGATTGAAACCGCTTGATAAAAATTCATATTGTTCAAAGTTTGTCTTCTGGTTTGTAAGAAGCAAAAATTTTTCTCCGTTTCCGACGATAACATCTTTCAATCCATCACCATTGACATCGCCTGTAAAGACAAGCGTTGGCTTTGGAATTTTGAACTTGAATCTTGGAATTATGCCTGTTTCTGTCGTGTAATAAAATTGAACTTCGTCAAGGTAGTAAAATGCTATGACATAGTCAAAGAAACCATTGTTGTTGAGGTCTGAAACGACAAAGTCAGTTGGTTCTTCTGGAAGTTGATAAGTGTATGTGCGTCCAAATTTTCCATCGCCTCTCCCGTAAGAGATTAGAAGCAAATTATTGAGCCAGTCAATTCCAGCAACATCTGGGACATCGTCATAGTTTAGGTCAACGATTTGAATTTTTTTGAGAGGTGTTTTTGGGAATAAATTGTTTGGCGTTGAAAATTTCAAGGTGTCTGTTTGATAATTTATCGTTATGCCGAGCATTATTTTTCCAGTTGTTATGATGTCGTTTAAGCCATTCAAGTCAAGATCTGCACAGGTTAGCATTTCTGGATAGATTCCCGTTTCAAATGATTTAAATTTTTTAAAGCCAAGTGTATCTGCTTTAAATATCTCAACAGTTGAATTTGATTTGTAAATTGCGATTATTTCCGCTTCCCCATTTTTTTCAAGATCGCAAATTTGTAAATCTGATGGAGTTTCTCTGACGGGAATTGTGAAATAAAAATTGAAATTGCCATTTCCTTCATTTTTGAGCCAAGTGATCGCTCTTTTTGATGCGACGACGATATCACAGAGTCCATCATTATTAAAATCTCCAAGTGCAAACTTTGAAGCGCCTGCTGGGAGAGGAAATTCCTTTACTAAAAAAAGTGGAAATTTATTTTGAGCAGTCAAAATTTCAATGTAAAATGCAAAGGCAAAAAAGAATAATTTATGGATTATTAACTCTCTGTTTGCGGACATTTTTAATTTCTTCCTTATGCTTCAATCTCTGTTGTCGTCTTAACAGGGCTTCTTCGTATCTTCTTTTTTCTTCATCCGTTTCTGGAACTATTGGTGGCACAGGAACAGGTTTGCCGTTTTCATCTATCGCAACAAAAGTTAAATAAGCAGAATTTGCATGTCTAATTTCGCCCGTCAATGGGTTCATTGCGAAAACTTTTACACCAACTTCCATTGAAGTTCTAAAAACACGATTAACAGATGCTTTTAAAATCACAACTTCACCAATTTTTATCGGGCATAAAAAATTAAGTTCATCAACGCTTGCTGTGACGACCACTTTTCCAGAATGTTTCATTGCGGACATAGCAGCGCATATATCAATCCAGTGCATCAATCTTCCACCAAGCAAAAATCCAAGTGGATTTGCATCGCTTGGGAGGATTAATTCCGTCATTTCAACCTGTGAATCTTTAACATATTTCACAGTGTTCATTTTATCGTCCCGTTCGCAATTCTTTTCCGACATATGAGAGGGCTTCTTCTTTTATTTTTCTTACCTTTTCAACAAGTCCGCTTGATGGAAATTTTCTCTCAAATTCCTCCGCAATTCTTATCGCTTCTTTATAATCTTCTCTTTTCATAAGGCATTCAATTTTTCCAGCGTAAGCCAATTCAAGATAATCCGAATCAGGGTATCGCTCAATTACAGAATCAAAATAAATCATTGCTGCTTTGTAAAATTCCCGTCTCATGTAGAACAATCCCGTTTCATAATCTCTTTTTGCAAGTTTATTGATCAATTCGTGGATTTTTTTCTCTGCATCGGGGACAAGCTCGTTTGTGGGGTGATATTCAATGAAAGCTTGAAGCGCATCTATCGCTTTTAATGTGTAAGTTTGGTCAAGTTGAGATTTTGGAGAAAGATTGTAATAACAAAGACCGAGTTTATATCTTGACACAGGGACATATTCGCTTGATGGATAATTTCGTATCAAGTTTTCGTATTCCGATGATGCCAGAAGATATTCTCCACGATTGTAATAGCATTCAGCAAGATAAAATTGTGCATCGTCTGCAACTCCGCTTCCGGGGTATTGAAGCAAGATGAATTTAAAATCTTCAATTGCATCAAGATATTTCTTTTTGTCAAATTTGTCCTTTCCAATTTCAAATCTGTCTTCCGCAGACAAGTTCGCCACTTCTTTTGAAGATGAACAACCCCAAAGAACAAAAATCAATGGGATTAATGCAGTTAAAAGAACTTTAAATTTTGATGTCATTGGCAATTTTTAAATTTATTTTCGGACGACGAACAAAAGATAAATTGCAATTCCAATTGAAGAAGCAACTAAAAAAGTTCGGTGATTTTTTGCAAGTTAAATTTTCGCACAATGATTTCACCTTTTGTAAAATCAAATGCTCTATCTTCAATTTTTGCGATTTCATCAAAGTTTATGTAATCGTGAAATTCACGCTTCAAATCACCGCTGAATTTGACACTTCCATTTTCAATCAAAGAATAAAAAAGATTGACTTCAACAACTCTTTTCAATTTTGAAGTTTTCAAAAATCCGCTCTTTTCCTCAACATAGGAAATTTTGCTTTTGAAGGCGTCAAATCTTAACAAATTTTTCGTTTCATCATCTGTATCAAGATAGACGGAAAAATTTTTAAGCAAGGCGTTTAAAATTCTGTTTTCAATGAGCTTGTCTTGTAGATTTGATTGAACTTTTATTTTATTGGTTTTTATTTCCTGCGAAATTTCGGAGATGATTGAGTTAATCAAGCTGTCAATAATTTCAAAGTTTGTCACAGTTTGAGAAAATAGAAAGTTTAAAGGTATAACGGCAATGAGAATTAATTTTGGAAATAAATCAACCATAAATTCCACGCAATTTCAAAGTTTTGGCAACTTTATCAACCGCAAGTATATAAGCACCAAGTCGCAGGGATACATTATATGCTTTTGCAATGTTGTAAACATTTTCAAACGCCGACAGCATCATTCTTTCAAGTCGTTCATTCACCATTTCAGTTGTCCAGTAAAATCCCATTCTATCCTGAACCCATTCAAAGTATGAAACAGTTACACCACCGGCATTTGCAACGATGTCTGGGACGACGAGAATTCCTTTTTCTTCAAGTATCGGGTCTGCGCTTGCAGTTGTTGGACCATTTGCGCCTTCAACGATGAGTTTGGCTTTTATTCTTGGAGCGTTATGTTTTGTGATTTGATCTTCGCGCGCAGCAGGGATTAAAACATCGCATTCAAGTTCAAGCAGTTCTTCGTTTGTAATTTTATCACCACCGTCAAAACCTTCAAGAGTTTTTTCAGGATTGTTTTGAACATATTTTATTGCTTTTTCAACATCAATTCCTTTTTTGTTATAATATCCACCTGTTATATCGCTTATGGCAATTATTTTTAAACCTCGCTCTGCGAGTAATTTCGCAGAGATAGAGCCAACATTTCCAAAACCTTGAACTACGACGGTTGATTTCTTCGGTTTTAATCCCAATCTTTCCATCGCAGCTAGTGTTACAATCATAACACCACGTCCAGTTGCTTCTCTTCTTCCGGGTGAACCACCAAGAATTAATGGTTTCCCAGTGACGACAGCGCGTTCTGTTCTTCTCACATGCATGCTGTATGTATCCATTATCCACGCCATTATCTGTTCATCTGTGTTTAAATCAGGTGCTGGAATATCTTTATCAGGTCCGATTATATCAAGTAAATTTGCGGTATATCTTCTTGTTATTTTTTCAAGTTCAACGCGAGTTAATTTTTTGGGGTCACATTTGACCGCACCTTTTGCTCCACCAAATGGTATATCCATAACTGCACATTTCCAAGTCATCCACGCTGCAAGTGCTTTAACTTCGTCAAGCGTCACATCAGGTGCGTATCTAATCCCACCTTTCGCAGGTCCGAGGGCGTAATTGTGGATGACGCGATAACCTTCAAAAACTTTTATACTTCCATCGTCCATTTGAATTGGAATTGAAACGATAACTTGCATAGCTGGTGTTTTGAGAAATTCATAAACGCCAGGTTCAAGTTGGAGTATCTCCGCTGCTTTGTCAAATCTTTTCATCATTGATTCAAACGGATTCTCCTTGTCCGGAATTGGCGCAGGTTCTTGATATGACATTGATTTTCCCAAGTTTATTTTGTTTTTAATCAAGTTCGTAAGACCAGAAATATCTTATGCCTTTATTTTGAAGGTATTCCTCAACTTTTGGATGAAAATCGGAAGCAACGAAAACAAGAAATGTTTGCGGATTTCCTTCTTTTTTCTGAATCTCTTTTGCAATTTTTAGGAATTTATCCACTTCTTTCTTTGAAGCCCTCATTTTGACTTCGCCAAGGATTAAAATTTTTTCTCCGTTTTTCTTTCCCCAGCCAAATATGTTAATTTGATTGTAATCGTCACCAATCCAGTAATATCTTCGTATAAGTTTATCCTTGACTTCAATTCCTTCTTTCTTCAAAAGCTCGGGGAGAACACGAAGTGATTTATCTTCAACAGCAAAACCAATTGAATGAAAAACCCAATCCATTCTCTCTTCAACGGTTTTCATCCTACCAAGCAAAGTTGCGAGAACCTCTTCAACTCTTTTCTGCGCATTTGCAAGCTCTTTTAATTGCTCCTCGGTTTTTATCTGTGCCTCGGCAAGTTGATCCATTCGTTGCGTGAGTTGATCAACTCTTTGCGTAAGTTGGTCCATTCGTTGCGTTAATTGGTCAACTCGTTGCGTAAGCTGATCCATTCGTTGTGTGAGTTGATCAACCCTTTGCGTAAGCTGATCCATTCGTTGCGTTAATTGATCAACTCTTTGTGTAAGTTGTCCTATCGCATTCCAAACTCTATTGAAGTTTTCGGTTGTTTCTCTCTTAAATGTTTCCAGAGATACTTCAGTTCTTTTCTGTGCTTCCGCAAGTTGATCAACCCTTTGCGTAAGTTGTCCTATAGCGTTCCAGACCCTATTGAAGTTTTCGGTTGTTTCTCTTTTAAATGTTTCCAGAGATTCCTCGGTTCTTTTCTGTGCCTCAGCAAGTTCTTTTATCACATTCTTAACCTCGGTTAAATCCATCGCCTTAAGCACTTGCTCATAAACTAATGCTACGATCTCAAGCAAAACATTTGCCTGTTTCTCGTCAAAAACTTGCGATATTTTGTCTTTTAGCTCCGATATCATGAATTGCTAAAAAATTTTAGTAGTAAACTCCCATTTGGCGAGCTAATTTTTCAAGCCGTTCAATTCTTTCTTTTATAGGTGGATGTGTTGAAAAAAGTTTCATAATTCCATCGCCACGCAGAGGATTTACGATAAACATATGTGCTGTTTCAGGTCTTGCTTCCATTGGTATGGCTTCAACCCCTCGTTCAAGCTTTCTCAAAGCACTTGCAAGTGCAAGTGGCTTACCTGATATTTTTGCTCCACCTTCATCTGCTGCGAATTCACGAGCCCTTGAAATGGCAAGTTGAATTAAAACCGCAGCAATTGGTGCAACAATAATTAAGACAAGTTCGGCTATCCAGCTTGTGTTGTTTTCTCTATCCCTTGAACCACCAAAAAAGAAAAGAGACCATTGTGCCATACGAGCAAGAAATGTAATTGCTCCAACCATTGTTGCAACTATGGTTGCAGTTAAAATATCTCTATGCTTGACATGGGCAAGCTCGTGCCCAAGAACTCCTTCAAGTTCATCTTCGTCAAGGAGACGCAAGATTCCCTCTGTAACTGCAACGGCTGCGTTTTGTGGATTTCTTCCTGTTGCAAATGCGTTTGGAGTTAAGCTCGGTATGATATAAACTTTCGGCATCGGAAGACCAGCACGTGTTGCAAGTCGTCTTACTATTGCGTGCAATTTCGGGGCTTCGGCTTCTGTTACCTGTTTTGCACCATACATTGCAAGCACAATTTTATCTGAAAACCAATATGCAAAAAAGTTCATCAAAAGCGAGAACACAAATGCTATAACAAGTCCTGATCTTCCGCCAATTGCGCTTCCTACTGCAAGCAGAAGAACCATCATTAATGTCATTAAAAATACAGTTTTCAATGTGTTGCTCATAATCTATCACCCCTTATTTTGTTTTTGCCAGTTTTAATTTGCTTAAAAACATCGCTTTTAAATTTAGCCAAAAAAGCAAATTTTTACAAATTTGCGATTTATAGGCGAGAATTTTTTACACAGAACCACCACTTACGACATCAATGAAAATTGAATGCAAAGATGGTTCTTTTATTTCAAATTTTTTAATGTCAATTTTTTCAGCGATCAATTTCAAAATTTCACTCGGGCTGATGTCATCTTCAAGAGTTATTTCAGCATAATTTGGATAAAGGTCAATTTTCTTGACTTTTTCAAGATTTTTGAGTTTTTCACCATCGCCTTCAAATTCTATATGTATCGTGTTTCTTCCAAATTTTCTTTTCACTTCTGAAAGAGGACCTGAAAGCACAGGTTTGCCTTTGTTGATGAGGCAAATTTCATCACAAAGTTTTTCAACTTGATCCATTTGATGCGTTGAAAAGATTATCGCTTTATTTTGCTCTTTCAACTCAAGCAATATCTCTTTTAAAAGTTCTTGATTCACGGGGTCAAGCCCTGCAAATGGCTCATCAAGTATGATTAGCTCTGGATCGTGAAGAATTGAAATTATTATTTGAACTTTTTGCTGATTTCCTTTTGAGAGTTCCTCAATTTTGCTATTTGCTCTGTTTTCAAGTTCAAATTTTTTGAGCCATAATTTAGCTCGTTCAGTTGCAATTTTTCTATCCATGCCCTTTAACTCTGCAAAATAAAGTATCGTTTCAAGTACGCGAGTTTTTCTGTAAAGTCCACGTTCTTCTGGAAGATAACCAATTTTGCTTTTGATTTCATCGTTAATTTCTTTTCCATCAAATTTAATTGTCCCAGAATCTGGTTTGATTATGTCAAGTATCATTCTGATTGTCGTAGTTTTTCCAGCGCCGTTTGGACCAAGAAGTCCAAAAATTTGCCCTTGTTTTACCTCAAATGAAATTCCATCTACCGCAACAACATTTGAGAATGTCTTTTTAAGATTTTGAACTTGAAGCATTTTTCTTTACGGTTTTATTCTATAAATCATTCTTGGGAATGGAATTGTTTCTCTCACGTGGTCAAGTCCGCAAATCCAAGCAAGCGTTCTCTCAACGCCTAAACCAAATCCAGAGTGCGGAACACTTCCATATTTTCTCAAATCAAGATACCAGTCAAATGCTTCAACAGGGAGATTATGTTCTTTTATTCTTTTGAGCAGTGTGTCATAATCATCTTCCCTTTGGCTTCCGCCGATAATTTCACCATATCCTTCCGGAGCGAGCATATCAAAAGCAAGAGCATAAGTTTCATCGTTTGGATCTCGTTTCATATAAAATGCTTTAACAGCGGCTGGGTAATGATGGACCATGACAGGTTTTTCAAACTGTTGAGAAATTATCGTTTCATCTGTATTTCCAAAATCGTTTCCCCATTGGAAATCAACGCCATTCTTTCTTAAAATTTCAACCGCTTCGTTATATGAAATTCTCGGGAAAGGTCTTTTTATTTTTTCAAGTGGCTCGGTGTTTCGTTCAAGAACTTCAAATTCTTTTTTGCTCGTTTCAAGAACTCTTGCAACAATGTATTCAACAAATTCCTCTGCAAGATTCATTATATCTTCAAGTTCATAAAAAGCAACTTCTGGTTCAACCATCCAGAATTCGGTTAAGTGTCTTCTTGTTTTTGATTTTTCAGCTCTAAATGTAGGACCAAAGCAATAAACTTTTCCAAACGCCATTGCTGCTGCTTCAACATAGAGCTGACCAGATTGCGACAGATACGCTTTCCCGAGGTCAAAATAATCCGTCTCAAAAAGTGTTGTAGTTCCTTCGCACGCTGCTGGTGTTAGAATTGGGGCATCAATTAGGACAAATCCTTTTGAGTCAAAGAAATCGCGAATTGCTTTCACAAGCCGATGTCTTATCCTTAAAATTGCATTTGGTCTTCTTGAACGAAGCCAAAGGTGACGATGATCCATCAAAAAGTCAATCCCATGTTCTTTCGGAGTTATCGGGTAATCCTGTGCGATGTGAATTATTTGAATATCTTTTATGTGAAGTTCGTAACCGCCGGGTGCTCTTTTATCCTCATTTACAATTCCAGTTACAATCAAAGATGTCTCCTGCGTGAGAAGATCGTATTTATCAAAAACTTCATCTGGGGTTTCTCCTTTTACCATCACGCATTGTAAAATTCCTGTTCCATCGCGGACAAGCACAAAACGAATTTTACCACTTGATCTTTTGTTATAAACCCAGCCATAGATTTTGACTTCCTTTCCTACATGCTCGGAAAGATTTTCAATATAAACATCCGGTGCCATATCTTTTTAAAATTTTGTTTTTAACTTTGCCAGAAGAATTTACGCAACCTCTGGTGTTGAGAAAAATTAAAAAAAGCAAGCTGAAAAAACAATTTTTTTAGTTCTGATTTTTTCTTTAAATTTTTTCAAAAACCAGAGCAAAACCTCGGGCTATGTATAACTTTTATCCGCTGATATCAAAGGAAAAAATTTTGACGGTTTCAGAGCTAACTTATGAGATTAAAAAATTTGTTGAGCCGAATTTTCAGGATATATGGCTTCAGGGCGAGATTTCAAATTACAAAATTCATACATCAGGACATGTTTATTTTACGCTTAAAGATGAATATGCTTCAATAAACGCAGCAATCTGGAAAAGATATGCCGATGTCCTTTTGAAAAATTACACTTATAAAGATGGGGATAAAGTCCTCGTCCACGGAAAAATTGAAATTTACGAACCGCGCGGTGAATACAAAATAATAGTTGATTTCATTGAACCGCTCGGGATAGGGGAATTGCAGATAAAGTTTGAGATGTTAAAGCAAAAACTCGCAGCCGAAGGTTTATTTGATGCAAAATATAAAAAGCCAATCCCTGAATATCCAACAAGAATTGGAATCGTGACAAGTCCGACGGGAGCAGCGATAAGAGATATGATCAACATTATTTCGCGTCGTTTTCCAGCGGTTGAGCTTATACTTTATCCTGTCAAAGTTCAAGGCGAAGGAGCAGCGGAGGAAATCGCACAAGCAATTCGTGATTTCAATTTTTATGGAAAAGTTGATGTTATAATCGTTGGAAGAGGTGGTGGTTCAATTGAAGACCTTTGGGCTTTTAATGAGGAAATTGTCGCAAGGGCTATATTTGAATCAAAAATTCCGATAATAAGCGCAGTTGGACACGAGATTGATTATAGCATAAGTGATTTCGTTGCGGATTTGAGAGCGCCAACTCCATCAGCTGCTGCTGAACTTGTAGTAAAAAATCGCGATGATGTGCTTGAAAATATCCAGAATATTTGGTATACTATTCATCAACTTGTGGTTGATAAAATAAAAAACAGCAAAAAAGAAGTTCAACATCTTGTGAAAAGTTATTCTTTTAATAGACCGCTTGATTGGCTCAGGCAATATACGATGAGAGTTGATGAGTTAACACGAGCTCTTGATGTGGCGATGTATCATAGATTTGAACTTATAAAAAGTAATTTTGAGCAGTGGTTGAAGCGTTTTGAGTCAGTAAATCCAGAACTTGCTTTGAAACGAGGTTATGCCATAGTTTATAAAAATGGAAAAATAATCCATAGCAAAGACGAACTTCAATTAAACGATGAATTTAAAATAAAACTTGCAGATGGAACAATAAAAGGGGTGGTAAAAGGATATGGCGAAGAAAAATGAAACAACAGAAATTCAGGAACTCACATTTGAACAGGCACTTCGCGAGCTTCAAAACATAGTTGATAAACTTGAAACAGGTCAAGTGACGCTTGAAGAGGCAATTGAAATGTATGAGCGCGGTGTGAAACTCTCAAAATACTGTATTGAAAAATTAACACAGGCGGAGTTGAGAATAAAGAAAATAGTAAAGGACGAAAATCAGGGCTTTACATTGCTTGATTTTGATGACTTTAACAACAAAATTTAAAGGTGGTGAAGTTATGGAAATAAAAAATTCCCAACCCGAGTTAAAACTTCAAATCTTGCCGAAAGTAAATTCTCCCGATGATTTAAAGCAATTAAGTGTTCAGGAGCTTGAAGTTCTCGCCGGTGAGATAAGAGAATTCATCATAGATGTTATTTCAAAGGTTGGTGGACATCTTGGGGCAAGTTTAGGTGTCGTTGAGTTAACGCTTGCAGTTCATTATGTCTTTAACGCTCCAAGAGACAAAATTATATGGGACACAGGTCATCAAGGTTATGTGCATAAGATAATAACTGGACGAAGAGATGTTTTCCATACGATAAGACAATTTCGCGGTATAAGTGGATTTCTAAAAAGAAGCGAAAGCATTTACGATGTTTTCGGTGCAGGGCATGCCTCAACTTCAATTTCAGCTGCTTTAGGAATAGCAACTGCTCGCGATTTTGACGGTGAAGATTATAAAGTTGTCGCAATAATCGGCGATGGTGCGATGACTGCGGGGCTTGCTTATGAAGCAATGAACAATGCAGGAATGTTAAGAAAAAATTTGATTGTGATTTTAAACGATAACAATATGTCAATTTCTCCAAATGTTTGGGCGGTTTCAAAGTATTTTACAGAGTTAATTGCAAGCGAGCAATATAACAAGTTGAAATCTTTTATCTGGGATTTAACTGGACAGCTTGATGGGATGGGGGATAGAATTAGAAAACTTGCAGCTCGTGTTGAAGGTGGTGTGAAAGCGATAATAACTCCGGGGATGCTTTTTGAGGCGCTTGGATTTAGATATTTTGGTCCTGTAAATGGACACAATATCGCAAAACTTATCAAAATTTTGAGCGAGATAAAGAATCTCAACGGTCCAATTTTGCTTCATGTTATAACTCAAAAAGGCAAAGGTTATAAACCTGCAGAAGAAGACGAACAGAAATATCACGGTGTGACTCCTTTTGATAAAGTCACAGGTAAAATGTATAAGAGCGATAAACCACAACCACCAAGTTATACAAAAGTTTTCGGAGAGACAGTTGTTCAACTTGCGAAACAAAATAAAAGAATAGTCGGGATAACCGCAGCGATGCCAGAAGGCACGGGACTTAACATTTTACAGAGGGAAATTCCAGAGAGATTTTTTGATGTTGGAATAGCAGAGCAACACGCTGTGACATTTGCAGCTGGGCTTGCGACACAGGGATACATTCCAATCTGTGCAATTTATTCAACATTTTTGCAAAGAGCTTTTGATCAGATAATTCACGATGTTGCGCTTCAGCATTTGCATGTTGTGTTTGCAATTGACAGAGCTGGTCTTGTTGGAGCGGATGGACCAACGCATCATGGCGCATTTGATTTAAGTTATTTGCGACTTATACCTGGAATGGTGATAATGGCTCCAAAAGATGAAAGCGAATTAAGGGATATGCTTTACACAGCAACGATTTATAATAAAGGACCAGTTGCCATAAGGTATCCGCGTGGAAGTGGGGTTGGTGTTCCGCTTAAAGATGACTTTGATTATATTGAAATTGGAAAAGCAGAAATTTTGAAAGAAGGGAAAGATCTTGCGATACTTGCAATTGGAAATATGGTTTATCCAAGTTTAAAGGCATCTGAAAAACTTGCTGAATACGGGATTGATGCAATGGTTGTGAATATGAGATTTGTTAAACCACTTGATGAAAACTTACTTGATCAAATTTTCCAAAGGTTTGATAAAGTTGTAACAGTTGAAGAGAATACAATTCGTGGCGGATTTGGAAGTGCTGTTGTTGAATATGCGGTTTCAAAAGGTGTGAAGAATGTTGAATTTTTAATTCACGGTTTGCCCGATGAATTCATTGAGCACGGGACACAGCCAGAACTTTGGCGAATGCTTAAACTTGATGCTGATGGGATTGCTCAAAAGATTCTTGAAACATTTAGATTTGAAAAATTAACATTTGAAAGGGTGGCAATAGATAAAAATCAAAAATAAATCTGCAAAATGGAGAAAGTTAAACTTGGGATAATTGGACTTGGTGGAATTGCGCAGGGAGTTCATCTTCCAATTCTGTCAAAACTTGAAAATGTTCAAATTCTTGCGGTATGCGATACGGATAAGACAAAGGCGAAAATGCTCGCTGAAAAATACAATGTCCCTTACTTTTACACCGATTATGAAAAAATGCTTTATGAAGTTGATGAAATTGAAGCTGTTGAAGTGTTAACACCGACAAATTTGCACGCTGAGATGGTTATCGCTGGCGTCTCATCAGGAAAAGATGTCTTCGTTGAAAGACCTTTGGCACGGAGTTATAAAGAAGCTGAAAGTGTGGTTAAAGTTATTGAAGAGAAACAACGCAAGGTTATGGTTGGAATGAATTTAAGATTTAGACCTGATTGTATGCTGATGAAGGGTTTTATTGAACAGGGAGAACTTGGCTCTGTTTTTTATGTGAAAGCTGGATGGTTTAAAAGACCCAATGACAAAAAATGGGTTTTGATGAAGGATAAAGCAGGCGGTGGGGTTATGCTTGACCTCGGGATAAGCATCCTTGATCTTGCTCTGTGGATGGCTGGTTATCCAGAAGTAAGAAGCGTAAACGCAATTTGCTATAAACATCAGACCAAACAAGTTGAAGATAGCGCAATTGTTTTTGTGAAGTTCAAGAATGATTCAACTCTTTTCATCGATGTAAGCTGGTCTTATGAATTTGAAAACCCAATTTTTTATCTTCACATCTTTGGAACAGAAGGAACGGGCGAATTAAATCCGTTTAGAATTTACAAAGATATACAGGGGAAACTTATAAATCTTGCACCTGAAAAAATGGACAAGCCAGAAGTTCTTTACTGGAAGTCATATGAGAATGAACTTAAACATTTCATCGGAGCTGTGAAAGGTCTTCATCCTCTTATTTCAAGCGCAAAAGATGCACTTTACAGAAACAAAATCGTTGATGCAATTTATAAGTCAGCCGAGAAGCGTAAAGAAATTGTTTTGAAGTAAAATTTAGAAATCAATTTAAAATGCTCATAACTTTTGAAGGTGTTGATCTCTGCGGAAAAACGACGCAGGCAGAGATTTTGATCAAAAGATTGAAAGACCTTGGTTATGATGTCGTTTTTGTAAGAGAGCCGGGCGGAACAAAAATATCTGAGATGATAAGAGATATTTTGCTTGATCTGAGAAATCTTGAAATGGATTCAATCACGGAATTGTTTCTCTTCTCCGCAAGCCGAGCGCAACTTGTAAAAGAAATCATATTGCCAGCTCTTAACAGTGGAAAAATCGTCATCTGCGATAGATTTTATGATTCAACGCTTGCTTATCAAGGTTATGGGCGGGGAATTGATATTGAAAAAATCAAGGTTATAAATGAGCTTGCTTCGTCGGGGCTTGTCCCAGATGTCACTTTTTTGATTGATATACCTGTTGATGAAATTTACAGGAGAAAAAGCAAGGTGATTGAAACAGGTGGTGTTAAGAACAGCACAGATAGAATGGAAAGCTCCGGAGTTGAATTTTATGAGAGAGTAAGACGAGGTTATCTTGAAATTGCAAAGATGAGCGAAAGATTTGTCGTCATAGATGGGACGATGGGAATTGATGAGATAAGCGAAAAAATTTGGTCAATCGTTTTTGAAAAATTAAAATTGCAGGTGAGATGAAAAGAAAAATTTTATTTTTCAGCTTTGCATTTTTTGTCATTCTTGCGTTTTTTAGAATTGAATTTTTCCAGAGTCGTGGCGATGATCTGTTTTTCAAGATGAACAAAAGTTTTGAGATTCTGGGGAAAATTTATAAAGAGGTGATCTTGAATTATGTTGATGAGGTTGACCCTGAAAAATTTATGAGAGCAGGGATAAAGGGAATGTTAAGCGAGCTTGACCCATACACTGTTTTCATAGATGAAAAGCACAGCGAAGAGGTTGACGCATTAACTACTGGAAAATATGGAGGAATTGGGGTTTCAATCTCAAAATTTGACACAGCGATATTTGTTATTAAAGTTTCAAAGAGTTATCCTGCTGATAAAGCCGGAATAAAAGTCGGAGATGTTATAGTTCAAATTGACAGTGTGCAGGTGAAAGATAAATCACTTGATGAGGTAAGAACTTTGATGGTTGGGAAACCGGGAACGACGATCAAACTTAAAATTTTAAGGGAAGGGGTTGGACATCCACTTGTTTTTGAACTTAACAGGGAAGAAGTTGAAGTCAAAAATATAACTTATTACGATTTCATTGAGGATGGGATTGCTTATGTGAAACTTGAGAGATTTTCAAGAAATGCGGGTGAAGAACTTAGAAAAGCGATAAAAAATCTTCAATCAAAAGGTCAGATAAATGGCTTCATACTTGATTTGCGGGATAATCCGGGTGGATTACTTGATGCAGCTGTTGATGTAGTTGAAAAATTCATTCCCGAGGGAAGTTTGGTTGTTTCAACAAAAGGACGAAAACCGGATGCTGTGAGAAATTATTATTCAACGGAAAAACCATTACTTCCAGATGTTCCACTTTGTGTAATTGTGAATAATTCAAGCGCAAGTGCAAGTGAAATTGTTGCTGGCGCAATTCAAGACCTTGATCGTGGGATTATACTCGGGACGAGAACTTTTGGAAAAGGACTTGTCCAAACGATAAGTTATCTTTCATACAACACTTTTCTTAAAATGACGACTGCAAAGTATTACACACCGAGCGGTCGCTGTATACAGGAGATTGATTATTTCCACAAGCCAGATGGTGTATTTATCTCAAAGCCGGATTCTGAGAAAAAAGTTTTTAAAACAAAACTTGGGCGAACGGTTTATGCGGAAGGTGGAATAACTCCGGACACAGTTGTTGAGAGTGAAAAAAGAAGCGATTTCGTTGAAGCGCTCGTAAGAAACAGAATGTTTTTTAAATTTGCAAATCTTTTCTCTGCGAAAAATCAAACTCTGTCAGATGATTTTAAAATCACGGATCAGATTTTTAGCGAGTTCAAAGAATTTGTTATGAAAAATAATTTTGTTTTCAAGGATAGTTTTGAGATAAATCTTGAAAAAGCAATTGAATACGCAAAGAAGCAAAAGTATAGCAACGGCTTTGTTTATGATGTTGAATTAACACTTAACAGAATCAAAAATCAAAAGATTGACTACTTCAAACTTTATCGTGATGAAATTGAGAAGGAACTTATGCGTGAGATTCTTTCAAGATACAAATATGAGGATGAAGTTATAGCGTGGGCGATAAAATACGATGAACAGGTCAAAAGTGCTGTCTCAATTTTGAAGGAGAAAAAAATTTATAACTCACTTCTTGGATTGAAATGATAATCTGGAAAATTTTACTTTTATTCGTCTCTGGACTTTTTGCTGGTTTTTTAGCAGGTTTTTTTGGAATCGGTGGGGGAATAATCCTTGTGTTAATTTTGATGTATTATTACGATGGAATTGGAATCTCACCAGATTTGATACCAAAAATTGCAGTTGCAACAAGTTTATTCACAATTGTTTTCACATCAATATCAAGCACATTGAAACAGTATGAGAACAAAAATGTTGAATGGAAACTTACAATTACGATGGGAACTGCTTCGGTTATATCGGCTCTTTTCGGGAGCAAAATTGCTTCTTCTGTGTCTGGAAGTTTTATAAAGATATTTATAGTCGTTGTTATAATTCTTGCGGGTTTGAGAATGCTTTTTCTTGGAAATTCGGAAATAGATGTTGATGACTTAACAGATTACAAAAGCAATGTGAATCCAGTTTCTGCATTTTTCTGGGGATTTATCGCTGGGATAATCTCAATTTTTGCAGGCGTTGGCGGTGGAATTTTGCTCGTTCCAGTGATGAATAACTTAATGAAAATTCCGATAAAAAGGGCAATTGGGACATCAAGCTCAATAATTGTCTTGACTTCGTTGTTTGGGACACTTGGCTATATAATCAACGGTCTTGGAAAACCTGAACTTAGCGAGCTTGGAACAATCGGATTTGTTGATTATACCGCTGGAATTCCAATTTTACTTGGTTCAGTGATAACAAGCAGATTTGGTGCACACGCATCTTATAGAACAAAATCCAAAATTTTGAAAAAACTTTTTGCTTTGCTCTTGATAACCGTTGCGATTGTGACATTTTTTAAATAAAATTCCACAAAGTTATGCTACTTAAATACCGCACATTTGAGCTGAAATTGAAACATCCATTTAAAATAACACGTGGAGTTAGAACATCAAATTGGGTTGTTTTGATTGAAATTGAACACGATGGAATCGTTGGCTATGGTGAAGCTTCGCCTTCACCAAGATATGGTGAAAGCATTGAGACGGTGCAAAATTTTTTAAAAAGCGTTGACCTTTCAAAGTTTGATGATCCGTTTCAAATTGAAGATATCTTGAATTATGTTGATTCAATTCAGCCAGGGAATACATCCGCAAAAGCAGGGATTGACATCGCATTGCACGATCTCATTGGAAAAATTTTGAATGTTCCACTTTACAAAATTTTTGGGTTGAATAAAGAGAAAACGCCTGTGACTTCATTTACAATTGGAATTGATGAGCCAGAAGTTATTGAAAGAAAAGTTGAAGAAGCCGAAGAATATCCGATTTTAAAAGTTAAGCTTGGTCTTGAAAATGATGAAGAAATCATTAAAACGATACGAAAGATGACGGATAAAAAAATTCGTGTTGATGCGAACGAAGGGTGGAAGACAAAAGAGATTGCGCTTGAGAAGATAAAGTGGCTTCAAGATCAAGGGGTTGAATTTGTTGAACAGCCGATGCCAGCTGATGACCTTGACTCTGTCGCATGGGTTAGAGATAAAGTTGATATTCCGATAATTGCTGATGAGAACTGTGTTCGTCTTTGGGATGTTCCAAATTTAGGAAAGGCGTATGATGGAATTAACATAAAACTTATGAAATGCACTGGGATAAGAGAGGCGATAAAGATGATAAACACAGCAAGGGCGATGAATATGAAAGTTATGCTTGGCTGTATGATTGAATCGTCAGTTGGAATTACAGCGGGAGCTCAGATTTCACCGCTTGTTGATTACGCTGACCTTGATGGAAATCTTTTGATAACAAATGATCCTTTTGAAGGTGTTAAAGTTAAAAATGGAAAATTAATTCTCCCGGATGAACCGGGGCTTGGAGTAAAAAAATTATTTTAATGCCATGTTTTTCAAAAAATCACAACATCTTCGCTTTGAATACATCCCGCGCTATTATGACCCGAGCAAGGATGAAGAATTGAAAAGAAGAGAAAGGATCAGGCATAGGTTGAAAATTGAAAGAGTCGGGATTTCGGAGAGAAAGAAAAGGTCTTTGATTTTGTGGTTGATTGCTATTGCAATTGTTTTTTATCTTTATCTTGTGCTAGCTGGTGTTTTGTAATTTTGGAGTTTTTAAGGTCGTGATGAAATTTGAGTGAAAAATTTAAAATTTCTGAAAATGGGAAGGATAAAAATTTTACCCGAGGAGATAGCAAGCAAAATTGCAGCTGGGGAAGTAATTCAACGACCTGAATCCGTCGTTAAAGAGTTAGTTGAAAATTCAATTGATGCGGGCGCAAAAAACATAACAGTAATTTTGAAAGATGCTGGGAAAACATTAATTCAGGTGATTGACGATGGATGTGGGATGAGCGAAGATGACGCTGTTATTGCATTTGAAAGACACGCAACGAGCAAAATTCAAACGTATGAAGACCTTGAAAATATAAAGACGCTTGGTTTCAGAGGAGAAGCACTTGCATCAATCGCAGCAGTTTCACAAGTTGAGATGAAGACGAGAACGGCAGATGAAGAACTTGCAACACTTGTTAAGATTGAGGGTGGCAAATTAATTGAAGTTTCAAAAACTTCACATCCGCCCGGGACATCAATTTCTGTCAAAAATCTTTTCTTCAACACTCCAGCAAGGCGAAATTTTCTCAAAAGCAATCACACGGAATTCAAACATGCTTATGAAGCATTTATTAGATTTGCGCTTGCATATCCGGAGATATCGTTTGAATTTATAAGCGATGACGAGCAAATAGCAAAATTTGAAGCTTGTGATTTTGAAACAAGGATAAAACAAGTTTTCGGAGAAAAATTTTTTGAAACTCTCATACCTGTAAAGGAAAAAACTGAATATATAAGCATATACGGATACACAAGCAAGCCAGAATTTTCACGAAAGACAAAATCAGATCAATTTATTTTCCTCAACCGTCGTTATATCGTCAATCGTTCAATAAATCACGCTGTGTATAACGCTTATGAGCATTTGATTGATAAAGGAAGTTTCCCATCATTTATTCTTATGCTTGAAATTGACCCGAGACATGTTGATGTAAATGTTCATCCGTCAAAGCTTGAAGTTAAGTTTGAAGATGAATCCGGAGTTTACAATTTCGTTCGTGCAGTTGTAAAGCATTCGCTTTCGCAATTTAATCTCATCCCTGAACTTACGCTTGAGTCAACGGGAGAGATAAAAATTCAACCGTCAACGAATCTTTCCGAGATAAAGCACAGATTGATTACTCTAACCGAGCCGATGAAAGAAAAAATTCAAAAAGAGCAACAGTATTCGCTTGAACTAATAACTTCATCATTTCCTGAAGCGAAGACAGGGACAGAACTTGATGTGAAGAAAGTTGAAAAAATTTCAAGAGAGATTGAAAGTGCGATCATCACGGCACAGGAGGAGAAATCCGATGAAAGCATCACATTTATGCAGGTTCACAATAAATACATAATAGCGCAGATAAAGACGGGTTTGATGATAATTGATCAACATGTCGCACACGAGCGAATTCTTTACGAGAGAGCGCTTGATAGTTTAAATTCAAACTCTCCATTCACACAGCAATTGTTGTTTCCGCAGACCATTGAGCTTACGCCCGCAGATATGGCTATCGTTAAGGAGTTAAAAGATTATCTTGAAAACCTTGGATTTGATTTAAGGATTTTTGGAAAAAATACAGTTATACTCTACGGAGTTCCACCAGAGGTTAAGCAGGGAGCTGAAAAGAAAATTTTGCAGGAGATAATTGACCTTTACAAAGAAAATTCAAACACTGATCCAGAATTAACACCACGGGAAAATCTCGCAAAGGCGTTTGCCTGTAAAACAGCAATTAAAGCGGGGGATAAATTAACGCCTGAAGAAATTCAAGTTTTGATTGATCAACTCTTCCTCACACGCAATCCTTATGTTTGCCCGCATGGAAGACCGATCATCATAAAAATTTCAATTGAAGAACTTGACAAAAGATTCGGTAGGACTTAATCTTTTACTTTCTTGCGGTTATAATTAAACCAGTTCCGATTTCGTTTCTAACTTTTTTATCAAGCCACATTAGAAAAATTCCGGGGATTGAAACAAGAAGATAGTAAAGTGGAAGAAGCATCGCAAATGCGAAACTTTTGCCAAGCATCATAACTGGAAATTTCATCATCAACTTCCAAGACAATTGCCCCCATCTACCGTAGGTATATCTCACATTTACATTTTTGAAGCCAGAATTTTCAAGTTTTAATTTTATCTCTTCAACGCTGTATCCTGTTCTCACATGTTCTTCAATAAAACTTTCATCTTCATCTGAATGGACATCCGAGCCACCTAAATTTGAAGGCGTGCTTATGATTAAAAAACCACCTCGTTTCAATGCTTTAAAAAAGTTTTCAAAAACTTTCACATCATCTTCAATGTGTTCCATAACATCAATTGCAAGTATGAGATCAAATTTTTCGGTTTGTTCTAATTTTGTTAAGTCAGCAAGTTCAAATTTTAAATTTTCAATTTTCTTTCTTCTCGCAAATTTTTCACAGTCGTTGATTCTTTGCTCGTTTATATCAATTCCGAGAACCTCCGAATTTTTGAATTTTTTTGCGATAAAATATGAGTATTGTCCGAAACCGCAACCAGCGTCAAGAACTTTTATTTTTTCGTTTTCATTTTTTGATTTAAAAAAGTTTTTGACCTCGTCTTTAACATACCATGCTCTCAAAAGAAGCAAGTTCAAACCAGCATATAAAAGTCGCCTCAAAAAATCTCGTTCGGAAATTATCTCATCAATTTTTGATTTTATCTTTTCGTATTTCATACTTTTTTCCTCAAGACGATTCTGAAAGTTGAACCTTTGCCGATTTTACTTTCTTTTAGGAAGAGTTTGCCTTTGTGATAAACCTCAATAATTCTTTTTGACAAACTTAAACCAAGTCCCCAACCTCGTTTTTTCGTCGTGTAGCCAGGTCTAAAAATGTCCTTGCGATATTTCATATTTATTCCTTTGCCTGTGTCAATTACATCAACGATGACTTGATCTTTTTTCTGTTGGATTTTGAATTCAATTTTACCTTCGCTGTTTTCAATCGCATCAAGTGCATTTTTAAGTAGGTTTTCAATCACCCATTCAAAAAGTTCGGGATTTACAAATGCTTTCGCTTCCGTGTCGCCTTTTATTGTTATGGTTATCTTTTTTCCAGTTTGAGGAATTCGTTTTTCAAAATATCTGACGACGGAATTTATGATATTTGCAACTTTTTCTTCAACGAATTCAGGTTTTGAGCCGATCTTTGAAAATCTCTGCGTTATTTTGTTAAGTTTATTCAGGTCGTTCTCAATTTCGTGAATTACATCTGTGATGTCTTCACCGTTGTCAATTCTTGCTCTTAAAATCTCAAGCCATCCGAACATACTTGAAAGCGGTGTCCCGAGCTGATGCGCTGTTTCACGAGCAAGCCCAACCCATATGTTGCTTTGCTCTGTCTTTTTTATGTAGCTAAAACTTAAATAACCAATCAAAATGAAAAGCCCACCTGCAAAGAGAATAACATACGGCAAAATTTTCAACTGCTCAACAAGCTTTGAATTGCCGTAAAAAACATAATTTAAAATCAATGTGTCAGCATAGGTTATCTTTATCGGCTCAAATGTCTTTTCCATCTTCTCTATTTCCTTCCGCAAAATTTTCTCCCTTTGCTTTTGAGGTAATGTCGTGTCAATTTCAATGTTTCTGTAAAATAACGGATTTCTATCTCTGTCCGTTACGACCACTGGGAAATCAATTGCGAGGATGATTTGGTCAAATATAAATGTAAATTCCGAAGTCCCCGGAGAAGTTGCGATGTATTCAATTGATTTAGCATAAAGATTTGCAATTTGCCTTTCTCTTAATTCAAGATTTTTGACTATGACATTTGTGTAATACAAAATTGAAAGGGCGCTTGCAATGGCGATGAGGATCAGAAATCTTTTTATATTCGTTGCTTTAAGCATTTGAGGTGAGCTTCATTTAAAAATAGTTTGTTTTCTATCCGCTCCAACGGAGATGATCGTGATTTTTGTGTTTGTGAATAATTCTATCGCTTCAATGAATTTTTTTGCTTCATCGGGCAAATCGCAGTATGAATTTACATTTGAAGTTTTTTCTTTCCAACCTTTGAAAGTTTCATAAACAGGTTCAACTTTTGAGAGAGTGTCAGGGTCAGTGGGGAATTTTTCAGTTATTTTTCCGTCAATTTTATATGCGGTGCAAATTTTTATCTCGTCAAGTTCATCAAGGACATCAAGTTTTGTTAAGGCAAGTTTTTCAATTCCATTTATCATAATTGAGTATTTTAAACTCACAACATCAAGCCAACCGCATCTTCTTGGTCTTCCTGTTGTCGCGCCGTATTCTCCACCTCTTTCCCGCAGATAATTACCAATTTCGTTTTTTAATTCCGTTGGAAATGGACCTTCCCCAACTCTTGTTGTGTATGCCTTTATAACTCCAATTATCCCGTTTATTTTCGTTGGTGGAATTCCCGAACCAGTTGATGCACCTCCGGCTGTTGGATTTGAAGATGTCACATAAGGATAAGTTCCGTGATCAACATCAAGGAGCGCGCCTTGAGCACCTTCAAGAAGAATTTTCTTCCCCTTTTTTATGGCTTCGTTTAAATAAACGGCGGTGTCGGTTATGTATTCACTTATCTTTTCTGCGAAGTCAAGGTAATCGTTGAGGATTTTTTCAACATCAAGTTTTTCAGTGTGATAAATTTTTTCAAGGATTTCGTTCTTTGATTCTATGTTCTTTTTAATTTTTTTGCAAAGCGTATCCTTGTTAAGAAGGTCAATGACTTTGATTCCAACTCTTGCGTATTTGTCCACATAAGCTGGACCTATACCTTTTCCCGTTGTCCCAATTTTTTCTTCTCTTTGTTCATAAAGTTTATCAAGGAGTTTATGATATGGCATTATCAGATGGGCATTGTGGCTTATCAAAAGGCGTCCGTTTATATTGACACCAGCGTTTTTTATTATGTTAATTTCTTCAATCAATGCTAAAGGGTCAAGGACAACTCCATTGCCGATTACGCAGACGACATTTTCGTGAAAAATTCCAGATGGGAGAAGATGCAACACATAAGTTTTTCCATCAAACGAAACCGTATGCCCGGCGTTTGCACCACCTTGATACCTGACGACTATATCCGCATCCTCGCTCATAAGGTCAACGATTTTACCTTTACCTTCATCACCCCATTGAGCCCCGAGAACAACCCAAACGGAAGCATCCGGAATTTTGAATAACATTTTGAAATGGTTTATTTTTTCTTTGCTGACTTTTTAAAACTTGCGATTGCTTCTTCAACGGAATTATAAGTGTCAAAAACTTTTATAAGGCGGGTTATCATTAAAAGCGATTCAATTTTATCAGTTGGATTTGCTATTTTGAGGTCGCCCCCGGCGTTTCTCATCGTTGTTAAGCCACTTATCAAAGTCCCAAGTCCAGCACTATTTAAAAACTTAACATTTTTCACATCAACGACAACTTTTTTAGTCCCTTGTTTGACAAGTTTATGCAGAAGCTCTCTAAATTTCTGCGAGTCAGGACCTCCCATCATATTACCGCTGATTTCTATTACAACGACATCATCAATTGATTTTGTTTTAAGACGCATTTAAATTTTCTCCTTGATTTAGTTTAAAAAGCCCCGCTTTATTTGCGGGGCAAATTTTATTTAACTGATACGGGTTGCTTCTTCAAAAGTTTCTCTTTCTCGGCTTTTCGCTGTCTTGCAAGCATAAAATCAACAACGATTGAGCTTGCAACATAAATTGATGAGTAAGTTCCGGTTATCATTCCAATTGTTAAAGCAAATGCAAATCCACGGGTTACTTCACTCCCAACAAATAGCAAAATGACAAGAACTGCGATGACCGTCCCGCTTGTGATTATTGTTCTGCTTAATGTTTCGTTTATGCTCTTGTTGACTATTGATATGAAATCCATTGCTTTGTGAAGTTTCAAATTCTCTCTTATTCTGTCAAAGACGACGACCGTATCGTTTACCGAAAGACCGACGAGTGTAAGAAGCGCAGCCAGAAGAGTTTGATTCATTTCAATGTTTAAATAGGGAACCGCACTAAATATAGAGCAGAATCCAAGAGTGACTAAAACATCGTGAAACAGGGCTACAACTGCGCCAACTCCATAAATTGGTTTAAATCTTAAACCAATGTAAGCAAGCATAACTATCAAAGATAAAACAACAGTGTAAAATGCCTTTCTTCTTAATTCAGCGCCGATTCTTGGACCGACTTTTTCTTCGTTTAAAATTGTTATCTTGTTGTCTTTAAACTTCTCCTGTAAAGCTGCAAGTATCATCTCACCCATCTTTGTCCCTTCCATCTGCTCTGATGTTCGGATCAAAATTTCATTGTGCGTTCCATAGGTTTTAATTTCACTTTTAGCAAGACCAATTTGAGCAATTGCGCTTCTTACATCTCCAATTTGAACTGGCTTTTCAAAGCGAACTATAACTTCCGTTCCGCCGAGGAAATCAATCCCAAGCGGAATTCCACGGAAAATTAAAGAAATCAATCCAATAAGTATGATGGTTGCTGAAACAGCATACCAAATTTTCCTTTTCTCAATGAACTTTATATTTGTTTTCCCAATAAATCTCATCTTTAAACCTCGCAAAATTGTTTTTGAAATTAACCAAATTTGACAACAGCTGGATATTTTTCAGCGACGATGTCGTAAACCACTTTCGTGATGAAAACTGCGCTGAAAAGGTTTGCAATTATACCAATCATAAGCGTGAGAGCGAAACCTTGAATCGGACCCGAACCAAAATTGTAAAGTATAAGTCCTGTCAAAAATGTTGTTATATTTGAGTCAAAAATTGCGCTAAACGCCTTTGAATAACCTTCATCAATTGCTGATCTTAAAGTTCTTCCAATCGCAAGTTCCTCACGAATTCTTTCGTAAATAAGAACGTTCGCGTCAACCGCAACGCCGATTGTTAAAATTATTCCAGCTATGCCCGGCAATGTAAGAGTTGCGTTAAATCCCGCAAGCACTGCAAGGATGAAAGCAATGTTAAGTATAAGAGCAAAATCAGCGACGATTCCACCTGTTGAATAATACAGGATCATAAACAAAGTTATAACGAGAAATGAAATCAAGCCAGCTTTAAGACCTTTTTGAATTGAGTCCTCACCAAGCGATGGACCAACGGTTCTTTCTTCAATTATTTCAAGCGGAGCTGGGAGAGCACCTGCTTTTAAAACAACTTCAAGAAGTTTTGCTTCCTCAGGGGAATCAAGCCCCTCAATTTGCGAGCTTCCGCCTATAATTTTCGTCCTTACAACTGGCCACGAATAAGCAGTTCCATCAAGTATAATTGCAATGTGTTTGTTTATATTTGCTCCCGTAATTCTTGCCCATTCACGAGCTCCTTCGCTGTTCATTCGCATTATAACAATTGGAGCGTTGTTGTTTGGATCAATCGTTGCTCTTGCTTCGGTTATAACTTTTCCAGTTATTTCGGGGTCTTTTTTAACCGCAAGAAGATTATAGTATTGATTTCCATCCTGTGCTGTAAATGGCTTTGCAGACCAAACAAATTCAAAATCAGGCGGAATTAAATTTTGTATATCGGGTCGTGAAAGCAAGTATTCAACATATCTTCTATCCCTTGCCATCACAAACCCTATCCCCGTTCTTTCATCAACTCTCACATATGCAAAGAATGGATGTTCTTTTTTAAATTTTTCAAACTCGCTCAAACCTGCGGTTGTATCCGCTCCAAGTTCTTCTGCAATGGTTTTTGTCGTGTCAGTTTTTGAGACAACTTTTGCTGTATCTGTAGTGTCTTTGATCTCTTTTCCGGCAAGATAATTGTCAATTGATTGCATAACTTTTATCGCAATGTCGGCTGGCTTTAAAAGTTTAAATTCAAGAACTGCTGTGCTCTGTAATAATTGCCTTACCTCTTCACGATTTTTAACTCCCGGCAATTCAACTACAATTCTATTTGCACCTTGCTTTTGAATTGATGGCTCGGCAACTCCGTATTTGTCAACTCTGTTTCTTATAACTTCAAGTGCTCTGTCAATTGCATCTTGTGCCTGTTTTTCAAGTTCGGAAATTATCTCAGCATCGCTTTGTCTTATGTCGCCGTAGTATCTGCTTAATCTTATCCCTCTCTCTTGAAATTTTCTCAACAGAATTGATGTCACCGGCTCCTGCGAAGCAACGGCTTCTTTTTTGACCTCAGCAAGTATTTGTCTGAATGTTTCATCTTTGTTCTTCGCAAGATTATCAAGCATCTTCACAATATCAACTTCAAGCGAGACATACATTCCACCCTGAAGGTCAAGTCCGAGTTTTATCCTTTTTTGCTTTACTTTTTGAATATCGTCAATATGCTCCTGAACAAATTTTAAGCTATCTTCTCCACGAAGTTGTGAAAGTTTCTTCTGATAGTTGATGTCTTTGTAAGTCGGATAAAGATACCACAGTGCACCAGCAATTGAGATCAGGATTAAAATTATTTTCCATCTGTTCTTTTTCACTTTCGCATCACCTTAATTAATTTTTGTTTGGAGTTTTAAAAGCACGAGATAAAATTAAAATCTTGCAACTTAAAAATCAATCTTCTTCATCCTCTGCGACAACACTTGCAACAGAAGCAATTGAATCATCGTGATTTAATTTTATAAGTTTTACGCCTTGGGCATGCCTTCCCATAACTCTTATATCCTTGATATGATGCCTTATGAGATAACCTTTCGTTGTCACAATCATTATATCGTCGTTGTCAAGGACTTCTTTAATTGCCACCATATCACCAGTTCTTTCATTCACTTTCACAGTTATTATTCCTTTTCCACCTCTGTGCGTAATTCTGTAATCTGAAAGCTCACTTCGTTTCCCGAAACCTTTTTCAGTGACAACAAGAATTGTTGTTCCGGGTCTTTTAACTGCTATCATTCCGATGACTTCATCACCTTTTTCAAGTTTAATTCCTCTAACACCGGTTGCTTGTCTCCCCATTGGTCTTATGTCTTTTTCGTTAAATCTTATAGCCATTCCTTTCCTTGTTCCGATGATTAAGTCCTGTGTTCCATCTGTCAAGCGTGCGTCAACAAGTCGGTCGCCACGATTTAGGTTAATTGCAATTATTCCAATTCTTCGCGGATTTGAGAACTCTTCAAGTGGAACTTTCTTAACATAGCCCATTTTTGTAACCATCGTGATGAAAAGTTTCTCGTTAAATTCTTTCACCGTTACAAATGCGGTTATCTTCTCATCCGGTTCTTTATTTATAAGATGCGAAATTGATCTTCCTCTTGATGCTCTCCCAGCTTCGGGTATCTCGTGAACCTTTAACCAGTAAGCTCTGCCTTTGTCTGTGAAGAAAATGATGTAATGATGCGTTGATGCAACAAACATATGCTCAACGAAATCATCTTCTTTCGTTGCTGTTGCTGTTATGCCTTTTCCACCGCGATTTTGCCTACGATAACCACTTACAGGATAACGCTTGATGAAACCATTGTGAGTTATCGTTATAACGACATCTTCTTCAGCTATCAAATCTTCAATCGTAAATTCTTCTTCGTCTTCAATTATCTGCGTTCTCCTCTCGTCTCCATATTTTTCTTTGAGTTTGAGAAGTTCTTCTTTTATCAACTCTTTTTGTAATTCTTTGCTTCTTAAAATGCTCTTTAAACGCTCAATTAACTTTATCGTCTCTTTGTATTCCGTTTCAATTTTGCTTCTTTCAAGACCTGTTAATCTTTGCAATCTCATATCAAGTATTGCTTTCGCCTGGATTTCTGAAAGTTTAAATCTTTTCATCAAATTCGTTTTTGCTGTCTCAGGGTCTTTTGATTTTTTTATGAGCTCAACTATCTCATCAATGTTGTCAAGTGCGATTTTATATCCTTCAAGTATGTGGGCTCTTTTCTCGGCATCATCAAGTTCAAATTTGGTTCTTCGGACGATGACATTGAGCCGGAAATTGATAAACTCCATCATCATTTCTTTCAAATTCAAAATCTTCGGCACCCCATTCACAAGCGCAAGCATTATCACCCCAAAAGTTGATTGAAGGTTAGTATGCTTGTAAAGATTGTTTAAAATCACCTCCGGCTGTGCATCCCGCTTCAATTCAATTACAATTCTCATTCCGTCTTTGTCCGATTCGTCCCTTATGTCAGATATGTCTTCAATTTTTTTGTTCTGAACGAGCTCTGCTATTTTTTCAATTAGCGACGCTTTGTTTACTTGATAAGGTATTTCTGTTATGACAATTCTAGAACGACCTTTGTAATTTTCAATGTTAGCTTTTGCCCTGACTATTATCCTGCCTCTTCCAGTTGTGTAAGCTTCTTTAATTCCAGAAAGTCCGACTATAATCCCACCGGTTGGGAAGTCAGGTCCTTTGACATATTTCATAAGTTTTTCAACAGGTAAATCTGGATTTTTCAAAAGTGCGATCAAGCCATCAACAATTTCATTTAAATTATGCGGTGGAATATTCGTTGCCATACCAACCGCGATACCACTTGATCCATTGATGAGTAAATTTGGAAGAATTGTCGGTAGGACTTCCGGTTCTTTTAATGTTTCATCAAAGTTTGGGCGAAAATCAACCGTGTTTTTCTCTATGTCCTGCAACATCTCTTCCGCAATTGCTGATAACCTTGCCTCTGTGTATCTCATCGCTGCTGGTGAATCACCATCGATTGAGCCGAAATTTCCTTGCCCATCAACAAGTGGATATCGCATTGTGAAGTCCTGTGCAAGTCGCACAAGCGTATCATAAACAGCAGCATCACCGTGAGGGTGGTATTTACCCAAAGTTTCACCGACAATTCTTGCGCACTTTTTATATGGTCTATTGTGTAAAAGTCCAAGCTCATACATCGTGTAAAGAACTCGCCTTTGAACTGGCTTCAAACCATCTCTTACATCAGGAAGTGCGCGCGAGACAATTACTGACATCGCATAATCAAGGTAGGAATACTTTATCTCCTCTTCAATTTCAACCGGCTGAATTTTCTCCTGAACTGTCGCCATTTAACATTCCAAAAAATTTGTTTTTAATTCAATCAAATATCAAGATTTCTCACGAATTTAGCATTCTTTTCAATGAATTCTTTTCTCGGTTCAACATCAGAACCCATAAGGATTGAGAAGATACGATCCGCCTCAGCTGCGTTTTCAATTGTAACTTGAAGCAATGTTCTCTTTTCCGGATTCATCGTTGTCTCCCAAAGTTGCTCTGGATTCATTTCACCTAAACCTTTAAATCTTGTGATTGTTATTTCTCCTTGTTCTTTTTCCTGTTTTAATCTCTCAATTATCTCATCCCTTTCTTCGTCGCTGTATGCGTAAAATTCAAGCTTACCCTTTTTTATTTTGTAAAGCGGTGGCTGTGCAATGTAAACTCTACCTGCTTCAATGAGTTCCTTCATATATCTGTAAAAGAAGGTCAAAAGAAGTGTTCTTATATGGCTTCCGTCAACATCAGCATCACACATCAAAATTATCTTTCCGTATCTAACTTTATTCGGGTCAAAGTCCTCGTCACCGATTCCAGTTCCAAGTGCTTGAACAATTGCTCTTATTTCCTGATTTTCAAGTATTTTGTGAAGTCGTGCCTTTTCAACATTTAGAATTTTACCTTTTATCGGCAAAATTGCTTGGAATTGTCTGTCCCTTGCTTGTTTTGCGCTTCCACCCGCGGAATCTCCTTCAACTATGAAAATCTCCGTAAGCTCTGGGTCATTGATTGAACAATCCGCAAGTTTTCCGGGCAAACCCCCAGAGTCAAGAGCGTTTTTCCTTCGGACAAGTTCTCTTGCTTTGCGCGCTGCTTCTCTTGCCTCAGCTGCGCGAATGCACTTTTCAAGAATTTTTCTCGCTGTTGATGGATTTTGTTCAAGATATTCCATCAATTTATCAGCAACAATTGACTCAACTATGCTCTTAACTTCGCTATTGCCAAGTTTTGTCTTGGTTTGACCTTCAAATTGTGGCTCTGGGACTTTGACGCTTATGATCGCAGTAAGACCTTCCCTGAAATCATCACCCGTTAATTCTATTTTTGATTTGAGAAGATTGTTCTTTTGAGCGTATGTGTTAAGCGTCCTCGTAAGAGCTGATTTAAAACCGCTAACATGCGTTCCACCTTCAATCGTGTTTATGTCATTGACATAAGATAAAATCGTATCCGTGTATTCATCTGTGTATTGAATTCCAACATCAACATAAACACCTTCTTTTTCACCAGTTATGTAAATTACATCGTTATGCAATGGCTTCTTTGTTGAATTCACATACTTTACAAATTCAACTATTCCACCTTCGTAGTGATAAACTTCCTTTTGTCCAGTTCTTTTGTCTTCAAGCGTTATCGTCACATCAGGGTTTAAAAACGCAAGCTCTCTCATTCTTTCTGCAAGACGTTCAAAATCAAATTTTATGTTCTTGAAAATGAGCTTATCCGGAAGAAAAGTTATCTTCGTTCCTCGTTTGTCTGTTGTCCCAACCACTTCAACAGGTGTTACAGGAACACCGCGCTCATATTTTTGTCGGTAAATTTTCCCATCTCTATAAACTTCCGCTACAAGCCATTCGGATAGAGCATTTACAACTGAAACACCGACACCGTGCAATCCACCTGAAACCTTATAAACTCTTTTATCAAATTTTCCACCAGCGTGCAAGACGGTCATCACAACTTCAAGCGCAGATTTTTTCTCCTCTGGATGAATATCAACTGGAATTCCTCTCCCATCATCAAGCACACTTATTGAGCCATCTTTATTTATCGTGACTTCAATATTCTTACAAAAACCAGCAAGCGCCTCATCAATGCTATTATCCACAACTTCATAAACAAGGTGATGAAGCCCTCTAACTCCGACATCTCCAATATACATTGCTGGTCTTTTGCGAACCGCTTCAAGACCTTTTAACACATGAATTGCTTCGGCTGTGTAATCGCTACCGTCTCCATTTGATGGTGTGGTTTGAACTTTTTCAATTTTTTCGGCTTCTATCTTTTTGCTCTCTTTTTCAGGTTTTGTCTCTTTTTTGACTTTTGAAGTTGATTTAACCTTTTCTTTTTCCTTGCTTGTTTTTTTAGCTACTTTCGTTTTCCCCATTTTTCAAATTTCGTCATTTGTTTTTAAAATCATAACCTGCATCAATAAAAACAATTTCACGAATTACATCCGCTTTAAGCGAATCATTGAGCTTGTTTATTATCTCTCGCCTCATCATAAAAAGATGATGTTTCCACGATGGATTTGTAACTTTCACATAAAGAACACCATTTTCAACTCTTTCAGCGATTGAAACTTTTGCTATGTATGGACCTACAACTTCAGCCCACCGACTTACAGCCATTCCTTCTTTTACCTTTTTTTCAACGCCGAGATTTTTTAGAAAAGTATCCAGCACCTCTCCAAGCGAAACAGGTTTTCTTCTACGCATCTTTTACAACTCCTGAATTTACAATAAATTTTTTCACTTTGAATTTTTCTTCAAACTTTTTAATTGTCTCCGAATCAGTCGCAGTTATGAAACTTTGTCCGATATTTCCAACAATTGAAAGCAATTTCTCGGTTCTTTCAATGTCAAGTTCCGCAAACACATCGTCAAGCAATATGATCGGTTTTTCAATTTTTTTCTCTTTCAAATAAAAAAATTTCGCAATTGTCAAAGCAACAAGAAATGTTTTAACCTGTCCTTGCGAAGCGAAACGCCTCAACTCACGACCGTTAATTTTGAAAACAAATTCATCTCTATGCGGACCAACGAGCGTAATTCCTCGCTTTATCTCTTCGTTTCTGCTCCTTAGCAAAATTTCTCTAAAATTTCCCTTTAATGTCTCAAAATCCTCACTTTTCTTTATATCAATCTGGGTTACATACTCAATCTCTGGCTCTTCAACCTCATTAAACTTTGAATAAGCATTCTTAAAAAATCCGATAAATTCGCTTATAAATTTTTTCCTTCGCAAGATTATTCTGCTTGCATAATTTACAAATGTCTCGTCCCAAACTTCCAGCAGGTCAATTCCTTGCTCAAATTTTATCTCGTCGTTTGCTATTGCGTTTAAAATTTTATTTCTTTGCTTTAAAATTTTTTTGTAGTCAATAAGTTCATCTGTGTAAACTGAACTTACTTGAGCAATTGTCAGATCAAAAAATTTTCTTCTCTCTTCTGGGGAACCCTGCGCTGTTTCTTTGCTCCGTGGTGAAAGTATGACAATTGGAAATTTGCTTATCAAGATGGAAAATTTTTCAACTGGCTCTTTATTTAAAAAAATTTTTTTGCCTTGACCATTTTCAAAACTAACTCTGACTATCGCTTCATGACCGTTATCAAATTCAAATTTCCCAAGCACTTCAAAAAATTTTGAATTAAAATTTAAAACATACGAATCAGAACTTGCGTTGAAACTTTTTGTCAGGCAAAGATACGAGATCGCTTCAAGTATGCTTGTTTTTCCCTGTGCGTTTCCACCGACAATCAAATTTAAATTTTCAGAGAACTCAATTTGAGTGTGTATATGATTTCTAAAATTTTTTATCTCAATCGTTTTCAAAATCATTTGATTTAAACATTTAATCTCATCGGCATAACAAGCATTAAAATTTCCTTATCTTCTGAGGTCTCATATGGTTGAACAATGGCTGCTCTTGTCGGGCTTCCAAATTTGAACATAACTTTCTCCGAATCAAGATGACCGAGTATATCAATTATAAACTTCGCATTGAAAGCAATTTCCATCGGCTCACCATTGTAAGTGCAGTTCAATTTCTCTTTTGCAGAACCACCAAAATCAATATCTTCTGCGGAGATTTCAACATAACCTGATGGATCAAGTGTGAATTTTATCTGATTCGTTGTTGAATTTGCAAAAATTGAAACTCTCTTAACAGTTGAAAGGAAAAGTTCTCGCTCAACGACGAGCTCCTTATTGTTCTCATACGGGATCACGCTTTCGTAATTTGGATATTTTTCATCAATCAATCTTGAAATGATGGTTAAACTCTCAGTTGAAAATTGAATGTGCTTTTCATTTATTGAGATTTAGCATGTATCTTCATCTTCAATTGATTTTGCTATGATTTGAAGCGTTTTCGCTGGGACTATAACACCATCGCTTGAATTCGTCTTTGCTTTATCAAGACCTTTTCTCGTTATCTTCACGAGGCGATATCCGTCCGTTGCAACCGCAATCAATTCATTTTCTTTAAATTGAAACAAAACCCCTGTTGTTGCTGGGCGAAGTTCTTCCTTTGATGTCGCAAAAACTGTGTCCTCAATTATATCCTTCAAAATTTCACCGTTTATCTCAATGCCTGAATCAGCACCTATCATTTCTGGAATTGACGGAAAAGATTCCGATGGCTCGGCGCTCATTTTATATTCCCCTCCCTTGTTCGTCGTAATCACGACTCTATCAGAGTCAAGCGTTTCAAATCTCAAAAGCAAACCCTCTGGCAATGCCTTTACAACACTTGTGAGTTTATCCTCAGGAATTGCAATCGCTCCATCTTCTTCTCCATCCACTGGATCAAGCGTCATCCTAACGGATATTTCAAGATCGGTTGCGGTAAGTGTCAGCGTATTTCCATTGAGTTCAAACAAAATATCCTGTAATATGGGCAAAGTCGTTTTTGACGGGACAACTGTGCTTACCTTTGCCAATGCTTCTTTTAACCTGTCGCTTGAAATTGAAAATTTCATCTTCCACCTCCAATTTTCGTGGTTTATAAATTTAACTGACCTAATTTACCAAATTATCCGATAAAATTCAAGTGAAGGTTGCTGAAATTGTGAAACTTTTACAAAACTTTTTTATTGAAAATCAATCAAAATTTGCGATTTGATTTGTTATTACAAAATCGTTCCATTGCGTGGTTGTCTTTATCACAGATTTTTGTTGGGATATTTTGCATTTTATAATTGCAAGGGTTAAATTAGTATGCCCCGCTCTGATAGATTCCAGTGTTTAACCCTTGCGTTCTTGATTAATTAAAAACAAAGTGAAGAATTTTTTTATGTTAAAATTTTTATTCCAAAATAAGTCGGTCAAAAAAGCCAGCTCTCGGAGAAGAAACTATAAAAGAGCTGGGCGCAAATCTTTAGAAGCAGGGCATAAAATTATTGTTTTCCTTTTTAGTTTGAGTATGGCGTTGAGCTGTTCTGGGATTCACTCAAAGAATTCATCGCCCAACCTTGGGGGGCAAGCCTTAGTTGTTGAAACATCGGAAAGTAATTCTTCTTCTGAGGAATCAAATTTAGACCCGTCGTTAAGGGCGGAAATCCCTGAGTCAATAAGAGAATATCTCCCATTGATAAAAAAATACTCAAAAATTTACGGATTTGATTGGCGATTGATTATCGCTGTAATTCAGCAGGAGTCAAGTTTCAGGCACGATGCAGTGAGTCCGAAAGGAGCTTACGGATTACTTCAAATTATGCCAGAGACGGGTGAAGAACTTGTTTTAACTGTTTCGCACATTTACGATTTTAGAACCCCCGAGCAAAACATTATAGCAGGCATTCATTATCTCTGGACACAATTCAATAGATTTTATACAAAAGGAATGGATTCGGTTGAATGTTTGAAACTTGCACTTGCTGCTTATAACGCAGGACCTGGGCGTGTTCTTGATGCTCAACAGCTGGCTTTGTATCTTGGTGAGGACCCGAACAAATGGGAGAGTATAAAAATGACTTTGCCTCTTCTTTCGGCTGAATACTATACGCTTCACAAATATATCTGGGACTCCGGAAGACCACGAAGTGGGTATTTTAGAAATTACAGGGAAACTTTGAACTATGTTGAAAAAATAATGCAAAATTACGAAAGGTATAAAAAATCTATCAAATGAGTCAAAGAAAGGGCGGTTTCCTAAAACCGCCCTTTTTATTTTTAAATCCCTTTTTCCTTTAATCTCTGCTTTATAATCTCAATTGCTTCTTCATCTGTTATTTTCAATCTTGACCTTGCCATTTTAACCGCCGTTTCAAGAGAATCAACTTTTCCAGTAAGATACAACCAGATGTGATACCCAAGACGATTTAAATCATTCGGTTCTTCGGCTGGAATACCTTCAACAACTGAATAAGCAATTTTCTCAGGGCTATCGGATGGAAATTCTTTTACAGACGCTGGAGCTTTTGTCGTCATTTGTCTTTTGAAGTTTTTGCATATTTTACAACTTTAAAATTAAAATTTCAAGTTTTATGATGTGCTTGCTTTGAATTTGAACAGAAGATTCAAATTTGATTTTGAGCTCTTAAAATTTTATTTTGAAACTTGATAAAGGAGTATTGAAAACTAACTTTTAAAGTCAGATAGATGGCGAAGAAAGTATCTTTTTACACGATAGGGTGCAAGCTGAATTTTGCCGAGACATCAACAATAGGGGAAGAATTTAGAAAGCGTGGATTTGAAATTGTTGAATTTGGTGAGCCATCTGATGTTTGCGTTATAAATACATGTTCGGTTACGGAGAGCGCAGATAGAGATTGCAGAAGAATTGTTCGCAAGGCGTTGAAAGTTTCACCGAATGCATTTATCATTGTCACTGGTTGTTATGCTCAACTTCGCCCAGATGAAATTGCGCAGATTGAAGGTGTTGATCTTATCCTTGGTTCAAATGAGAAATTTAAAATTTTTGATTATGTGAGCGATTTTCAAAAAAATTATCACGCCCAAATTTTTGTCTCACCTATAAGCGAAGTTGAAGAATTTCATATAGCAAGTTCAACTCCGGCATCCGATCGCACAAGAGCATTTTTAAAAGTTCAAGATGGATGTGATTATAATTGTTCATATTGCACGATTCCGCTTGCACGGGGAGAAAGCAGAAGCCCAGAGATTAGCGTTATAATTGAAAGAGCAAAAACGCTTGCGCAACTTGGATATAAGGAAATTGTGTTAAGTGGTGTAAATGTCGGAGATTATGGAAGGAAAATTGGAACAAGTTTATTTGAACTTGTGAAGGAACTTGAAAAAGTTGAAGGAATTGAGAGGATAAGGATTAGTTCAATTGAGCCAAATTTGTTGAGTGAAGAGATGATAGATTACTTCCTGAATTCTGATAAAATTTGCAATCATTTCCATATCCCATTGCAAAGCGGAAGCGATGAAATTTTGCGTAAGATGAGACGAAGATACAATACAGAACTTTACAGAAGGAGAATTGAATACATAAAGTCAAAAGATCCCGATGCTTGCATCGGTGCTGATGTGATTGTCGGTTTCCCGGGCGAAACAGAAAAACATTTTGAAACCACATACAACTTTATAAATGAACTTCCGATATCATATCTTCATGTTTTCACTTATTCCGAGAGACCGAATACGGATGCTATAAATTTGCCCGGTAAAGTTTCAATGGATGAGCGACATAGAAGAAGCGAGATGCTTAGAAATCTCGGCTTGAAAAAGAAATTTGCTTTTTACAAACAGATGATTGGGAAAACTCTTGATGTTTTGTGGGAAGCTGAGGTTAAGGATGGAAAGATGTTTGGATTTACTAAGAATTATGTTAAGGTGAAAACTCAATACGAGCCATCGCTTGTGAATCAAATTGTTCGGGTTAAAATTGTTGATGTTGAAGATGTCGTCGCTGTTGGTGAGGTTTTAAGCGAAATACAAGCAATAAAAATGGAGGACAATGAGCGATGATTAAAAATTTTTTCAAGCGAATTATCACAGAAGTTATTAAAGAGTTAATTTCTCCACAGCTTGAGGAATTCAGAAAGTTTATTTTGCTTCAGCAGGAATCATTCCAAGGAGAAATAAGGACGAGGCTTGAGGGCTTTGAGAAGAATATAGAAGCGAGGTTTGATGATTTTAAATCTTTTATGGTTCGTGAAGTTGAGGACATAAAGCAGGATATTCGTGCGATAAACCGTCGGCTTGATGACCTGTATCAAGTCGTCGTGAGAAGAGAGGAACATTATTCCCTTGTTGATGAAGTTAGAAGATTGCGTGATGATGTTGAAATGTTGAAAAGAAAAGTTTTTCAACAGCAATGAAATACAACCATTTTTAAAATTCAAGCGTCAAAAAAGAAAAAAGTGAAATTAAAATGACAAGAAAACTTTTAACTCTGGCTTTCGCAATTGCGTTTATCTCTTTCATTTTAAATTTTGTTTCCGCACAGGATAGAGGAAGGGGCTTTGGGATGTATCTTGAAAGATTAAAACGGGAACTCAATTTGACACCTGAACAGGTCACCAAAATTCAAAAAATTCTTGATTCTGCTCAAAAACAGGCAGAAATAGACCGAGAAAAATATCAAGGTGATAGAGAAGCAATGATGAAAGCAACTCGTGAGAGATGGGAAAAAATTGACAAGGAAATTGAAGCGGTTTTGACGAAAGAGCAAAAGAAAAAGTATGAGCAGATAAAAAAGGAAAGACAGGAGAGAATGAGAGAATGGCGTGGGAGACCGAATTCACGATAAATTTTTCATTTCAATACCAAGCCCGAAAATAGCAAAGTCATATTTTACAGGGTCTTGTGGATCAAATTTTTTGAGATTAAATGTGATCTCTTCCGCTGTCTTCCACGAATCAGTTTTTCTTTGAGTTAGACCAAGTGCTCTGGAAATTTTTGAAACATGTGTATCAAGCGGGATAATTAATTTTGCTTTGTCAATTTCGCTCCAAAGTCCAACATCAACGGAATCTTTACGCACCATCCATCTTAAAAACATGTTTAATCTTTTACACGGGCTATTTTTTTCGGGGTCAGGCAAAAGCCCGTTTACACTTTTTGGAATCCCGTTTAATTTTGGTGGGGGGTTAAAGGATAAAATTTCTTTCACAAATCCAGAAAGTGCTTGCTTTATCGTTGGGTGTTTTTCATCGTAATGTTTCAAAAAAAGATTTTTTAAACTTCCATATTTTTCAAGCGTCTGCTTCAAAAGATAAAAAATCACAAGCAAATCTTTTCCTTCAATGTTTCTATATGCAAAGTGAACAAAATTGCTCAAACTTTTTTCATACCAAAAAGGATCAAAGTTTAAAATAAAATCATATGGCTTGTTTTCCATCAAGTCAAATAACTTTTCATTGCTTAACAAAATTATTTTCCTGTTTCCCATCGCAAGAAGTGATGCGATAAAGCCAGCAACTTCCATATCCTGTGGATTTGAAAAACGATGCACAAATTTTATCGGGTCGGAGTTGATGAAATCAGGCGTGTTATATTTTTTAAAAAGCCAGTCAAGATAATCTTTCAATGTCGGAAATTCAGATGGAATATCAATTTTCATATCACCCTTGAATATTCATTTAGTTTTAATTTCCAGACCTTAACACCGCAAAATCTTTCGCCTTCTGGACAGATTGGTTTAATTCCAGCAAGATCACGAATTGAGCACGGCGGAAGGAGAAATTTCCCAATTCTTGGATGAACTTCTGAAATTTGTTTAACTTCTTCAACCGAAGCACGCCATATCTCTTCCTGTGCGTTGTAGCAAAGTCGCATTGCGTATTTGTGATGAAGGTTTAAAAGGTCGCCAGATTCAGTAAATCTTATGCTCACTGCGTTGGGGAGAAGATAAAAAGCAAATTCATCGCTGACACCGAGTTTCTTCAACTTATAGATGTTTTCCCATATTTTCTGCATAGTTTCAGTGTAAAGTTTTAAAGCGATGTCGCTTTGATAAATTAAATTCGGAATTATAAAATCTGGCTCGTCATAAACTTGACAGATTAAAACTGGTCTTGATGCTGGCGTCATACGATGTCTTTGATCTTGTGAATCCGCTGTATGGCTTAACTTTTTTCTAAATGTATAAGAAATGTGAAACATTGCTCTTGAGATTTTGCTGTGCGTTGTTAAAACAAGTGATTCTGCAAGAATCTTGTTTAGATGTGGATTTAAAACAAGGTTTATCGCTTCGTCATCACTTAACATATTTGATGGCAGACCGAAAATTTCTCTTACAGAGTCAGCGAGAATTTTTTCCGCATTTGGTTTATAATCAACGAGACGAGAGATGTTTCCGTTTAATGATTCATCAAATTCTTTGGCGAATTCTTTTGCAAATTTATTTTCCGTGAAATTTTTTATGAAATTAAATTCCGTTAACTCTTCCTGTTCAATTGGTTTTTCAAGGACGATTTCATAATCTGGTTCAACTTTTAATATCTCATTTATCATTTTCTCAACAACGAGTTTTTGCTCAAGCGGGACATCAAAGAGTTTGCAAATTTTGTAATATCTCAAAACTGTAATCGCACTTACGGTGTGATATAAATAAGCAAATGTTGCAACAGGTAAAACATAGCGAGCGACTTCCTGTGCTTTTCTTTTTACATCTTTTTTATATTTTTCGCTGTTGAATTTTCTCGCTGGAAATCTTTTGAAGTATTCTTCTTCTGCTACTGGCGTGAGAAGTTCGGTTAGTTTTTTATAAATTTCATTTTGATATTCAACCGTTGAAATGTAAATCTCAAGTGCTTCTCTTTTTATCGGCGGGATGAAATAATTTCCTGATTTTACTTCAACATATCTTTGAGAAACCTGCTCTGAATTATAAAACGGATGGCTGTGAAGAAATGACCAGATAAATTGTCGTGATACATTTTCAATCGCAAATTGAAAATGAGCGTGTTGAAAAGTTGTGTGATGTCCTGCTTGATATATGCTTTTTGCAAGGTCTATGTATTTATTGAGGTCAATTTCATCATCTTTGATTATGCCTTTTGATGAATAACAGGTTCTCGCAGTTGCAATTACATTTCTAAATGAGTTGGGGAAGTATTTTACAAGTTTTACGACTGGTTCTGGTGAAAGTGGTTTATCTGTCATATTTGATGTCTTGCTTTGTTAATTTACGCTAAAACAGCTCTTGATAATTTTTTTTAATTTATCATCGCTTGAGCAAAAATTCAAACAAGATATGGAATGAATCTTTTGGTTTTTCGTGCGTATTCAAGATATGCTTCGCCGTAAGATGCTGTTAAGTCCTTTTCTTCCTGTAAAGCAAGCCATATGTAAGATAAAGTTAGAATAGGCCATAAAATCAAAGTTATAACTGAAGGCCAGTGTATCAGCCATCCAAGTGTAAAGAGAAAAATTCCTGTGTATTGGGGGTGGCGTATGAATTTATAAATCCCATCTGTCACAAGTCCATCCGCTTTGTGGATTTTTGCCCATCCAATTGAAATGAGCACAACTCCAAAGATGCTAATTAATGTCCCAACTCTTGCAGGAAAATGACCGAATGTTTCAAAGTATTTTCTCGCTATAACGGGAACATCAAAAATTGGAGAAAGTATAAAAAGAACAAGAGGCCAGCCAAACATTTCCGTCATCAATGCGATAACAAAAGCGATAAAAGCAGTTTTTGATTTCCAAGTATCTTTCGTGGGTTTTCTATATGTCAATAATCCAAGAAAAGTTAAAACAATTGCGATGTTTATAATGATTAATCCAGCAGTTCCAAAGTTTTCTCTTATCCATTTAACAGTAGCAGGCGGTCCATCGTGGTGTGGTGTAAGTTCAAAACCATAAATTAGAAGAAAACCGATAACCCCGATGACTCCGATATAGTTAAAAACTTTTCGCATATCCAGCACCTCCGTTGTTTTTGTTGAATTTACGAACAAAAGAACAAACAAAGCAAAATAAGTTGATAAGCAATTTCAATTTGTGTATATTTAACAAAAATAAGAATCAATTATGCGAGCGATTTTCACATACTTTCTCGGACCAAAGGGAGAAAATTTTGAAATTTTCAAGAGATTGATAAACGAAGCAATTGATTGGAACAAAAGATGGCGGGAGAAATTTTTTGAGCTCAAAACTTTTGTCTGTTTGAAAACTTAATTTTATTTTGCAAATGGACATTTCATTAAATTTAAAAAAAGAAATACCCACAGTTGATAAGATAATAGATGAAACCTGGAAATCTGTAAATCCGAGCTTGCAAGATGTTGAAGAGAATTTTGGCAATTTTTTGCTCAAATTTGATTTAGAGGCAACAAATATATTCAAAAGATATGAGAGAAAAATTCTTCGCAGATTAGCGGAAAAATGGATTGAAAACCAGAAAGAAGAGATAAAAGAAAAGTTTAGAAAAATTTTGCGTCAGCCAGATTGGAAGAGCTTTATTGAAGAGGCGAGCAAACTCTTTGAAGAATTTGGCATATTGGTTCAAAATTTGGAGAAAATTCTCGGAAATATGAGAAAAGCAAGGGGCGGAAAAACATTTGAAAAAGTTGTTGCAAAAGCTCTAAATTTTATTGGAGTGAGTTGTGAGATCCCAAAAGGTAAAGCAAGCAAGAAGTTAAGGAGGATAGATATAGTTATACCATCTGTCGGTGTTGCTTTGAGAACACCAGATAAAGCGATATTTCTCACTTGTAAAAGAACTCTGCGAGAAAGATGGAAACAGGAAGTACCATCAGCTGGACCCAACAGAAGAGTTTATCTTATTACCATTGATGAAGAGCTTTCGGAAAACAAGGCAAGAGAAATAAACGAAAAGGGACTTATTGCTTTTGTCAGAGATGAATTAAAAGAAAGTAAGTTCAAAAATTTTCATTGTATAAGAAAACTTTCCGATTTACCAAGGGAGGTAGGAAAATTATGAGAGCAGAATTTTTATCTGATATAGAGCAAGAGAGGAGTAAATTTGATGAGTTTGGCAGGGTAAGAGATGAAAGATTTGATTTCAAAAATGTTCCTGCCAGCTCGGGAATATACGCTATACATCCATATCCCGCAATGTTTCATTTTCTCGTTGTAAGACATCTTATAAGTGAGTTTTCAAAGGAAGGCGATCTGGTTTTTGACCCTTTTGTTGGTTCAGGCGTTTCAGCTGGTGAATCCCTTATAAGCGGAAGAAATTTCTGGGGATGTGATATAAATCCTCTTTCCATTCTTATATCAAAAGTTAGGACAACACCTTTAAGTTATGATTCACTTCTTTCAGCACTCCAAAAGATCATTAATACCAGAATCAAAAATTTTGACTTTGTGAATTTCAAGAACATAGATTATTGGTTTGATGATTATGTAATATATGAGCTTTCAAAATTGAGGAAGATTATTTTTGATATTGAAGATGAAAAATTGCGGAGGTTTTTTCTCGTTTCTTTTTCAGAAACTGTCCGTAAGGTTTCAAAAGCCGATCCAAGTGAGTTCAAACTTTTGAGGAGAAAAAAGCGGGTTAGTAAAAATGTTTTTTCTGTTTTTAAAGAAATCTCATTAAAAAACATCTGGAATTTGACAGAATTTTACAGAAGAAATCCACCTAAAAACTCAAAAATAGTTTTGGAGGAAGCGAATGTGTTAGATGAATTACCTGTTGAAGATGTTGATTTGGTTATAACTTCTCCACCGTATGGTGATTCAAGAACTACGGTGGCTTATGGACAGTTTTCACGGCTTTCTTTACAATGGTTGGGAATTGATGAAAAAGTTGATAAAACATCTCTTGGAGCGAAACCAAGAGAAATATCTTGCGATTTACCTTCCGAAATCCTTTACACATACCTTGAAAAGTTGAGGAGTGAAGACAGAAAGAGAGCCGAAGAAGTTTTTTCTTTTTACTTTGATTTGTTTTCAGCTGTAAGAAACATATCTGGCAAAGTAAGATTTGGAGGAATTGTTTGTTTTGTTGTAGGGAATAGACGAGTTAAAGGTGTGGAGTTACCAACAGATAAAATTGCAACAGATTTTTTTAAATTTTTTGGTTTCAAACATATAAAAACAGTTGTGAGAGAAATTTCCAATAAAAGAATGCCGTCTCAGAATTCACCGAAAAACATAAGAGGTCAAAAGGACTTTACGATGAAATACGAGTATATAGTCATTTTACGGAAAGATTTAAAATAAAAAATTTTGGTTTTATGCGAGCGATTTTCACATACTTTCTCGGACCAAAGGGAGAAAATTTTGAAATTTTCAAGAGATTGATAAACAAAGCAATTGATTGGAACAAAGGATGGCGGGAGAAATTTTTTGATGATGAGACAATCTATCCAAAAGATTTTTTTGAATCCGAAATTTTTAAATCTGAAGCAGAAACACTTGAAAAAGTTTTTGATGAGTTTTTGAAACGGCTTGAGAAAAATTTGCCATATTTTCATCCGAGATATTCAGCACAGATGCTCAAAGACCCTTCAATTCCTGCGTTGCTTGGTTATTTTGCAGTTATGATGACAAATCCAAACAATCACGCTTATGAAGGTGGACCTGTGACGACAGAGATAGAAATGGAAGTTGTTGATGATCTTTTGAAACTTGTTGGGTTTAAAGATGGATGGGGACATCTGACAAGTGGTGGCTCACTTGCAAATCTTGAAGCACTTTGGGCTGTGAGAGATTTTAGAAAAGATGGCATCGCAGTATTTTCAAAAGGTTCGCATTATTCTTGGAAAAGAATTTGCTCAATTTTGAAAGTTGATTTCGTTGAAATTGATGTTGATGAAAATTATAGAATTGACATAAATCAACTTGAAGATGTTTTGAAAAATAACAATGTTATGTTTGTGATGGCAAATTTTGGGACAACGGGCGTTGGGGCAGTTGACCCAATTGTTGAAATTTTGAAATTAAAAGAAAAATATGGCTTTCATCTTCACATTGATGCAGCGTATGGCGGGTATATGAGAAGTTTGATAATTGATGAAAATGGCAATTTGATTGATTTTTCAAATGTTGATGCTCCATTAAAAAAGTTTGTCTACGATAATTTAATTGCAATGTCTGAAGCGGATTCAATCACGATTGATCCACATAAACACGGGCTTGTGATGTATGGTGCTGGTGGGGTTTTGTATAAAGATGAGAACTTAAGACAGGTTATACTTAACACTTCACCTTATACTTATCATAAAACGGACAAGCCAAACATTGGAATGTTTCAACTTGAAGGTTCAAGACCAGGTGCATCTGCGGGAGCGGTTTGGCTTACTCATAGAGTCATACCACTTAACAGAAATGGCTTTGGAAAAATTTTATCGCAAACGCTTAAAACCGCAAATTATTTCCACCGAAAAATTGAAAATCTCCCTGGCTTTTCATCTTTGACAGAACCTGATCTTGATATATATTGCTTTTACAGGCATGATGGAAGTTTAAAGTTGAGCGAAATAAACAAAAAGACGCTGAAAATTTACAACGGAATGTCCGTTGAAAATCCGAATGCGAAATTTATACTTTCAAAATTTGTGATTGACCCAGCAACAGCGAAAAGAATTAACCCAAAATTTGAGATAGACGATAATTCACTTAACACATTAAGAAGTGTCTTCATAAAGCACTGGAACACATTAAGCGAGAAAGTAAATTATGTTGATTTGCTGATAGAGGAGATGGTTCGGGATTAAAAAATTATTTCTTCGGCTTTAAATTTGCTTTGAAGAATTTATCAATCAAGTCCCAAGCGTTTTTTGTGGATATTTCATCGTAGTTTGATTTGTTGTTCGGGTTCATAAATGCGTGATTTACATCTGGATAAATTTTTACTTCAATCTTTTTTCCGAGTTTTTTCATTCTCTCTTCAAAATTTTTCACTGCTTCTGGCGGTATTCCTCTATCTTTTTCTGCGAAAATTCCAAGTATTGGGGCGTTAATTTTTTCAAGTTGCTTTTCATCTTCAACAAGTCGTCCATAGCAAATTACACCTGCTGTGAAGTCGGGTATTTCAATTAAACTTCTTAGGGCAAATCCACCGCCCATGCACCATCCAATTATTCCAATTTTATCTGGCAAAACATCTTCTCTTGATTTTAGGTATTCAACTGCTGATTTTACATCTCTTACGACTTCATCTGTTGATAGAGATTGCATATAACTTCTTGCTTCTTCCGGAGTTTTTGCGATTTTGCCACGGTATAGATCAACTGCGATTGAGACATAACCTTTGCTTGCAAATCTTATTGCGTTTTCTTTTTCCCAGTCCGTAAGTCCCCACCATTCGTGAATTAACACAATTGCTGGAAACTTACCTTCAACCTTCGGAATAGCAAGAAACGCAGGAATTTCTTTATCCCCACTTTTTAATTTTATCATTTGAATTCCAACATTTAACTTTTTCTCCTGCGTGAATGCTAAAATTGTGAAGATGATTGACAGAATCATTGCGATGACAAGTAGAAAGAAAATTTTATCAAACATAAATTTTGTCTCCTTATGTTTGTGTTAGAGGAAGTTTAATTGTGATGGTTGTTCCTTTTCCGAGTTCGCTTTCAACGAAGATATCGCCTTTGTGTTCGGTTACGATTTTCTTTGTTATAGCCATTCCGAGCCCTGTTCCATGCTTTTTGCCGTATGTAACAAATGGCTCAAAAATTTTCTTCTTAACTTCTTCAGGCATTCCTTTTCCAGTGTCCGTGAATTGCATAAAGAAGAAATTATCTTCACGCCAAGTTTTAATTATGAATTTTCCTCCTTCGGGCATCGCATCTCTTGAGTTGTGTGCGATGTTGAAGACGACACGAGTCATTTTATCAACATCCATTTCAACTTCATCATCAAATTCAAGATTTTTTTCAATTTCAATTTTATTTCTCTCAAAGTCCCTTGCAAGAAATGCGATGACACCATCAAGAAAATCGCCAAGTTTAATTTTTGAAAAGTTCAAACTTGTAACTCCTCTTGAAAAGTCAAGTATTTCCTGTGCCATATTCACAAGTCGGTCAATTTGCCTTATCACTTCATCAACGAGTTGAATCGCTTCGCCTTCACCTATCTTTTTCCTTAAAACCTGTGCGTATGCTTTAATAGTTGTCATTGGATTTTTAATATCGTGGATTATTGAACTTGCCATTCGTCCGATCACTGCAAGTCGTTCGTTATTTACGAGTTCTTGAGCCATTTTTGCGTTTTGGATAGCAATTGAAGCGTGGATTGAAAGTGCATCAAGCATTTCTTCATCTTTTTTCGTGAAGATGCCATCTTTTTTATTTATGAGCTGAAAGACGCCAACAACTTTATTATTTTTATCTTTTATCGGATGACAAAGCATTGTTTTGGTTCTGTAACCAGTTTTTCTGTCAACTTCTGGATTAAATCTCGGATCTTGATAAGCATCAATAAGGTTTATCGTCTCACCAGTTTGAGCAACATATCCAGCGATTCCTTTCCCGAGAGGAAGTCGTATTTCTGTGAGTTCATCTCCCTGTAAAACTTTTGACCATATTTCACCTGTTAATTCATCAACTAAATAAACCGTCCCTCTATCTGCGTTTGTGATTTCAAGTGCGATTTCAAGTATGATTTTTAAAAGTTCATCAAGCTGTATAGTTGAATTGACTCGCTTTGTTATCTCAATTAGATAGTTCAATTTATTGACTTGTTCGGTCATTTCCTTTTCGTAGTTCAGAAAATCATTCAAAAGTTTTTCATTTGAAACTCTAATCCTTTCGCTTAATTCCTTTGCTATGTTTATCAAAATCTGTGGATATTGATGCAAAAGTTTATCAAAGTAGTTTGCTGGGATTGAAAGAACTTCGCAGTCGGTTAGTGCGACAACACTTGCGGACCTTGGATGAAGGTCAATAAGTGCCATTTCCCCGAAGAAATCACCCTCACTCATCTCAAATAAAATTCTTCCGGTTGAATCCGCAAGTTTTAAAATTTTAACATTTCCCTTTAAAAGTAGACAAACTTTATCTCCCTTTTCCCCCTCACGCAAAATTGTATCTCCGGGTTTAAATTTTTCAACAAATGAATTTTGAACGAGTTCATTGATTAAATTTTCAGGTAAGTTTGCGAGAAGTTTATTCTTTTTAACATCGCTCAGGATTTCCATTTTTAATCTCCTTGATAAATTGTTAAGTAAAGCGAGGCGTTTGGTATAACTGCAATTGAGCCGTCAAGATTTTTTATCTGGTCAAATGTTTCAATTCTTTTCAAGCCAAGCATGTTCAAAATTTCTACCTCAAGCTCCGTCTTCACAATTATATTAGCAAATTTTAACTTATTTCGCAAGGATAGTGCGGTGTGACCGTTCATTGTGTAATTTTCAAGCAAGTGTTTTTTCATTTCATCAATTGTTTTAAATTTGAACCAATCAAGAAATGTTTTTGAGCCAATTCCATCACGACATTCAATGAATGAGAACATCGTCCCACCATCTTTGAGAATATAATGCGAGTGATGGATTGATTTATGGGCTTGAATAAAGTTAACATCTTTTGGGAAACCGCCAGCGCTTGAAATTACGAAGTCAAATTTTTCTTTCGTTTTTATCGCGAAAAATTTTTTAAGAAACTCAACCCCTTCTTTATGCGAAGAGACAACATCTCCGAAAAAAAGAGGCGCAAATTTTATCGTTTTCGTCAAGTATGACGCCAAGATGTAAAGTTTTAAGCCCCGTTATTTTGAACGCCTCAATTATATCTTCATAAACGGGATTTCCTTCAAATTTTAAATTTGTCGCATCGGGATTTATATCACCATCGGGAGTCAGTGTAAGTTTGTGATTTTGTATTGCAGTTTTATATGAAGCAACTCCCGGGATTAGCATTTTTGCTCCACCGCCTGCGCCAGCAAAATAATGATGAGTGATTGAACCAACGAGAATAATTTTATCCGCCTCTGAGACAAGTTTATTCAAAAAAATTTCTGTTCCTCTTTTTGTTTTTCCAAAGTAAATAAAATCTCCATTATACGCATCGTGTTCAAAAATTTCAAAGCTGTTATAAATTTCATCTCCGAGGATTTCTATCTTTTCAAACTCGTTTTGCTTTGCGTGCGTTCCATTTGCAAATAAAATTTTAATTTTTGATCGTCTGATTCGTTCAAGTAGAATTTTCAAAACGAAATCAATTCTTGCTTTGCGAGTTTTATCTGGGACGATGATTAAAACCTTGTCGTTCGGATTAATGAAGTTTTCAAGTTTTGGGGAGTCAATTGGATTGTCAAGTGAAAGTGTTAAGAGTTCAAGTTCATCGTTTTGCGGTGGATTAGTTTCGGGTGTTAAAATTTTTGCGTGGTTTGGGATTTCAATTTCAAGTTCTTTTCTTCCGTATTTAAGTTTAATCTTTTTCATTCGTTTTAAAATTTTCTGTTCATAAGTGTTGCTGCGAAAGCAGCACCAAATCCATTATCAATGTTTACAACAACAACACCTGGAGCGCAGGTGTTAAGCATTGTCAGAAGAGGTGCAAGTCCATTAAAGTGTGCTCCATATCCAACGGATGTTGGAACTGCTATAACTGGAACAGACACAAGCCCACCGACGACGCTTGGCAAAGCTCCTTCCATTCCTGCGACAACTATTATCACGCTTGCGTTTTTCAATTTCTCAAAATTTAAAAATAACCTGTGTATCCCCGCAACTCCAACATCATATAAAACTTCAACATCATTTCCAAGAATTTCGGCTGTGACCTTTGCTTCTTCTGCAACTGGAATATCAGCAGTTCCAGCGGTGATGATTAAAATTTTTCCCTTTTTGTCTTCTTTGTTTGGCTTTTCACGAATTACGGTTATGGTTCTTGCAAGTTCATTGTATTCTGCATCTTTTGCAATTTTTTTAACAGCTTTGAAATGTTCAATGTTTGCTCTCGTTGCAAGAAGAAGTTTGGATCTTTCAAGAATTCTTTTCGCAATTTCTCGCACCTGTTCTGGTGTTTTCCACTGGCAAAGTATAACTTCGGGGAAGCCGTGTTTTAGCGTTCTGTGATGATCTATTTTTGCGAAATCTATATTTTCAAACGGGAACCAGCGAATTTGATTTAAGAATTCATCAACTCCGATTTTGCCTTCTTTATAATCATTTAGAAGTTGTTCAATTTTTTCTCGCATAAAGATTCTGAATTTTTTTGAGATCTATTTTTGTTGAAATGAGAAAAGTTCCATTTTTATTTTCTATCCACAGAGTTGAATCACCGAAGATATCCCCGGCTCCTTTGTCTGGTGTAAAAAACAAAACATCAATTATATTTGCAATCCAAATCCCCACGGTTATCCCGAGAAAAAGATTTCTTCGCTTGTAATCTCTGTCAATGTCAGCTTTAACCTGCAACATTTCCTGCCATATTTGTTCTGCTTTTTCCCAGTTCATTGTGCTTTGATATTGAATTTCAAGATTTTCAAGTCGTTCATTCCCACCGATGAGATTGTTTTCGGATACAATTGTCGTCACAAGCGAGCCAAAAGCAGTCAATGTGAAAATTGCTCCTTTCAGCTTATGTCCGAGGTAAAATTGACCCGCTCCGGGGATAAAAGTTGAATAAATCAAAGCTGTTATTTTTCTTTTTGATGTGAAGTCATTTTTTTGCTGGAAAAAGTTTTCACTTTGAAAATTTTCTGACTGGGCATAAAGCAGGGAATTTACGAGAAGTAAGAGAAACAAAAATCGCTTTGGCATATGCAGACGAAGTTTATTTTTATTTCTTGTGCAAGTTAAATTTAAAAAGTTCACTTAAAAATTAAAACCTGCGGATTTGGAAATTTCTGGAACTTGAAAATTGATTTGTGGTTTTTTATATTAAAAGCAGAAAAACAAAATTTCGGAGATTGAAATGAGACGATTAATCCTTGCTTTAACTTTCGCTGTTGGTTTGATTTCGTTATCCTTCTCTCAATTTAAAGAGCAGGTTGAAAACAAGCCAGATATTTATCAATCCATCATACAAGGCGGGCAAAGAAGTTATCTTGGATTTTTCAATCCTGCTAATTTGTTTATGCGTCATACTTTCTCGGTTTCATATTTGAGCATAGGCGGAAAAGGTATGATGATAAACTCATACACGAATTCAATTCTTTACAGATTTTCTGACAATTTAAATTTGCAGGCGGATATAAGTTTAGTTCATTCTCCGTTCAATTCATTTGGCAACAGTTTTCAGAAGGGGATAAATGGAATTTACATCAATCGCATTGAGTTGAATTATCGTCCACTTGAGAATATGTTTATAAACATTCAATATCGTCAAGTCCCGTTTTATTACTATCCGTATTATTACCGCTGGTGATTTGTGGAATTTTTGAGTGTGCAGTGTTGTCTATATTTTTCTCATTTTGTGTTTTTTGACTGTGAAAAGTTCTTGAATTTCATTTAGGTGGGGAATGGCACGGGATTTGATTAAATTTTTGTTTGAAAGTTAACATAACAATAGATGTGAAATGAAGCAAGAAAAAAGTTTTTATTTAGCACCTTATGATTTAAACAAGGTTTTTGAATACTTCAAGTCAAGGGGGTATAAAGTTTTTGGTCCAACCATAAGGGATGAAGCCATTGTTTATGATGAAATTGCAAGTGTTGATGATCTTCCCGTTGGCTGGATGGATGAGCAAGCGCCGGGATTTTACAGGTTGAAAAAAAGAAATGATAAAGCATTTTTTGGTTATGTCGTTGGACCGCATTCGTGGAAAAAGTTTCTTTTTCCGCCCGTTTTGACTTTATTTGAGGCAAAGCGTGAAAATGGCAAATTTAAAGTTTATGATGTTAATACAGCAAATGAAAAATATGTTTTCGTTGGCGTAAGAGCATGTGAGATTTCAGCAATTTTAATTCAGGATAAAATTTTCGGTGGGGGGCAATATACTGATCCGAATTACATCAAAAGAAGAGGGAATGTATTTTTAATCGCTGTGAATTGCACAGAGCCGGGAAACAATTGTTTTTGTGCTTCAACTGGGACAGGACCTCGGGTTGTGGCTGGATTTGATGTCCTTTTGACGGAAGTTATTCGTGATGATTTGCATTATTTTATCGGTGTCCCGGGTTCTGAAAAAGGCGAAGAGATGTTTGTGACGCTTGGCTTTAGGGAAGCAGAAGAATTTGAAATTAAAGAAGCGGAGAAAGATGTAAATGAAGCAATTAACAAGTTTAAGAGAAGCGTTGATCTAACGGATGCTGTTGAAGTTTTGCAAGAAAATTATGAAAATCCGCTTTGGGAGAAAGTTTCTGAAAAGTGTCTAACCTGTGGGAATTGCACGATGGTTTGTCCGACTTGCTTCTGCAATACGATTGAAGATGTAACTGATTTAGCGGGTCAAGTTGCAAAGCGAATAAGACGATGGGATTCTTGCTTTACAATGGATTTTTCCTACATTCACGGAGGAAGTGTGAGATATTCTGTTATGTCAAGATATAGACAGTGGATGGTTCATAAACTTTCAACATGGAAGAATCAGTTTGGAATGCTTGGATGTGTTGGATGCGGTAGATGTATAACATGGTGTCCGGTTGGGATTGATATAGTTGAAAATTTAAAATTGTTCAAAGAAAGCACGGTAAAACTTTAAAATTTAAAATAAGCCAAAGCCATGGCAATTGAAACATTGGAGAAGTTGCTTGCGGAACATCCGTTTTTTAAGGGTTTAAAAAAAGAATATCTTGAATTGATAATTGGATGTGCGAGAAATGTTTTTTACAAGCCAGGGGAATTTATATTTCGTGAAGGTGAAGAGGCGAATGAGTTTTATGTAATTCGCGATGGCAAAGTTTCGCTTGAATTTTCTTCTCCTGGAAAAGAGCCAATAGTTATTCAAACTCTTGAAGATGGAGAAGTTCTTGGATGGTCCTGGCTTGTTCCACCGTATTATTGGCACTTTAGTGCTCGCGCAGTTGAACCAACAAGAGCGATTGCGCTTGATGGCAAGTGTTTAAGGACAAAGTGCGAGGAGGATCATAACCTTGGGTATGAGCTTTTGAAAAGGTTTGTGACAATAGTTGAACAACGTTTACAAGCAACAAGAATACAATTGCTGGATTTATATGGAAGTCAGTGAAAGAGAAATTCTCGTAGTTGAAAAAAATCCGATGCTTCCGCAAATTTTTCAAATTCGTTCAAGGAAGCAAGAAACATCTGATACTTTTACGCTTGAACTTGAACCTGTTGAAGCAGGCGTTGAATTTATTTTTAAACCGGGGCAATTTAACATGCTTTATGTTTTTGGCGTTGGAGAAGTTCCTATATCAATTAGCGGTGATCCGGAAAAAGTTTCACGCGTAACCCATACGACGCGAATGGTTGGAACCGTGACAAAAGCGATGGGGAAATTAAAGAAAGGCGACCTCATCGGTGTAAGAGGTCCTTTTGGTTCAAGCTGGCCTGTTGATAAATGTTCTGGGTGTGATGTTGTGATTGTTGCAGGTGGTATCGGGCTTGCACCATTAAGACCAGCAATTTATTACATTCTAAGGCGTCGCGAAAATTACAACAAAGCGATTTTGCTCTACGGTGCAAGGACCCCAGATGATATACTTTACAAGCACGAGATTGAAAAGTGGAAATCAAGATTTGATTTTGAAGTTTATGTCACTGTTGACAGAGGTACAAGTGGATGGAAGGGGAATGTTGGAGTTGTGACGACTTTGATCCCGCGTGCTCCGTTTGATCCTCAAAACACAATTGCCTTCGTTTGTGGTCCAGAGATAATGATGCGTTTTACAGCGCTTGAACTTATTAAAAGAGGAGTGAGCGAGAACAACATATTTATTTCAATGGAAAGAAATATGAAATGCGGGATTGGTTTATGCGGGCATTGTCAATTTGGACCTGTGTTTGTGTGTAAAGATGGACCTGTTTTCAGCTATAGTCAAGTTAAAAATTTGATATTTAAGCGGGAGATATAAAATGAAGGTGAAGAAACCGAAAATTGCTGTTTGGAAATTTGCTTCTTGCGATGGATGTCAATTAAGCTTGCTTGATTGTGAAGATGAATTGCTTGATGTCGTTGGGGCTGTTGAAATAGCATATTTCCTTGAAGCATCAAGGGCAACGGTTTCAGGACCTTATGACATTTCGCTTGTTGAAGGTTCAATCACAACTCCGCACGATGCGGAGAGAATTCACAAGATAAGGAAAGTTTCAAAGTATCTCATAACAATTGGTGCGTGCGCAACAGCAGGTGGAATTCAAGCGTTGAGGAATTTTAAAGATGTTAAAGAGTTTATCTCAATTGTTTATGCAAATCCATCATACATTGAGACATTAAACAAATCCACGCCGATTGCTGATCATGTTTTTGTTGATTTTGAACTCCGCGGATGTCCAATTAACAAATATCATTTGATTGAAGTTATAAACGCATTCTTAAATGGACGAAAGCCGAATATCCCAACTTACAGCGTTTGTATGGAGTGCAAGAGAAATGGTAATGTTTGTGTTATGGTTTCAAAAGGGACTCCGTGCCTTGGTCCGGTGGTTCAAGCTGGATGCGGTGCTATATGTCCTTCTTACAATAGAGGTTGCTACGGTTGTTTTGGACCGAAAGAAACACCGAATGTTTTCGCTCTGTCGGAGCATTTTGTGAAACTTGGGCTTAAATCAGCTGATATAATTAGAGTGTTAAGAAATTTCAACTCATACGCTGAACCATTCAGAAAAGGGAGTGAAGCATATGAAAGATAAAGTAATCAAAGTTGATTATTTAGCAAGAGTTGAAGGGGAAGGAGCACTTTATGTAAAAGTTAAAAACGGTTATGTAGTTGATGTTAAGTTGAGAATTTTTGAACCGCCGAGATTTTTTGAGGCATTTCTTCGTGGTAGAAGTTTTATGGAAGTTCCTGATATAACTGCAAGAATCTGCGGAATCTGTCCAATTGCGTATCAAATGAGTTCTGTTCATGCGATTGAAAGTATTTTCGGCGTCAAACCAACAAGACAAATTCGTGAGTTAAGAAGATTAATTTATTGTGGTGAATGGATTGAAAGCCACGCTTTGCACATTTTTATGCTTCACCTTCCGGATTTCTTCGGTTATGACGATGTAATTCAAATGTCAAAGCAATATCCGGATCTTGTTAAGAAAGCATTGCGACTTAAAAAAATCGGAAATGAAATTGTAAGAATAATCGGTGGGAGAGAAATTCACCCGATAAATGTCAGGGTTGGTGGATTTTATAAAGTTCCGAAGAAAAACGATTTAAAAAAGATTGAAGATGATTTAAAATGGGCGAGAGATTTTTGCGTTGAAGCTGTTAAGTTCCTTGCTGGGCTTGATTTTCCGGATTTTGAGCAAGATTATGAATTTGTCGCTTTAAGTCATCCAGATGAATATCCATTTAACGAGGGAAGAATTGTATCAAGTAAAGGGCTTAACATTTCGGTTAATGAGTATGACAGTTATTTCATTGAGGAGCATGTGCCTCACTCAAATGCGCTTCATTCAAGCATCATAGGAAGAGGTGCTTACTTCGTTGGACCGCTTGCGAGATTTAACTTGAATTTTGATAAACTTTCTCCGCTTGTGAAGGAAGTTTCTCTTGAAATTGATTTCAAACCAGTTTGTAAAAATCCGTTTAAGAGTATAATCGCAAGAGCTGTTGAGACGCTTTATGCGTGTGATGAAGCATTGAGGATAATTTCAGAGTATGAAGAACCGGAGAATCCATTTGTTAGTTTTGAGATCAAACCTGGCATTGGATACGGTTGCACCGAAGCGCCTCGTGGAATTTTATATCACAGATATAAAGTTGATGAGAAAGGGATAATTCTTGATGCGAAGATTGTTCCGCCGACATCACAAAATTTGAAGATGATGGAAAGCGATTTGTGGAAATTTACAGCAACTTATCTGAATTTACCGGAAGATGAATTGACTTGGAAATGTGAGCAGGCGATAAGAAATTACGATCCGTGCATCTCGTGTGCAACTCATTTTTTGAAACTTTACATTGAAAGGGAATAAAGAGAAAAAAATTTTAATTGTTGGAGTTGGCAATTTATATCGTGGTGATGATGCGATTGGAATTTTGATGGCAAGGTATTTTAGAAAATTTTTTAAAGACAGTGTTAAGATAATCGGCGTTGATGCAACTTTTGAAGATTTGATCTGTGATTGGAAAAACTTTGATGTCGTCATCTTGATTGATGCAATTATGGGAGATGATGCTGGGAAAATTTATCGGTTTGAGTATGGAATTGATAAAATTCCAGCTGTTTTAAAATTTTACTCAACTCATTCGTTTGGGGTTGCAGAGTATATTGAGCTTGCAGAAGCACTTGGAACTTTGCCAAAGAAATTGATTATTTATGGAATTGTCGGAAATAAATTTGACATCGGGGATTCAATCTCACATCGGGTTAAACTTTCCTGCAAGAATCTCGTTGGGCTTGTGCTTGAAGATTTAAATAGCGGGAAATTTTTATTTTAAGGTGCGAATTTTTAAATTTTTCAAAAATTTTTCAAACAAAATTTATCGGCAAATGGACAGAAATTTGCTTGACATATACAAGAAAGTTGAAAATGGGGAAAGATTAGATTTTGAAGATGGTGTAAAACTTTTCAAATCGGATGATCTTATCACGATTGGAATGATGGCAGATATGGTCAGGTGGAGATTGCACCCGGAGCCGGTTGTAACTTATATAATTGACCGAAATATAAACTATACAAACATTTGCACCACGGAATGCACTTTTTGCGCTTTTTATGCAAAGGTTGGAGACAATGTTAAAGGTTATACTCTTGATTATGAAACGATAGGTAAAAAGATAGAAGAAACGATTCAGCTTGGCGGGACGAGGATTTTGTTGCAGGGTGGTTTAAATCCCGAGCTTGGGATAGAATTTTATGAAGATTTATTCCGTTGGATAAAGGAGAATTATCCGCAGATATGGCTACATGCCCTTTCGCCCGAGGAGATTTTGCACATTGCAGAGGTTTCAAAAATGAGGGTAAGGGATGTTTTAAAGAGATTGATTGATGCAGGATTGCAATCAATTCCCGGCGGTGGTGCGGAAATTTTAGTTGACAGAGTTAGAGAAAAAATTTCTCCAAAAAAATGCACAGCTGATGAATGGCTTGGTGTTATGTATGAGGCGCATCAACTCGGTTTAAAGACAACTGCGACGATGATGTTTGGACATGTTGAAACTTATGAAGATAGGGTTCAACATATGTTGTTAATTCGTGAGCTTCAAGATATAACAGGTGGCTTTACATCGTTCATACCTTGGACATTTCAGCCGAGAAATACTCAACTTGCAGAGAATATGGACAATTTGAAAGAGCGATCAACTGGATTTGATTATTTGAAGACGCTTGCAATTTCAAGGTTAATGCTTGACAACATACCAACGATACAAGTTTCTTGGGTGACGCAGGGATTAAAGATGGCTCAAATTGGTTTAAAATTTGGTGCGGATGATTTTGGAAGTTTGTTGATAGAAGAAAATGTTGTAAGTGCAGCTGGGACAAAGCATCTTGTCACGCTTGAACAAATGTTAAAGGCGATAAAGGATGCAGGTTATGAGCCAAGAAAGAGGTTTAATTGATGCGTGAGCATAGACATTGGATGGAGTATGCGTTGAAAGAGGCGCAAAGGGCATTTGAACTTGGGGAAGTTCCAGTTGGAGCTGTGATAGTTTATAAAGATACGATCATTGCGAAGGGTTATAATCAGGTTGAGATGTTAAAGGATGCGACTGCGCACGCAGAGATGATAGCATTGTCTGCTGCGTATAATTATTTTAAGAGTTGGCGACTTGAAGGTTGCACGATTTATGTGACGCTTGAGCCGTGTCCAATGTGCGCTGGTGCAATTGTGCTTTCAAGGATTGATAAAATTGTCTTTGGAGCTTATGATTTTAAAGCGGGGGCTTGCGGAAGCGTTTATAACATAGCTGAAGATGGAAATTTAAATCACAAGGTTGAAGTCGTAGGTGGAATAATGGCTGATGAAGCGCAGAGTTTGTTAAAGGCATTTTTTAATGGTTTAAGGGAAAAATGAAATGGGGCAGTTTTTACAACTGCCCCGTCAATTTTATTATTTGACAAAAATAAGTTTCTTGCTTTCAACAAATTTACCTGCCTTCAAAGTGTAAATGTATGAACCACTTGAAAGTTTGCTTGCGTCAAAAATAACTCTGTATGTTCCAGCGTCAAGAACATCGTCAACAAGTGTTGCGATTTCCTGTCCAAGTATAGTGTAAATTTTTAAGCTAACTTGTTCTTTTTTCGGAATTGAAAATTCAATCGTTGTCGTTGGGTTAAATGGATTTGGGTAGTTTTGTTTAAGTTCATAACCCTGTGGGATTTGATCATTCAATTTTTCAACCTTCAACGGTATCACAGGCAAAGTCCCTTGATAGACCCACTTATCAACAGTCCATCCGTAGTAAGATTGTGTGTAAAGATTTTTATTTTCATCAAATTTGACATCATAAACTGAAGTATAACCAGATGCATTTCCTGGTGTTGTTCCATTTTCTCTGAGATTATATCCGCCTGTCATTATGAAATTCCATTTTGCTATGTCAATTGTATCAATTGGTTCTCCCGTTGTTCCGCTTAACACATAAATTCTCCCATATGGATAACCTTGTGAAAGTGGTGAGGGTCTCCAGACAGCGCAAGCAACAAATAAAAGATTATTCTCATCAAGATATTCAAGCCCAATTGGGGATGCTTTCCAAGCGGGTGTTGCACCTGTGTCTGCTTTGCCGAGTTGAAAATTAAATTTAGTGTCAATCTGATATCCACTTTGAATTGAGCCAACATACTTGACAACTTTCCTCTGTGTTGTATCGGAGAAAGATACAAATAACCAAGTTCCATCGTTGTTAACTTCAATTCCTTTATAAACTCCATCTGGTAAATCAATTGTTAAAATTGGTGTGGCGGTGTGTGTTTCCCACGCAGTTGTGTTATCTTTAAGCGATGGGAAAATCTTAATGTCATCAGTTTTATTGAATGAACTATCATTGATAACAAAAACATTTCCGTTTCTGTCAAGGTCAAGTGAAAAAATTATATTGTCGCCCGTTTCAAGCCTGTATGGAGTAGATAGTATAGTGTCCCCTGTAAATTTGAAGACAAGGATATTGTGTTTTTCATCGTTGTTTGCAACATAAATTAAACTATCTTGTGGAGTGGCAAGAATAAACCATGCATTTCTCATTAAAACCTCATCAAATACATCATTTGGATTTGTCCATGGAAGGTAGAAGTTACCAATCCCAGATGAGCCATAACCATAGGAGTATAATCTACCGTTTGCGGAATCGGCGTTTACATAGGGGATAAGGAAACTTCGTGCGTTGTAGGTTGTCACACAAGCAATGAATGTATTTTCCTTAATCACAGCAACGCTTGGAGTATTGTGACCAGTTCCATTTGTCTCGTCATCGTAAGTTGCGTAAACACAATACCATCTTGAGGTCCATTGTGGTTGTTCTTGTGAAAATGCTAATGTAAGAAGGAAAACTGCAAAAAGTGAAATTGTAATAATTCGCATAGCAAGCCTCCTGATTTATGTTTTTGTTCATTTTGAATATATCAGGCCAATTGCAAATAGTCAATAGTTCTATCGGAAAAATTTAATGCATTTAAAAATAGATTTAAAACTGTGGTTGATTTTCAAATGCTATTTTCATAATTTCAATCAGAAGCAAAAATAAAAAATTTTGGCAAAGATGAAAAAAATTATCTCAATAGCAACATTACTGCTTTTATTTGTTGCCCAAATTTTTTCTCAAAGTGTGACCTTGAAGGTGCGTGAGAAAACAATTTTAAGGGGTGAAAGATTTTTAACTGTTCAATTTTCCGTCAGAGATGCCAAAGAAAATTTCACAGATGTTGATGTTGCAAAAGATGCATATTATTTCTTTCTATGTTTGCCGGAGGGTGATTGGAAAATTGATGAAGAATTTGCAAAGGAATTTACAAGCAAGGTTTTAATCCAACAGGATGGGAATGTGTTTTATCCAGAGATTTATGATCTGATAACCGTTGGCGGGAAGATCGCTATAATAATTGGATTTGAGAAAAAGTTTCAGATTGAAAAACCATTTAAGATCAATTATCCAATTTCTGAAAAAGTTGTAAGTTCAGGGGAGATGAAAATTCCCGAAAATCTGTGGGAGGGTTATTCAGAGGCGTTTAAAACATATCAGGAAGGTGTAAAATTTTACAACGAGAAAAATTATCAAACTTCCGCCGATGTTCTTTTCAAAGTTGTTGCAAATGATAAAGCAAAAAAATTTTCGTTCTACAAAGACGCACGGGAGAAATGTATAAAATCACTTGACAATATCCTCGTTGAACTCGTTGATAAGTTTAATTCTGTTGTCTCTGCGGTGATGGAGCCGGAAGAAAAACTTAAGGAGTACGATAGTTTAAAAGTTCAATTTCAAAACTATGTCAACAATATGTTAACTCCTAAACTAAATGTCCTTGCGGATACGCTTGTTTTCGCAATGGTTTCGCGCGCAAATGGATATTTTGAAAAACTTGAAAATGAAATTCAAGCAGAAAAATACCGTCTTGATGTAAAGAGCATTTCTTGGCTTAACACTGAAAAAGCAATTAATTTCAAATATCGCCTCGTAATTGATGCTCTTGCTTATTCTTTCACTTCGGAATCTTTCTGGAACAATCCTGATACAACGAAATTTGAGTTTATTTTGCCTGATACGGTTTATGCCAATTTGAAAATTTTTGGAGTTGAAAAAGATTACAACATATTTCAGCGTGTTTGTATCTCAAATTTGAGAACGCGAGGGACATTATTTAATGAGAATTTTCTCGTCAATTTGTTGAATAATTCAAACGAACTTCCACAACCTTATTATGAAATTTTTCTTGCAGTTGATAACTATGTGAGAAAAAATTATTCAGAGAGCAGAAACTATATCTTAAAGGCATTAAAGAAGTTAACAGATTATGAACTTTTGAGAAGATTGGAAATTTTAAAGGGCATGATTTTCGTGAAACAGCAGGGGCTCTCCGAAGAGGCGGTTTCACTTTATAATGAGGGTATAAGAAAATTATCAACTGGTGATAAAACCTCTGGACTTGATGCGATTAGGCGTGCGGTTCTGGTTGAGCCAAGATTTCCACTTGCAAATTACGCAATTGGCGAGATATACTTCAAAGACAATGATTTTTATCCAGCTATAATTTATTTTTCAAAGGCAATTTCACTTGATTCAAATTTTGTTCTTGCTTACGAGCGACTTTTTGAAATTTACAAAATTCAGGGAAATTGGAACGACGCTAAGACACTTCTTGAGTCAGCTCTTTCAAATGGAAATGATTTCTGGGTTATAAGGGTTATGCTTGGGCAGGTTTATAATGAGTTGAAACTTTATGATAAGGCGATTGAATCTTTCACGAAAGCGATAAGTTATAATCCGTTAAATTATGAACAGTATATTTATCTTGGGATCGTTTATTCCAATGTCGGAAAATTTTCAGATGCTGAAAATATCTTGAAGAAAGCAGCGGAATTAAATCCAGATAGAAAAGAAGCGTATGAGGAGCTTAAGAAAATTGAAGGGTTGAAGAAATCTGAAATGAAGGAAAAAGAAAAGGGGCAAAAGAAGTGAAAATGCATATACTTGTTTCAAATGATGATGGCATAAATTCAGAAGGCATTTGGGCACTTGTAAATGAGTTAAAGAAAGTTGCTGATGTAACTGTAGTTGCACCTGAGAAACAGATGAGCGCAGTTGGGCATGCTATAACTGTTCAGTATCCGTTGAGAGTTAATCCTTTTTACAAAAATGGTGAATTTTTCGGATATGCTGTTGATGGAACTCCTGCTGATGCGGTTAAGCTTGCGGTTAAAGCGATTTTAAAAGATAAAAAAATTGATCTGTTAATTTCTGGAATAAACCATGGGACGAACACATCAATTAACATAATTTATTCTGGCACTGTATCAGCAGCAACGGAGGGGACAATTCTTGGTATACCATCAATTGCAATTTCACTTGCAACATATGCGCCAAATCCTGACTTTACATTTTCGGCAAAATTTGCTGTTAAACTTGCCGAATTTGTTTTTAAGAATGGTTTGCCAAGGGGGACGCTTTTAAATGTAAATGTTCCGCCTGTTCCTGAAAACGAGATAAAGGGAGTTCGTGTCACAAGGCAGGGCAATGCTTTCTGGGATGACTGGTTTGAGTTGCGTAAAGATCCAAACGGTAGAGATTATTACTGGCTTACGGGTAAATTTGTAAATTATGATCAAGAAGATTTGGATGCTGACCACACTGCGGTGCAGAACAACTTTATTTCAATTACGCCAATTCACTTTGATTTGACAAATTACAAGATGATTGAGGTTTTAAAAAATTCTGGACTTGAAAATCTTTTACAAGGACTTGACAAAGATTGAAAAATTTTTATATTTAATCAAAAAGCAGGTTTGAGGGATGAAGAAACGACTTTTTACACCGGGACCGACGCCAGTGCCCGAGAATGTGGCACTTGCAATGGCACAACCAATAATTCATCACAGGAATCCGGAGTTTATTGAAATTTTTTCTCGTGTGAATGAAAATTTGAAGTATCTTTTTCAAACGAAAAGAGATGTTTTTACCTTGACAAGTAGTGGCACTGGGGCGATGGAAGCAGCGGTTGTTAATTTGTTGTCTCCTGGTGATAAAGCAATTTTTGTGAACGGAGGTAAATTTGGGGAAAGGTGGGGTGAGATTTGCAAAGCGTATGGAGTTAATGCAGTTGAAATTAAAATTGAATGGGGAAGAGCTGTGGCGCCGGAAGAGATTGAAAGCGAACTCAAAAAAAATCCGGACACAAAAGCTGTTTTTTTAACGCATAGCGAAACATCAACGGGAGTTTTTACAGATGTCAAAGAAATTGCGAAAGTTGTGCGTGAGAGTTCTGATGCGGTTGTAGTTGTTGATGGTATAACCTCTGTTGGGGCGCATGAGATGTATATGGATGATTGGGGGCTTGATGTGGTTATAACAGGTTCGCAAAAAGGTTTGATGATTCCACCGGGGTTGTCGTTTATCGCAGTTAGCGAGAAGGCATGGAAGATGGTTGAGGAGTCAAAGCTTCCGAAATTTTATTTCAGCTTGAAAAAGGCAAAGAAGGCGCTTGAAAGTGGAGACACGCCTTGGACCCCAGCTATTGCTCTTATTGTTGCTCTTGATGTGGCTTTGAAGATGATAAGGGAAGAAGGGCTTGAGAATATATGGAAAAGACATGAAAAACTTTCGCTTGCGGTTCGTGAAGGTTGCAAAGCGCTCGGTCTGAAATTGTTCGGTTATCCACCATCTCATGCTGTCACGGCAGTTTATTTTCCGGATGGAATTGATAAAAAAGAGTTTCAAAAAGTTTTGAAATACAAATATGGTATAACTGTTGCCGGGGGGCAAGAGCATTTGAAGGATAAAATTTTTAGAATTTCGCATCTTGGTTATTATGATGAAATTGATATTGTTGGGGTAATTTCGGCGCTTGAGATGGCGTTGATGGATTCCGGATTTGATAAGTTTAATCAGGGCGATGGTGTTAAGGCAGTTCAAAAAGTTTTTGCGGGGTTTGAAGAGAAATTAGTTCAAAAAGATAACAACGATGAGATGTTAAGTTGCTGTCATTGAAAATAAATTTTTTTGAGGTAAGATGAAAATTTTAATCACAGATCCAATTGAAGAAAGTTGTGTTAACATCTTAAAAAGCGAGGGTTTTGAGGTTGATTTAAAGCCGGGGATTCCGAAAGAAGAAATTAAAAGCATAATTAATGACTATGTTGCATTGATAGTCAGAAGCGGGACAAAGGTGACAGCGGATATAATCAACGAGGCGAGGAATTTAAAGATAATCGGCAGAGCTGGGGCTGGGGTTGATAACATTGATGTTGAAAGCGCAACGAGGCGTGGAATTATCGTTATGAATACGCCGGGTGGAAACACGATTTCAACAGCAGAGCATACGATGAGTTTGATTCTGGCTCTTGCAAGAAATATACCGCAGGCGTGTAATGATTTGAAAGCGGGAAATTGGAACAGAAAAAAGTTTATGGGTGTAGAACTTTACGGTAAGACGATTGGAATAATTGGTCTTGGAAGGATTGGTCGTGAAGTTGCGATAAGGTGTAAAGCTTTTGGGATGAATGTCATTGGTTATGATCCTGTGCTTTCTTATGAGGTGGCGTCAAAATTGGGGGTTGAGCTTGTTTCAAATCTTGATGAAATTTACAGAAGGAGTGATTTTATAACTGTTCATGTTCCTTTGAATGAGGAAACACGGGGGATGATAGGCAGAGATGAACTTGCGAAGTGCAAGCGCGGAGTTAGGATTATAAATTGTGCAAGGGGTGGGATAATTGATGAGATGGCTTTGCTTGAAGCGATTGAGTCGGGACATGTAGCTGGAGCTGCTCTTGATGTTTTCAGCGAAGAACCGCCACCAAAAGATCATCCTCTGATAAAACATCCAAAAGTTATAGTCACGCCTCATCTTGGTGCAGCTACTGAGGAGGCACAGGAAAAGGTAGCAATTCAAATTGCGCATCAAATAGCAGATGCACTTAAAGGGCGTGCGATAGTTGGTGCGGTGAATGCGGAGATTTTACAGCTTGCAATGAATGAAGAAATAAAACCATATCTTTTGCTTGCTGAGAAAATTGGGCTATTGCAGGCGCAAATTTTAAAAGGGAAGATACTTGGAATAACGGGAACATTTGTAGGAGAACTATTGAAAAATTCTTCACAGATTTTAATGTCAGCGTTTTTAAAAGGTATGTTGAATTATTTGATGAGTGAACCGGTTAATTACATAAATGCGCCAATTATAGCAAAGGAAATGGGTTTAAGCATAAGTGAGCGTTCAAGCGAGGACAGAGGCAATTATACTCAACTTGTGAAATTTGAGGTTAAAACAGATAAGGAGTTAAGAAGTGTATCTGGAACAGTATTTGGAAATAACGATTTAAGAATTGTCGGGATGGATGATTTTCACTTTGAATTTAAGCCTGAAGGGATTTTGCTTGTTTATTCAAACATTGACAGACCTGGAATGCTTGCCTCTGTAAGTTCAATTCTTGCTCGTTCAAATATCAATATTGCAGGACTTTCGCTTGGAAGATACGGCATAGGTCAAAAAGCTTTGACGGTTATGAGCGTTGACAATGAGATACCGCCTGATGTTTTGCGTGAGATTTCCTCAATTGATGGAGTTTATGATGTAAAGGTTGTTAAGTTTTAATTTTGGCATAGTTTTTGATAAATGTTAAGTTTTTTTCTGCAAAAAAAATCTTGACAAAGTCGTTTTTAGATATTATATTATTTAGCGACGAATGATAGAAAAACAAAATGCAGGAGGTGTTAAATTGAAAAGTTTGCTACTTGTTGTTTATGTTGAGCCCGCAGAATTATCCACATCAAAAATGACTCTTCAAATTTAAAACAAACATATCAGGAGGAATAAAGATATGTACCGCAAACTATTAATTTTATCGTTGTTGTTGCTCCTACCCGGATTAATTTTAGCACAGGTTGGTAAAATAGCGGGTAAAGTTGTTGACAGAGAAACGAAAGAGCCGTTGATCGGCGCAAATGTCATAATTGAAGGAACGACGCTTGGTGCATCAACGGATTTAAACGGTAACTATGTTATCTTGAATGTCCCACCTGGAATTTACACTGTTAAGGCAAGTTATGTTGGGTATCAAACCATAACAGTTAGAAATGTTAGAGTAACAGTTGGTTTGACAACGGAGGTTAATTTTGAACTTCCAAGCGAAGCAATTCAAGTTCCAACAGTTGAAGTTGTCGCTGAAAGACCTCTTGTTCAGAAAAACGCTACCAATGAAATAAGGGTTGTTCGCTCTGAGGATGTTCAAAATATGCCATTGCGTGGTTATACAAGTGTTGTTGCAATTCAAACTGGTGTAGTTCAAGTTGGTGGGACGATATATGTAAGGGGTGGAAGAAGCGAAGAAGTTGCGTATTATGTTGATGGCGTTTATTTTAACAACCCGTATAACTATGCAAGAACTGGTGAAGTCGTTACAACGGCGATTGAAGAGGTTTCATATCAAGCTGGTGGATTCAATGCTGAGTATGGTTATGCTATGTCGGGTGTTGTTGTGACGACAACAAAGACAGGTGGAACAAGATATTCAGCCACGCTTGAATTGATCACAGATGAATACGGAGGTTTCTTCAGAAGCAGGGAAACAGGGAATCCGAATTTCTTCAAGAAGAATGCTTTAACTGGGGCTTATTCGCAAGGTTACAGTTTGTATTCATTGAGCTTGGGTGGTCCGCTAATTCCGGGATATGATAAAATAAGATTTTTCGCTGCACTTGAAAGGACATTTATGAGAAATAGAAGACCAGCTTTCAACGATGGTGTGCAAGCGGTTGCAATTGAGGGTCAGGATACATTCAATATCAATATCCCAGCTGGTGTTTTGAGGGGCAATTCAACTTCAAGATGGTTATTTAATGGAAATGTTGTTTTTGATTTCAAGCCGTTTAATTTGAGAATCGGTGGAACTTCATTCTTTAGGACGGATAGAGTATATGTACATTCATACTCTGCGTTTAACTACAATAGAATGCCAAGGGAAGAAGAGACAACGCATGGATATTATGCGAAGTTAACACATACGGTTTCGCCATCAACATTTTATACATTGATGTTTAGCTGGTATAGGACATTTATTGAATCGGGAGATCATTTCTGGTGGGATGATATTGAGTCATACGGCGATAAAGATAAAAACCCACAATTGAGAGATTGGGGAAGGAATCAGCCATTTAGACCATATTCACTTTTTGCGCAGGAAAACACTGTTTATCCGAACTACAATAAGAACTTGTCAAGTTATTGGGGGTTGAAGTTTGATATCTTGCATCAGATTGGTAGAGTTCATGAAATAAAGGCAGGGTTTGATTTCAGATATAATACGATAAGAGTTTATGGTTTGAGAGCACTTGATATAGCAAACAACAGGAGAACAAATCCGGGCGCTTCAAACGAGAGCATTTATCAAACAGCTTTTGTCAATGCGCTTGGTTATGATGTGACTGGCAAGAGTGAAGTTAACACTGGTAGAAATGGGGCGAAGCATCCGATTGTTGGTGCAGCATATATTCAGGATAAAATTGAGTTGCCTGAGTTGATCCTTAACCTTGGTTTGCGTGTTGATTACATAAATCCAAACACTGATCAATTTGTCAGGTTGGATTCAATTATAATTGAGTCAAAAGGTGATTGGTATGACTTGTCAGATAAGAACTTTACAGCGGCAAAGCCGTATTACATCTTTGCACCGAGATTGGGTATTTCATTCCCAGTTACAGATAGAACTGTATTCCATGCACAGTATGGTGTATTTAGCCAGCCACCGCAGTTGAACTTGTTCTATTCAAGCACGATATTACTGGCTCAATTCCTTAGATCTGGTAACTATACTCGCTCAGGTAATCCGAACCTCAGACCGCCGAAGACAATCGCTTATGAGGTTGGATTTGCACAGCAAATTACAAGAAATGCAAGCTTTGATATTACTGCATATTACAAAGAGACGAGAGATTTGATCCAGATTCAGAACATATATGCTCATCCGGTCTCTTATGCGTTATATGTCAATGGTGACTATGGAACGATCAAAGGTTTGTCATTTAGCTTCACTTTGAGAAGGACGAACAGAGTAGCGGCGTTTGTCAATTACACATTGCAATATGCAGCTGGAACTGGTTCAGCAGCGACGACGAACTTCAACATTGCATGGCTTGGTGGAAACTTCCCAACATTTGTAGCTCCGCTTGACTTTGACCAGCGTCATACTGGAAGCATCAATGTTGATTTCAGAACCGAAAAGGGTGATGGTCCAACCGTGTTTGGAATCAAGCCGTTTGAGTATTTTGGAATTAACCTTCTTTTCAGATTTGGAAGTGGCTTGCCATATACGCCAGTTGAGTACAGAAGCTATATCTACGGACCTGGTTGGCAGATACCGAAAGCAGCTGTTAACTCTGGCTATGGACCATGGACAAGCCAGCTTGATCTCAAGATTGACAGAGCGATAAGATTTGGAAGAGTTAACTTTGACATCTACTTGTGGGTGATTAATCTCTTCAACAGCAGGAATGTGTTGAGCGTTTATAATTCAACTGGTTTGCCCGATGCTGATGGATGGTTCAGAACACCTGAAGGTGCAGCATGGGCGGAGAGCAATGGTCCAGAAGCTGTTAAGTTGTATAACTATATGTTAACGCATCCATATAACTTCGGAGAGCCAAGGCAGGTAAGATTTGGAATTCGCATTGACTTATAATTTGGATTTTTGGGTGTGTGCTCTTCTTGGGCACACGCCCTTTGTTTGAATTTTAAAAAATAAAATTTCGGAGGAACAAGCATGCGGAAATTACTTACAATACTAACTCTGTTCACGCTTGTATTTACATTGACCTTAACTGCAAAAGAAAAGAATTCAGACAGAAGCAAAATCGCATCTCTTTTGAAATCAAATGTTCTTGAATTGAAGCAATTTGATGGGAATAGGATTGCGGCTTGGGTTGAGAATACGGGTCAATATGTTAGCTATCATAAGACGGGAGATGCTGGGCTTGAATGGCCAAAGGGGTCGCATAAAACGGCTGACTTTGCAGCGGGAATTTGGGTTGCTGGTAAAGTTAGAGGAACTGGTGAATTAAGGACGGCAGCTGCTGAGTATCAATCTGAATTTCAACCTGGAAAGATTAAACCTGATGGGACACCTGATAATGCTGAGGACCCGAGATATAAGATTTGGAAGATAAACAAGACAGATCTTTTCAATCCGAGCGATGATTATTTGAACTGGCCGGTTGAGGATGGTGCACCTTGGGAGGATGTTGATGGTGATGGTGTATTTACGAGGGGAGTTGATAGACCTTTGCTTATGGGAGACCAGACATTGTGGATGGTGTTT
>NZ_CZVW01000003.1 GCF_001536065.1 Candidatus Chryseopegocella kryptomonas
AAGGTCTTCAAGATTTCCATGATCGCTTGTCAAAATTATTAAGTGCTTTTTAAGATTAACATTTGAAAGCAATGATTCAAGAAATCGTTCAATTCTGTCTATGTATTTCAAAGCAAGCAAGAAATCCTGATTATGCCCTGCCTCGTCTGTAAATGGAAACTCATACATCACAAAATCATACTCTTCAAGTAAATTCGCAATTATTTTTCCAGATTCTTCTGGCGTGATTATCTTTATATCTGGATAAAATTTCCTCAAAAATTCACCTGTTAAATCCGCTGGAACTGCTTTTCCTTCTGTTAATTCCTTATCATACCATCTAAATGGCACACCCGAAGCCAAAACAGCATAAGTTGTCGCAGAAAGTTTTTCACCACGTATCTCAAAATAATGTTTTGAATAAGCGTTTGCAAAAGTCGCTTTTTTGCCAAGTTTTTTTCAATTTCAAAAAAATACTTTCTGACAAAAGAACCTTCCTCAATGTAGGCGTTGGCAAACCATTTATATGCCCATTCATTAATTCAGGCGCATTTACTCCCGTGAATATAACAGTTTGACCTGTTGCGCTCTGTGGCAAACCCGGAACATCAAGCGAAGCATCCGTTGGAACGATTATACCCTCATATTCGGCTTTAAAATTATCTCCACCGATAAAGGCACGAAAAAATTTTGATCTATATCTTGCAAATGGATTCTTCTCCGGGTTATCTTCGCCAATTCCGATTCCGTCAAAAAATAAAAGAGCAACCCCCATCTTCAAAAATCAACGCTTAATTTTACTTTTGCAACAAAGCCAGAACTAAAATTATAATCCAAAGATGTTTCCGTCTTAACTTTTTTATTCTTAACAATTGCGCTTACCGTCGCATCAATTGCGCTCAAAACATGATTTGCAACTATGATGAAAGCAGATGCACTGGCGATTGAATAAAAATCATTTGCCTTGCCACGTTCAATTGAATAAAACTTAAAATTTTGCGTCGGCTTTAATTCATTCACATTTTCAGGGATAAAATTTTTATCAAAATCGTTCCACCCTGGCGCATATTGATGATACTTGCCGATCAACTCATAATATTGCTGTTCACCATAAAAAGGAAGCGTATGCGAAAAACCACCCGAGAGACGACTGATATATCTTTCTGCTTCATTCAAACGAAACCAGTTAACTCTCTCCCACGGTCTTTTGCTCGCATCTGGATCTATTCCAACCATCGGCGCATCAGCAGTCCCGTATCTTCTCATCCATTCATTCATCCAAAGTGCGTAATCAACCACGCTCCAATTCTCATCAGCAAATTGCTTAAACTTTTTCGTCTGCTCGTCGCCCTTTTTCGTATAATTGAAATAAACAACCCACGACGCAATTTCAACAGCAAAAAACAACGCTGACTTAAAATAACTTCCAGTGTAAACTTCTCCACTTCCTGGAATTATCGCTGACATTAAACCCGCTTTCAATGGAGAGTATTTTTTCAACTCAACATTTGAATTTGCAGAAGGAAATTCCGCATCGTTATGCTTACTTAACACATAAGCCAGATGTAATTTTGCAAAATCTTTATTTTCACCAATTTTCAAATCCTGTGCTTTTAAAATGCTTATGAAAAACAAAATCGCCAGAAAATATCTTCCCATTGTTTTCACCCTCAAAATTTTATTTTACTCAAGCGAATCAAATTCAAAAATGACCCCGAAATAAAATCTTAATTCACGCCCAAAACTAAATTTTTCTTTGTTTATAACCTTCTCAAACTTATCAAATCCATACGCAACGCTTGCAAAAATTTTCATCGGGAAAACATAAAACGAAGTTCCATCAAATCTTAACTCAATCCCAACATCTTTTTTAAAATCTCTCAACCTCGTTCCCTCATCCCACGCATTTCCAAAATCAAAAAACAAACCCGAATAAACCCTTTGTAATCCAATGTGCAAACCTTGAAGCGATACATCTTCAATTATCGGAAATCTATAAACCATTTTCAAACTTAAAAATTCATTCCCCCCAAGCGAGTAAAACAAATAACCACGCATTCCAATTAATCCACCGCCGTAGAAATTGAAAAACTCATTCACAGGTTTCCCGATTATGCTCCCGTATCTTAAAACAAATCCAAGCGTGTGATTTCTAAAAGGCAACTTAACATACTCATTCCATCCAAAATCAATTCTCCAGAAGTTGAAATTTTTATAAACGGGAACAAGGAAGCCATCTTTGAATTCATAAGTTCCATCTGGATTTAACTTGTTAAGTTCATAACTCAACCTCAAATTTAACTTCCTTCCGACAGGATTTATATCTGAATTTCTTTTCGGGCGAATGCTTTTGTAATTCAAGTTCAAATAAAAAACTCTGCCAATGAAATAAACATCATCAGATGACGGGACGAGTGTTTTCGTTTCTGGAATTGTAAAACTTTTTATCTCCGCCGAATAGCGTGAAAATGTGAATCCAGTTTTTGCGTTTAAGTTCGGCATAAGAAATTTCCAGCCGAAATAAAGATCAACTTCTGTCAAGTGATACACAATATCAACAGGTATAAGGTTCAAGCCAAGTTCAAGAAGAAATTTAGTCGTTCGTGTGACATTGTATGCTTCAAGCGTAAATTTGGGCTTAAATCCAAGATGATAAAGTATCGGAAATCTATCATTGAATTCAAACATCAGGAAAAGGTCTCGTTCAAATTTTCGGTTTATCAATGCACCGGCAAACAAACTATATTTCCCGACAACATCAGTTGAATATGTATAAAATCCAAATTTCAAAAGGTCAATTCCACGATCGTGCTTGTTGTAATTGTCAAATCTCAAAACAGGATAAAACGAAAGCGATGTGTAAACATTTTTATACTCACGAACTTTAAACTCTGGAAGATTTGTATCGTCATAATCATTTGAAATTTTAGAAGATGAAAAAGCATCAAATGAATTTGCAAATGCGAGAAGTTCAAATTCCTTGGGTTTAAATTTTTTTATTTTTTCAATGTAAGCGATTTTAAAGCCAGTTGATGTGTAAGTTGAATAAACAAGTTTACCCTCTTTAACATCTGGCATGAACGCTCCGCCAAATACATTTGTAAGTTGCAAAATTTCACCACTTGTGAGGTCAAGTTCGTAAATGTTAAAAATTCCATTTCTATCCGATGAGAAATAAACTTTGCGTCCATCTTCCGAAAATACGGGATTTCGCTCATCGCTTTGAGTTGCAAGCAAAGGTTTGAACTCTGCAATCCCAACATCAAGAATCCCAATATCACGATTATCCTTGATTGAATAATCAAAAATTAATTTCCTTCCATCTGGAGAAAAACAAATGTTATACACCTGTTCCCCGTTTCTAAAATCTGTTAACTTCTTAAATCCAGAAATTTCAATCTCACGGTTAAATTTAATCTCCGCAATTGCGATATTTGCTGTGCCATCCTCGTAAATTATAAAAGCAATGTATTTCCCGTCCGGCGATACAGCTGGATTATTTGCACGCAATCCGTAAGTAAGGCGTTTCTCTCTTTTCAATTCAAAATCGTAGACGAAAACATCATACAAACTTCGCCAGTTTTTGTTCTTCCTTGTCTTTTTTGAATAAAAAATTTTCTTACCATCAGCCGACCACGAAATTGAAGACGAAACACCTTCAACAATTTTTTCCTCTTTCCCGTTTTCAAGGTCATAAAGATAAATCGCTGATGGAGAAAAATAATCGCTTTCCTTATTTGAAACATAGACAAATTTTTTCCCATCGGGTGAAAACTTCGGATAAAAATTGCCAAAGCCAACATTAGCAACAATTTCACCCTCAACTTTATCACCAATTATTTGAACTTGCTTTGTGTATCTCTGGCGAAGATGCTCTTTCCATTGATTGTAAAGTTCTTTGCCATCAATCCCGAGCGACTTTTTTATCGCCTCATCAATTGAAAGGCGAAATGGCGATCTTAAATATCTTGAAATCTCTTCAAGTTTATTGACGCCGTAATTTTTTGCTATAAATTCAACAAGAGAAAAACCTGAATTATAAACCGACTCATTCCCCAAGCTCGTTTTCCCAAACGAATTTAGTTCTTCCCAGGATAAAAGTTTATCATCAAGAACCTGCATTCTCAAAATCATATCTCGGTGTGTATCCCAGTAATCATAATTTAAATCAGGATGATTAAATTGTGCTGTCCCCTCAGCAAACCAAGCAGGAACATTTATACCGGCAAAAGGATACGAAACTATCACATTTGGAAATCCATAAAGAACATCCGGTCTGTTTTCTTTTTCATAACCAAGCCATTGAAAATAAATCGCAGGAACTCTGCGACCAAATTTCATAGCAACCTGCATTTGAATGTTGTGAGTAAACTCGTGCGTTACAACATCGCGCAACCAGTTATGCATCCCGCGAAGTTCAAAATCAAGCGCACTTGCCCAAATCTCTATCCTGTTGTCGTAAAAATATGTAATCCCGTTTGAATAATCGTCGTAATCTTTTATGATGAAGTTAACTTTTTGATCTGGCTTGTGATTGTAGAGCGAAGTTATCGGCTCGTAAATTTCCTCTTCGGTTTTTTCGACGACTTTTGCAGTTTTTTCAGCACCACTATGATAATGTATCAAAAAATGCTCCGTCTCCATTGTGAACCAGTCAATTTCAGGATGAATGAATTCATCATCAAATTGAGCAAATGAAAAAAAAGAAAACAAAAACATGAAAAGATATATTTTCAAAAAAATCTTCATCTCACGACCGCAATTTTTATTATCTTAACATCGCTTCTTCCCTGTGAATTTGCCTCAACCCTTGCGTAATAAATCCCACTTTGAACATTTCTCACATCCCATTTTAAATCAACCTCAAAATTTGCAGATGTTGAAACATTCAGTTCATCAACTTTAAGACCTGAGACATCAAAAATTTTCACATTAACTTTCGCATCGTAAAAAGTTTTTATGCGAATAAATGTGAAATCATCGTAAACAGGATTTGGCCAATTATAAACTTCGTTTTTGTCAAGTATGTCCGCCGATGGAGTTGAAACAACTTGAGATGACCTCACAGAATAATTTGAGTGTCTCTCATCGCGAAGATAACCTGACCATAAAACATTTGCCGGGATTGAACTGGGCTTAATCGTCCATGCATAAAGATAACCATCAATGCTCGGGACAAAAAGATAAACAAGATTGCTTTCGTAATAAACCGCTGGCGAAGTTAAACATTCTCCACTTATTGAAAGAGGGAAACCAGGGATAATTTTCCCGTAAACATCAAAAGCGTAAACCTGATAATTATCTGTCCCGACAATTATCTCGGGCAATGTATCGGCATAAAAATTAACAACGACCGGCGATGAGATGAAATTTGCATTTTTAACTTCAACCGGAAAATTCAGAAGAGTTGCGCCAAGATAATTGAAAGCCCAGATTTTATTTTCAGCGGAGATGATTATATCCGGAAATCCGTCCGAATTTAAATCTGCGATCGCTGGCGTCGTTTTAATTTTACTTTTTATCCCGGGGATTTGAATTTGTTTTGACGCTCCTGTTCTTGTATCAAGTATCACGATTTCCCCATTTTCACCAACTCCAGCAACAATTTCAACTTTTCCATCATCATCTATGTCAATTCCAGCAGATGAAACGAAATTAACATTAAACCTCCACTCGCCCTCTGCTGTCTTTATGACATTTCTTGAAACAGCAACCCAATTTAAATTCCCAGCAATCAAAGAAACAAGCGGTTTATCGTCAATTTTAATTTTTTCAGAAAGTGTTCCATCGTTGTTTAAAATCACAAGATTTCCTGAGCTGTCACCAAAAATAATTTTATCTTCCCAAATTGCCGGTGGCGTTGAAACAGAACTTTGATTTTCAAAAACCCAGACGCTATCAACAAACCCATCAAGATTTGAATCTTGCGTTTTGAAAGCAAAAATTTTTCTCCCGTTAACAGAGATAACATCTTTTTTCCCATCGCCGTCAACATCAAGAACCGCACACGCAAAATCACTTTTAACATTTGTGTAATAACCTTGAATGTTAAGAGTTAAACTTGTCCCTGATGGATTGAAAGCGAAAATCCCAGTTGATGAATTAATTATAATTTCATTTTTCGGGTCGTGATCTATGTCTGCAACTGTCACAAAGGATCTTTCAGTTAAACCCGGGGTTTTCTTCGGAAAAGATGGCGATGGAAGAATTAAAGAATCAGAAAATCCAATTTTAAAACTCATCACAGGTCCAGGGACGCTGAAATCGTAAATTTTAAATTTAAAATTAGACAAGTTATTCGTCGGATTCCACGGATACGCACTCATTGAAAATTCATTTTTATAAGTTGGTGCAATGTTTCCAAGAAACCACATATCATATTCCCAACCTATCTCATCACCATAGATTACTTGTGGACCATCTGCTTCAACAAGTTTAACACCAAGATTTCTCACATCGTTATTTATTGAATTCGTTTTCAACTTCTTATCAATCACATTTTCATCAATATACCAAATTAAAATTCCAGAACCTGGCAAAGCCCAATCCAATTCATCAACATCAATTAAAACCCCATAAACAGAATCAACATCAAAATAATTAAAACCAACTTCATCTCTAAAGAAAATACGCTCAATGATTTTTTCACCCGTTGAATCTCGCCAGTAAAACTTCAATTTAACCCCATCCGAAAAAGCATCACGATTTCTGTTTTCAATGAGGAAATACTCTTTTGAATTTATCGGGATTTTGTAAATTGATTTTTCAGGATTGAGATTAAATGTGTAGATTGAAATAGTTGTATCTTTTTCTGGTTTTAATTCAACAGGATTGCACACACCGAGTTTAATTTTTTCCCACGCCGATGGCTCAGGTGGTAAAATTCCACGATAGGAGAAAATGCCCGGACCGTCCATCAAACCAAACCTTCCAATCCTTGATCTTCCTGTCTTCGTATCAAACAAATCAGGCAAACCGAGAAAACTCGCAAAGTTTGAAACAAGCAAACCGTTTAAACCAATTTGAAGCAATGTTTCTCCTGTCACCGTTTGAACAGTTCTTGACTCTGTCTCTGGAAGAATTATCGTGTTTTTAATTTCAAAATTATCTGAAATTCCATTTTTGCTTAAAAAAATTTGAATTGAATCGTAATTCACAAAAACAGACGGAATATCAAACGGCGTCGGATTGTAGCCGTATGTAGCTGTCAAGTCAATGTCCCTTCCAACCCCAGCGTGAAAAATTATATAACAATCATATGCTGAAAGTGGGTAATTCGTCCTAACTGATGATTTCTTAACATTTGTCCATGTTTCATAAATTAAATTCAAAAGTCGCTCAAATCCAGAATCCTGCGGTGGTGAATAATAACGCATCTGCTTTGAAAGCGTTAAAACCGAATCAATAACTTCATATTCAATTTGGATGGAGAATTTTGCGAAGTAATTTTTTAAGAATTCAAGATGTGCTTCAAAGTATCTTTTATCGTGCGGTGGTGGGTCAATTATCTTCTTTGATGTAAAGCTCAAATCAAATTTCCCATTTCCAGTCGTCAAAGGATCGTCATCCTCCTGAAATTCAACCATAACAGCAAGAATTTTATAATGTCTCTGCGGATTTTGGGAAAACAAATTCAAAGTTAAAATCAAAAAAATGATAAAAAGCAAGGAAGAGCGCAACATCGCAGGATTTGAAAAGTTATTTTATAAAATAAGGCGGGATAAACCCGCCGAAAATTGATTTATTCTTCTCCACCAAAATTAAGTAAAACCGTAAAGCGAAGCGTGTTCGCAAGCGGATGATTCTCCTCAAAAGTTGAAATATAGCTAAAATCAACCCCAACAATGCTATATCTTACACCTGCTCCAAAAGTTGCAAATTTTCTCCCACCAGCTCTTGGGCTTTCATAAAAATAACCAGCTCTTAAAGCGATCAACCTCGGGCTTCCATACCAGTATTCAAAACCAGCGCCGATGGTGACTTTTCTCAAACTCCCTGCTTCATCCCACGCAGTTATAAGCGACTTCGGAAGCGGGTCAGGTTTTTTACCTGTCTCAGGCGGATATCTTTTAACAAGAACTCGTCCGAAATCAACAGCAGCTGTGAAATTGTTATATTTCGATTGGATTATGTCAAAAGCAAAGCCCAATCGCAAATGTGTCGGAAGTGGATCTGCTTGTTCCTTGTCAATATAGTGAATCATCGGACCAAGATTTGAAAGATTGAATCCAGCACTAACCCTTCTTCCGAAAACATATTCCCTAAACAACAAACCTATATCAAAACTCACTCCATTTGCAACCCCCTTCCCCTGTTCCTCAGCAGTTCCAAAAGGAGCAAGCTGACTGTGAATATATCTCAAATTTATCCCGAATCCCAAATTTCTTGTTAACTTCATTGCATATCCAACTGCAACAGCATATTCAAACGCCTTAAAAGTTCCAAGGTAAGTGTTGTTTTCATCCCTTCTCTCAAAAGAACCAAGATTGAAATATGTTATATTCGCTCCGATAGTTGCATCAATTGAGCTCAAATAATGCTTTGCGCTCAAATACTCATAAAAAAGGTCTGAGCTAAACTGCGGAAGCCATCTTGCGTGTGTAAAACTTATTTCAGTTCCCTTTTGAAAAGCAAGCCCTGCCGGATTCCAAAAAATTGCATTTGCATTGTCAGCTATAGCCACCCCGGCTTCACCCATCGCACCAGCCCTTGAATCTGGCGCTATCAAAAGAAACGGAACAGCAGCATCTCCACCTTGAGCATAAAGTCCCGTCGCAAAAAATGCTATCAAAACAACTGAGAACAGTATTGCGCTTCTTTTAAATGACATAATTTTTACCTCCTGATTTTTTGTTTTACATAATCAATCAAAGCGGTAAAATTCGTCCGTGTCCACTGATCACATTTGTTTTCGTTTGTTTTAAATATACAAAATTTTCACAAAAAACAAATTTCATCGCATCACAACCAACTTTCCAATTGATTCTGCCTTCTTTAAGCCGTCAAATGTTTTGACAATGACTTTGTAAATATAAACTCCATTTGATATCTCATCACCGTCCATATCTTTTCCATCCCATTCTATTGCGATGAAATTTCCCGTTAAACCAAATCTCTCAATTTTATTTATCAACTTTCCACTCAAAGTGTAAATTTTTATCTCAACATCAACAGGAACATCATTTTCAACTGCAACTTTTTGAAATGTGAAATAAGTTTTATCAGAAAATGGATTTGGATAATTAAAGACATTGTAAATTGCAAACTCGCCAGATTCAGCAATTTTAAATTCAACTTCGCTTGACGAAGAATTGTTAAAGATGTCCCATGCTTTGACTTTCAATCTGTGTTTTCCCGGCGAAAGCGTTGGAAGTTTATAAACAATTTCACCCCTTTTGTAATCGTCTGGCTTTGTTTTATAAAATTCAGACAGATCAATTCCTGTTGGATTATCATCAATAAAAGCTTCAATTCTGTGTCCAATTGCCGATGTTGAAACATTAACACCACTTTCATCAAAAATTTCAACAATTAATGTTGCTTCATTTGATACGACATCTCCGGATTTAAAACTTTTGTTGTTCAAAAATATCTCTATTTCAGGACCTTTAAAATCGCCAACAAAATTTGAATCAATGCCATTGATTACGATATTTCCTGCAAATCCGACGCCATCAATCCCATTGCCATAGAAATAAGCAATTGCTTTCGCTCTCTCATTTGAGAAAGATATATCTTTTGGAAGCATAAATTCACCCTTGAAATTTCCATTTTTTACAGAATAAACACCTTTAAAGAGCAAATTGCCCTGATCAACGAAGTTAAAAATCCATCCCTTTTCATCAAGATAAGTTAATCTCTTTTGCGCATCAAACAATGTGAATTCAACATTTCCTGAAACATTGAGCATTTCACGATCATTTTTCTGAACTCGCCCTGAAAAATTCACTTTGCCGAGCGCTTTGAGCTGAACAACTTGATTTTGATCTTTTCCATTTATCGTATCAACCACCGCTGAATATCTTGGCAATGTGAGGCGAAGCGCTGGATCTGCGAAAAGAATAAATTTCAAATCGTTTAAAGAAGCGTAAACCTGTTTAACTCTGAACATTGCATCTCCAAGACGAGTTGTTTTATATTCAGGTGTGCTTTTGAAAAGTTCGTCAAAGAATTTATAATTAAACGCTGCATTATCACTTGAATAAACCAATCTTGCTGATGTTAAAACACCAATCGCTCCGCCATTTTTCAGAGTCAATAAAACCTCTGTTGAACTTTGTGTTTTTGGATTGTCAAACCTTCCAAAATCACATGTTGCAGCAACAACGAACGGTAATCTATTTTCATTTTTCAAATTTTGTATCGTATAACCGATTTCAAAAATTCTCTCGTGAGCCCACACAAACGGATTTCCATGACCAATCCAATTTACAATTGCACAACCACGGTTTATATAATCAACGAGCGCCTTCGCTGCATCTGGCTTGCGTCGCCCAACCGATGTGTAAACAGTTGGATATGAAACAAGATAAATTTTTCTTTTATCAATGTAATCTGGTGTGTAGTAGTTTGCAAGCGATTCACTTTGAAGTGTGTGTATCTGTCCATCTGTATTATCCCCAGATGTCAAACCATCGTCAGCAGCAAATAAAATTGTATTTCTCCACATCCCAAAGTCAGAATTGTTCTCGTATTGAATTATCTTGTTGACAATTATTTCCGCTTCGTCCTGCGTTTGAACTGGTAAACGCCCAATTGCCATATCAATGTATGGATCTGGCGTCAGAAGAACATAAAAATCATCAGAAGTATAAGTCCATATTTGCTGTAATCCTTCCTTGCTTTCATACGAAGGAATCCAATTTTTGTCTGCAACTTCAACATTTTTATAATCATAATCACCATCTCCGAAAAGCAAGACATAAAATGGTTTTTTATTCCATCTATCAAAGGCAAACTTTAAAAAATCTCTTATAGCCACGGGATCAAGCATACCTGATGAAAATTCATTGTAAATATCCGTCACATCAACGACAAGGGTTTTAAGCGAATCTTTTTTGGCTCTGTGCTCTGCTAATTTTTTGGCTTGAGATATAAAATCAGGATGTGTAATCACGATCCAATCTGCTCCTTCCGTTTCGCCACGCAGATTTGTATTTTTAACTTTCTCAATTTTTGAAACTCTTTTATAACCATTTGCCCCAACTCCAATAAAATGCCTTACTTGTCCAGCTTGCTCCAAAACTTGAAAAACAAATTCACCAGCATTTACATTTCCAGAAATCATCTTAACATTTCCAAAATCCGTGACATCAAACATTCTGACATCATTTGAAGAAAATCCATAAACTTTATACTCAACAACTGCGCTTGTATCATACGAATAAAAAGAGATAAAATCATTCACTGCTTTGAAAGTCCTCGGATAAACTATCTCAAACCAATCAACATAACCAGCGACTGCTTCACCAACCCAGTTAAAATAAAATTTCAAATTGCTTCTTGAATCTTTTATCTCGCCGTTATAGATGAATTTCTTCGGTTCTGACTTAACAGCATAATAATCAATCAAAGCAGTGTAACCGCTCAAAGCAACAGTTCCAAGATTTATAGTTCCAAGGTCGTTGTCGTTCTCTTTTATCACAAACCAATTCGGTCCCCCTGCCCTTGAAGCAACCTGAATCCGATATCGCACTGGTTTACCGGGCAAAAGTTCATCAAGTTTTGTAACATAATTTACCATATTAAACCCTGCTCTTGCCTCAACAGATGACATAAACCATTCTCTTCCAGATTCTGTTAAGTTTATCTTTTGATCGTCTCTGAAATAAAGACCAAATGTATATTCTGGTTTGAACGCATTTGAAGAGTTTAAACTTTGAACTATCATCATCCTTTTCCCCCTTGCTCCACCAAATGTGAGAAAGTAATAATTCTCATTTGTGTAATCATTAACATAGTGCGTAAATTCTTTTGTCGTCGGATTGTAATTCCATCCACTTGTTCCTCTGCCGTAAAAGATTATGTAATCGCTTTGATCAAATTTCCCATCATCTTCCCCAAAGACATAAATTGCATTTTCAATCAAGCCGTCGGGTCTTGGGTCATTAATGTTTTCAGGAAGTTGAAAACCACCATTGTTAAAAATTTTTATCGTCCTCGGGTCAATGTTATCAGGATTTATTCCTGCGTTTCGCAAATCTGTGTAAGTTATTCTGTAAATTCCTTCTTCAACAATTGGAATTTTATACCAGTCCCCGGATGCAAGTTGGCTGTTTTGAGGTTTTGCAAAGACACGATTCGCAAAATTTATTTTCCAGTTTTTTGCAATTTCGTGATTAACAAATCCATCAGCAATTTTAAAATCAAATTTATCTGGACTTAAAAACTGGCTTTGCCCCTGACCATATCTTAACACAAATTTTATCTTCTTATACAATCTGACCTTTCCGAGAGCAGGATTATACTGAACAGGATAAACTTTAACTTGCGTGATGATGTAATTTCTCGCAACTCCAACTTCACCAAGTTCAACTATTTCCTCAGGCATAAAATTATTTTTGCTGTAAATCTCACCAAAAGAGAAAACTTTAAGATACGAGATTGTATCTCCTAAGGCGTTGTCAACTTGTTTTTCCGAAATCAGAGCAGGCATTGGCTTTAATCTGACGCCGTCAAATTCAACATAAGAAGATTCAAGCACCTCAATTTGATTTCCTGTCTCCGATTTTAAAATCAATGGGAAAATTCTCACTGGAATTTGTGGATTTCCGGGTTGCGGGTTGTCAATTGATGTGTTCAAAAATAAAAATGATAAAACTGGTTGTGATAAATCAATTTGGTTTTGGAGTTGTGAAATTTCAGCAGGTTTTAAAGTGTCAATCTGCAAAAGGTAAGGAGTATATTCAATTACAATTTCATTCTGGTTCTGCGAAATTATAGTGTAATCATTTACGCTTTGAGATAAGATGTTTGATGTTAAGAAAATTAGCAGAAGAAATAAAAAAGGACAGTTGCCAAGCGAACTTGCGTTAAAGGTTGAGTTTTTTCGCATATCGTTTTCATCGGTTTTTGCTTTAAATTAACGCATCTAATTCAAAGAATAAAAACCTTTAACGAAGTCGCAATAGGCAACTGTCCTTAATTTTCAACTGAAACCAATATAATTAAATTTAACTCAAAAGTCAATAGCATTCAATCTTCAAGATTCCTTGAAAATCTTTTCTCTTCAAATTCACCACCGAACTCATACGGGATAGCATAACCATACCAATCAAGTTTTGATTTCTTTATCAGCGAAAGGACATGTTTTTTTGTTTTCTTTTGAACATCAAGTATTCCTTCCGCTTTTTCAAATGCATCTGGCAATGGCTCTCCCGGAAAAAGGAATTTTAACATTGCGACGACCATTTTTTCATTCTGCCCAAGCATAGCCGAAAACATTGATTAATTTTTCTGTGCTTAATTTACTAACAAAGGCAAAATAAATCAAATTTTCCGAATCAAACACCTGAAACAAGTATGAAAACTCCCGTTAATGCTATGACAACGCCAGCAATCGTATGAGAATATCTTTCAAGCGTTTCAAACTTAACAAGTTGAATCCCGAGATAACCTATCACCGCCTGTGCTATCATCATTATCCAAGTCATAATGCTGAAAACAACTATTACACCGATAATTCCAGCAATTTGAAATTTAAGCGATATAAAGAAAAGAGGTATCAATGGCTCACAAGGTCCGAGGACAAATACAGCAAACAATGTCCAGACCGTGACAACTTTTTTATTCAAAATTTTTTCATCAACGATCTCATGTCTATGTGGATGCCTTGCGTGTTTCAAACCCCATAAAGCGTAAGCAATTCCGAAACCAATTAAAAGCCATATTCCAACTTCACCACGAAGTGCCTCAAACCCTTCAAGTTTACTTAACTCCATACCGATAAACAAACCGATTAAACCAATCAAAACGGAAGAACCAACATGTCCGATCCCAGCGATGAATGTGACGAAAATTAATTTTTTAATTGACCATTTTTGCGCTCTCCCAATCATTATAAATGGAAGCCAATGATCAGGGGCAAGAGCGTGGAGAAAGGCAATTGATGCGGTGCTGACAAGCAAAGTTATAAAAGAAGCGTCTTGCATTTAAAATTCCTTTATTTTGTTTTCACCCACGAAATTAACTCTTTAAAAGTTGGGAATTTCCCATAACTTAAAATTGCTATCCTGAAAATTCTCCCCGCAACCCATATCATCGCAACAACTGAAACAGCAAGAATCAAAATTGTCCCAATTATTTCCCACGGCGCTGGCATTTTTATTGGAATCCGTGCAACCATAAAAGATGGAGTAAATAACGGAATGAAAGAGAGAATTTTAATCCAGTATAAATCTGGATTTTGCATTATCAAAAAAGCAAAGGCAATTGGTAAAACAAGAAGCATGCTTACATACCCAGCAATTTGTTGTGCTTCATATTCAGAATTAACTGGTGCACCAATTGCAACAAACAACGCTGAATAAAAAAGATAACCGAGAATGAAGTAAATTAAAGAAATTAACAGCAACTCAAAATTTATTGAAGTTAAAGCATAACCCGAGAGAAAATAAAATCCAACGATAGCCCAGATGAACATCTGCGTAAGCCCAACCATACCAAGCCCGATTATCTTACCCGCCATCAATTGATTTGCAGTGCAGGATGATAAAAGTATTTCAATAACACGATTTGATTTTTCTTCAACAACACTTCTTATAAGCATTTGCCCGCCAGTGATGATGAGAATCATAAGTGCAAGTATGAAGATATAAGAACTGAAAAAAACACCGATAAAATCAGTTTTTTCCTCTTCACCTTTCTTTGAAATTTTAACAGTTGAATACTTAACTGATTTTATAATCTGTGCAACCTCATCCTTTTTAACTCCATATCTCTGAAGTTTCTCCCCGATAACTATTTCCTGCAAACTGCTTCTGAATCTCTCAATATCTTTTATATTTCCAACATTTTGACCGATATATTGAAAACTTAAACTATCCTCAAAATTTTTCGGGATTATTAAATACGCTTCAATTTTCCCAGAAACAACAAGTTCGTTGGCGAATTTTTTGATTCTGTTTATGTCGCTTTCATCAAAATTTTCAGAGCTTATTTTAATCAGCTTATAATTTGGTCTGCCATCTGGAAGTTTAAATTCTCCAAGTAGTTTCTTCTCAAACTTTTCAAACACCCAGCCTGTTAAATCCACAACTCCAATTGTCTTTTGCTCTGTGTCAGCTCTTTCAACCAAAACTCTCGGAAGGATTGAAAAAACGAAGATAAAGAGTGGCATGAGAACGATTGAAATTAAAAAAGCTTTTGTTCTGACTTTCGTTATGTACTCCCACCATGCAATTGTTAAAATCTTTTTCATAAAAATTGAAGCAAAAATGTTTTAAATCTCTTTGTGAAGATAATAAAACTTGATTTTTTATTCAAGCCCCCCGAGATTAGTATTTCAAATTCCCTTCTTTTGCGAACTCCTCAATCAATTTCCTTTGTCTTTCGTTTATTTTCTCTGGAATTTCAACCTTGACTGTGACATACATATCCCCGACGAATCCATCAGTTATCACACCAAGACCACGCAATCTAAATGTCGTCCCGTTTTGAGTTCCGGGTGGAATTGTTAACTCTACTTTATTGCCGTAAATTGTTTTAATTCTCATTTTGCTACCAAGAATTGCTTGAGCGATGTTTATCGGTATTTCAACATAAATATCGTTTCCTTTGCGTTTGAAGAATTTATCATCCTGAACTTTGATATGAACATAAAGGTCACCATTAGCACCGCCGTTTATTCCGGGTTCACCTTCACCACGAATTCTCAAAGTTGTTCCAGTGTCAATTCCAGCTGGAATTTTTATTTTGATTTTCTTAACAGTTGAAACCTGCCCTGTTCCACCACAATTGTAGCAAACCTCGGAGATTATCTTCCCACGACCATAACATCTCGGACATGGTCTTGAAAACGCAAACATTCCTCTAACATCTGAAACAGTTCCAGTTCCTCCGCACACCGGACAGGTTGAAATCTTTGCTCCGGGTTTTGCTCCTGTTCCACCACAGACATTGCAAACTTCCTTTTTAGGTACATCAACATAAATTTCGCCACCGTGAATTGCAGTTGAAAAAGGTATTTCAACATCAATGTTTATATCTTCCCCTCTTACAGCGCCTCTCCTACTTCTTCTGAAAAATTCACCACGATCAAAAAATTGATTCAACAAATCTTCAAGAAACGAATCTCCAACTCTAAAATTGAATCCTTCACCAAAGCCAGTGCCAAATCCAGAGAACAAATCTTCAAAGTTAAATCCACCCTGAAAACCGCCAGTCCCTGCACCAACTCCAAATTTTCTTAACTGGTCATATTGTTTTCTTTTCTCCGGGTCAGAAAGAACGCTGTAAGCTTCGTTTATCTCTTTGAATTTTTCCTCTGCTTGCTTATCTCCCGGGTTTCTATCAGGATGATATTTCATTGCAAGTTTTTTATATGCCTGTTTTATCTCCTCCTGCGTTGCGTTCTCGCTCACACCGAGTATTTTGTAGTAATCTTTCATACCTTGTCATCACCTCCAAAATTTTATAAACAAAAGGCGAATCATTCCGATTTCTCCAAAGTTTCCTTCGGACTCGGAACAATTCGCCCGATAAAAATTTTCAAAGTTTAAATTAAACTTCTTCAACGACTTCTTCTTTCTTAACAGCGATCTCAAGAACCTCGTCCATCTCTTTCACAAAGTAAAACTCCATTTCGTTTCTGACTTGTTCTGGGATTTCTTCAATGTCAGGTTTATTTTTTTCCGGTAAAATAACCTTTTTAATTCCCGCTCTATGTGCAGCGAGAACTTTCTCTTTTATTCCGCCGACTGGCAAAACCGCTCCGCGCAGAGTGATCTCACCGGTCATTGCGATATCATTACAGACAATTTTTCCTGTGAGAAGAGAATAAAGAGCGGTTAATATCGTAACACCAGCAGATGGACCATCTTTTGGAATTGCACCAGCCGGGACATGGATATGAATGTCATATTTTTCTCTAAAATCCGGATCAATTCCGAATTCTTCAGCTTTTGAAGCGATATAGCTCAGCGCAATGTGAGCTGATTCTTTCATCACATCACCGAGCTGACCTGTAAGTTGAAGCCCACCTTTACCTTTCATCTTCGTCGCTTCAACAAACAAAATTTCTCCACCAACTGGGGTCCACGCAAGACCTGTCGCAATTCCCGGCTTGTTAATTCTCTCTGCTACTTCGTGATAATACTTCGGCTGTCCAAGATATTTTGGGAGGGCATCAACTGTTATCGTCGTCGGCTCATTTTTACCCATGGCAACATCTTTTGCAACCCCACGGCATATATCGGCAATCCTTCTTTCAAGATTTCTGACTCCGGCTTCACGTGTGTATGAGTTAATTATTTTCCTTAATGCTTCATCTTCAAACTTTATCATATCCTCGGTCAATCCGTGAGCTTTGATCTGTTTCGGGACGAGGAAATACTTTGCAATGTTAAGTTTTTCCTCTTCAATGTAGCTCGGGATTTCAATTATCTCCATTCTATCTCTCAAAGCTGGTGGTATGGGCTCAACCATATTTGCGGTTGCAATGAACATAACCTTTGAAAGATCAAACGGAACTTCAATGTAATGATCGCTGAAAGAATGGTTTTGTTCAGGGTCAAGAACCTCAAGCAATGCAGCTGCTGGATCTCCGCGAAAGTCAGCACCAATTTTATCAACTTCATCAAGCATAAAAACTGGATTATTTGAACCCGCCTTTCTTATTCCCTGAATTATTCTTCCGGGCAAAGCTCCAATGTAAGTTCTGCGATGCCCTCTTATTTCCGCCTCATCGTGAACTCCGCCTAGAGAAATTCTGACAAATTTCCTCCCAAGCGCTTCCGCAATTGACCTGCCAAGTGATGTCTTTCCAACGCCCGGAGGTCCAACAAAGCAAAGGATTGGTCCTTTCATATCGTTTTTGAGCTTTCTAACAGCGAGATATTCAAGTATTCTCTTTTTAACTTTTTCAAGTCCGTAATGATCGCGATCAAGTATTTCCTCAGCTTTCTTTATGTCAAGGTTATCTTCGGTTGAAATGCTCCACGGAAGTTCAATCAACCAATCAAGATAAGTTCTTGACACTGTATACTCAGCAGATGATGGATGCATTCTTGAAAGTCGGTCAAGTTCTTTGAGTGCGACTTTTCGCGCCTCTTCGGGCATATTTGCCTTTTCAATTTTCTCGCGAAGCTCCCTTATCTCCGCCCCTTCTTCATCTTCTCCAAGCTCTCTCTTTATCGCCTTTAATTGCTCCCTCAAGAAATACTCACGTTGATTCTTCGTAATCTCATCTTGAACCTCCGCCTGAATTTTATTTCCGAGCTCAAGCCGTTGAGCGTGACGGTTTAAAATGAAATGACATTTCTTCAAACGATCTTTTATATTCACCTGCTCAAGTATTTCCTGTTTCTCGGCAACGGAAACATTTAAAATTGAACCAACAAGATCCGGCAGTGTAAATATATCATCCGTGCTTGAAACCATGTTTGCTTGTTCAGGTGTTAAGTCCGATGAAAGTTCAACAACTTTTTTAAAGACATTTTTTATCGCAACCGCAAGCGCCTCAGCTTCAATATCTATTTCGCCTTCATCATCAACCTGCTGAATTACAGCTCTTAGATACGGCTCTTGCTGTATAAACGACAAAATTTTTGCACGGTGCAAACCTTGCACAAACACGCTCTTTGAACCATCTGGAAGATTATAAACTTTCAATATCTTCGCAACTGTTCCAAAGTGATAAACATCATCAGGCGTTGGCCTTTCTATCTGTGGTTCTTTCTGCGCCACAATTAAAATCAATTCACCCGTCTTTGATGCATCTTCAATCAATTTTATCGTGCTCTCCCTTCCAACAGAAAGTGGCATAAACTGCTTCGGGAAAAACACCGAATTCCTGAGCGGTAAAACAGACATCGCCTCAGGAATATGAACATGCTTTTCTGGATTTCCAGTGTATTTGATTTCTTCTGCCATGATTTAATTTTGAGTTTTTGTTTTTAAAATTTTAAAAAGTTAACACAAACGCATAACCACATCCATCAAAATATCCTTATGCTTCATCTCGTCTTCAACAATCTCACGAAGCAACTTCTTAACATCTTCGTTTCCAATTCTGTTCATCTGTGCGATGTAATCTTCATAAATTTCTTTATCAAATTCAAGGTCTGCGACAAGTTTTCTGAATCCTTTTTCGTTATGAATTGAAGAGGTTTTAATTGCATAAGCTTTCGGCGATGGGTTAACTGTTCCACCAAGTTCTGTGATTTTTTGTTTCAGTTTTTCAGCGTGTTTTCTTTCTTCTTCTGCGACTTTTTTCAATTTTTCCCTCAAAAAATCAAAAGGAATAATCTCAGCGTGTTCATCAATCATATGTGCAAGTGCCATCTCTTTTGAGTAATCCTCATTTAAAATTTTTATCAACTCGTCCGTCTCCGAAAGATAAGGCATAAATAAACTTTTCAAAATTTCCGCAATTGATTTTTTCTTTGCTTGTGCTTCCGGAGCCATTTTTCAATTCCACTTTTATTTTTGATAAAAAATCTGCGGGTGGGCTAAGCCCACCCGTTATAATTTAAAAAAAATCCCGCCAAAATTGGCGGGATTTTCAAACTTAGCCAACTTTAACCTCAATTTCTTTCGTTTTTGCTTCCTCAACCTTCGGAAGTTTTATCGTAAGAACTCCATCTTTAAACTTCGCCTCAACTTTATCAACCTTGACAGCACCTGGCAATGTAAATGACCTCGTAAACGAACCATATACTCTTTCAATCCTGTGGAAGTTCTCATTCTTTGTCTCTTTCTCTTGCTTCTTTTCTCCACTTATCGTGAGCACATTATCCCTTATCGTAACCTTAACATCATCCTTGCTTACACCCGGAATCTCCGCTCTCACAATGTATTCATCATCCGTTTCAGATATATCAACTCTTGGACTCCATGTGCTGATTCTGACTTCTTCCTCTTCCTCAAAGCCACGGAAGAATCTGTCAAACATTTTGTTTATTTCTCTCTGGAGATCAAAAATTTCAGTTGCAAGGTCTCTTAATGGGCTCCATCTTACGAGTGTCATGGCAACTCACCTCCTTTTATTTTTATTCTATTTTGATTTCAATTTCTTTGCTTTCTTCTTTCTTGCCAAGTGTTAAGATTAAAACACCATTTACAAGCTTCGCATCAATCTTATTCCTATCAACATCGCCAGCAAGCACAAACTCCCTGCGATATTCACCCTTCGCAAGCTCACTAAACATCGTGTCCGAATCCTTTGGAAGTGAAAGTTCAAATTTTCCCTGAACGATAAGTGAGTTATCAACAACTTTTATGTTAAGATTTTCTTTTGTCACACCGGGTAAATCAATGTAGAGAATATATGCATCAGGTGTCTCGTATAAATCAGCAGGAGGCGTGATGTATGTTCTTAAACTTTTTTCATTTTTGATTATGCTTCTGTCTCTTCTCATATATCATCACCTCCTTTAATAGGTTTTGTTTTTATTCAACATTTATCTGGATTTCTTTCGGTTTGACCTCTTCTTTCTTCGGAAGGGTAATCTTCAAGATTCCATCTTTATATTCAGCGCTGACTTTGCTCACCTCAACTGGATAAGGCAATCTCACACTTCTCATAAACTTGCCAAATTCCCTCTCACGAACAAGGCAATTTGCATTCTCAGGAAGCTCTGGTTCTTTCCTTTCGCCGGAGATTGTAAGAATGTTGTTATGTATTTTAACCTTGACATCATCTTTATTAACGCCCGGCAATTCAGCATAAATCACAAGCTCATCTTTCGTGTCAACAATATCAATAAGTGGATACTCATAACCGCTTTCAAATCCACGGAAGAAATCGTTAAACATTCTGTTAATTTCTCTTTCAAGCATTTCAATTTCTTTGAATGGGGAATATCTCATCAACATAGCTCATCACCTCCTGTGTTTTATTTTTTGTTTTCAAGTTCCAAAATAAATTTTAATCAAAGATTGTGCCAGAGAAAAGAATTGAAAATTATGCGAGAAAATTCAAAGCAAATTGACAAAGTGGCATTGTGAAACTGCAATTTTGTTAACCCCGTTGCCAAAGTGTCAATCTTGTGTGAATTTAATTCAAAGGGATAAAAGTTTTGTGAATTCGGAATTTATTTTTATTTTAAATTGCATCTTCAACGAAGGATAAACAAAGATTTGGCTTGCTAATGATCTGGAAAAAATATAAAAAGCCCGTGCTGTTTATCATCTCTTTTATAGCTTTTATCTTACTCGTGGATAAAATTGTGATGCCATTTTATGTTGGTGCAGTTAAATCAATTGAGATGCCCGATTTGATTGGTAAAAAAATTGAAGATGCGAAAAAAATTATTGATTCACTCAACTTGAAACTTGAAAGCGTCACGGAAAGGCACGATGCCCGTTTCCCAGCTGGTTATGTCATAATTCAAAATCCAAGACCTGGGATGAAAATAAAAGAAGGAAGAAGAGTTTATCTCGTTATAAGTTCAGGGGAGCAAAAAATTGAAGTTCCATCTCTTATTGGTAAATCTGTTCGTGATGCGAAGTTAACACTTGAAAAATACGGACTTCGCCTTGGCGATGTCCAATATGATTTTTTCGGATGATTTTCCAGAAGGAGCTATATTCTCGCAGTCAATTCCTGAAAAGACAAGGGTTTCCGCAGGAACACCGATTTCAGTTGTGGTAAGTTTGGGAAATGCAGAGGGGAAAACGCAAGTTCCAAATTTAATAGGTCTTCCATTTTCAAAAGTTGAGCAAATTTTGAACGAATCAGATCTTCGCCTCGGCAAAGTAATTTACGAGCCAAGCTCAACTGTTTTACCCAACACTGTGATTGAGCAATTCCCAAGACCGGGTTTTTATGTTCAAAAAGGTTCAAGCGTTGATGTGTTCGTTGCAAAAGAGCTTTCGGAAATACAAAAACAAAATTACTGACACAGGATGTTTAAATTAGCCCCATCGCTTCTTTCAGCTGATTTTTCAGATTTAAAAAACGAGATAAAAAAAGCCGAAGACGGTGGTGCAGATCTTTTCCACCTTGATATTATGGATGGTCATTTCGTTCCGAATTTAACATTTGGTCCGATGATAGTTAAAGCAATTAGGAAATTAACACAGTTGCCACTTGATTCGCATCTTATGATTTCAAATCCAGATCAATACATAGAAGAATTCAGAAAAGCTGGCTCTGATATAATCACTGTTCATTTTGAAGCTTGCACACATTTACACAGGACGATCTCAAAAATCAAACAAACGGGAGCAAAAGCTGGCGTCTCAATAAATCCTGCGACGCCTGTTCATCTGATTGAAGAGATAATTGACTATGTTGACATTTTGCTTATAATGTCCGTTAATCCGGGATTTGGAGGGCAAAAATTTATTGACACGACGATAAGAAAAATCATTCAAGCGAAAAAACTTATAACGGAGCGAAATTTGAAAGTTGAAATAGAAGTTGACGGTGGGATAGATTTAAATAATGTTGATCTCTTGCTTGAAGCTGGTGCAGATATAATAGTTGCTGGTTCGTCAATTTTCAATTCAAATGATGTGACGGAAACAGTAAGAAAATTTAAACAAAAGTTTTTTGAATTTGAAATAAAAAACAAAGTCAAATTTGTATGAAAAAAATCTTCATTCGTAATGTTAACTCAGTTACACCATTTAGAGTGATAGAAAAATCTGGAATTGTGATAGAGGGGAAGAAAATTTCTGAAATTGGAAAACTTGATGATTTACAAATTGAACCTGATGAAGATTTTGAAATTTTTGATTTTGACAATATGTATGCTGTGCCGGGATTTATTGATCTTCATGTCCACGGTGGTTTGGGATATGGCTTTGAAGATGAAGATGATGATGCTCTTTTTAAGATAAGCGAATTTTTCTTTCAACACGGAACAACTGGATTACTTGCAACGCTTTATCCAAAACCAGAGAAAGAATTTGTCCGCGAATTAAGACGAATTGCAGACTTTATTGAACAAAACAATTCAAATATCTGGGGAATTCATCTTGAAGGTCCTTTTTTAAATCCAGAAGAACGTGGTGCGATGAACCCGGATTATCTGCAAAAACCATCACTTGAAGCATGGTATACTTTAAGAGACGCAGGACGTGGATTTATAAAATTAATGACAATTGCACCTGAACTTCCCGGGGCTTACGAAGTTATGAGAGAAGCTGCTCTTGATGGCGTCATACTTTCAATCGGTCATTCAATAGCAGACATTGAAGAAATACAGATGGCGATTCACAACGGTGCTGCTCATGTGACGCATATGTTCAACGCTATGAAACCGTTTCATCATCGTGACCCCGGCGTTATCACAGGTTCGCTTTTATTTGACGAGCTAAAAATTGAACTTATCGCCGACGGAATTCATGTCCATCCAATGGTGATGAAACTTCTTTACAAAATAAAAGGTCCCACTGGAATAATTCTCATCACAGATGCGATGAAAATGTGCGGTATGCCTGATGGAGAATACGAATTCGCAGGTCAAAAAGTGATCGTCAAAGATAAAAAAATTTTTCTTGAAGATGGTACGCTTGCTGGAAGCACCCTGACGATGGAGCAAGCTGTCAAAGTTATGGTTCAACTTGTTGATGTTCCAATCACATCCGCAGTTAGAATGGCTTCGCTTAACCCAGCTCGTGTGCTTGGGAAAGAACATCAAAAAGGAATTCTTGCAACTGGAAAAGATGCCGACATCGTTATACTTGATAAAAACTTTGATGTCCATATGACAATTTACGAAGGCGAAATCAAATTTAAACGAGATTAAGAAATTATTTTTGATGCAAAATGAAGAAAGTTTTATCTTCGCTTTTAATTTTCATTTTAGCGCTGAACTTTACACAAAAGCAGAATAAATTTGTCTCAACAAGCTTTAAACTTAAAAAACTTTCAAATGATAGAGCGATTCTCCAAATTTTCTTAACACCGACACCGGGAATTCATATAAACTCCCAACCTGCGCCAGAAATTAGTTTTGAGAGCAAAGACCTAAAAATCGTTGATGTAAAATTTGAAGTTGATGAAAAGAATTATCTTAACACAAAAAAGCCGATATCTTTTTACCTTGTTCTGAATTCAAAAAACTTAAATGCTATAACTGGAAAATTCACATATTTTTACTGTTTTGAAAAAGAGGGATGGTGTTCAAAATTTACGGAAAAATTTGAAATCAAACTTCCCGAACATTAAGATCATTCAACTGCTTTCTCCCAACCTCGCTTTGACAGATCAAAATAAATTACAGAACCCGCAATCAAACCGATCGCAAGATAAATTAATCCAATTAGATATTCACCAAGAACAATTTTTCCTATCCCAAACAAAAACATGTAAACCAGGACAACTCCACTTATCCAGTCAATGAAAAGATAACCATATCCAGAGTCGCCTTTTACATCAGGGACAATTCTTGCGATTTTCCTCCATCCGATTCCACCCGGATGAACTCTGCGATAGAAATTTATGAGATGGTTTTGCTCAACTGGTTTTGTTAAGAAGGTAGCAACAAGCCACGAGATAGTTGTAAAAGCGACGATGTAAAAAAGCGTCTCTGGGAATTTAACAGCAGTGAAAAATTTTATGTAAGCGTAGCCGAAAAACGGAGCAATCATAGCTACAATTTCGCTCCAGGCGTTTATTCTCCACCAGTACCATCTTAAAATTAACACAAGCCCAAATCCAGCGCTTGCTTCAATTATAAACTGCCACGCCCCGGAAATCGTTTTTATGATTAAAGTTATTAACACCGAAGCAACCATAACAAGCAAAGTTACAACCCTTGAAACAAAAACATAATGTTTTTCATCCGCATCTTTTTTGATAAATCTCTTGTAAAAATCGTTTATAACATAAGATGTTCCCCAGTTCAAATGTGTTGCTATGGTTGACATATACGCAGCGAAAAATGCTGATATAAGCAAACCTTTCAAACCAACGGGAAGATAATCACGCATTGTGTAGATATAGCCAAGTTTTTTATCGTCAACCCCAAGTTCAGGATAGAGAACCAGTGTTGCAAGTCCAACAATTATCCAAGGCCAGGGTCTTACACAGTAATGAGCAATTGTGAACCACAAAGTTGCAAGAAGAGAATGTTTTTCATCTTTTGCGGACATCATTCTTTGTGCGACATATCCACCACCGCCGGGTTCAGCTCCTGGGTACCACGAAGCCCACCACTGAACGAGGATATAGGCAATAAACGAAGAAACTGTCAAAGCCAGAACACCACCATATGCAAGTTCTTCTGTTGAACCGATTACAGGCGTAAAATTAAAAACCCATTCGGGCAATTTTTCTTTCAAACCTGAAACACCACCAACCTGCGGCAAATTGACAACTAAAATAGCAAGTATAATTGTCCCAGTCATTGCTATAACAAATTGAACTGCATCAGTCACTGCAACCCCCCACAATCCCGAAAGAGCCGAATAAATTGCAACAATTAACATCGCCCCAAAAACATAGTATCTCACAACTTCCTCCGGGACGCCGAAAAATCCCGTAAGGATTGAAACCATCGCCACATTGACCCAGCCGATTATAACTGTGTTAATAAATAAACCAAGATAAAGTGCTTTGAATCCACGAAGAAATGAAGCTGGTTTTCCAGAGTATCTTAATTCAACAAACTCAACATCGGTTAAAATCCCGGCTCTTCTCCACAATCTTGCAAAGAAGAAAACCGTAAGCATTGAGCCGAAAAGAAAATTCCACCACAACCAGTTTCCTGCGATACCATTTTTTGCAACAAGTTCGGTTACCGCAAGCGGTGTGTCAGCTGCGAATGTCGTCGCAACCATTGAAGTCCCAGCAAGCCACCACGGAAGATTTCTCCCCGATAAGAAAAATTCACCAATGCTTTTTCCAGCTCTTTTTGAATAATAAACCCCAATTGCGATGCTTAAAATGAAATAAAGAGCAACGATAAGCCAATCAATTAATTGCATTTTTTAACACTTTTTGTTTTTACAATTTCAATCAATCACGGCTTTTGCAATTGTTTTATGAACGATTTTCCGAAGTTGAATGTGTTTGTTATTTGCTCTCGTTGGATGAACGCGATTTGTCAAAAGAACAGCAATTAAATTTTTCTCAGGATAAACATAAACAGAAGTTCCCGTAAAACCTGTATGTCCGAACGCATTTTCTCCAAATGCTCCATCAAGCGCACTTCTTCCATAAGGTGAAAGTGCATTATCCCAGCCAAGACCGCGGTTATTCGGATATCTTTTTGTAAATAATTCAACTGTCTCCTTTTTAAAGAAACGCTTCCCACCGTATTCACCACTGTTTAAAATCATCTGCATCAAAACCGCAAGATCTCGTGCATTTGAAAAAAGTCCAGCATGACCAGAGACACCACCCAAAGCCCGAGCATTTTCATCATGAACAACCCCATGAATGAAAGAACCTGTGGAGCTGTCATATTCGGTTAGTGCAATTATATCAAGCCATTCCTTCGGTGGCAAAAATGTCGTTGATTTCATTCCAAGAGGGATGTAAAAGGTTTCCTTAACATATTGATCAAGCGTCTTCCCAGTTACAACTTCAACAACTTTCCCAAGCGTTATAAAACCTAAATCGCTATAAACTGTTGAATCTCCAGTTTTATAAACCAACGGTTGAGCGTATATTGAATCAAGAATTTCTTCAGGTGTTTTGCAAATTTGATAAAATGGTTTCCACGATGGAAGACCGCTATTGTGAAGAAGTAAATTTTTTATAGTTACTTTCTCTTTTCCGTTTTGAGCAAATTTCGGAATATACTTCGCAACTGGATCGTCAAGATTGATTTTGCCTTCCTCGTAAAGTTTCATAATTGAAATCGTCGTTGCTGCGACTTTTGTAATTGAAGCCATATCATAAATTGAATTTGGATCAACTTTTCTTGAATATGGATCATATGAGTAAGTTCCAAATGCCTTATGATATGCAATTACACCATTTCTTGCAATGAGAAGAACAGCGCCCGGGGAAACAGAATCATCTATTGCTTTTTCCATTATTGAATCAAGTTCTGCAAGTTTATTTGCATCAAGCCCAGCTTCATCTGGATATCCATAGCGAAGCGTTGTTTTTGGAAATGTTAATCCCGTCGCAAGTTTTGCAAATCCGGGAATGCTAATTGGCAATTTTCCCTGCGGTGAGATTTCGCCGAAGATAACCTCTGCGGTTGCCTCAACAACTGGCTGGGCATCCGAATAGGAGCAAATGTATGCCTTAACACTTGGATAATCAATAACTATGTATGGATTTCCAAATGAAATCAAAATGACGGGTTTTCCGGAGTTTAAAACTTGACTTAAAAATTTCGCCTGTTTTTCAGGAAGGGAAATTGAAGCTTGATAAGCCCTCACACGGACATAAGCCGAGACAATGATAAGGTCAAAATTATTTAACTTTGAAAGAATTGTGTTAAGTTCACCATTTGTGCTTCTCAAATCAACCCTTTCAAAAGAAATGTTGCTATATCTTTTCGCAAGTTCATTCTCAAATGCACTCCCAGTGTTTGGGTCTCTTGAATCAACAATCGTGATGTGAAGAATTTTTTTATCATCAAATTGCAAAAGTGGTAAAACGCCGTCATTTTTAACGACCGTGATTGAAGCTCGGGAAATTTCCTTCGCTTTTCTTAAATGTTCTTCCCGTGCAACGACTTCACGAATTTTATTCACATCAACAAATCTTTCTTTATGCAAGCCAAGATCATATTTAAACTCAAGAATTTTTCTCACCGACTCATTTATTCTCTCTTCTGAAATCTCCCCACGCTTTACAGCTTTTACAATCGCATCAATTGCTTCATCAACATCTGGCGGAATTAAAATTATATCATTTCCGGCTTTAACAGCAAGAACCGAAGCAAGCGCATTTGAGTAAAGTTTTGTAACGCCTCTCATAGTCATCGCATCAGTTACGATTAAACCTTTGAAACCAAGTTCTTCTTTCAAAATTTTTGTAACAATGTTATAAGAAAGCGTTGACGGTAAAGCTTTGCCTGTGTCAATTTGCGGGAAAAAGATGTGCGCAATCATAATTGACTTAACACCCGCTTTTATAGATTCTTTAAAAGGTGGCAACTCAATTGAATCCAATCTTGACTTCGGATAATTTATAACAGGCAAATCAAGATGTGAATCAACATCAGTATCACCATGACCTGGGAAATGTTTTGCGGTCGCTATCATTCCATTTTCTTGCAAACCTTTTATAAACTCAACAGCAAATTTTGAAACTATTTCGGGCGTCTCCCCAAAAGAGCGAACGTTTATGATTGGATTTTTATAGTTATTGTTTACATCAACCGTTGGAGCATAATTTTGATGAATCCCGATAGCACGTCCTTCTATTGCTGTGATCTTACCGACCTCATAAGCGTATTCGGGCTTTCCTGTTGCAGCTATCCCCATAGCAGGTGGAAAATGCGTCGTGTAATCAAGTCGCATCGCTGTCCCCCATTCAAAATCAGCAGAAATCAAAAGCGGTATCTTTGAAATTTTTTGAAAATAGTTTATCATATCCGCCGTTTCATAAACATCGCCACGGAAGAAAATTAATCCGCCAACTTTTTTATCTCTGACATAATGAACAAGTTTTTTAAACTCTTTATTATCTTTCGCAAGGAAAATTCCTCGGGCATCAGGCATTATCATCTGCGCAACTTTTTCTTCAAGTGTTAATCTCTTCATCCAATAATTCACCCACTCCTGTTTTGAAAAGCGGTTGAAATCAACTTTATCAATTTTTTTCTTCCCTTGAGAAATTGTTTGAATGTGTTTTTCTGGTTCATTTTTTATAGCATATGAAACGACAACCACGGAAATTACAAGCAATGCAATGATTGAAAAAGCAAGGGGTAATTTTTTCATTTTTCGGTTGAAATTTTATTTTTGAGAAAATTTTTCGCATAAACGATCCCACCATAAGCAGGAGATGCCAGTGGTTCAAGCAAATTTACATTTGGAAGTTTTTCTTTAACCATGTTTCTCAATTTCTTTGAAACATAGTTTTCATTTTGAAGAACCCCGCCAAGAAGCACAAGATTAATTTTCTCTCCAAAGTTTGTTTTTTTAGTCATTGCTTCTATGTGATAAAAAAGTTCATCACAGGCTTCATCAAGAATTTCTTTCGCAACATAATCACCGAGTTCAACCGCTTCCATAACGATTGGAGCAACCTTTGCGATGTCAAATTCGCCTGAATAGATTCCGCTGACGATTTGCATCAAATCATTTATTTCAAATTTTTCAAAAATCATTTTTTTCAAAATTGTTTCTTCACCTCTACCGTCAATATACTTTGCAACTGCCCTTAACGCTTCACGCCCGATCACAAAAGCACTCCCTTCATCTCCGATGAATCTTCCCCATCCCCCTACTCTATGTATTTCTCCATTCACATCCCTTGCAAACATAACCGAGCCAGTTCCAGCGATTAAGATAATCCCAGGTTGCCCCATCAAAGCACCTTCAAGAGCAATCCTTGCGTCGGTTTCTATGATTATTTCGGGAATCTGCAGGTTTTGATTTTTTGAGTGAAGAATTATAGCGTTGTAAATTTTTTCCCTATCTTTTTCTCTTCCTGCACCCGTAAGACCAAGAACTGCAAGTTTTACATCAGAAAATTTACACTTTGCTTTTTCAACGAGTTCATAAATTAAGTCAACAAGCAATTTAGCAACGGGTTCAGCACCAAGCATTTGAAAGTTTGAAGATGATGTAATTGATTCGGCTATAATGTTACCATCAATGTCAGTAATTATTCCATGCGTTTTAGTTCCACCGCCATCAACTCCAATTAAATACTCCACAGCAGATCAGATTTTAATTTAAAATTTCACCGCAATCGTAAGATACTGGACATTTTTCAAGCGACCGAAATCAAGATATGCGTAATCAATAGCAAAGGCGATACCTCTTGCGATTGAATACTTTACACCTGCTCCAAATGTATATCTTTGTTCCCCTCCTTTTTCAAACAGCGATTTATAGCCACCTCTTAAAAAGAAAATTTCTTTAAACGAGTATTCAAGCCCAAGATTTAGATATTCAGTGTTATCATTCGGATGAACCGCATCAACAGCGGTTGTTAATCTCTGCGATTCTGTCTTTATAAAATCATTTGACAGACCAACTCTGAAAATCAAAGGCATTTCAAATTTATCCGTTTGGATAAATGCATTTATATTGTTTCCCGTTCCACCACCAACAGTGTAAATAATTATCAAATCACGACCCGTAAGTTGCATTTTAGTTCCATAGTTTGACATACTTGCACCTATTCTCATCCCATTCAAAAACGGAGTGATATACAATGTCCCGAAATCAAGAGCAAAACCTTGGGCAACTTCATGCCAGATATATTCTCTAACATACTTTGCATTAAAACCAATTGAAAATCTATCGGTCAATTGCCTTGCATATGAAACGCCCATCATCAATCCACCCGCTTTAAATCTTTCTCCAGTTCCATCTGGCATCTCAACAGTTCTAACTTCCATATCTCCCATTGTAAGTGAAGAAATTTGCATTCCAATTGTTCCAAGATTACCTAAATTCAGAGCAAAAGCAGCAAAGCTATACTTTATGTCCATAAGCCAGTCAACATAGTTAAAAACCGCTTCACCTCTTCCACTTATCCTGCTCAAGCCAGCTGGATTCCAATATATTGAACTTATATCATCAGCAACAGAGCCAAAAGCACCACCCATTCCTATGGCTCTTGCACCAATTCCAATTTTTAGAAATTGGGCTGATGTTGTCCCAGTTTTTGTTAAACTACTTCCGATTTGAGCAAGTGAAATGGAAAACATTAAAACGCTCAAAATTCCTATTGTTAAAATTTTTCTCATCATTTCTTCTCACCAAAATTTTCTTTTACTTAATAATAGCGAACTTAATTAATTTTTGTCCTATACCTGGGGCATCAATGTGAGCTATGTAAACTCCATAACTTACTCCCAAACCATCTCTATTCAACAAATTCCAATACTCACGTCCATTATCAACTCCACTTGAATGATAAATCTCTTTAACCAACTCCCCACTCAATGTGTATATCCTTATTACACATTCCTTTGGCAAACCATCAAAATATATCCTTCTTTCTCCCCTAACCTGCCCAGGCAATTTACTCACTGGCTCAAGCTCGTTTATGCCAACATAAGGATTTGGCACAACCTTTATCCTATCCAACAATGAACTTGCCAACCCCAAATCATACTTATGTCCTTTTACCTCAAGCCTAAAACTATCCACATCAACCACTGCACCCTCAACAGTGTTGAAACTTCGCTTCGTCCTCAACCAAAATTCATCTCCCTCCTTTATATCAACCCCTATCCTCGGATAACTATAAACCACATCACCATCTCTAACCTGCTCAAACAAAACTTGCCATGTTGTCCTGTTCGTTGAGCCACGCTCCAAAAATATAACATCCTCACCCAAATCCCATCTGCCATTTCTTATCACCTCCCTAACATAAACTTTCACGCGCCAACCCTCCGTAACATTCTCTACATAAAACGGCAACTTCACACCATTTATGCTTGTATCAACAGGACTTGACAAACTTCCATCTGAAAGCGTATCCAACTTACCAAAAACTATCCTAAAATCTGCAGGATACATTCTTCTACCCAATCCAAGCGTAGCCGTGCTTATCCTGTATCTAACTCTACCGACACTACCTCCTCCCCATCCACTTCGCTCCAAATCCAATCCCAATTCATCATTCCATACCCTTATCCTCATCCCATCAAAAACTTCACTCCCATCTCCACCACTCAACTCTTTGCTTCCTTTGACAGAATAATACCTATATCTCACCTCAACCCCACTTCTTCCAAACAATCTTCCTCCTCTTAAAGCCTTTATCAAACCACGTCCATAATCAACCACATAATCAACCCCCTCAGCATATCCATCAATCATAACCCCACCCTCCAATGGTAACCTCAAAAGTTTCTTCCACAATGTATCCGTAAAATCTATTCTCTCTCTTATCTCCTCATCCGATACAACATTCCATCTCAAACTATCTCCACTACCCTCAAACCATATTTTATATCCCATATCCCTAACCTCCAAATCATTCAAAACCTCAACCACTATCTTACCCGTCCCTCGCCCACTCACATGCTTAAATCCTACACCGTCTACAGTTCTACTCACTTGTGGTCCTACATATCCAATTGCTCTATCTCCAGGAATCACACTCACCACATTATCATCTAACTCCTCCTCGCCACTTATAGGATCTACGACAACCTTCATCGTGCACTCCGTAGGTGGTATACCCAAACTATCTCCCCTATCATAAGAAACCACAGCATAATAATACTTTACACCATTCATAACACCTACACTATCAACATAACTATGAACCAAACCAACATCATCACCCAAATAATAATGTATTCCTCGCCCAGGATATGCAACAGGACTATATCCACGCCAACCATTCACTTTGTCAAACCTCGCATCTCTCCCATATGCATCCTTCAAAGGAACTCGCAAATACTTTGCCCCCCTGCCATCTGTTATCAACTCAACATCTTTAAAACCAGGATCTGTTGACTTGTAGATAACATAACCTTCAAAATCATAACCAGGGTCATTCGCATCCAAAGGATTCTTACCAAACAATGGATCAAAACTCTTCTCAGCTCTCGTGTCCCAATATAATGTAACTTTCCTATCCCCAGCAACTGCTCTAACTTTGGGTCTCTCAGGCGGACGATAAAACCTGTAATTGGCATTATATATCCTCTGAACCGTCTCAGCATTCAACAACAAATCGTTCAAATCCTCACCCAAAAGCAATGCAACAGAAAAACGTCTCGTTTGCCCCGCTGGAAGCTGAATATAACCCGAACCATAAAGGAAAACATTATCAGCAGTTTGAACTATCTCAGAAAAGTTACCTGGTTTTAACCTGTTCCAGATATTTTCATCGTTGCTTACATAATCAGTTGACCAAATGAAAGCATTAAAGCTAGTAAGTCCTATCATATCAGATTCATCAAGGTCTGTAAATTCAAAATTTGGTTCACCAGGGCTTAATGGGTCTAAACTTCCATCCGGCAACAATCTACCTCTCGTTGGAACACCATCTCCCTCACCTTCATCACCCGTTCCAGGAATTCCATCTACCCCGACATCATCTATTAACGGATTCCAATCTCCATCGTTATCTATCCCATCCTGCTGGCTTTCGTCTATCATAGCATCTCCATCGTTGTCTATACCATCATATGGATTACCTGGGGACTCCAAAAATTTATAACCGAAATATCCCGGTTTTAACCCAAACATACCTCTGCCATCATGATCCCACGAATAAACCATACTTCTTGCGTAGACAGGAATGTTATCAACAGGTGGATAATTTGGAACATTATACGGCGGAATGAAATAAGAATCATCATCAGAGTAATCCGTTGCACCGCCAACATGCGGATCACCCCACATACCGAATACAACTGAATCAAGATTTTTTGGACTGACATTTGTAATCGTATAAACAATGAAAATAGCATCTTCAGCAAGTGGATTAGCCCACTGTAAAACTCTTACCTGCGCTTGTATCCCTAAACCTCTTCTTGTTGAATCATCCGGGAATGGGAAATATGCAAACTCTTCATTATCTCTATCATCCATTACATAGAAAGCTTCAAGGTCTGCTTGTGTAGCATCTCTTGAAAGATAGCCAGGCCAAACATATTTACCCAAAACTGGATCATACCAACTTGATGGCCATGAATCAGGTTTCCCATCACCATTCAAATCTTTATCAGGATTGTGTGCTATCTTATCTTGATTCGGATCCGCATAACCAGGCAAAGGTTGCCATCCCCATCTTTTAGTTCCATCTGGCGAGCGGTCACCTCCATCAAGCAGTCCATCCGTTATTATATGAATTCTTTTTCCAGATGTATCAACTACTGAAGCCCCAACAAGAGGTCCAAATTCATACGCATACCCCAAACCATTCCAAACAACATCCGTAATTCTATCCCCAGGCGCAGACAATGAACCATAATTGTAAATCGTAACGGTAATTTTATTACCATTCATCACAAGTTTTTTTCTATCGGCTTCACCACCAACTTTTCTTATCTTTCTATCTATTTCCTTGTAATATCTTTCTCTTTCCTCAGGGGTCATCTCTTTTGGGTTCTTCCATTTTTTCTTCCAATCAGGATCATTTGCAAGATGAGGTGGTGGAACGATTTCAATGTTTTGTTTCAAAAACGTAGATTTTCTCAACATTTCTTCGTATCCATTCGCTATGTAATCAGATATAACCTTATGCTCAACTTTTCTTTGCTCTTCTCTTTCTTTTGAAGTAAGTCCCCGCAAAATTTCAAGAGCTTTTTCTCTGTCAGATTTTTTCTGTTGAGAAATCAACGGGCTAAAAATTAACACAAGCAAAACAAGTAAGTAAATTTTACTTTTCATGGCTTGATGAACAAATCTTTTGTTTTTAAAATCCTATTGAAAAACCAACTCTGACTTCTCTTGGCGGATAATAATAATGTGGTCTTGTGTAATAATCATCTGATGAATGAACCCCCGGAATCTTACCAACCCATTGATCAACCACAATACCTTCACCCCTTTGCTTTGCAAGTGTGTATTGCGCCGTCCCAGTGTCATCGTAAACATATCTTTCATTAAGTGTGTCAAATAAGTTATAAACTTTAACAAAGAAACTCCATCTCAATCCAAACCACTTGAACAATTTCTCAAACATCATATCCACTTGAATTCTAGCTGGCTTCCTCTCGCTATTTCGTCTTAATTCAAGGCGATTGTTCGTAACATACGGAGTGTATGGAAGCCCAGAGCCATATTGTCCGATAAAGCTCAAAAGCCAGTTGTCTTGAATTCCTATGCTCAATGTTCCGTTCAAAGTGTGCGTTTGATCCCAATCAAGGTAAACAAGAATTTTTTCTGGCTCTCGCCCAGATTTCAAATCTATAAAGAAAGCATCTGGATTTGGATCGTTACCCTCAGCAACTTGATAAGTATAATCAAGTGTTGCAGCGATGAGTTCGCCTTTCAATCTACGTTTTACAAGTGAAAGTGTAAATCCTTTGATGTTTCCGTAATCTTTATTGACATAAAGATTGTAAACTTTCTCCTGACTTATTCTCGTTCTCTGCAATGCCAGAAGATCGCGAACATCTTTGTAGAATCCAGTTATATTAATTGCAAGATTATCTGTTAATTGCTGTTGTAAACCGAACTCATAAGCAACGGTTTTCTCCGGTTTTAAATTAGCATTTCCGAAAGTAGGTGTCCCAACAAATAATGCAGATTCAAATTCTGGGTTCGTGTAAAGATAAGCAAACGGTGGCATCTGCAAAAACCAACCATAGGAAAAGTGCAAAATTCCCCTATCAGTTATCGGATAAGAGACACCAAGTCGTGGACTTATCTGATGTTTTGGAGATGCCCTTGCAATCAAAGTATCACGAACAATCATCGGCGGAATCGTTGGGTCGTTTGGATCAGGATAGAAAATAAATCGTGAATAATCCGCTTTCGCATCAAAGTAATCATACCTTATACCAAAATTAACAATCATATCTTTATACTCCATCTTGTCCTGAGCGTAAACGGAAAAAATAACAGGTCTTCGTGTATATCTGTTGTGATATGGTGATGTAATGTCTGGAATCGTTGGCTGAAGATATTTAACTGTATCTCTCAAAACTGTGAAATAAACAAAATCAAGTTTATGCAAACGAATTTCAAAACCCGTTTTTATCTCGTGGTAATTTGAAACCTGACTTGTTATATCAAACTTTGCCATAAATGTCCTTGAATCTCTATAAACATGGTCGTTTTGTGTCCCGCCGAAATAAAAAGTAAAACTTGTCGGTCTTGCTAATCTTTCAATCGGCTGGTATCTTGGATCAAGTGGATCTTCATAAACATATTGTCTGAATTTTTGATAGTTATAAGATGCTTTGAGTTCGTAAAATGTTTTATTACTTATAGCGTGAGATAATGTGAAGCCAACTTTATAGTTTTCATCGTGATATTGATAAGTTCCATCTGGATTATATTTAAACAAATGATTGTATGTCTTATACCAACTTCTGTCGTAAAGTCCGTCAATGTTTAACTTAATGGTTGGTGAAATTCTAAATGTTAATTTCGCCGTTGTATTCAAATTCCTACTTGGATTCATTGGAACAATTGCACTATCTCCCGTCATCGGAATCTTCCAGTTATTCGCATCATTGAAGTTAGGTTGATCGCTTGGTTGATGCTCTCTTACTCCATAAAGCCACCCTTTGTTTTGTTCCCACCTTAATGATGTAAAGAAAGAAATCGTTTTGTTAAGCAGCGGTAATGGACCGCCAAGGCTAAATTCAACAACTGGATTATTAAGTGGATCAACTTTATCTATGTTGAAGAATATATTTTTATGCCTGCTCACAAAATCACCAGTATATACAAGCAATTCACCGGTATATTTTTGTCCTCCTTCTTTTGTAACTATATTAACAACACCGCTCATTGCGTTTCCGTACTCAGCATTAAATGTTCCACTTACGACCGTCATTTCTTGGATTGCATTTCTTGCTATTTGCATTCCAAGTGTATTAAAAAATGGATCATTTATTGAAAGTCCGTCAATTGTATAAGCGATCTCGCTTGTTCTTCCGCCTCTTATATGAATATCACCGCCAGCACCAACGACAACGCCAGCTTGGAGAGTTAAAACTCTCTGAAAGTTTTCAACAGGTAATTCACGAATTTGTTCAGCATCAACAACCGCTTGTGAAGATGTTAAGTCCGCTCTTACAAGTGGACGTTCAGCTTCAACAACAACAGGCGGAAGACCGATTGCCTCTGGTTCCATTTCAAAATTTAAAGTCGTTGTCAAATCAGCTGAAACCTTAACATTTTTAACCGTTATTTTTCTATAACCGACCGCAGAAACAACAACAGTGTAAGTTCCAGGCGGTATATTCGTGATAACATAATATCCATTTATATCGGTAGCTGCACCAAGCGTTGTCCCTTCAAGAACTACATTCACACCAGGTAATGGTTCTTTTGTTTCAGCGTCAATTATTCTACCCGCAATTTTACCTTTTGTCCCACTATAAAGCCAAGTAGCAACTGAAATTAAAGCGAGTAAAAGCATAAAATAACGCTTCATCTCAAATCAACCTCCTTAGTTTTTTACTTAATGATAGCGAATTTAGTTAATTTTTGCCCGATACATGGAGCATCAAATTTTCTCTTTTTTCCTCTTTCAAGTTTAAAATGTTCCTGCAAAATCTCAATTGCTTTTTTCTATCTGAAAGTTTAGTTTGCAAGGATGAGAAATTAACAAAAACAATTAAACAAATCATCAAAACACTCAAAATTCCCCCCAAATTGCGTGCGAAAATCCGTAAACTTTGATTAGTGATAACGAAGTGCTTTGAACATATCATTTTGCACGGAAAATTTTTGATTATTATGACAAGACAATCTAATTCTTTCCTAAATATAAAAAAGCACGATAACTTTGTCAATAAAAATCTGTTCAAAATTCCACCGTCAAAAAACTCACATCAACTCACGCCTTTTGCTCAAATATCTAAAAAGCGCAACATCAAACGGCGTTGCCGTATCCATAAGTTCATAATCAATCCCGTTGGCTAAACATTCAATTCTATATCTTTTTATAAACTCATCAATCGCACGCTGATAATCTTTTCGTATGTAAAGCGACTGCGTCATTATCTTCTCCGATGTTTCCATATCTTTAAACAAAGCATCAACATTGAAATCAAAATTTCTCTCAACAGGGTCAAGTATCTGAAAAACGATTATCTCATTCTTCTTATGTTTGAAATGTTTAAATGCACTTATAACCTCATTCTGATCATCAAGCAAATCACTTAACACAATCACAAGCCCCCTTCTTTTTATTCTCTCTGCGACAAGATGAAGCGATTTGGCAGTGTTTGTCTTGCTCCCTGGCTCCGTCCTTTCAAGTTCAGAAAGTATGACATCAAGATAACTTCTCACAGATCGTGGTGGCAAAAACTTTCTTATACCTTCATCATAAATCACAAGTCCAACCGCATCTCTTTGCATCATCATAAGATAAGCCAACGCCCCAGCAAGATAACATGCATAATCAAACTTTCTTACATTATCACCCGAAGAATATGCCATTGATCCACTCGCATCAAGAATTATATAAGCCCTTAAATTTGTTTCCTCTTCAAACTGCTTTATAAAATATCTATCAGTTCTGCCGTAAACTTTCCAGTCAATATATCTTGTCTCATCCCCCGGAGAATACTGCCTGTGCTCGGAAAATTCAACGCTAAAACCATGATATGGACTTTTGTGAAGCCCGACGATAAAACCCTCAACAACAAGCCGTGCTATGAGTTCAAGATTTGAAAGTTTTGAAACGACTTTCGGATCAAGATATTTCCTATGATTTTCCTGCATCTTTAAAAAATTTATTTTTAACCAAGTTGAACCAGAAAAACTCCAGCAACGACGAGCGTCCCTCCAATTAAAAATGGCAATGTTATAGGATTTCCAAAAATTAACATTCCAAGAATCGCAGTTATTATCGGCTGACCGTTTGTAAAGACAACAACTTTACTTGCCTCTATCTTCCCAATGGCATAATACCAGAGAAAATAACCAAAAATTGATGTTCCAACACCAAGATAAATAACTCCAAGCCACGAACCAAATGAAACACCAGAAAAATCAATCCTTAAAAAATCATATAAGCCGACTGGAAAATAAATCAAACTCCCAACTATTAAAGCAATCCCCGTGACATAGACAGCACCATATTTTACTATCATCGGTTTCCCAAGTATTGAATAAAGAGCCCAGAACATCGCACCAAACATTATTATAATGTTGCCCTTTAAATACTCAATGTTCAAATTCACTCCATGCTCGGCAAAAACAATTCCTATCCCGATAAAACTTAACAAAACACCTGAAACTTTGTAAAAGTTAATTTTTTCCCCCAAAAATAAAGCGGAAAATATCAACGCAAAAATTGGCGTCATAGCATAAATCAAAGATGCATTCCCAGGGGTCGTGTATTTTATCCCAAATATAAACGCACCTTGATTCAGCGGAACTGCAAGAAGACCCAAAATGAAAAATTTAAACTTGTCCTCACGAGCAATTCTAACTCGTCTGTATTTTGAAAAAGAAATTAAAAACCCAAAACCAATCCCTGCAATTCCCGATCTCAAAAGCGTAAGCGTCATCGGTGTAATTTCCTTTACAACCGCTTTTGCAATTATATGCGTTAAACTTGCGATCAATGTCTGTATCGTGAGCCAGAAATAAACCATCTCAAAAAATTATTTCGTTTCAAATAAATCAATGATTTCTTCGCAACTTCCGACAAAAGCACCTTCTTCCAAAGCCAACTTAACAAATTCCTCATAAACAAAATCCCAACCCCAAGAATCAAACTCATCATAAACCGTATTATGAAACAAAACTGTCATCACGCCACCAAAAACCTTAACAACCCGAAGCAACTTAACAACCTCACTCAATATCTCCTCAATTGACTTAACATTTTTCCCATACTGATAAACCGCATCCATAAAGACAATTGGAATCTCATAAATTTCCATCTCAACATTTCCATCAACATCAAAAATTTTGAACGGAAAAGCATAACCACACCTGAAACCCTGTCTTGATGTAAAACCAAGTGTTGAATCATATTTAAAACCAAGTTCGCTCTGAATAAACGGTGTTATCTTAAAATTGTATCTCAAATAATGCTGTCTTACCCCAAAAACATTTGAGCCAACAAATTCCAAAATTTTCTCTTTCTCGTTTCTCATCAATTCAATTTTATCAAAAGCATCAAAACTTGGATGAAGCCCAATTTCAAATCCATTTTCCTTCAACTTGCGAACAAATCCAAACATAAACTCATCCCATTTGTATCTTGCGTCATACTTTGTCGCACCACCAGATTTGAGAAAGAAAGTTGATTTTACTCCAAACTTATTTTCAAACTCAAAAATTTTCCCCATCCCTTCACGATATGGATCATAGCCCTTTAAAAAATAATAAAGAAACTTTGCAAATCGTTCTCTTCTCTTTTGAATTTCTTCCCTCCCCATTATAAACTTATTCACAATCTCATTGTAAACTCCAAATGGCGACCATTTCCTTAACACATCAACATCGTGCGTCAAACACACAGCAAAATTTTTGCCTTCCCAATCTCTTTGCTTGCTTACGACATCAATTTTCTCAAGAAATTTTTTCAGGATGAAAAAATAAAAATTAACAATTGGAAGATCAGAAACGCCAAGTTTTACGAGAAGATTTTCATCATCGGGAAAACGCCCGAAGTCATCTCTTTTAACTTTGACTCTCTCATCCCACGAAGAAAGAAAGTAAAAAGCACAGGATAAAATGTCAAAATTTATTCTCAAAAAATCATCAACTTCAAAAATTGGTTCACCAGTTACAAAAAAGACGGGAAGTTTGAAACCTTCAAACTCAACTGGGACAAGTGGAGTTTTTAGATTAACAAAATGAATTGTTGCAATTTCATATAACTCATCATACGATTTCCGTCTCTCAAAAAGTTCAATCGCTTGAGTGCTTTTTCCGATTGAAATGCTTTTATCCCTTCGCACAAAATTTGAGCCATAATAAATCAACGGTTCATTATTTGATACATCATCTATTGAACTCACAATATCAAATTCAATTCCATAAACGAGCGAAAAATTTTTCAAGACATATTCAATCCTTCTCCTGTGCGAATCATTATCAACATCAAGAAAAACTTTCACCTGCATAATCTCCTCACTTAACACTTACACTGCTTAAAGAAACGAAATCATAAAGCGGAAATCTCTCGCAAAGTTCCCTTACCTGCTCTCTCACTTCTCTATAAACATTTTCATTGCCGATGTTGGAAATAACCTTATCAATCAACTCAGCGATAAATTCCATTTCCTGCTCTTTCATTCCGCGCGTCGTAAGAGCTGGCGTCCCAAGACGAATTCCACTTGTGACAAGCGGACTTTTATCATCAAATGGAACCATATTTTTATTCACGGTTATCCCGGCTTGTTCAAGCGCCTTTTCAGCCTCTTTGCCTGTTACACCTTTATTTCTCAAATCAATCAAAATCAAGTGATTATCTGTTCCACCAGAAACAAGGTTATAGCCAAGTTGAATTAATTTATTTGCGAGCGCTTTTGCATTTTTTATGATTTGAGCGGAATACTCCTTAAACTCTGGCTTTAAAGCCTCTCCAAACGCAACTGCTTTCGCTGCGATAACATGCATCAAGGGTCCACCTTGAATCCCGGGCATAACAACACCATCAATTAATTCAGACATCATACGGAGACGATCACCTTTCGGAGTTTTAACACCAAATGGATTTTCCCTGTCTTTATACATCAAAATCAAACCACCGCGGGGACCTCGCAATGTTTTATGCGTTGTTGATGTCACAATATCGCAGTATGGCAATGGATTGTTAAGTAGCCCCGATGCAATAAGTCCTGCTGGATGGGCTATATCTGCCATAAGATAAGCGCCAACTTTATCTGCTACTTCTCTGAATGCTTTGTAATCATAATCTCGCGGATAAGCACTTGCACCGACAATTATCATTTTCGGCTTCTCACGTTTTGCGATGTCCTCAACCTCGTTCATATCTATCATTCCTGTTTCCTTTGAAACGCCGTAAAAAACAGCGCGATAAAGTTTGCCTGAAAAATTCACCGCCGACCCGTGCGTGAGATGTCCGCCGTGCGCAAGATTTAATCCAAGAATTGTATCTCCAGGTTGCAAAAATGTAAAATATGCAGCCATATTCGCTTGACTTCCAGAATGCGGTTGAACATTGGCATATTCACAATTAAAAAGTTTCTTTGCTCTTTCTCTCGCAAGATTTTCAGCTATATCAACAAATTCACATCCGCCGTAATATCTTCTTCCGGGATAACCTTCCGCGTATTTATTTGTCATAACTGAGCCCATCGCCTCAAGCACAGCCCTTGAGACAAAATTTTCACTTGCGATCAATTCAAGTGTATAATTTTGCCTTTCAACCTCGCCAGCAATTGCGTTGTATATTTCTGGGTCTTGCTCTTTTAATGTTAAGAACATAACTTTGGATAATTTTGTTTTGATTTACAGATAACATCTCTTTTTTGCCTCAAACTTCAACCAGTCACGAAAATCTGGATGCGCGATCTCAATTAACGCTTTCGCTCTTTCTCTTATACTTTTGCCGTGAAGATAAGCAACTCCGTATTCAGTTACAACATAATGCACATCTCCACGAGATGTCACAACCCCAGCTCCTTCCGTCAAGACAGGGACAATTCTTGAAATAGTTCCATTTTTTGCCGTGGAAGGCAAGGCTATTATCGGCTTCCCGCCTTTTGAGCGAGCAGCTCCACGAATGAAATCAACCTGCCCTCCAATCCCACTGTAAATTTTATGTCCTATTGAATCAGAACAAACTTGACCCGTCAAATCAATTTGCAAAGCAGAATTTATCGCAACCATCTTCTCATTTTGAGCAATTATAAACGGATCATTCACATAATCGCTCGGATGAAATTCAAAAAGAGGATTGTTATCAATGAATTCAAAAAGCTTCTTAGTCCCCAAAACAAAACTTGCGATAACTTTTCCCCTGTGTAAAGTTTTTTTCTCGTTATTTACAACGCCTGACTCAATCAGTGGCAGAAGACCATCGCTGAACATTTCGGTGTGAATCCCAAGATCTTTTTTATCTTTCATAAAAAGCAAAACAGCGTCAGGAATCCCACCAATCCCCATTTGCAATGTTGAACCATCTTCAATTAACTCCGCAATGTAGCCCGCAATTTTACGATGAAGGTCTGTAATTTCCTCTTTTGGAAGTTCAAACAAAGGTCTATCTGATTCAACAAAGTAATGAATCTTGCTCACATGTATGAAGCTATCCCCAAGGGCTCTTGGCATGTTTGGATTTACCTCTGCTATTACAATTCTTGCGGTCTCAGCTGCTGCTTTTGTGCATTCAACACCAACGCCAAAACTACAAAATCCATATTCATCTGGTGGTGAAACTGTTATAAGTGCAACATCTATTTTGTATTCACCACTGTAAAACAATTTTGGAATTTCAGATAAAAAAATTGGGACAAATTCAGCTCTACCGTCATTTACCGCATCCCTTACATTTGCACCCGTGAAAAAAGCACGATGCTTAAAATGCCCCTGCATTTCAGGAGCAACATAAGGAGCTTCACCAAATGTTAAGATATGTGCTATCTCAACATTTTCAAGTTCGTCTTTTCTTGCAACAAGTGCTTTTATAAGTGGTTCAGGAGTTGCACATCCGGGATGAACCCAGACCTTATCTCCTGATTTTATAACTTTAACAGCTTCTTCTGCTGTGACTGTTCTTTCTTTAAAGTGCTTTGTCCAGCTCATAGGAGTTCTTCTATTTTTTTATATTCAAGATTGAAAATTTCAGCGATGTTTTTATTCGTGCAAAAACCAGCGTGAGTGTAAATTCCTTTACCAAACGATGGTCTCTCCCTCACTGTTTGTGAGAGCCCCTTTTCAGCAATTTCAATTATGTAAGGCAAACTAACATTCGTGAGAGCATAAGTTGCGGTTCTTGCGACATTTGAAGCCATGTTCGGAACACAATAATGAATCACACCATACTTAACAAAAACAGGATTTGCAATTGTCGTCGGTCTGCTCGTTTCAACGCATCCACCTTGATCAATTGAGACATCAATTATAACTGAACCCGGCTTCATCTTCTTAACCATCTCCTCTGTGACAATTTTCGGGGTCAAAGCACCGTGAATTAAAACCGCACCGATCAAAACATCGGCGAATTGAACTGCTTTTTCAATGTTATAAACATTTGCAATCGCAGTTTCAACTCTTTTGTCAAAAAGTTTTTCAACTTCACGAAGTTTGTCAATATCTTTATCAAGGACAACAACATGAGCCCCGAGACCAAGAGCTGCTCTTATAGCGTTTTGCCCTACAACGCCAGCACCAAGTATCACAACCGTCGCAGGTGGAACTCCGGGAATTCCTCCGAGAATAATTCCCCTTCCACCATCCTCATTTTGTAGGTATCTTGCTGCGACAACAATTGCCATTTGCCCAGCGATTTCACTCATCGCTTGAAGAATCGGAAGTCGCCCATCCGGAAGCTCAATTATCTCATAACCAATAGCAGTGATTTTCCTTTCAAGCAAAATTTCAATAAATTTCCTCGGCGCAACAGCAAGGTGAAGAAATCCAAACAGTAGATGTCCCTCGCACAAATAATTATAATCTTCTTCCGTCGGGCGAGCAACCTTCACAACCATTTGTGCTCTTTTATAAACCTCCTCCCTTGAAAAAACAATCTTCGCCCCCATCTTCTCATATTCAGCATCACTGAAACCGCTGTATTCACCAGCGGATGATTCAACATAAACTTCATGCCCACGCTCAACAAGTGCTTTTACCCCGGCAGGTGTAAGTGCTACTCTTCTTTCAAAAATTTTTTGTGTGTCAATGCTTTCTTTTGGAATTCCGATGTTCATCGCTGTTCCAAATTTTGATTTTTTCTCCATCAAATATACGAAAAACTTTTCACAAAACATTGAAATAAAGAAATTAACACCTCAAAATATCCACACCCCGAACCCGCTTTCATCTTTGACTTGACAAAAATTAACCCCGAAATGAAGCAATTATCAACTCTGCGAGAAATTTTGCATCTGGCTTGGGATTGTATTTCATCGGATTTATATCAACTACAAGTCCAAACTTTTCACATTCCTTCAATGTCGTATCACCAATCACAGCGATTTTCTGCCCGTTGAACTTTACATTTCCAAAAATCTCAAAAAAATTTCTCACGCTTGACGGACTAAAAAAAGTTATAACCTTAATTTCGCCATTTTCAATCATCTTTTTAACCTCTTCTTTCATCTCATCGCTCACATCTGGCTTTATCGTTTTATAAACAACCACATCATCAATTTCAAAGCCGAAATCTCTCAAAATTTTGATGAAACTTTCATCAGCAAGATTCCCGCGCGGAAATAAAAATTTACGCCCCGAATTTTTATCAATAAGAATTTTTTCAATCAAACCCTCTTTATCCGACTTTTCTGGCAACTCATTAACTGTCAAACCGTATTTTTCAATCTCCTTCTTCGTCTTAACCCCAACAGCATGAAAATTTTTCGCTTTCAAAACTTCAATAGGAAAAAATTTTAAAAACCTATCAAAGAAAAACTTAACACCATTTGCACTTGTGAAAATTAAATCAGTGTAGTCATCAATTTTCTTAATCTTCGCATCAACTTCATCCCACGAATCTGGCTCCGTTATTTCAATGGTCGGGAAAAACACTGGGACGAATCCAAATTCAGCAAGATATTCGGCAAATTCACCCGCCTGCGACTTCGCACGCGTTATTAAAACTTTCATTTTAAGAACTTAACTTTCTTATCTCATCAAGTATCTTCGCTCCACCTTGTTCAAGTAATCTTTGAGCGAGTTCAAAACCAACTTCTTCAACATTGTTCCCAATTTCTTTTTCAATTGAATCGCGAACTAAAAAAGTCCCGTCAAGATTGCTTATCATCGCAGAAAGTTTAATTTTCCCATCCTTTAAACTCGCAAAAGCGCCAATTGGAATTTGACATCCTCCTTCAAGATACTTTAAAAGTGCTCGTTCGGCTTTTGTTGCAAGTTCCGTTTCAGAATGATTAATTTTTCTGACTATCTCAAAAATTTTTTCATCCCTTTCTCTGATTTCAACTGCTATCGCTCCCTGACCAACTGCGGGCAAAATCACATCCGTTGATATAATCTCCGAAACTCTTCCCAAATAGTTCATTCTGCTAACACCCGCAAAAGCAAGCACCATTCCATCCCAATTTGATTCGTCAAATTTCCTAAATCTCGTATCAATGTTTCCACGAAGATCAACGAATTTAAAATCCCCTCTGAAATGGAGAAGTTGTGCCTTCCTTCTTAAACTTCCTGTTGCTATCGTTGCACCAGTTGGAAGTTCGGAAAGTTTTAAATTGTTTTTAGAAATTAACACATCTCTTACATCTTCTCTCTCGGTCACTGCTCCAATTATCAAACCATCGGGCAACTTCGTTGGAAGGTCTTTTAAACTGTGAACTGCTAAATCAATTTCACCGTTCAAAAGTTCAATTTCAATCTCACGTGTGAAAATTCCTTTATCACCAATTTTTGAAAGTGGTGAATCAAGAATTTTGTCACCTTTCGTTTTTATTATCTTGATCTCAAATTCAAGGTCGGGGAAATTTTCTGAAAGTTTTTTCTTCACAAATTCCGTCTGCCATAGAGCAAGTTTGCTTCCTCTCGTCCCGATGATTATTTTTCTCATTCAAAATTTAAAATTTATTTTTGCTCAAGCCCAAACAACTCACGCACAAATTGGATAAACTTTATACGCTCTGAATCTGGCTTACCGTTTGACGATTCACGAATGCTTACAGTTGGAGTGTGAAGAAGTTTATTCACAAGAGACCTTGTCAAAGCATCAACCTTTTGAAAATCTTCAGGTGAAAATTTATTTCTGTATTTTTCAATTTCCGCTTGTCTTATCTTTTCAAATCTTTCACGCAATAACTTTATCGTCGGAGCAACCTGATGAGCGTCATACCACTTTATCAAATTTTTTAACTCCTCATCAATTATTTTTTGAACCTTCGGAATCTCATTTAATCTGCGCTCGTAATTTGCCTTTGCGATCGCCTCAAGCGAATCTATATCTTCAAGAAAAACATTTTCAATCTCTCTAACTTTCGGATCAACATTTCTCGGAACACCAATGTCAATGATAAGAATCGGTTTATTCCCTCTTTTTGCCATCGCCGACTTAACTTGAGAAAAATTCAAAATGTAATCATTAACTGCAACAGAACTTATGACTATATCAACTTCACCGAGTTTATCTTGAATCTCATCAAGTTTCACAACTTTGCCATTAAATTCTTTTGCAAGTTTTTCCGCTCTCTCAATTGTCCTGTTTGCGATGTAAAGTTCATTTATCCCCCGTGATACAAGATGTTTTGCAGTTAACTCTGCGGTTTCACCAGCACCGATTAACAATCCTTTCTTTTTTGATATATCCGCAAAAATTTTCTCTGCAAGTTCAACCGCAGCATAACTGACAGAGACTGCACCTTCGCTTATTGCCGTCTCCGTCTTTGCTCTTTTCCCAGTTCTAAAAGCGGTATGAAAAACCTCGTGAAGAAGTGTTCCAACAACACCGCACTTAACCGCAACCTCATAAGCATCTTTCACCTGCCCGAGAATTTGAACATCACCGATAAGCATTGAATCAATCCCCGACGCAACTTCAAGAAGATGTCTTACCGCATCATAAGAACGCATTATGTAAAAGTGCGAATGTTTAACGATGTCTTCAGCCCGCTTGCCCGAAATCAAAAAATTTATCACATCTTCACACTTTACACTTTCATCTCTGAAAACGCCGTAAAGTTCTGTTCTATTACAGGTTGAAAGAAGAACGCCTTCTTTGAGAAAAAGTTGAACTATTTCTGGCAAAACTTTTTCAACCTCGTCAAGTGTATAATAAAGCTTTTCCCTTACCTCAACACTAGCAGTTTTATGGTTCAATCCAATTAAAACCAAATCCATACATTGCTCTGAAATTAATTATCAATAAAACTTGTGGAATCCCGACAAAGCGTTAGCAAAAGCCATAAGTATAAACGCAAGGATAAAACCAATTATTGACATCAACGCTGTCTTCTTCCCCGTTAAACTCGTTATTTTCTTCACACCAAGACCACCTGCATAAACAATCCATATCATAAAAGTTCCAACAAGCTTTGCATCCGTATAAGAAAAGTTTTCAAATGCTCTTGGCAACCAAATAAAACCAAAAATTATCACCAGAGTTAGAGCAACAAATCCAACGATTGCAGACTTATACATCATTGATTCAATCGTTTCAAGGTTTGGCAAATTTTTATAAACTGTGTCAAATGTTTTCGTTCGCAATTTATGATAAAGCATAATGTAAAGAAGCCCGTAAATCGCCGAAAGCGCAAAAGCGGAATACCCAACAAGCGCAGATGTCACATGAAGCGCAAGCAATTCATTCTTTAAAACATCGTGCTCAAAACCATAAACATCCCTTGAAAAAATTCCCGCTATCAAAACAAGAAGCGAAGATATCAAAGTTGCAAAAAAGCCAGTGTTTTTAATTTTAGTCATTGACTCAATCAAGATGTAAGCAAGCGAGAGAGAAAACCCAAGAACGCACAAAAGCTCAAAAATTGAAGTGACAGGCGGATGTTTAAGCTCGGCAGTTCTTATGATAAGATAAATGAAATGAAAAGTTAATGTAAAAACGAGAAATTTTGTCTTCAATCTTTTAGCAAGCGAATCATCTTTAAAAAACGCTCTTCCATACATCCAGCTTGTCGCTATGTATAGGAACGGGAGAAGAAATTTAAAAATTTTCAACACCAGAAACGCCACTGCATCTTTTTCGTTTATTTTTTCAGATTTAAATATAACTCCACCCGAAAATTAAAACAAATTTGAAACCTAAAACAACATAATATCACACCGAAAACCAAACGCTTGAAATTTTATTTCAAAAAGTTTTAATTTTTATAAAACAACCACAAAAAACGAAAATAGGAGGTGAAACTCCTATGTTAAATAAACTTAACTTGACTTTGTTGCTTTTACTTTTTCATACATCGCCAATCTTGGCTCAGGATTATTTCAACGAAAAGGTTAAATTCATATTTGACAGTTGGAAGTATAACTTCGGCTGGGAAACCCTTGGTGGTGGTTACATAAGATATTTTCTTCTGTTTACAGATTCAAACATCGTCGTCGTAAAAACTAACCAGATTTCACACACAACAAATGTTAGTAACAATGCAGTTTTCAGCGCAGATGATATACGTTTAATTCCATTAACTGCAATTTTAAATACCCTATTTGAAAAAATTCTCCCAGATCCACAAAAAGAGATGAACGCCCAAGTCAAAAACGCAATCAACCTTGCATCTGAAAATCCAACAGTTAAAAATGTCTTTCTTGCTCTTTCGTCCATTCTTGATGAAAAGAATCTCAAATGTGAGATAAAAGAAGTTATACCTTATAGTGAGATTGAAAGTGTAGAAATAAAGGGCAAAGATAGAGAGGTTAATCTAAAATTTAAATTTCAAAACAAAAAGTATAAATACACCGCAAATTATAACGATTACAAATTAGCCGATAAAGTTAGAAATGCTCTAAATGACATTTTAAAAGGTAATCAAACCGACCAAAATTATCTCTCTTTACTTAAAGAAACAAACATACAAGAAGAAAATGAGATTAAAAGAAGTTCTTTATTCCTTGAACTTTTCGGTCAGAGTTTGTTTTTATCTGCCAATGTAGATTATCGCTTCCATCCTAACTTTTCATTCAGAATAGGTTTTTCTTGGCTTATTTTTGGCATTGGTTTTCCGTTGTCATTAAGCTTTATAAGCCATCCTAATTCCTCTCATCATCTTGAAATTGGAGCTGGTATAACTTTTGTTGAAAGATCTTCTATTTTATCAGGACTAATTGGCTATCGCTATCAACCACCAAAGGGTGGATTGTTTTTTAGGTTATCTTTCACACCAGTACCTGTGATGATTCAAACATACGAGTATGATATCACCGGTCTTCGTGATGTTCGTAGATTCACATTTATCATTATCATCGGAATTTCACTTGGTTATAGTTTCTAAATAACATCGCAAGTTCATCGGTATTGAAAAAACTAAAACCAACATTAACTTTTACTTGCTTTACCAACTCAAATTCTTTTTTATCCCCTTACAAATCGCTCAATCAAAAATTCAATTTTATCAACATCATACGGTTTCTGAATGAAACCATCAAGTCCTTCTTCAGCCATTAAAGTCGTTGGAGATGGTTCTGTTAAAAAATATCCACTTGTTAAAACAACCCTTGCATTTGGATCAATTTGCCTTATCTTCCTAAATGTCGTTATCCCATCAATCGTCGGCAAACCTATATCAAGTATAACGATGTCAATCTTGCCCATGTTCATCTTGTAAAGTTCAATCGCATCATACCCATCATCCGTCGCAATCACAGTATAACCTCTTGATTCAAGATATTCTTTCAAAAGGTATCTTAAACTCTCTTCATCTTCAACTATCAACACAACCGCAGGTGTTATCTTTTCAACTTTAACTTCCTCAATAACCTCAACTTTTCTCTCAACCGCAGGTAGATAAATGTAAAAAGTTGTGCCTTTGCCTGTTTCAGTTTCATAAGTTATATAGCCGTCATGAGATGTTATAATTTTAAGCACAATTGGAAGCCCAAGCCCCGTCCCTTTCTCAACAGGTTTCGTCGTAAAAAATGGCTCAAAAATTTTATCCCTAATTTCCTCTGGAATGCCTGTGCCTGTATCCGAAACTGCAATTTCAACATAATCTTCATCTGAAACATCGTGAAACCTTGTTTTAATTAAATCAGCGCTAACATTTTTTGCGGTAATCTTCAAAACCCCGCCATCTGGCATAGCATCACGAGCGTTTATACACAAATTCATAATCGCTTGAATTATCTGACCATAATCAGCATTTATAAACTTAACATTTTCATCAACCCAAGTTTCAATCTTTATGTTTTCAGGAAAACTGTGACTTATCAAAGTTCTAACTTCGCCGATTAAATCTCTAACATCAACCGTTGATGCTTTCCCTGTCTCACGCCTGACGAAATTGAGAAGTCGTCTTGTTATATCTGCTCCCCTTTCAGCGCTCTTCCTAATTATGTTCAATACCTTCATTATCTCTGGGTCTTCGCTTGATAATCGCCTTTGCAAAACCTTTATCCCTGTTTGAATTGAAGCGAGAACATTGTTGAAATCATGCGCTACCCCGCTTGAAATAGAACCAATTGATTCAAGTTTTTGAAATTGTAACATCTGCTCTTCAAAAAGTTTCTGCTCCGTAATATCACGCTTGATCGCAACGAAATTTGTTATATTACCCTTGCTATCAAAAAGCGGAGAAATGCTCATATACTCAAAATATAAATCGCCGTTCTTTTTTCTATTTATTAATTCACCCTCCCAAACCTCACCTTTCAAAATCGTATTCCACATTTTCTCATAAAAACTTTTATCCTGTTTACCACTCTTCAAAAATCTTGGGTTTTTCCCTATCACCTCGTGAAGTTTATAACCCGTAATTCTCTCAAAAGCAGGATTTACATATTCAATTTTACCTTCAACATCCGTTATCATAACTGCTTCGCTCAAATTTTCAATCGCTCTGCTTAACTTCAATCTCTCCTGTTGCAGTCGCTCTTCTTCCGTCACATCCCTTGCAATGACTATGTATCCATCAATTGCTCCACCAGAGGCAAAAATCGGCTCAATATCAACGATCAAAGATATTTCTCTCCCATCAACTGACTTAAACGAAACAGACCATCTTTTTATCCTCTCACCCTTCAACATTAAATTCCTGAACGACTCAATATCAACTCCATCAAGATTTAAAATTGAATCTATCTTTTTACCCGTTAATTTCTCAACATCAATTGCAGAAACACCTATTATCCTTCTCATCTCGGAATTCAAATAAAGTAAATTACCTCGCTCATCCAGACGCAAAATTCCAATTGGAGCATTTTCAAGCACAGTTCTAATGAATTTTTCAGATGATTTCAAAAGATCAAAAAGTCGTGCATTTTCTATCGCACTTGCAATTTCACCGCATACATTTACCCCAAACTCAATTTCTTCCTTTACAATTGTCCTCTTTGAATCAAAATAAATATCCAATCTCCCGATAAACCTCTCACGATGAACGATCGGGAAGAAAACAACCGACTTAATTCCGCATTCCTTAAAAATCTCTTCATAATCAAGAAATGATTTTTCATTTTCTATGTCGCTTATCATAATTGGCGATACATTGGCTTCGCTGTGCCACGGCGTATATTTTTCCATCAATTTTAAAACTTTCTCCGACAGACCCAACGAAATTTTACACTTTAAAGCATCGCTTCCCTCTTTCAAAAAAATCGCAATTTTTTTCGTCCCATAATTTTCCATCAATAAATTTAAAACCGACCTCAAAATCTCTTCTATGTCAAGTTTAAACCCGATCGTCTGTGAAACTTTATTAAGCAAATTCAAATGTTTAAATCTCGTTATCGCTTGATTGTAAATTTGTGAATTTCTAAAAGCAGTTGCTATTTGAACTGCCATTCTCATTAAAAATTCCCTATCCTCCTGCTTTATTCCGTCAACTTTTTCACTTTCAACATTTAAAATTCCTATAACTTCATCCCCTATCATAAGCGGGACATCAAATTCAGACCTGATGATCGGATGCTCTTGAATATATCTTTCGTCTTTTAAAACATCTGGTGAATAAACAGAGGTGCGAAACATATAAGCATAATTTATCAACCCACGCCCGCCGATTGGTAACTCGTGGATCAAATACTTATCCTCAAATCCAACCGACTTAACAAGCCGAAATTTTTGCTCTTCTTTATTAACAAGATAAATTGAAAATCTGTAATATCCGAGCGTCTCTTTAAAAATTTTCAAAATTTCCTCCGCTGAATCCTCAATCTTGATGTTTGAGATTAAAGTGTGGTCAATTCTCGTGATGATATAATTTTCAAGATCACGCCTTTTTAGTTTATCAACAAGTTTGTTGAGTTTCATCCCAAGTTCTCCAACTTCATCACTGCTTTTAAATTCAAAATCAATATACTGCCCCTTCAAAGCACGATCAACCGCAATTTTATATTTCTCAATAGGGTTTAAAATCCGCCAAATGAAAATATACCCCGCAACAATGGCGAAAAATATCAACGAGAAAACAAGAATTGGCTCTGTGATGAATTTGCCTCGTGCTAAATTTGGAATTAAAATCAAAACAAGCATTATTAAAATTGTAAAAACGACAAACTTAAATTTTAAACTTACTGTTTTGAGCATGTCAACCTCTGGAATTTGCTATACCTGTTAAGAAGTTTAAAATGAAAAATGAAACCAATCTTGCGGTTTTGCCATCAATGTCAAACTCCGGGTTAAATTCAGCAATGTCAAGAATTTTAACATTTAAATTTAAACCACAATATAACGCAATTCTTAAAACATCTTCCACCTTTAACCCATCGGGATAAGTTGCACTTACTCCAGGTGCGTCGGAATTACGCACAGAATCAACATCAAAACTCAAATGAAGTGGATAATCTTTCAACTCATGATGAACCTGAACAAGGATTGAATCAAGCCCAGAATTTTTAACATCATCAAGTGTGAAAATTTTCACTCCTTTTTTAATGGCATACTCATAATGATGATAAGAATTTACAAAATTTTGAATTCCGATTTCAACTAATTTGTCGGGTTTACTTTCGGATTCAAGAATTTGTCTGAAAGGTGTTCCGCTGTTACACGGCTTGCTGTTTCTCACATCAAGATGCGAATCAATGTTTAAAACTGCCCTTTTTTCAAAATTCTTTGCAAAGCCAAGATAATCCGCAAAAGCAATATCATGCCCACCACCAATAACAATGGGCAAAATTCCATTCTTAATTAGTTCATCAACAATAAAAGAAAGTCGCTCGTGAATTTCTTCAAGCGTCCCATTTATCTTCAAGTTTCCAAGGTCAAAAATTTTTAATCTCGTTATTTGATTTTTAAATTTGAAATTGAAAGGTGTTAATCTGTAAAAATACCGTCTTACTTCGTCTGGGGCTTTTCTTGCGCCCGGACGTCCTTTATTTCTTTTTACGCCTTCATCTTGCGGAACACCAAGTAAAACAACATCTATCTCTTTAAAATCTTTTTTATCTCTTAACACAATATCCCCCATTCTTGGGTCATCTTCATCACCCCTTGAATAAAAAAGTGATTCATCCGGCGGATTCAAAAACTCAAAAATTTCCATAAAATTTGAAATTATTTGTTTAACTTGCTCTCAAAAATCAAGACCAAATTTTCCCAGATACCTGCAAATTAAACTTGAAATTTTCTTTCCCAAGTATTATATTTATAATGAACTTTCGCGGGAGTAGCTCAGATGGTAGAGCGTCACCTTGCCAAGGTGAATGTCGCGGGTTCGAGTCCCGTCTCCCGCTCTCCTTTTCTTACTCCACAAGTTTTAAAATTTGTTCAGGGTTTACAAACCACTTCAAATCCCCACCACATTGAGAAAATCTTTCAACTTCAACACAAGCAACGCTATTTTTTTCAAATTCAATCGGCTTTGAAAGACAAATGAACCAACTTAAAAATTCACCAAGATAAGGTTCATGTCCAACCGCAAGTATATTTTCCGCCTCAAGATTTGAAATTACACTGAGAAATGCCATAAAATCAGAGCCAGGGATGAGCTCATTTAACTTCAAAATTTCCGCTCCAACGTTCAACACATCCTGGATAATTTCAGCAGTTTGAACAGCGCGGACAAGCGGGCTTGAAACAATAAGGTCAATTTTAACGCCCATTTTCTTCAATGCTTTTGCCATTTTTTGAGTAGTTTCGCGCCCATTTAAAGTTAATTCCCTTTCAAAGTCGCTCATCCCCGGCTTTTTTGGTTCAGCGTCAGCGTGTCTTACAAGATATAAAATCAATTTGATGCTTTCGGTTTGTTTTTGAAATATTTGTCAAGGAATTCAACAATTGCTTTATACGCTTTAATTCTATTTTTTAGTTTTGCAAGACCATGACCTTCATCTTCAAAGACAAGATACTCAACTATTCCACCGCGTGATCTGATTGACTCAACAATTTGATCTGATTCCGATTTCGGAACTCTCGGATCATTTGCACCTTGAATAATCATCAATGGTGCTTTTATTTTATCAACATGATAAAATGGTGAAATCTCTCTCAAAAATTCCGCATCTTTTTCCGGGTCTCCATATTCAGCCATTCTATGTCTTTGTCTCCACGCTCCGGTATTCTTCAAAAATGTTAAGAAGTTTGAAATTCCAACAAGATCAACACCAGCTGCCCACAAATCCGGGTAGAATGTCACAGCTGCAAGCGTCATATAACCACCATAACTTCCTCCATAAACGACGATTTTACTCGGGTCAATATATCCAGTTGATTTTAAAAATTCTGGGATAAGTGAAACATCTCTAATTGCATCTTTGCGCTTTGTTGTGTTGTCAAGCGAAGCATATGTTTTACCATAACCTGTGCTTCCACGAATGTTCGGCGCATAAACAGCATAACCATTATTGACAAAATACTGATAAAGAGCTGAAAATCTCGGCAACTCTTGTGCTTCAGGTCCACCGTGAATTGAAACTATAACAGGTAAAGAAGCATCTTTCTTTGCATTTTTCGGAAGATAAAGATACCCCGGAATTTCAAGCCCATCAAAAGATTTAAAACGAACAAGTTGCGGTTTAACGAACGATGATGGTGGAATGCCGGCGGTTGAACTCTGCGTTATCTGTCTGTAAGTCCCCTTTAAAACATCATAAATGTAAATATCCTGATTTTTAACCGGACTTTGATAGGTAAAGACAATTTTGTTTCCATCAGATGTAAATCTCAAACTGCCAACTATCCCATCGCTCGGGAAATTTAACTTTTGCGTTTTTTTCGTTATAAGGTCAAGTGAATAAACCTCGCTGTATCCGTCAACATTCAAAACAAAAATAATTTTCCTGCCATCTTTTGAAAGTTCAATCGTTTCAACATCCCAATTAGTTGTGTAGATATAATTTAACTTTCCATTCGGAACATCAATGTAAGCAATCCCTGTAAATTCTTTACCTTCATCCGAGAGGAGATAAATTCTCCGTCCATCTTTTGAAAATTTAGCCCCAAAGTATCTTGCCTGCTCTTTGTGAGGTGTTATGTTATAAACTTTTCCAGTTTCGTATTCAATGAGATAAAGATCGTTATCAAAACTGCTTCTGTTTTGTGAAGCGAGAATATACTTCCCATCGGGAGACCAAGCAACGACGGAATTATTGCCATCGTTTTGCCACACAAGTCTAACATGTCCAGTTTTTATGTTCATCACATAAACATCAAAATATCTTTGATCTCTTTCATTTGATGTGTAAGCAAACATTGTCCCATCGTTATTCCACGCACCGAAATTGTAAATTATATCATCTTTGTGAGTTAATCTTCTAATTTCACTTGCATCGGATTTTAAAAGGAAAAGTTGTGTTCGTTCATTTCCACCCACATCTTTGCCAAACAATATCCAGTATTTATCCTTCGGATTCCAAGATACAAATTGAACTCGTTCATCAAAAAATGTCATCTGTTCTGGGCAACCGGATTCAACGCCAATTTTCCAAACCTGATTTGTTCCCGTTATGTCGGTCAAATAAGCAATAAATTTTCCATCTGGGGATAGCGTTGGAGATGCTGCGCTTCTTATGTTGAGATACTGTTCAATCGTGTAAGTTTGAGCAAGAGCAAAAACAGGCAAAAAGAGAAGAAGGAAAAATGAGAAGAGAAGTTTTCTTTTTGTCATTTTAAAATGATGACTTTTGTTTTTGTTTCAAATACAAGTTAAAAAAATTTTTAAAGTTGTCAAAGCCCGAAATTTTATAAGGTTCTCTTGCATTTGGACGGATTTTTTGATAATTTTGTTCAAAATCAAAAATAAAAATCTGAAATGCCAATGATAGTGGGAACCAAGTTCAAGGGCGTTGACTTTTATAACACCGAAGAACTTCTCACCGAAGAAGAAAAAATGGTCCGTGATACTATAAGAGAATGGGTTGATGAAAAAGTTATACCCATAATTGAGAAACATTATATGGAAGGGACTTTTCCAATGCACCTAATTCCAGAGATGGCGGAACTTGGAATTTTCGGGGCAACACTTCCAGAAAAATATGGCTGTGCAAATTTGAACAATGTTGCTTATGGTTTGATAATGCAGGAGCTTGAGCGTGGAGATAGCGGAATAAGAAGTTTTGCATCAGTTCAAAGTGCACTTGTTATGTATCCGATTTATGAATTTGGTAGCGAAGAACAAAAAAATTACTGGCTTCCGAAACTTGCACGGGGCGAGAAAATTGGTTGCTTTGGTTTGACCGAGCCAGATTTCGGCTCAAATCCTGGGGGGTTGAGAACAAAAGCAGAATATAAAAATGGCGGTTTTGTCCTCAATGGAACAAAAATGTGGATAACGAACGGTTCAATCGCAGATGTTGCCGTTGTCTGGGCTAAACTTGATGGGGTTATACGAGGTTTTTTAGTTGAAAAAGGAACGCCAGGATTTGAAGCGCCAGAAATGAAGGGTAAACATTCGCTTCGTGCATCTGTGACAAGCGAACTTGTCTTTCAGGACTGCTGGATCCCCGAGGAAAACATACTTCCGAAAGCAGTTGGTCTAAAAGCAGCACTTATGTGCTTAACACAGGCAAGATACGGGATCGCTTGGGGCGCTGTTGGAGCTGCAATGGCTTGCTATGAAACTGCACTTGAATATGCGAAAACAAGAATCCAATTTGATAAACCAATTGCTTCTTTCCAGCTAGTTCAAGAAAAACTTGTTTATATGCTCACTGAAATAACAAAAGCTCAACTTCTTTGCATACAACTTGGCAGATTAAAAGATCAAGGCAAAGCAAACTATGTTCAAGTTTCACTTGCAAAAAGAAATAATGTTTATCACGCACTTGAAATCGCACGTCTTGCACGCGATATCCTTGGGGCAAATGGAATTTTAAACGAATATCCCGTAATGAGACATATGAACAATCTTGAATCAGTCAAAACTTATGAAGGAACTCACGACATTCACACATTAATAATTGGAGAGTATATAACAGGTTATTCGGCTTTCAAATAAAAAAGGTGAAATTATGCCCATAACTATACCTGCTGAGGTATACATAGAGTTTGAGGAGGCACTTGGTAGTGAGAGGGCGAAGAAGATTGTGCTTGCACTTGAGAAAGTGATTGACTACGAGATTGTGAACAAGTGGAGTCAGACAAAATTTGAGTTAAGGGATGAACTTTTGAAAGAAATTGCAACGAAAAAAGAACTTGATGCTTTAAGAGGTGAAATTTACGCAAAAATTGAATCAATTGACTCAAAAATTGACTCTGTGAAAAATGAATTAAACTCAAGGATTGAATCAGTTCGTGACGAGCTAAATTCAAGGATTGAATCAGTTCGTGTTGAGTTGCGCAAAGAGATAGAGAATATGGCATTAAAGCTTGAGAGAAGATTCACAATTCTTTTCCTCATACTTTTATTTACGATAATTCTTTTGAACAGGGATGCTCTTGAATTCATATTAAAACTTTTAAAACTAATTTAGATTTGACTATGCCCATAACTATACCTGCTGAGGTATACATAGAGTTTGAGGAGGCACTTGGTAGTGAGAGGGCGAAGAAGATTGTGCTTGCACTTGAGAAAGTGATTGACTACGAGATTGTGAACAAGTGGAGTCAGACAAAATTTGAGTTAAGGGATGAACTTTTGAAAGAAATTGCAACGAAAAAAGAACTTGATGCTTTAAGAGGTGAAATTTACGCAAAAATTGAATCAATTGACTCAAAAATTGACTCCGTGAAAAATGAATTAAACTCAAGAATTGAATCGGTTCGTGTTGAGTTGCGCAAGGAGATAGAGAATATGGCATTAAAGCTTGAGAGAAGATTCACAATTCTTTTCATCATACTTTTATTCACGATAATTCTTTTGAACAGGGATGCGCTTGAATTCATATTAAAACTTTTAAAACTAATTTGATCCAATCGCATGCCTCGCAATAGTTTATTCAAAAACAAAATCATAGGTTCGGCTTACACATTTGATGATGTTTTGCTTGTCCCAGCTAAATCTGATATTTTACCAAGAGATGTTGATGTCTCAACTTACTTAACAAAAAACATAAAACTTAACATTCCGCTGGTAAGTGCTGCTATGGATACCGTGACTGAATCTGAAATGGCAATTGCAATAGCAAGAGAAGGAGGCATTGGAATAATTCATAAAAACATGAGCATTGAAAGACAAGTAAGCGAGGTTGACAGAGTTAAACGCTCCGAAAGCGGTATGATTCTAAATCCAATCACACTCACACCTGATAAAAAAGTTCGTGAAGCTCTTGAGATAATGAGCAAGTATAAAATCTCCGGAATCCCAATCGTGGATTCAAACGGCAAACTTGTAGGAATAGTCACAAACCGAGATTTAAGGTTTAATCCCGAACCCGATGCTGAAGTTTCAAAATATATGACAAATTCAAATTTGATAACTGCACCCGTTGGAACAACGCTTGAAGAGGCTGAAAAGATACTTCAAAAATACAAAATTGAAAAACTTCCCGTTGTTGATGAAAAGGGATACTTGCGAGGTTTGATAACTTTTAAAGATATCCAGAAGAAAAAGAAATATCCTAATGCTTGCAAAGATGAATTAGGACGCTTACGCGTTGGTGCAGCTGTTGGAATAAAATCAGATACAATTGAAAGAGTGGAGGAACTTAAAAAAGCAGGCGTTGATGTAATTGTAATTGATACAGCACACGGACATTCAAAAGGCGTGATTGAAATGTTAAAAAGAATAAAGAAAAAATTCCCGGAACTTGATGTCATAGCAGGAAATGTTGCAACCGCTGAAGCAACACTTGAACTTATAAAAGCAGGAGCTGACGCTGTAAAAGTTGGAATAGGTCCAGGTTCAATATGCACAACAAGAGTCGTCACTGGGGTTGGCGTCCCGCAGATAACAGCAATTATGAACTGCGCAGAAGTAGCAATCAAATATAAAATTCCGATAATAGCAGATGGCGGAATAAAGCAAACTGGAGATATTGCAAAAGCAATCGCTGCGGGAGCTGACTCCGTGATGATTGGGGCTTTATTTGCGGGAACGGAAGAAAGCCCCGGTGAAAAAGTTTTGTACGAAGGAAGAAGTTATAAAGTTTACAGAGGAATGGGCTCAATTGAAGCAATGAAATCCGGAAGCAGTGATAGATATTTTCAGGATGTTGAAGATGATATAAAAAAGCTTGTCCCGGAAGGAATTGAAGGAAGAGTCCCATATAAAGGACATTTAAGCGATGTCGTCTATCAAATGGTTGGCGGTCTAAGATCTGCAATGGGATATTGCGGAGCGAGAAATATCTACGAGATGAAAACTAAAACAAAATTTATCCTTATGACAAATGCTGGGCTACGTGAAAGCCACCCACACGATGTCATAATCACAAAAGAAGCTCCAAATTACAGCATATCAAATCTCTAAACGAAATGAAAGATTGGAAAATCAAACTTGAAAAAGTCAGAGAAAAAATTGAACAACTTGGAATTGACGCAATTTTAATATCTCACTTGCCTCACATAAGATATCTCACGGGATTTTCCGGCTCATCTGCTCTATGCTTTGTAAGTAAGAAAGACGCAATTTTAATTACAGATTTCAGATATAAAGAACAAGTTAAAATCCAGGTCAAACACTTCAAAAAACTCATTGCAACTGGGAAATCACTTCTTGACATCACAAGCGAAAAAAACATAATGCAAAATCTAAAAAGAGTTGGCTTTGAAGCAGACCACGCTTCATTTGCTTTCGTGCTTGAGCTGAAACGAACATTTAAAAATGTAAAGTTTTTCCCGGTAAAAAATTTAATTGAAGAAATTTCCGCTGTTAAAACCGCTGAAGAAATTGAAAACATAAAATCGGCAATAAAAATAAGCGAGAAGGTTTTCAACGAAGTTTTAAAACTAATCAAACCCGGAATTTCAGAATTAGACATCGCCTCTGAAATTTCATATCTTCACAAAAAATACGGGGCTGAAAAAGATGCTTTTGATATAATCGTCGCAAGCGGATGGAGAAGCGCTCTCCCGCACGGAGTTGCATCTGCGAAAAAAATAAAAAAAGGTGAGTTTATAGTTATTGATTTTGGATGTGTTTTTAATGGCTATCACTCCGATATAACGAGAACAATTGTTGTCGGCAAAGCAACAAGCGAGCAAAAGAAAATTTATCAAATCGTCTTTGACGCTCAATCAAGAGCAATTGAAAATGCAAAGTCGGGTTTAAAAGCAAATATTCTTGATTCAATAGCAAGAAATTACATCAAGCAAAAAGGATATGGAAAATTTTTCGGACATTCGCTCGGACATGGTATTGGTGTAGAAATTCACACACTCCCGAGAATTTCACCCAAAAGCAATTATGTGCTTCAAAACGGTAATGTTATAACCATTGAACCAGGAATATACATCCCGAATTTTGGCGGTGTAAGAATTGAAGATGATATTTTAATAAATTCAACGCCGCAGGTCTTAACAACATTACCAAGAAATTTGATTGAAATTTGAATGCAAAGAAAAGTTTTAATGATAACCTATTATTTTCCGCCGGTTATCTACGGCTCTGGAATTCGCGTTTTAAATTTCGCAAAATACTTAACACAATATGGCTGGAATTCCACCGTTTTAACACTAAATCACTCAACATTCAATGTCTTAAAAGATTTTTCACTTTCCGAGCGTGTCAAAGAAAGTGGAATTAAAGTTTATGCGGTGAATCTTATCAAAGTTTTTTCAAAAATTGCCAGCGCTAATTATCCGAATGTAAAGCGTGAAATTTCAGCAGAAATTTTATCTTATCTTTATAAAATTGCCAGCTTAAATGAACCGGAAGAAATCTGGAAATCAAGAGCGACAAAACTTGGTGAAAAAATTTTAAAAAGCGAAAAATACAACGCAATAATTGCGTTCGTCCCGCCACTTTCAACAGCTCAGGTCGGTGCTTATTTGGCAAAAAAGTTCAAAATTCCGCTTATAATTGATTATTCCTTCATCCAAAATCAAAAAAAATCACCATCAAAAACAGAAGAAAAACTTCTACGCACAAGCCATTCGGTCATCGTTGATAACAGAAAAATCAAAGATCATCTCCTTCAAAACTATCTCTTCCTTGATTATAACCTTGTTAAAATTATCCCAACTGGATTTGAGCCATTTGAATTTCAAAATTATGTCGCAAGCTCTGATGATAAATTCACACTTACATTTTCATCGGGTAAAATTGGCGGTAAAAAAATCAAACTTGTTTTGAACGCCCTCGCCTATCTCTCAAAAAAAGAACAACTCTTCAAAAAATCTCTTTTGCTCAATCTCATAGGAATTCCGACAAATGAAGTGATAAATCTAATCACAAAATTTCAACTTAAAGACAACATCAGAATTTACCTAAACCTAAACCGTGAAAATTACATTAAAACTTTGCTTTCATCTGACTTCTTACTTTACCTTGACGATTTTGACATATCAAACATACCTTATGACTACGCAGCGGTTGAAAAACCATATATAGCAATAGTTGATGGCTCAAACAGTTTCAGATACATAATTGGAGATCAAAAAAATTCTCTCATCGCTGATACAAACGAACCATCTTCAATCGTGCTTGCATTTGAAAAGGCATTTGAACTTTTTTTAAACGATAGAAAACTCACCCCGAAAATAAACATTGAAAATTACGATATAAACAGAATAATCATCAATCTCGTCAGGGAGCTTGAAAACTTCGTTTATGATTAAAACAAATTTGATTCAGAAGCTATGAAAGTTCTCGTTGTCGGTGGTGGCGGAAGGGAACACGCACTCGTATGGAAAATAGCACAATCAAAAAATGTTGAAAAAATTTTCTGTGCCCCAGGAAATGCAGGCATATCCGAAATTGCAGAAACAATCCCGATAAAAGCAGAAGATTTAAATTCACTTTTAAACTTTGCAATTGAGAATAAAATTGATCTTACAGTTGTAGGTCCTGAACTTCCACTTTCACTTGGAATTGTTGATCTGTTTGAATCAAATGGATTGAAAATTTTCGGACCAAGGAAAATTTCAGCGGAAATTGAAAGCAGTAAGATTTTCGCAAAAAACTTTATGAAAAAATATGGAATTCCAACCGCAAATTATAAAACATTTACATGTGATGAAATTAACAAAGCAGAAAATTTCGCCAAATCTTTAAACCCACCCATTGTGATCAAAGCCGACGGTCTTGCTGGCGGAAAAGGTGTTACAATATGTGAAAGTGTTGAAGATGCCATTAAAACAATTGACCTTTACTTGAATCAAAAAATTTTTGGTTCAGCCGGGGAAAAGATCGTGATTGAGGAATTTTTGCAAGGTGAGGAAGCATCTGTCTTTGCCATAACTGACGGAGAGGATTTCATAACACTTGCTCCTGCTCAGGATTATAAAAGAATTTTTGACAACGACATGGGAAAAAACACAGGCGGTATGGGTTCATACGCACCAACACCTTTGATTGATGAAGCAATGTTTGAAAGGATAAAATCAGAAATAATAAAACCAACGATTGAAGGTTTAAAAAACGAAGGCAGAACTTACAAAGGTTGTCTATATTGCGGACTCATGATAACAAAGGATGGTCCGAAAGTTCTTGAATTCAATTGCAGATTTGGAGACCCCGAAACTCAGGTGGTTCTTCCGCTTCTTGATGGTGATATAATTGAAATGTTTTACAGAGCAATTGATGGCGGAGTCAAAAATTTCAATTACAGCATAAAAAAAGCAACCGCCATTTGCGTCATTCTCGCATCGTCAGGTTATCCCGATAGTTATGAAATTGGCAAAGAAATTTATGGACTGGAAGAAGTAAAAAATATGAGCGATGTTATTTTGTTTCACGCCGGAACGAAAAAAGTTAATGGCAAAATTCTAACTTCAGGTGGCAGAGTTATAGGCGTAACGGCAATCGGTCCTGAAAATGATTTTGAAAGCACGATTAAAAAAGTTTACACGGCGGTTGAAAAAATTAAATTTGATGGAATGCATTACCGAACCGACATCGGCAAAAAAGCCATAAACTACATCAAAAATAAAACATTACTTCTTGAATGAGTTCAATTTTCCTTGATCAACAAAATAAACTACGAAATGGATGGAGAATCTTGATCTTCTTCATTATATTTGCATTCTCAATTACGCTAATAAACGCCGTCTTTGCCATCCTACATATTCCACAGGAGATTTTAATAAGCGAGTTTCTTTTCCTCATTTGTGTTTTAATTGCGACTTTTATAATGATGCACTTTTTTGAGGGGAAAAATTTATCCGAGGTCGGGCTTAAAATTTCGGAGAAGACAAAATATGAGATAACTTTTGGTTTAATCCTTGGCTTCGTTATGATAACGCTTGTAGTCATCCCAAATGCAATCGCAGGATATTACACATACAACTTTACACCCAATCAGATTTATCCACAAATTTTTGAAGCACTTTTATTTTTTGTGCTTGTTGCACTTGCCGAAGAAATTTTATTCCGAGGTTATCCTTTTCAAAGATTAATTGAGGCAACAAATCCCGCAATCGCAACAGTTGTTTTCTCACTCCTCTTTGCATCTGCTCATATTTTTAATCCAAATGTTAACTTAATTTCACTTGCGAATATATTCCTCGCTGGACTTTGGCTCTCCTCCGCTTACATAAAAGCAAACTCACTTTGGCTTCCAATATCTTTACACTTTTCGTGGAATTTCTTCCAAGGTTATTTATATTCGCTCCCTGTCAGTGGTTCAACCTTGATTGAGCCTGTTTTTGATGTTCAGATAAATTCAGAAAACTTAATCTCCGGTGGTGATTTCGGTCCAGAAGGGAGCATCTTGACAAGTTTTGTTTTAATTGCATCAACAATTTTCATTCTGAAAAACAAACGACTCGGTAAATGAGAAGAATTTTGAAAATATTTTTCGCATTTTTCATCATAGCAAGAACAACTGCACAAAATGTCATCATAAACGAGATAATGAATGCACCATCTGGGGGAGAACCAGAATGGATTGAAATTTTTAATTTCTCAACAGAGCCAGTTGACCTCAAAAATTGGAAAATTTCAAATCGTCTAACATCAACAAAATACACAATCACAACGCAAAGTTATATCCTTCAACCCGATAGTTATGCGGTTATAACAAGAAGCGACACAATTTTTTATTTTCACTCTCAAATTCCTTCAAAAGTTTTCATACTCCCGGGACTTCCATCCTCAAGATTTAGAAACGATTCAGACGCTGTGGTTTTGTTTGATTCATCCGATGTCGTAATTGACAGCGTTTACTACAAAAGCGATTGGGTTAGAGCAGGATATTCAATTGAAAGAATTTATCCGAACAAAAATTCAAATTTGAAATCAACTTGGGGAATTTCAACAGATCCGGAAAGAAGCACACCCGGAAGAAAAAATAGCATAATGGCAAAATTTAACGATCTCGCAATTAAAACATTTTCAACCGAGCCAACACAAATTTTCCAAGGTCAAAGTTTCAAAATCAAAACCACGCTCTACAATCAAGGGATAAACGCAGTTGATAATTTCAAAATTGAATTTTTCATTGATTTAAACCGTGATTCATCTTTTCAATCCAGCGAGAAAATTTCAGAATTAACAATTCAACAGAGATTAGAATCAACTGATTCAATTTTTGTTGAGTTTGAAGTTTCGGGTTTAGCATCTGGAAATTATCAAACGCTTTTACAGGTTTTGTTTTCAAACGATGAAAACACATCAAATAACCTCGTTAAGAAAAACTTAACAATTCTTCCGCCACCTCTTTCGTTCAATTCAATTGTCATAAACGAAATAATGTATGCTCCAAAAACACCTGAACCCGAATGGATTGAGATTTACAACCGAACTAATCAAACCATAAATCTGAAAAACTGGAAAATTGGCGATTCACAAACTTTGAGAACGATTACGCTTGATTTCAACCTAAATCCAAATGATTTTGCAATTATAACATCAAAAGACACGCTTTTGAGTTTTTATCCATGGCTTAAAGCAGAAAAAATTTTAATTCAATCTCTCCCAGCGTTCAACAATGATGAAGATGCGGTCAGGATTTATGATACATACGGAAATTTGATTGACTCTGTTTATTATTTTTCAAGCATGGGCGGATCAAATGGTTTTTCACTTGAAAGAATATCTCCTGAACAACCATCAAACTTAACATCAAACTGGGGAACATCAAAAAGTCCGTTTAAAGCAACCCCACTTTTAAAAAATTCTCTTACGCAAAAAGACACCGACTTAACAATATCAAATGTCAAATTCGCAAAACCAGTTCTTAAATTCTCAACCGTTGAAATAACAGCAACGATAAAAAACATTGGAAAAACACCAATTAATGGTTTCTCAACGAAAATTTTTAACGATACAAACACGGACAATATCCCGCAAAACAACGAATTAGTTGCTGAAAAAATCTTTACAGGACAAATAAATTCGGGCGATTCAATAGATATAACTTTCTTTTTCACCCCAACTGAAACGAAAACTTACGATTTAATCGCAAAGGTTTCTCACCCATCAGATGAAGATACTCTTAACAATTTCTATGCGTTCAAAATTGATGTCTCATATCCAGAAAAAACAATTTTGATAAGCGAGATAATGTTCGCTCCTTCCGGAGATGAACCCGAATGGGTTGAAATTTACAACGCAAGCGACAATACAATTAACCTCAAAAACTGGTCAATTTCCGATGCATCTACTAAAACTACAATTGCAAAAGGTGATTTTTTGTTTCATCCCCGTGAATATCTCGTTTTATCAAAAGACAGCACAATTCTTAACTTCTATCAAATCCCGTCAAAAATAATCACTCCTTTGCTTCCAACTTTAAACAACACAGAAGATGCAGTTGCAATTTACGATAACACTGGCTCAAAAATTGATTCCGTTTATTACTTCGGAAGATGGGGAAAGACGGGATTTTCAATTGAAAGGATTGACTTTGATGATTCATCGCTTGATTCAGCAAATTGGTTAATTCCAACTGATTCAATCAAAGCAACGCCTGGAAGAGAAAACAGCACGAAGCGAAAAAATTTTGATCTGAAAATAGCATCCGTTGAAATTCCAAAGTTTTCTGATTACGCTACTCCTATAAATGTTAAGTTAACGGTTCAAAACATTGGGCTAAATCAGGTTGCGAACTTTTCAATAGATGTTTTCAAAGATTCAAATTTTGATTCAAGCGCATCAGAAAATGAATTAATTTTAAGTCAAACATTTCAAAACACATTGAACAAAAAAGATTCTGCAACGATAAATTTTGAAATTTCAAATCTTGAACCGGGAGAAAATGCTTTGATCTTCTTAATTAATTTCCCAAGCGATGAAAATCCAAAAAACAACATTGCATTTAAAAAACTTAACATATCTTTCCCATCAAATTCCATCGTGATAAACGAGATAATGTTTGACCCTTTGCCAGGTTATTGCGAATATATTGAACTTTTCAATCGCTCAAACATTCCTGTTAATTTGAAAAACTGGAGATTTAACGATATGAGAACTCAAGATGGGCGTGCAAACTTTATTTCCCTATCTCAAAATGATCTCATTCTTATGCCCGGGGAATACGCAGTGATCGCCTCGGATACAACGCTTTTCAAATATCTAAACCCCGGCGATTCAATTGCTAAATTGATTATACTCAACAAAAGTTTAAGCTTGAACAACGATTTTGACGATGTCGTCATCACGGATTTAACCAGTAAAATAATTGACAGCGTAAGATATTTTTCAAACTGGCACAGTCAAATCATAACAGACAAAAGAGGACGCTCACTTGAAAAAATAAATCCAAATCTACCTTCCGCAGATAAATCAAGCTGGATGACTTCATCCGCCAAATCAGGTGGAACTCCCGGAAGAAAAAACACAGCATATATTGAAACATCTGGACAAAATCAACCCGCAAAAATCACCGTAACTCCGAGTATATTTTCACCCGATGGAGACGGACTTGACGATGTATGTTTGATTTCTTATTCCCTGCCGTTCAACTCTGGAACGATAAATGTTAAAATTTTTGATTCGCAAGGAAGACAGATTAAAACGCTTGCGTTAAATCAATACACGACTCAAAATGGAAATTTACTCTGGGATGGAACGGATGAAAATGGGAAAATTGGAAGAATTGGCATTTACATTATTTTATTTGAAGCCGTCTCTGAAAGTGGAGAAAGTTTCAAACAAAAATTAACGGTTGTTCTTGCGAAGAAACTTTAAAAATAAAAAGCCCCGAACACACCGAAAATGTTCGGGGCTCTACGGCGGGGAGGTGCCATGAAAAGAGGATTTACGAATTTAATTTAAGAAGTTTATAAATCTTTTCCACAACTTCATCAATCACGCTATCGGAATCATAAAATCCAGCGTCAATTTTCTTTCTTATCTCCTCTATTTTCTCCATTCTCTTTGCCTCGTAAAGCTCACGTGCCTCGCCAGAAATCTCAATTTTGTCTTTTTTATCTTCAACCTTTCCAGACCTTTTACCACTGTTTTCTTCTGGAAGCAAATTTTTTCCGCTTATTTCGTTTATTCTCATTTTCTCACCTCAAATAATTTAGCAATTTTTTTCTGCGAATTAACTCCTGAAGTTCATCAGATACTTCTTTCATTCTCTCTTTTATATTATCGGCATTTTCCGTGTCAATCTTTAATATCTCATCGCGCATTATCTCAATCTCTTTCAAAATTTGCTGAAAATTTGGAATCTCACGCTTTAACTTCCCGAGCTCCTTCAAAAACTCTTCCACTTCCTTTATCTTCTCCTCACGCCTTGCAAGATACTCAGGCAAAACATCAAATTCATCATTTAAAATTTTCCCACGAATAAAAATCGTCATCTTCAAAATTTCCCTCAAACCGTCAAAAATTTTCTCCACAAGTTCCCTATTTGACTTAAACTTTTTCATTGATTATCAACCCAAGCAATTCACTTATCCTTCTTGAAATTTCCAGAAGTTCCTCAGGCGGTATCTGACGAATTATCTCGTTTGTCTGAGCATCAACAATTTTCAAAATCGTTTTTCTCGTGTCTTTATCAATCTCAAACGATATCTTAGTGTTAAAAATTTGAACGAAGCGATTCATCTCCTTTATCACATTTTCAATGTCTTCAATTGATAAACTTTTCCCCTTTTCAGAACTCCGCTCAGTGTCTTTTGTTTCAACGTTTAACTTTGTGGATTCTTCAAAATTTTGATGTAATGATTGAGCTATGTTTACGCTTTTTATCTCTTGAATCATGGCACTAAAATTTGTGTTAATTGTTGAACCATTGCTTGTTGTCTGACAAAAGCATTGTAAAGCGATTGAAGTTGTGCAAATTGTCTTCTTAAATCTTCCGCTCTTTCATCAATCAAATTATTCAACGACTTTATTCTTTCATCAAGCCGTTTTATCTGCTCTTTTCCCGAATTTATTCTTTGATCAACAACTCCACCAATTTGAACAAAAGGATTAATAAATTCCTTCAACCTCACTGCAATACCATCGGATGAGTTAAAAAGCGATTCAACTTTTGTGATATCCGTAGAAATAAGTTTGTCAAGTTTTGCACTATCAACAATGCTTAAACTTCCATCTGCATTGATTTTAATTCCGAGATCACTTAAAAATGCAATCTCCCCTGCCACGGGATTGCTTATCTTTAACCTTAATTCAGATTTCAACTTAACAAGCGTATAATCACCGCTGAACACAGAACGAGCTCCGTCTGTCGTCGTTTTAGTTTTATCATTTATAAATTTTATCAAATCGTTATAAGCATTGATAAAAGATTCAATTTTCTCACGGACTTTTGAAGCATCTGTTTTTATCGTCAATGAAACTGGCGTATCCCCTGGATTTTGGACTTTTTTAAGTTCAATTGTAATGCCAGAAATTACATCGCTTATTTTATTTGAACCACGAACTATATTTATACCGTCAACTGTTAATTTCGCATCAAGTAAATTGACATCGGTGTAAAGATAACCTCCCGATGTATCCGTTGAAGCAATGCGATTTGAAATCACATTTAAATCAAGCCCGATGTTTGCAAGTAAATTCCCTGAGACATCAGAGAGAGAAATTGCATATTGACTCCCCGTGTTTTTACTCTTTATAACAAGACGTGCGGTCGTCGGTGTGTCATTCACAACGCTTGCTATAACTTCCGAAAGTGTTGAATTTATAGCCGACGCAATTTTATTTAAAATCGTGCTGTTTGTATCGCCAGATGCAACATCTACATTTAAATCTGTTGAAACCCCGTTGATTGTCACTCTTATCGTCTTAACACCTGCGCCTTCGGAATTTAAAATTTCATTTCCATCCTTTGAAAATTTTGAGGATATGACAGTATCTTCCTTTGCAAGTTGCTGGACAAAAATTATATGGTTTGCTGGAGTTGCGTATGATTCAGCAACTGCTGAAAAGATTTCTGGGTTTGAAATTTCAGCGGTTTTAATTTGAAAATTTGATTTTACCCCCGTCAAAGATAAATCCTTAACAATTGAAAAAAGCGAGTTTAATTTCGTTTTTAAATCCGAAAGCGTTGCATTTTTCGTCTGAATCAAATTTTTTTGCATCTCAACCGGCTTGACAAGTTTACTGCTCTCGGATTGCTTAAACATTTGGACAAGCGTATCAATCGGATTTATGCTATTATTTGTGTTGAAATAAAAAGACATAAAAACCTCCTTTACTTTAAATTGAACGCTTTTGCCCACGCATCGCGAAGTTCTTTGAGTATCTCAACCGCATTGTCAAAATTCCCGCGCCTTATTTCATACTGACAATAATGGTAAAGTTTGAACAAATTCAGAGAGATTTCTTTGTAATCAAAGTTAAGAGATGAGATCAATTCCGTTATAGCTCTGTTTGCTTTTTCCGCATCTTTTCTTTTACAACTTACGATAGCGATGTCGTAAATTTTAAGTATTAATTCAACGGGTGAGAGATTTAGGATTTCGCTTTCTATGTAATTGTTTTTTTCTGGCATTTCTTCACTGGTTTAAATTTTTAAAACAAGATGGGGGTTGCCTTGATTGACAACCCCCACAGCGGTTTCAGCTATCTATTGCTCTCGGCGTCACCATATTATCTGAACAACGCAAGCACTCCTTGCGGTGCAGCGTTTGCTTGGGCAAGTTGTGCCGTCGCAGTTTGTTGCAGTATCATAAGCTTGGCAACTTCAACCTGCTCCTTTGCTATATCAGCATCAAAGATTCTGCTTGCTGCTGCATCTGTGTTCGTCATTGACACAATCAAGTTCGCCTCTTTCACATCAAGACGATTGATCAATGAACCGACATACTGCAATTGTTGTGTCACCGTCTTAATCGCAGTGTCAACTGTTGTGATGAATCCAGTTGTCAAATCACTTGTTGCAACAGCGCTTGAGCTGACAAGCGAGCTATCAACCGTGATATCAAATTTAACAGTGAGCGTATCACCGGTATCACTTCCGACTTGGAAATCTTTACCGCTTACCCAATCGCCACCGCCTGCTCCTCTGAGTAACTGCATACCGTTAAATTTCGTCTGCTTTACGATTTCATCAATTTCAGCCAAATAATCATTGACTTGTGTTGCAATCGCCTGCAATTCATCATCGCTCAAACCACCGTTGACGGCTCTTGTGACTTGCTCTTTGATTGAAACAAGCAAGTCATTAATCTTCTGCAAACCACCCTCTGCAATTGAAAGAACATTTTTCGCGTCGCCGACATTGTTAATCGCTTGTGCAAGCCCACGAGATCTTGCCTGCAATTTCTTGGCTATGGTATACCCGGATGGGTCATCGGCGACGGAATTGATTTTCTTACCCGTTGCAAGACGGAGTTGATGAACGCCGAGTTCACGATTGATGTCATTGAGGGCATTGTAGGCGTTCATCGCTGCGATGTTGGTGTTGATGCGTGTTCCCTGTGAGAATGCCATGGCTGTTAACCTCCTTGTTTTTTGTTTGACATTTTACCGGGGCTTCCTTGCCCCGGCGTTTTTCACTTCTATTTATCGGAATCTGTCGGGAATTACTTTAATTCCTTATCAACTAAAGTTTTGAGATTTTATGCCGATAAATATAAAAAAACAAAAAACGCACTGTAAAAATGAACAACTATAAAAAATGCTGGTGTGGGGGAATTTTGAAAGATTCCATACACAATGAATATTTTCAATGTCAAAACTGCGGAACACTCGTCTCTAAAAACCAGCCATCGGCTGATAAATTAAAACAACTTTACACATTTGACGGCTATTGGCATGATTATGTTGTAAACGACTTAGGCTATCCATCAATTGAGGAAAGATCTAACTTAGATTTCAAAGATAGAATCCCAATATGGTTTTCAATCCTTAAAAAATTTAAACCCGACGCAGAATCAGTACTTGAAATAGGTTGCGCGCACGGAGGGTTTCTATATTTTTGCAAATACAATGGAATAAAAAATGTTGTTGGAGTTGAGGTTGACCCTAAGACATGTGAATTTGCAAGAAGTAAATTTAATCTTGAACACATTATACCTGGTTTATTCCCTGATATTCCACTGCCGATTGAAAAATTTGATGTCGTCGCTGGTTTTGATGTGCTTGAACATTTCACTGACCCAGTTAGAGCGCTAAAGAAAGTTGCAGAAATTTTAAAAGATAATGGTGTATGCATTTTCCAAACGCCACAATACAAAGGTGAAGACAAAAAATGGATTCATTTTAAACCAGATGAACACTTATTTTTATTCAGTGAACAAAATATCTACTTGCTTTTTGACAAAGCAGGACTTGATGTTTTTGAAATTTTACCCGGAATTTTAAAAGAAGACATGTTTGTGATCGCAAGACCAAAAATCTCGGTTGATAAAGTTCAAATTGAAATTTCACAAAACCTAAAAAACACAATAAAGCCCTTAAAAATTGGCATCGGTCTAATTGAACATATGGGTGATATTATTGCATGTGAACCCGTGTCAAGGTATTTGAGATCAAAATATCCAGATGCACACATCGTCTGGTGTGTTAGAGAAGAATATAAAGAACTCATTGACTCAAATCCATATATAGACGAAACTCTGGTCGTTGATTGTTTAACTGAATGGATTTATTTAAAAGAAAATGGACTTTTTGATCAAGTTGTTGATCTGCATATTCACAATAGAATATGTCCCGTGTGCAATGTTCAACTGAAAAATATAAATGGAAAAATTCCGATCACCGGGGAGAATTATTTTAAATTTGGCTCGCTACTATCAGCGTTTTCCCGTTCGGCTGGTTTACCTGTAATTGACGGAAAACCTAATGTTTATATACCAGAATCAGTTCGCGAAAAAATTAACACTTTAAAATTACCGCCAAACTATGTTGTTTTTCACTGTAATTCAAATGAAAAGATAAAAGATTGGAAACAGGAAAACTGGATCAAACTTGCAAAACATATAGTTAAAAATTATAAAGTTCAAGTAGTTGAAGTTGGAACGGAAAGCATCCTTGAAAAAAGCGACATAAATTTCATAAATTTATGCGGTAAAACATCAATTCTTGAAACAGCAGAGGTCATCAAACGCGCTTTACTTTTCATCGGTGTGGATAGTGGTCCAGCTCATATAGCAAATGCGGTTGAAACATTTGGAATTGTTTTGCTTGGTCATTATAGAAACTTTCAGAGATATAATCCCTTTACAGGTGGATACGCAGATGGAACAAATGCGGAATTAATTTACAACGACCTTGGACCAGCAAAAGAAATTCCCTTTGAAAGAGTAATTGAAGCGGTTGATAAAGTTTTTAACGAAAGGTTAAAACAAAAATCAACAAATCTCAATCCGCAGGAAACTAAACACGAAAAAAGAGCAAAAATAATTGCGTTTTTCCTTCCACAATTCCACCCAATTCAAGAAAATGATAAATGGTGGGGCAAAGGTTTTACAGAATGGAGAAATGTTGTTACTGCAAAGCCATTATTCCCTGGGCATTATCAACCAAGAATTCCAGCAGATTTAGGATTTTACGATTTAAGATTACCCGAGGTTAGAGAAATGCAAGCTGAACTTGCCAGGAACTACGGTGTAGATGCTTTTTGCTTCTGGCATTATTGGTTTAATGGTAAATTATTACTTGAAAGACCTATACTTGAAATTCTTGAATCTGGAAAACCCGATTTTCAATTCTGTCTTGCATGGGCTAATGAAAATTGGACAAGGCGCTGGGATGGTTTAAATAATGAAATCCTGCAAGAGCAAACATACGCTGGAATTCAAGATCACATAAAACATTTTAACTGGCTTCTCAGGTTTTTTAAAGATCAAAGATATTTTAAAATTGACAATAAACCTGTTTTCTTAATTTATCGCCCAGCTCAGATTCCTGATTTGAAAGAAATGATAGAACTATGGAGGCGACTTGCAAAAAAAGAAGGGCTCGTTGATCTATTTTTAATCGCAATAAGAGCTTCCGCAGATAGCGTTCAAAGCTGGAAAAAAATCGGTTTTGATGGAGAGGTTATCTTTCAACCTCTTTTCTCAGCAATTACAAATTGGTATCAAATTAACAAAGGCATAACTCTAAATCAGATGAGCTTTATATTTGATTATGATGAAGTAGCAAATCTTATGTCAGATTTAAATGAGGAAATAATAAAACAAGGTGAAACATCCTTCGCCTGTGTTACTCCAATGTGGGATAACACCGCAAGAAGAAAGAATTTAAAACCATTTATCTTAACAAACTCCTCTCCTGAAACATTTGAAAAATGGTTAAATCTTGAAATTGAAAGACTTCAAAATAGAAAACCTGAATATAGAATTGTTTTCATCAACGCCTGGAATGAATGGGCTGAAGGAAACTATCTTGAACCTGATTTAAAATTCTCTCATGGTTATCTCAATGCTGTGAAAAGAGCGGTTTATGGGATTAAGGATCCAAATGGAAGAAGCAAGGGCAAAAGCTTATTTACTATTGATGGAGAATTTAAAGTTGAAGATTTATTACAATTTGCGAGGAAACTTTATTCAGAAAATAACTCCGTTCTCGCCGATAAGTATTTCACTTTATCCCTAAGATACACTGTAAAAGGAATTGCCAACTCCTACCACAAATACAAAGCTTCAAAGTTTTTAAACAGAATTGATGAATCTGAAAATGCGATTAGAGAATTAAAAGTTTTTAAATTGCTTGCAAGTCAAACTTGCAATGATATAGCCATAATGAAATACAATGAGAATGACAAAACCGCTTTCAAATTTTACATACAATTAGCAATCTCATATGATCAAAACAACATAACAGCCAGGAAAAATTACGCTGACTTTTTGCTTCAGGAAGGAAATGTTGAAAATGCAATGCTACTCTATAAGGAAATTTTAAACATCAATCCGAATGATGTAGAAACACTTGTAACTCTTGCTGAGATTTGCGATGAAATTGGTGCTGTGAATGATGCAAGATTTTTCTACTCAAAAATTCTTGAAATAGACCCAAACAATGAAATTGTAAAGGCGAAAATTAAAAATAAACCAATCGCTTCAATAATTATCCCTGTGTTCAATCAACTTGAATATACAAAACTTGCCATTGAAAGTATAAGGAAATACACATACATACCATATGAACTCATTGTTGTTGACAACGCCTCAACAGATGGAACATATCAATACCTGTCCACTCTTCAAGATGCAAAACTAATCCGAAATCCAGAAAATTACGGATTTCCCAAAGCAGTAAATCAAGGGATTGCACACGCTGAAGGTGATTACATAGTCATTTTAAATAATGATGTAATTGTTACAGACAAATGGCTTGAGCGATTGATTGAACACTTGAAAAAAGATAATTCTATTGGCATAGTTGGTCCAATGAGTAATTATGTCAATGGAATCCAGATTTTAAAAGAAGCAGATAAATTTTATCTTGAAGATGGAAAAGTAAATGAAGTCAAACTTCAAAAATTCGCAGAGGATATTTACGCAAAAAATAAAGGTGAAAAAATTATATTCCCGAGAATAGCGGGGTTATGCATGGTGATAAAGAGAGAGGTGATTGAAAAAATTGGCGCTTTTGATGAAAGATTTACGCCAGGAAATTTTGAAGATGACGACTATTGCCTAAGAGCGGTTTTAGCCGGTTTTAAAATTGCTGTTGCAAAAGATGTATTCATACATCATTTTGGTTCAAAAAGTTTTAAATCAAATGGGATTAAAAAGTTTTTAGCGTTACTTGAAAGAAACAAAAAGATTTTTATTGAGAAGTGGGGAGCAGATCCAGTTGAAATTTTCATGAATAACAAAAAAGTAAATAACAACGAAATCTTTATACCGATAAAAGAAAAAAACGAGGTTCAAAATGAACAAGCCCAAACTTTCACTCTGCATGATAGTTAAAAACGAAGAAAAATTTCTCCCAGGGTGTCTTGAAAGCGTGAAAAATATCGCTGACGAGATAATAATCGTTGATACTGGCTCAACAGATAAAACAATTGAAATCGCCCGTCGCTACAACGCAAAAATTTTCCATCTTGACTGGAAAAATGATTTCTCCATTGCAAGAAATGAATCAATAAAACACTCAACTGGTGAATGGATTCTGGTTCTTGACGCCGATGAAAGATTAAACCCAAATCAAGAGACAAAACTTAAAAAATATCTCAACTCAAACTTTGATGCACTTTATGTTAAAGTCATAAACCTCGGCAAAGATGGAAAACCAGATGTGATAAATGAATATCCAAGATTATTTAGAAAAAAGGATTGGATAAAATTTGAAGGAAGGATTCACGAGCAAATCACACCTTCAATTTTAAGAAACTGCGGAAAAATCGCAAAGACAGATATAACAATCACACATCTTGGCTACGCACAAAGCGATGAAATTATGAGCAAAAAATACGAAAGAAATTTAAATCTCCTACTTGAAGAAATAAAAGAAAATCCAGACAACGCATATGCATATTACCACATCGGCATAATTAAGATCTTAACAGGTGAAAAAGAAAATGGAATTGAATGGCTGAAAAAAGCAATTTCAATCCAAAAAGAAAAATCAAACCTTGGGGATTCGCTCCTTGCATCAATTTATAACATCATTGGAAAATACGAACTTCAAAACGAAAGATATCAAGAAGCAATTGATTATTTTGTGAAATCTTCAAAACTTGCTCCAACACAATTGACCTCATATTATTTAAGTGGAATTGCCCACGCTAAACTTTCAAATTTCCACATCGCTAAAAATTTCTTTGAGATAGCCCTTAAAAATCTCAAAGCAATCTCAAATGGTAAATCTCTTGATGTTTCGCTTGAAAACATGGTTGAAGAAAACGAAATACATTTCAAATTGATGATTTGCTATTTCAAACTTGGCAATTATCAAAGGATGAAAGAACATCTTTTAAAAGTCATACACGATGAAATTCTTTACAAAGCAACGATTGATTTTCTTGTTGAAGAATATAAACTTGGAGTTGGAAATGCCATCAATGTTTTGAAAGAAATCTCAACAATCAAACCATCTTTTGAAATTTTCAAAATTTTGTCGGGAATATATCAAATTAACGGCGAACTTGAGGATGCTGTTAAAAATTTGGAAATCGCTCTTAACTTTAAAGATGATGATGATGAGATAAGATACAATCTTGGAATGTGTCTTGTTGGATTGAGAAGATTTGATGAGGCGATTCGTGTGTTAAGTGATTTTAAAGTTCGTGAAAATTCAAAATTTTTTTGATGCTTCAATTAAAGTTCTTGCTCTGGCACATATTGGGTGCGGAAATTTTGAAGAAGCATTGAAATGCTACGAAATTTTACTAAATCATAATCCAAATGATGAAGCGATAAAAACAAAAGCAAGGACACTGGCTCAAAAACTAAACTTGCGTTTTTCCGAGCGTATTTATTAAATTTATATCGCAAGGGCGCTTAGCTCAGTTGGTCCAGAGCGCTACCTTCACACGGTAGAGGTCGCAGGTTCGAATCCTGCAGCGCCCACAAAATTTCAAACCCTTGCAATTAACCCCATCCAGACAGTAAAATTCAAATTTGACTTTTTCGCAGAAAATTTTTAAACTTCCTTTGAATTTGTTCTTGAAATAAAAATTCAACGGGGATGATTGCTATGACGCAATTTCAAAATCTCGTTGAGCTCTTTGAATTCGGGGTAAAAACCTACCGAAATCCAAAACTCCTAAATTACAAATCAGCCGAAGGGGTGTGGAAATCTTTATCAGCAGATGAAGTTGCAAGGCGTGTTAAAAACATTGCACTTGGGCTTTACTCACTTGGCATTAGATTCGGGGACAAAGTTGCGCTTCTTTCCGAAAGTCGTCCAGAATGGACGATGACCGACCTCGGGATACTATCTCTCGGCGCAATTGATGTGCCAATTTACACAACCCAATCACTTCCACAAGTTGAATTTATAATCACAAATTCTGAATCAAAATTAATTTTCATCTCAACAAAACAGCTCTACGAAAGAATTTTACCTGTGCTTGAGAAACTTGGATTTACAGACAAAGTCATCACGTTTGAAAAAGAACCACCTGCGCCAGGTGTTATGACGCTTGAACAGCTTGAATCAATTGGCGAAAAACTTAACAATGAAAATCCATCGCTCTATGACGAGCTCAAATCAAAAGTTAAACCAGATGACCTTGCAACGATAATCTACACATCTGGGACAACAGGAGAGCCAAAAGGCGTGATGCTTACACATTCAAACCTAATTTCAAACGCAACAACCTGCGCTTCGCTCTTTAGCTGGAATGCCGATAAAGAAGTTGCTCTAACATATCTTCCGCTATCGCACATCTTTGAACGAATGATAATTTACCTTTATCTCTACATTGGAATTCAAATCTGGTATGCTGAATCAATAGATAAGCTTGCGGACAATCTAATTGAAGTCAAACCAACTGTGATGACAACTGTCCCGAGATTTCTTGAAAAAGCGGAAGAAAGAATGCTTGCTCAGGTCCAAAAAATGTCGTCACTTAAGCGTAAACTTTTCAACTGGGCGATGGATATAGCAAGACAATTTGACCCTGAAAAGAAATTCCCCCTATCATACAGAATCAAGCATAAAATTGCGGACATACTCGTTTATAAAAAACTTCGTGAGCGTTTCGGTGGCAGATTTAGATTCATAGTTTCAGGTGGAGCTGCTTTGAGACCTGACCTCGCAAGAATCTTCACAGCTGCTGGAATCCCTGTGCTTCAAGGTTATGGTTTAACAGAAACATCACCAGTTATCTCTGTCAATCGCCTTGAAAGAAACAGAATTGGCTCAGTTGGTCCTGTTATCCCTGGCGTTGCAGTCAAAATCGCAGAGGATGGGGAAATTTGGGTTGACGGTCCAAATGTGATGAAAGGTTATTACAAAAACGAAGAAGCAACTCAAAGAGCATTTTATTGCACATGGTTTAAAACCGGTGACATTGGCTACATTGACAAAGATGGATTTCTCTTTATAACCGACAGAAAGAAAGACCTTATAAAGACAAGCGGTGGCAAATTTATAGCTCCACAATTGATTGAAAATTTGCTCTCATCAAGTGTTTATGTTGATAAAGCGGTTGTGATAGGTGAGGGAAGAAAATTTGCATCAGCGCTTATCTTCCCAAACTTTGAAGCTTTAAAACAATTTGCACAGGAAAATAACATAACTTATTCAAATAATTCTGAATTGTTGAATCATCCAAAAGTTCAAGAACTCTACCAAAAAATTGTTGATGAAATAAACTCCAAACTTGCGCACTGGGAAACAATCAAAAAATTTGCTGTGATTGATGGTGTTTTAACAATTGATGAAGATTATTTAACACCAACGCTTAAAGTCAAAAGAAGAAATGTTGAAGCACGATATCGTGATTTAATTGATTCATTTTACAAAGAATAAATGCGAAAACATCACAAAATAAAAAGGGAACAAAAATGAGACCTATCAAAAAAGTTGCAGTCCTTGGAGCAGGTGTGATGGGTGCGCAAATATCCGCCCATCTCGCAAATGCAGGAATACCTTCATATCTTCTTGACATCGTCCCAAAAGAATTAACAGAAGAAGAAAAATCAAAAGGTCTAACGCTTCAAAGCCCTGAGGTCAGAAACAGAATCGCTCGTGAAGGTCTTGAAAGAGCGAAAAAATTAAAACCAAACGCATTTTTCGTCCCTGAACTTGAAAAACTCATAACAATTGGAAACTTTGAAGATAACTTGAACTGGCTCTCTGAAGTTGACTGGATAATTGAAGCTGTCGTTGAACGACTTGACATCAAGAGAGAATTATTCAAAAAAGTTGAATCCGTTAGAAAGCCTGGAACTATCGTCAGCACAAATACTTCCGGAATTCGCATAAGTGAAATTGCCGAAGGTTTCAGCGATGACTTCCGAAAACATTTTCTTGGAACACACTTTTTTAATCCACCAAGATATATGAAACTTCTTGAAATAATCCCGACATCCGACACATCACAGGAAGTAATTGAGACAATTTCAGAGTTCGGAGAAAGAGTCCTCGGCAAAGGGATTGTTTATTGTAAGGATACGCCAAACTTCATTGCAAATAGAATTGGTGTCTTCGCAGTTATGTATGTTTTGCATTATATGCTCCAAAATGGTTTCACAATTGAAGAAGTTGATGAGTTAACAGGACCTGTGACAGGGAAACCAAAAAGCGCAACATTTAGAACACTTGACATCGTCGGACTTGATACGCTCGTTCATGTCGCAAATAATCTTTACAACGCTGTTCCAGATGATGAAATGAGAGAATACTTCAAAGTTCCTGATGTCGTCCAGAAAATGCTTCAAAACAAATGGTTAGGTGAAAAAACCGGACAAGGATTTTACAAGAGAGTTAAGAAAAATGGCGAAAGCGAAATTCTTGTGCTTGATTTTTCAACGATGGATTATAGAGAAAGACAAAAAGTTAAATTTGGCTCACTTGAAATGGCAAAAGCAACCGAAGGATTGAAAGACAAACTTCAAATTCTTATGAATGCAAAAGATAGAGCCGGAGAATTTTTCTGGAAAACGACAGGCGCAGTCCTTGCTTATGCATCAAACCGAATCCCCGAAATAAGCGATACAATTGTTGATATTGACAACGCAATGAAATGGGGCTTTAATTGGGAACTTGGTCCATTTGAAATGTGGGATTTGATCGGTGTTGAAAATTCAATTGAAAGAATTGAAAAAGAAGGTTTCAAAGTTGCAGATTGGGTAAAGGAAATGATCAGCTCTGGAAAGAAAAAATTTTACGAAAGAAGAGACGGAAAAATTTACTTCTACGATGTCGTCCGTGCGAAAGATTATGTTGAAATGAAAACGAAGCCTGAGATGATAAATCTTGAACTTGTCAAAGAAGATAAAACAAAAATAATCAAGCAAAACGCAGGGGCAAGCTTGATTGACCTTGGGGATGGCGTTATATGTCTTGAGTTTCACACAAAAATGAACGCAATTGGAGAGGACATACTTGTAATGGCTGATTATGCTTTAAATGAACTTGAAAAAAATTACGAGGCGCTCGTTATAGGAAATCAGGGACAACATTTCTCCGCAGGCGCAAATCTTATGATGATTTTAATGCTTGCGCAAGAAGGGGAATGGGATGAAATTGACAGAGCAGTGCGAATGTTTCAAAGAATGAATATGCGAATTAAATACTCACCCAAACCTGTCGTCGTTGCTCCACATGGAATGACCCTTGGTGGTGGATGCGAAATTGTTTTACACGCTCCAAAAGTTCGGGCTTATGCAGAAAGTTATATTGGACTCGTTGAAATTGGCGCAGGCGTCATACCAGCTGGTGGCGGAACAAAAGAGATGCTTTTAAGAGCAATACAAAAAGCCCCAAAACAAGAAAACATTGACTTAACACCATTTATACGAGAAGCTTTTGAAACAATCGCCTTTGCAAAGGTTTCTACAAGTGCACTTGAAGCAAAAAAACTTGGCTATCTGCGCGATTCCGACACAATCTCAATGAACAAAGATTATTTGATAAATGATGCAAAGAAAATCGCCCTCGCAATGGTTGAAGAAGGTTATAAACCACCTCTCCCTGCTGAAATTATCGCTTTAGGCAAACAATTATACGCAAACTTTTTAGTTGGAATTTACCTTATGAAGGAAGCAAATTACATAACAGATTACGAAGCTCACATCGGAAAGAAACTTGCTTACATAATGTCTGGCGGTGACTTCACATCTCCACAAATTGTAAGCGAACAGCACATCCTTGACCTTGAACGCGAGGCGTTTTTAAGCTTATGTGGTGAAAGAAAAACTCAAGAGAGAATGCAATACATATTGAAATACGGCAAACCGTTAAGAAATTAAAAGTTTAAAAATAAAAAGGAGAACAAAAATGCAGGACGCGGTAATAGTAACAGCAGTAAGAACAGCAGTTGGAAGAGCAAAAAAAGGCACATTAAAAGATTTTCGCCCAGATGAAATGCTTGCAACCGTTATATCAGAAGCCGTGAAAAGAACACCAAATCTGAAACCAGAAGAGATTGATGATGTAATAATAGGTTGTGCATTTCCCGAAGGAGAACAAGGTTTAAATATCGCAAGAATTGCAAGCATAAGAGCAGGTCTTCCTGTAAGTGTTCCAGCAATTACTATAAACAGATTCTGCTCATCCGGTCTTCAATCAATCGCATTTGCAGCAGAAAGAATTAAACTTGGCTACGCAGATGTTATAATCGCCGGCGGAGTTGAATCAATGAGCATGGTTCCAATGACGGGAAATAAATTTTCCGCAAATCCATATCTTGCAGAAAATTATCCCGAAGTCTATATAAGTATGGGATTAACAGCTGAAAGAGTCGCAGAAAAATATCAAATCACAAGACAGATGCAAGACGAATTTGCCTTGAAAAGTCATCAAAAAGCATTGAAAGCAATTCAAGATGGAAAATTTAAAGATGAAATTGTCCCGTTGAAAGTCGTGAATAAATACATAAACGGCAAAGGTGAAAAAGTTGTTGAAGAAAAAATTTTTGATACGGACGAGGGACCACGCCCAGATACATCGCTTGAAAAATTAGCACAGTTGAAGCCAGCGTTTAAAGAAGGTGGAACCGTTACAGCTGGAAATTCTTCACAGATGAGCGATGGAGCTGCTGCTGTCGTGCTAATGTCTGAAAAGAAAGCACTTGAACTTGGACTCAAACCAATGGCTCGCTTTGTCTCATACGCCGTCGCTGGTGTCCCACCAGAAATAATGGGTATAGGTCCTGTTGAAGCAATCCCAAAAGCATTGAAACTTGCGGGGCTTAAACTTGAAGACATTGGTCTTATTGAACTAAACGAAGCATTCGCTGCACAATCGCTTGCGGTGATAAAACTTGCGGGATTAAATGAGGAAATAATAAATGTCAACGGTGGTGCAATTGCCCTCGGACATCCACTCGGTTGCACTGGAGCAAAATTAACAGTTACAATTTTAAATGAGATGAAAAGACGAAATGTAAAATATGGAATGGTCACGATGTGCATAGGTGGTGGAATGGGAGCTGCAGGAATTTTTGAACTTTTATAAAATTAAAGCCCCGACATCAATGTCGGGGCTTTTTTATTTTAATGTGAAACCTTTAACACATAATCAAGATAAATGATAATCAAAGATGCACCAGCAAGCGAAAGATTTTTCATAAAATGTGCCATCTGATTAGCTGCAAGTCCGGGGTCTTGAACCCCCCAGAATTTGTGCATTATGAAGGCAGTTGGAACAAGAAATAGAAAAAGTAAAACTGCTCCAATCGTTGTATAAAAATTGAAAAGAACGCTTAAACCACCAAGAATTATCATCACTCCCGTAAGCAAAACTGTAACATTTGGAGCTGGCGCTTTCATCATTTGAGCATACTGAACCATATCCTTATAATTTCTAAAATGCCCAAAACCCGACATAATAAAAAGAACCGAAAATAAAATCCGACCTATCACCCATATAGCTTCCATTTTTTAACCCTTGAAATTTTGTTTTTAAGAAATTTCTTTTTTGAACAACCCAAGTTCAACAGAAATTGAACCCGGACCGAAGACAAGAACAGTTAACGCACACGCAAGAAGAGCAAGATCAAGTTCCGCTCCTGTCCCGGCTTGATTTGGTGGAACGACAAGTCCAACTTTAACTTTGACAAGTAGCGTAGCAACAATCATATTAATAGCCAATAAAAGTCCAGCCCACCTTGAAAAAATTCCAAGTATCAAAACAATTCCACCAACAAATTCAACCAAAGACACAACAACAGCGAAAAATCCAGGCAACGGAACACCAAGCTGGGATAAAAACTGCGCAAACCCAGGAATTCCAACAACAAATAACTTCGGATATCCGTGCGCTATAAAGATAACCCCGAGAATAACTCTGACGATCAACAAAACTATATCTGTAACAATTTTATTTGAAAGTTTTGTCAACATAATGCCTCCTTTTTTAGTTTTTAAATGTCAACTGCTTTTTTCTTAACAAGACGACCCGCTTTATAATCCTCAATTGCTTGGTAAATTTCTTCCATCGTGTTCATCACAAAAGGACCCCACCTCGCAACCGGCTCATTAAGTGGTTTACCACATCCAACAAGAACAACTGAATTTTCAAGTGCATAAAACTTTACAAAATTTCCATCAATCAAAACCGCAAGCTTTCCACCCTTAACTTTTGTCCCATCATCAAATTTAATCTCTCCCTCGGAAACAACACAAAATACGTTCATCTTCTCATCAATCTCATATACAAATTCATTTCCCTTCGGCACTCTAACATCAAGATAAACTACCGGATAATAAGCCCAACTTTTTTGCTCCACATTATCAAAACCTCCAGAGAGAAGATTAACTCTAACCTCACCTTTGCTTATTTCAATCGCTTTAAAATTATGATAAAATGGATCGCTCATTTTTTCACTTGATGGCAAATTCAACCATAGCTGATATCCCCAAAGAAATCCTTCTTTCATGATTGGCATTTCACTGTGTATAACCCCGCTTCCTGCGTTCATCCATTGCAAACCACCTGAACTTAAAATCCCACTGCTTCCAGTGCTATCTCTATGCTCAAAATCACCACTTATCATATAAGTTAAAGTTTGAAATCCCCTGTGCGGATGTGGTGGAAAACCAGCAATGTAATCGTTCGGATCATCGCTTTTAAATTCATCAAGCAAGAGAAACGGATCAAGATAATTCAAATAAAGCGAACCAATATATCGTTTTAATTTTACACCAGCACCATCAATCACTTCCATAGCAGGAAAAACTCTATGCACTCTGCGATACTTAACACTTTTCACAAGCATAATTTTCAATTGGTAAATTTTAAAAGATAGTTTGCAAAATTTTCTACAACCTCCTTATTCACACTGAAATAATGAAACTGTCCTTCTTTTCTGACATTTACAAGTCCACTTTCCTGAAGTGTTTTCAAATGATGCGAAATCGTCGGTTGCCTCAAACCAATTTTTTCAGTTATCTCTTTACAACTTATTTCTTTTGACCTTGCTATCAACTCAAAAATTTTACACCTCGTCTCATCTGAAAGTGCTTTTGCGACTTTTGAAACCTTCAATTTCGGCATAGGCATTTATGTTCTTTTTAGAAAATAGATATATAGACAAATGTCTATACAAATATACAAAAAATTTTTTGTCAAGTCAAGTTTGACTCATTTCACATTTAATTGAGATAATTTGAAGCTTGCCAGTATCCATTCCTGAATTTCAAAAGTTACCTTCGCTTTTTACTTTTATGTTGTAATTCCACCCTATACTTTCTGATATAAAGACTATACCTCTCCGCAGTATATAAATAACCATTGCTACTTTCAATAAAATGCGCTTGCTCAGGTAATGTTAAAACTTGAATCAAATTCCCACTACTGTCAATAATGTAAATATCTTTCCATGGATTTTTTGAATATTTTCCGCCTAAAACCAATATGTGACCCATAAGAAAATCTATGTCCAAAAACATCTTATGTTCAGGTATTTCAATCGGGATTTTTCTAAGCGGTCTCATTTCAACTCCAACGGGCAACTCTTTAATGCTAATTTCCTTAACAAGAACCCCATTTAAATCAAGAATTAATATTTTGTTTATAATTGGATAACACAAAACTAATCCTTGGTCAAAATACTGGATATAAGCAAAACCCAAAAATGGATTTTCATATTCTTGCTTAACTTGAAACGTTTTTAAAAGTTCGCCTATCTTGTTATAAACTGCTATCTCTGTTACTAACGAAAAATTCTTATAATTGACATATACAGCGTAAAGTTTACCAATACCATCCGTTCCTATGTCAAAAATCGGAGCAGGAGCAGCTAAAGTTTTAAGATATTTTAAGTCAGCGCTAAACAAGTAAATAAAGGGTGTGCCTACATCAATTACTGCAATTAAATCCTTGATAAAAATAATTTTTCCAGGTGTCCCCCTAAATTCACCTGGACCTCCGCCCTTTTTACCAACTTTATTGATGAAATTACCGCTTTTGTCAAACTTTTTTATAGAGCAATCTGCTTTATCAGAAACAAATATGTTTCCATTATCATCAACACAAAATCCACCAATTTCAAATACATACTTACCTATTGAAATGTCAAACACTTTTTCAATTTTCAAAACCTCCGCAAAGATAAGATTAAAGATGATTAAAACTAGATAAGAAAAAACCATTTTTTAAAAATCCTTTCTTTTAAAAATTTCAACTGAAACACTAACAGAAAGTAATATCAATAATATCATCAAAAGCACAAGCAACCAGTAGGTAAAATCATCAAATCCAAGAGGTCCTGCCCTTAACATCAGAAGGATCAAATTTGCACCTATAATCCAGATTAAGAACGTAAACCCCGACACTACATAACGATTTCTAAAGATCAAAATTATTAAACCACCTATAGATAATAAAAAAATAGCAAAGAGCATAAATAAAATGGAAATTGGTAAGAAAATTTTCACCGAAAGATGCATCTTAAATAAAAGAGGGATCAATTGAATAATAATAAGAACAACGAAATCAGTTATGAAAGACAAACTTACACCAGAAAAAATTGATAAAAAACATATTTTTCTATCAACTGGTGTTGAAAGAAACAAAAACAAATAATCATCGTTGAGCAATTCAAATTTTATCTCAATAAATATAATAGATAAAGCAAGTAATGAAAACGAAACCAAAGATATACCAGCTAAAATAAATTCCTCACTGTAAAGCGGTTTATTAATAAAAAATAAAACATATGAAGCGTAGCCCAAAAATAAAATAAAAAACACAATACCTACTGGATTAAAAACACCATATTTAAATACTTCTTTAAAAATAATGCGATTAACCATAACAATCTCTGGCTTTTGATATTAAATAAGTATAAATTTCCTCAACATCAGCTTTTTTTAATTCAATCAAATCCCGCTTAATTCCGTTACTTTCCAGATAAAATAACACTTCATTTAACTTATCGCCCTCAATCAATAGCCCTGCTTTCCCTTTATTATAAAACAAACCTCCAATTGAAGCAAACTTATCAAAATTCATCTTATCAAAAGGTAGATAAATAATATATTTGTCCAGTAGTTTTGATACTTTCACTTTATCAATAAGTTTTCCCTTATATAAAAATAAAACCTGATCGCAAATTTTCTCAACATCAGATAATAAGTGAGTGTTAATTAATACTATTCTGTCTCTGTCAGTTTCAATAAAATTTTTCAAAAATTCCTTAAATAAAAATCTTTTTTCTGGATCAAGCCCCTCAAAAGGTTCATCAAGCAGTAAAATTTTCGGCTCATTTATTAGAGATCTAATTAAACCCAGTGCTTTAACCATACCCTTTGAAAATTTTCTAACTTCAACATTCCTCCATCTTTCAAGCTCAACAAAAGAAAGCAAATCATCTATCTTTGAGTTCAGCTTCTCCTCTTCAATTGAAAACAATCTACCTGTTAACTTTAAAATTTTGTCAGGGGTTAAATACTTCGGGAAAATCACATTTTCGGGCAAATATCCTATAATTTCCCTACATTTTGGATCAGAGGGAGATAAATTAAATATCTTCACCTCACCAAATGTTGGAATCACTAAACCCATCAATATCTTAAAAAGCGTTGTTTTACCTGAGCCATTTGGTCCAACAATTCCATATATACCACCATTATTAATTTCAAACGACACATTATCCAGTGCAATGATCTTATCCCTTTTAAGAAACCTATTTATTTTGTAAACCTTCGTTAAATGAGTTACTTTGATCATGTTATTTTAAAATTTTTTCTAATCAAGGCAATTCAAGTAACCTATTGTACAGCCAGCAACACATCCAGTAAACCAACCACCCATTAACCCATGGGATAAACTTATTAAGAGGGGCAAAAATTAAGGTAAATGCACTTGGCCAAGTTGCACATTAAGAGAAGCAACGTTCATAAGCATCCCAGCAATAACTTCGTTGCGCAAAAATAGATGATTTGAACGTTATGAATAAATACTAGCTTTTTCCTTCTCATTTCTTCTCCCTCCTTTTTGTTTTTAAATTAACAAAAATTAAACCAGAAACTAAAACCAAATTCTCAAACAAACTTAACAAATCCACTTCCCTCTCAATCAATCTACCAAAACATCCACATCCACCTGCATATCCACTTATCCTCGCAAAAAACAAAAAAACTGTAAATCCCAAAACCACGGACTACTCCCGTAAACCATTCAAAATCAATCCCCTTCGCTATCCCTGAAAAAACGAAAACTAAACCAAGAAAAATTCTCAATGTTGAAACTAAATTAAAACTCATAAATCAAATCTAAATTTTTTCTCTCACCCAAAATTTAAAAATTCAAAAAATTCTTGTCAAGGACTTCTTTTTGAACATATAGTTCAATTTCTTAACACACAATTTTACTTGACTTTTTCGCTTTTTTTTTATATTCCGCCAAAAACAAAACAGGTCTTAAAAATGACGCTCGGGGAAGCTTTGAGACAATTTAGAATCAAAAACGATATGTCTCAAAAACAAATGGCTTTTTTGCTCAAAATTTCAACCGAATACTACTGTAAAATTGAAAATGATAAAATTTTCCCATCCACTAAAATTCTTCTTGAAATCTGCAGAATCACGGGGATTGAGATTAAGTTTAACGGAAGGAAAATTAAAAAGATCAAAAATCCTTGGTCATACTTCTTAAACCAAGACAGTTGAAAAAAATTGAAAGCGTAACGGATACTAACGCACTTACAAAAATTGCTGATTTAAAAAATTCAACATTAAATTTAAAAGATTGGAAATAAAATGTTATCGGGAAAAATGTGATCCCTGTGAAAATTGAAATCAATACAAGCCCAAGCAGAAAAGTTATTGTTGCACCTCTTGAAGATGCAATTCTAACTGGGCTTTTTTCTGAGTAATTAGCGAAATATCCCCCCATTCCCAAACCAAGCGAGACATAAGTCAAAGCAACAAAAAAACTCACAGAGGTTATCAAAATACCAATGTTCGGGTCCTTCCCAAATGGGAAAACAGAAGCATAAGCGATTGCTTCAGAAATTAACAGAACCGGTAAAAATGAAATCACAAATTTATGCAAGTAAAGAAGTGTTAACTTAACAGGCGATGATCTCACAGACCAATAACTCATCCCTTCAAGCGAGATCAATGGATAAACAAATCGGATCACAATTGATGCGATGAGAAAAACATTGAAGGAGAAGATTGAAACAAAAGCAATGGATAAAATCTGTGGTTCAACCCTATACAGACGCATTTTCACCAAACTTGCTATGAATATCAAAACGAGAACAAGCATTATCAAAAGATGAACCCACTGGCTCGGCTCTCTTAAAAATGTTTTAAGATCACGCTTTATGAAAACTTCAAGTTGGGGGTGAAAAATTGATTTTTTATAAAAGCTCAAAATTTCAATCTCAAATCTTTTCTTTATCCGATTTTTCAAATCAAATGCAATGAAAAGTGTATCAAAGTAAAGTTTTCTGGCAACGCCAAAATTAACAAGAAGAACTCCAACCGTCGCAGAGAGCAAGATCAAAAAATATCTCATAACCATTTCAGAATTTCCCCTTGCGCTGAAATAAAAAATTTCCGCAACCCAGTGATTAGGTAGATATACCGCAATTGATGGATCAAGCTGTGCGAAATACTGATCAACATACGGATAATATCTCATAACTTCTGTAAATAATTTCATTGGGTTTGTGCTTTTGAAATAAAAATAAACAGCGAGAGCATAAATTAAACCCGCAAAGACAGCAATTTTCCTTATGTCAAATCTTTGTGAAAGTTTTAAAATTAACATCAAAATTATTATGCTCAAAGACGCAGACATAAGCATAAACGGAACTATAACACCAGCAAATGAGAAAATATAAAATTCAGGCGGTTTCATAAAGTAACTTCCGTATCCAAGTAGAATTGCAAAGATAAAAATAAACATCGTTGAAGAGCTGTAAAAGAAATTGTCAAGAAATTTAATAACATAAATTTTAATTGGTTTAATTGGCGTTGTCAGAAAAAATTCTATATCTTTACTTTTGTAAAGTGTTGAAAAAGCAACTATGATATTGCCCAAACTAACAAGGACGAAAAGCACAAAAAGAAGCATTGACAAGACACGATGGAAGAGAAAAAGTCCAATTTTAGCTTCGGAAAGCAAATAAGCAGTTGCATAATTTGAAGATATAAAAGTTGAAAGCGCAAATCCGGTGAACACAAAAATTGAAGCAAGCTCCTTTAAAACACTTCCCCACTTTGAATCAAGCGCCGACTTGAAAATGGAAATCAACTTGTATTTTAAAATTAAAACTACTTCCGACATTTTGAGAAGAATTTACTTTGTCAATTCAATGAAAAGCGATTCAAGTTTCCCATCACGACTTTGCTTAAACTCTTCAATTTCGCTTGCGTTAAACTGTGCAATCAATTTACCGTCTTTTATTATCCCTATTGTATCGCAAAGTTCTTCCGCGACATCAAGTGAATGAGTTGACATAAAGATGGTTACGCCTTCTTTTGATTTTTGCTTCAAGGTATCTTTAACGATTCTGGCACTTCTCGGGTCAAGCCCAACCATCGGTTCATCAATTACTATAACCTTTGGATCGTGAAGAAGCGCAGATGCAATTATAACTCGCTGTTTCATCCCCTGTGAGTATTCTTCAACTCTCTTATCAATCCATCTTCCGATTTCAAAATGGTCAACGAGAAAATCAACTTTTTCTCTTATCTTTTCTTTTTTCATTTTAAAAAGACCGCCGATGAAATATAAAAATTCACGCCCTGTGAGTTTATCATAAATAAACGGTTGATCTGGGACATAAGCGAGAAAACTTTTCGCTTTTTCAGGTTCAGCAAGAGCATCTATTCCACAAATAAAAATTTTTCCGCTCGTTGGTTTAATTAAACCCGCTATCATCTTTATTGTCGTCGTTTTGCCAGCTCCATTTGGACCAAGGAAACCGAAAAATTCACCTGACTTAACTTCAAGGCTCAGATCATCAACAGCAACGAAATCGCCAAATTTTTTTGTTAAGTTCTTAAGTTGAAGCATAACTTAACAGATAAAATTTTTAAAAATTAGGAGAAACTACATTCTCTTGATAAAATTCTGTTATTATCCTCGCGGCTTCCTTCGGGTCATCGGTAAGTTCAAAAATGTTCATATCTTCGGGCGATATATTTCCCTCGGCTAAAACTTTGTCACGCAACCAGTCAATTAATCCTTGCCAGTATTCGCTTCCCATCAAAACGACAGGAAAGCGAGTTGTTTTGCCAGTTTGAATCAAGGTCACCGCTTCAAAAAATTCATCAAGCGTTCCAAATCCACCCGGTAAAACAACGAAACCCTGAGCATACTTAACAAACATGACTTTTCTCACAAAGAAATGTCTGAATTCAATTCCAACATCAACATAAGGATTAAATTTTTGCTCAAGTGGAAGTTCAATGTTGATTCCAACGGATAATCCCCCTGCTTCTTTTGCGCCGAGATTTGCTGCTTCCATTATTCCGGGACCTCCACCTGTTATGATTCCAAATCCTGATTTGACAAGTTCTCTTGCCACTTCGCGAGCCATCTCATAATATCTATGCCCTGGTTTTGTCCTTGCTGAACCAAAAATTGAAACACAAGGACCAAGTTTTGTCATCTGATCAAATCCTTCAACAAATTCAGCCATAATTCTAAAAATTCTCCAAATGTCTTTTTGTCTGCTTTCAAGCCAAACCTGTTCATCTCTTAAAATTTTGTTCGTCATCTCAAACTTTAAAATTTTGTTTCATTCAAATTTTCTATAAATGAAGTTTTTTAAAATTTCCTTCCCAAACTCTGTCATAATTGATTCCGGATGAAACTGAACACCGAATACAGGAAATTCTTTGTGTCTTATTCCCATAATTAAACCTTCTTTCGTCCACGCTGTTATTTCAAGTGAATCAGGCAAAGATTCGCGCTCAATTATCAAAGAATGATACCTTGTTGCTTTGAATGGATTTGGAAGCCCAGAAAAAATTGCCCGACCATTGTGATATATTTCGGAAATTTTGCCGTGCATAACAACGGGTGCTTTAAGAACTTTACCACCAAATGCAACTCCTATCGCTTGATGACCAAGACAAACTCCAAGAATTGGAATTGATCTGTAAAAATGCTTAATAACATCAATTGAAACTCCAGCTTCATACGGCGTGCAGGGTCCAGGGGAGATCACAATTGCATCGGGTTTAATCTCTTTAATCTCGTCAATTGTAATTTTATCGTTGCGTGCAATTTCCATTTCAACCCCAAACTCACCAAGATATTGAACAAGATTGTATGTGAATGAATCATAATTGTCAATTACCAGAATCATCGCTAAAAATTTTTTTAATTTTCACAAAGCAATTCAACTGCTTTGAATGTCGCTTCAAGTTTATCAAGCGTTTCCTGATATTCTCGCTCAGGGTTTGAATCGTGGACAATTCCAGCGCCTGCTTGAAAATAAGCTTTATTTCCCTTCATCACGATTGTTCTTATGGCTATACAAAAGTCAATGTTTCCGGAGAAATCAATATAACCAACTGCTCCACCGTAAATGCCACGTTTTGTCGGTTCAAGCTCAGCTATTATCTCCATTGCTCTTATCTTTGGTGCACCTGTGACGGTTCCAGCAGGAAAACACGAATAAAGAGCATCAACCGGACTTACATCTTCTCTTAACTTCCCACTTACATTGCTCACAATGTGCATAACATGTGAATATCTTTCTATCACCATAAACTGATCAACTTTCACAGTTCCAAAATAACTTATCCTTCCGATGTCATTCCTTCCGAGATCAACAAGCATTAAATGTTCTGCTTTTTCTTTTTCATCGTTTAAAAGTTCAATCTCAAGTTGCTTATCTTCTTCCGGCGTCTTTCCTCTTCTTCTCGTTCCGGCTATCGGTCTTGTTTCAACAATTCCATCTTCAACTCTGACGAGAAGCTCCGGAGACGAGCCAATTATTTTGAGATCATCCACACTTAAAAAATACATATATGGCGATGGATTTACAACTCTAAGCATACGGTAAATGTCAAAAGGGTCACCTTCAATTTTTCTCTCAAACCTTTGCGATAAAACCGCCTGAAATATGTCTCCATTTATGATATACTCTTTTATGCGATTTACTTTCTCAACGAATTCATCTTTTGTCATATTGAATTTGAATTCTTCATCAAGTTCAACTCGTGAAATTTCTGAGCTAATTCTACGCTTCAAGAACGATTTCACCTCTGCAATTTTCCCGAGCGATTTGTAATACTCATTTTTTAATTCGCTTTCACTCATACGGTCATTTTTATAAACATTTGAGATGATAAAAATTTTCCGCTTCAAATTATCAAAAACAAGGAGCGAGTCAAAAAACATAAGAAATATATCCGGGGCATTGAGATCGTCTATTTTCGCTTGTGGAACTTTTTCAACCAATGAAATGCTCTCATACCCGAAATATCCAACAGCACCACAAGTAAAGCGCGGAAGCTCGTCAATGTGAACCGATTTAAAAAGTGAAATGATTTTATTTAAGGCATCAATTGGGTTTGTTAAATTCTTAATTTCATCTTCAACGAAAGAAAAATTTTCATCAATGATTTTGACTTTGAAATTAAAACCTCTTGCCTCAAAAATCATAAACGGTTTGAAGCCGATAAATGAATATCTCGCAATTTTTTCACCGCCTTCAACACTTTCAAAAAGAAAAGAATACGGACTTTTATCTCTCACCTTCATATATACAGAGACGGGCGTTTCGGTATCTGCAAGGAGCGACTCATAAACTGGGATAACATTGCCTTTGTCAGCAAAAGATTTAAATATGTCATACTGCGTGAACATCTTAACTCTTATTTTCTTTTATGAGGACATCATAATTTTCAAATTTTAAAATCAACTCGCGAACATTTTGCGGGATTGGTTCTGGCTTAAATGTCTCTCTGTTCAAAAGAACTATTACGGTTTCCCCAGTTGCGACTTTTCTTCTGGTTTTATTTTCTTCAATTAGATATTCCATTTCAAAGCTTGAATTTCCAATTTTTGAAACGCGGGCATAGACATCAAGTATTTCGTCAAATTTTGCTGGTGTGATGTAATTGCAGACATTTTTTGCAATTACAAAATAAAAATCAGTAAAAAAGCGCCCTGGTTCAATCCCAAGCGCCTGCCGTATGTATTCCGTTCGCGCTATTTCAAAATACTTTAAATAAACAGAGTTATGCACAATCCCGTATGAATCAAGATCAAATGTTCGGACTTGAACTTGAACCTTAAACCTAAATTTTTCTCTTTCAAATTCATTTTCATTCATGTTTGACCCATCACGCAATTTATTGCGACGACATTTACGATATCTTCAACGCTACAACCTCTTGAAAGATCAAAGCAAGGTTTCTTCAAACCTTGGACTATTGGACCGAGTGCTTCCGCACCAGCCATTCTTTGAGCCATTTTATAGCCAATGTTTCCAGCGTCAAGATTTGGAAAAATTAACACATTGGCATTCCCAGCAACTGGACTATCGGGCGCTTTTCTTTTGGCAACTTCTGGAACAATTGCTGCGTCAAGTTGAAGTTCTCCGTCAATTATAAGGTCTGGTCTTTTTTGCTTTGCTATTTTGGTTGCCTCTATAACTTTATCAACCATTTCGTGTTGAGCGCTCCCCTTGGTTGAGAATGAAAGCATTGCAACGATTGGTTCTTCACCGACAAGTTTTTTATGATTAATTGCGGTTGAAATTGCGATGTCGGCAAGTTGTTCTGCGGTTGGATTTGGAACAACAGCGCAATCGGCAAATGAATAAACTTTGTTTGGAAAAACGATCAAAAAGAAACTTGAAACGATAGAGATTCCATCCATCAAGCCAACAACTTGAATCCCTGCTCTTAACACATCTGCGGTTGTTGAAATTGAACCTGCGACGCTCCCATCAGCCATTCCTTCTCTTACCATCATTGCCCCAAAGAAAAGCGGATTCTTCATCGTCTCCTTCGCTTCTTCAAAACTTATCCCTTTGTGTTTTCTTAAATTGTAAAAAATATGCGCAAAATCACTTAACTTTTCTGACTTCAAAGGATTTACAATCCGAATTCCCGAAAGATTGACTCCAATTTTTTCAGCAAGCGAATAAATTTTTTCTTCATCTCCGATCAAAGTTATTTCAGCAATTTTTTCATCAACTATTTTTCTTCCTGCTTTAAGAGTTCGCTCATCAAGTGCATCTGGCAAAACGATGTGCTTTTTGAGTTGTTTCGCTTTTTCTTTGATATTTTCAAGCAAAGTTAATCCTATCATTTTAGGTGCAATTTTGTTTTTGTTTGACTTCTTGATTTTAAATATACAGAATTTATCCCATTAAGGAAAGAATTTAAGATAGTGCCCATGTTAAAATTTCATCTTTTGGAACTCTCCCGCCAAGTATTACACTATCAGCGCCTGCATAAGGGAAGTAAAGATATCCATCGTAAAAATAAGAACCGCAAACGAAAAGGACATTATTAACGCCAAGTTCAGCATCTCCGATCGTTTCAAACTCTGTTTCAGGTCTCATAAAAGGTTCAAACTTCTTAACAAGTTTAAGATAACTTTTTTCATTTTTTTCAACTACCGCAATTCCAAGATCGTATTCCCTTGTCCCGTCCTTTTTGAAATTTCCAATATGATAGAGCATAAAAAATTTATTATCGGATATTTTCAAAGGTGGAGCGCCAGCACCATTCCACGATTTTGAAAATTCTGGATTTACTTCAACATCTATCAAAACTCCCTCGTCTTTCCATTCTCCAAGTATATCATCCGCCGTTGCAAAATGAATTTTCATTGGGTTTTCCCCTTCCATAGGTCGGTGAAGAAGGACGAATTTATCGTAAATTTTTTCGGGGAATAAAACAGCATTTTTATTATCAACATCGTTAAGTTTGCCTTTCAAAGTCCCGTGCTTTTCCCAGTGCAAAAAATCTTTTGTTTCAGCAATGCATATGTTTATTTTATTTTTCTCTTTTCCACTTTCGTATCCAGTGTAAAACATAAAGTATTTATCGCCGATCTTTGTAATTCTCGGGTCTTCAACGCCAAGGTTTTCAAATTTTTCTTCTGGTTTTAAGATTGGTTCAGAAAATCTTTTGATAAGTTTTAAGTCGGGAGTGAAAATAGCAAGCCCAAGGGATGAGCGTCTGTAATCAAAATTTTTTGTTTCTTTCCCTTGGGCTCGGTAGATGAGGAAACAAATAGCACGATGAGATTGAATTCGTTGGAGTGTTTCTTTGTCTGGCTTTATTGATTCAATTATCTGTCCAAGTTCTTCTTTATCATCAACGAGAACGCACGCAGGATTAAAGACAACTTTGTTTTCCCAGAGGTTATTGCTTTCTTTTTCAAGAATTGGTTTTCCCGAATTTAACCTTTCAATTTTGAACATTTTTCATCTCATCCAAAACGCCTTTTCTCGTAATTCCATTCAAGTTTTCCTTCAAGGTATTCCTGAATTGCAGCGTCGGTTGGCTTCGGAAGTTGATCAAATTCTTCTGCTATTTGAAGTTGCTCAATTGGTGCTTTCGGTGTCTGTTCTTCATCATAATGTTTCGGGGTTTCTTCCTGCGTCGCTTGCTGCTGTTGCGCTTTCAACGCTCTCAATTCTTCAAGGCGTTTATTGAAATTTACTTTTCTCTCATCGTTAATTTGCCTTGCTCTTTTCGCCATTATGACGATCGCCTCATAAGTGTTTCCAGCTATTTCCTGAATCTTTTTCAAATCAAGTGGCTTGATTCCCATTTTTGAAGAGTTCAAATTTTGTTTTTAATACTCGTGTTTTTGAATCGCCTTCCATTTTTCAATCTCGTTGAAAACAGCTCTTAAAACCGCTTTCACCGTATCTTCCAGCTTATCATTGACAAAAATATAATCAAAATAACTTGATTTTTCAAGTTCCATCGGAACGCGCTCAATTCGCTTTTTAAGTTGCTCCTCGTTTTCCGTTCCACGCCTTTTCAATCTCTCTTTTAAAACTTCCATATTTGGTGGCTTTATGAAAATTAAAACTGCATCATCTGGAAATTTTCTCTTAATTGAAATTGCACCATTTACATCAACATCAAAAAGTAAAACATCGCCATTTTTAAGAGCTGTTTCAACGACGCTTTTCAAAGTCCCGTAATAATTCCCATAAATTTCTTCCCATTCAAGAAGTTCGCCATTTTGAATTTTTTTCTCAAATTCCTCACGCGTGAGAAAAAAATAATCTTTTCCATCAACTTCACCATTTCTCTTCGGTCTTGTGGTTGCGGAAACAGAAAATTTTATAAATGGAAATTTCTCAAGTATCTTTTTCGCTATTGTGGTTTTACCAGAACCACTCGGGGCTGATACAACAATTAATCTACCTCTTGGCATCTTTAATGTTAAGTTTTTTATTCAACATTTTGTAATTGTTCTCTGATCTTCTCAATTTCCTCTTTAATTCCAACGACAAGATAAATGATCTCCGTGTCCTCAGATTTCGCATTTATGGTTGTCGCCTCGCGCAACATCTCTTGAAGCAAAAAATTTAATCTTCTTCCAACGGCATTTTCAGAACTTTTCAATGTGTCGAGAAAAAATTTTGTATGACTTTTCAGTCTAACGCATTCTTCCGTGATGTCAAGCTTATTCGCAAGTAAAACGAGTTCTGCTTCAAGCCGATTTCGGTCAAATTCAACATCTTTGAAAATTTCTTCAATCCTTGCTTTTAACTTTTCCTGTCTTTCTTTCAATTTTTCATTTGAAAGAGCAAGGATTTTATCCACATCTTTTGAAATCGCATTGATTCTGTTTTCAATATCTTTTGCAAGTTCAAAGCCCTCTTTATTTCTTGCTTCAATCAATTTATCAACTGCATTTTCAACAGCTGTTCTCACAATTTCCCATTCGTCTTCAGAAATATCTTTTTCAAGTTCAATTTCAAAAATTTGAGAAAACTCAAGCAAATGTTCCAGCTTTATTTCTCCCCTGATCTTCGTTTTACGCTTCAGCTCTTTTAGGGACTTCACAAGATAATTTGCAACATCAAAATTAATTTTCAGTGGTGGTTGAATTGATGGATCAATTTCATAATCAATAATTGCAAAAACTTTTCCGCGCGATATTTTCTGGCGAATTATCTCTCTTATCTCAAATTCCCTTGATTGGAGTATTTTCGGGAGTTTCAAATTTATTTCAAGAAATCGCGAGTTAACACTTTTAATTTCAACTGAAACAGAAATACCATCCTTTTTAATCTCATATTTTCCAAAGCCAGTCATACTTGAGATCATTGAGCAATGTGAAAAGTTAATTGGAGTTCGCCTTGACGGAGTTAAGAAGATAAGCTTTTATAAATTCGTCAATCTCACCGTCCATCACTGCTTGAACATTTGATGTTTCATAACCTGTTCTGTGGTCTTTTACAAGATTATACGGGTGAAATATATACGAGCGGATTTGATTTCCCCACTCAATTTTTTTCTTTTGCTTTTCAAATTCGTCAAGTTTTTCTCTCTCTTTTTCCTTTTGGAGTTGATATAATCTTGATTGAAGAAGACGCATTGCTCTCATTTTGTTTTGATATTGCGAACGCTCGCTTTGACACTGGACAACTATTCCCGTAGGTATGTGCGTGATTCTGACCGCAGTTTCAACTTTGTTAACATTTTGACCACCGTGTCCACCAGCTCTAAATGTTTCAATTTTCAAATCGTCTGGATTTATCTCAATTTTTACATCTTCATCTCCAAGCTCTGGATAAACAAACACAGAAGCAAACGATGTATGTCTTCTCTTATTTGCATCAAAGGGTGAAATTCGCACAAGACGATGAACCCCGCTTTCGGATTTAAGATAGCCGTAAGCATAAGGACCTTCAATTTCAACCACTGCGCTTTTTATTCCTGCGCCATCGCCTTCAAGGATATCAACCACCGTCGCATTGTATCCATTTCTTTCAGCCCATCTCAAATACATCCTCAAAAGCATTTCAGCCCAATCCTGTGCCTCCGTTCCACCTGCACCTGAATGAATCGTCAAAATTGCACTCTTTGGATCATCTTCACCGTTCAAAAGATTTTTAAGTTCAAGTTCATCTATCTTCTTTTCAAGTTTCCTTATCTCTTTTTGCAACTCACCTGTAAAAGAAATATCCTGTGATTCCTCCGCAAGTTCAACCAACACTTTTGCATCCTCAAGCATTCTTTGAGCGTTTTCCCAATCATTTAGCCACTCCTTTATCCTGCTTATCTCCTGCATAACCTTTTGTGCATTTGAGGGGTCGTTCCAGAAATCAGAACTTGCGGTTTTCTCTTCAAGTTCGGCAAGTTGTTTTCGCTTTCCTTCTATGTCAAAGAAACCTCCTTAAAGTTTCAAACCTTTCTGAAATTTCATCAAGTTTTGATTTGAAGTTCTCAAACATTTTTCCCGATGCAAATTTTGTTTTTTCTCTTTGGGATACAAAGATACGAAAAAAGAAACGCAATTCCAAAAGCAAAACTCTGTCTATTTCCACAAGCAATAATTTTTCCCGAGAAATTGGCTTGACCGAAAAAAATTTTTTGCTATCTTTTAACAAAAACAAAACCTTAAAAAGCAATGCTGAAAAAATTCAGGTTCTTGATTTTAATTTGCATCTTTGAACTTGGACTTTCACAAGTCAAGTTTGATTCAATTTCTGCGTGGAACTTTAACAAAGTTTTAACTTCTGAAAAATTTCAAGGTCGCAAATCAGGAACTCCCGCAGGTGAAAAAGCAAGCGAATGGATTGCAGAAAAATTTAAAGAATTTGGGTTAAAACCATTTGGAGATAATGGAACATATTTTCAAAACTTCAAAATCCTCGCAACACAGGATAAAGTTTCAAAATTAACACTTATAAATGGAAGAAAAGGAAAAACGAAATACTCACTTGGAGACGATTTCACGATTTTAACAAACAGCGGAAGCGGTAAGGTTAAATCAAAGGTTGTCTTTGTTGGATATGGGATTTCCGCACCAGAAAAGGGAAGGGATGACTATGCCAATGTTGATGTGAAGGGAAAAATTGTCATCGTCGTTGCTGGAACTCCACCTGATGAAGAAGGAAAATTTGTTGAAGAAGGTTCAAGGGGATACAAGATAAAAAAAGCATTTGAGAAGGGTGCATCTGCTGTTTTCTATTTTCAAGGGGATAGACCTGTAAGAGGTGGAGCGATAACCGAAGAATATTACACTCCGCAAATGCCAGCAATCTGGATCGGGAGAAAGATCATTGACGATATTTTTTATAACACTGGGATAAGTTTTGATGCGTTAAGAAGTGAAATAAATTTTAAACCTCGTTCGTTTGAAATTGACAAAATTTTTGAAGTTGAAACGAAAGTTGAGCAACTTGATGGATGGACCAAAAATGTCGTCGGATTAATTCCGGGAATTGATGAAAATTTAAAAAATGAATACATAATAGTTGGCGCTCATATGGATCATAATGGAGTTGATGCAGAGGGATTTATCTATCCCGGAGCTGATGACAACGGCTCGGGGACATGTCTTGTTATGGAACTTGCAAGAAGTATGATGGCAAATGATGTTAAGCCGAAAAGATCAATAATTTTCGTTTTGTTTGCAGGTGAAGAACAAGGACTTCTGGGTTCAAAATACTTTGCTTCGCATCTTCCTGTGCCGAAAGAAAACATTGTCGCTATGTTTAACTTTGATATGGTTGGTCGTGGCAACGGAAATATAAACATCGCTGGGACAGAAAATTTCCCAGAAATGTGGAACATAGTAAAAGAATTTTTCCCATCTGAAAAATTAAAAAACCTCGGGAAATTTCGCGCTGGTGCAAATTCAGATCATTATCCATTTCAAGAACTTGGCATACCTGCATTTTTTTTCATCTCCGCTGGACAACATCCAGAATATCACAGAACAGATGACACAAGCGATAAAATTCAGCCATTCGTCCTTGGCGAAGTTGGAAACACCGCTTACGATGTAATTCTTGGGCTTGCAAATTATCCCGAGAGTTTGAAAAGAGAGAAAAGATACGAAACTTATCTTTATGCAAATTCAAGAACGGCGCTTTACGCAAAACTTTATCCTGACTCATTGAGCAAAGATTGGCTTTATAATTTTAGAGCAAAGCTTAAAAATTACGATGTTGAAGCAGTCATCTTTGAAGTTCAGACAGATTCAAAAGATGAACTTTTTAAAGCGATTTATTTCGTTGATTCAGTCGCAACGCGAGATTATAAAAACTTCAACATTGTCTCAGATAGATCAGATTTTAACACATCTCCTGATGTTTTAAATGTTTTATTTTCTGCAAATGCAAACTTGTTCAAAAACCTGCCTCAATCAATGCCAGTTCTATCAAAGGTTGGGTTAAAGTTTATAGTTTTTGATAAATCCACAAGCGAAGATCAATCTGTTGTGGATTTCGTCAATGATTTTTATAATGATTTGAACCCGATTTTTAAAGACATATTGCCAGATAAATTCAAGATAAAAAAGCAATACATCGTGTTCAATCCGGATTCGGTTGATTTGAATTCTCAATCTCTTTTTGCTTTTACAGATGTGGAGAAATTTTTATCAAAGGCAAATTTTCTCAAGCCGGAGCAAATTTTTCTGATGCTTGACCCCGAAAATGCGAAAACTTTAATCGCACATCTTAACGATCTCAAATGGGATGTGAAATCAATTCAAAAAATTTTTGGTCAAAATCTTTACAAACTTTTAAAATAAGATTGGGATAGGGATATGCGTAAAATTCTGTTCATCTTGCTTCTTTCAAGCTTAAATCTTTTTTCACAAATTTACGAGCATCGCGGTGTCTGGTATGTGCCAAGAAATGGGAACGCTTACAAGACAAAATCTGAAATCGCCTCAGATATGGACATAATAGCAAGAAATAATTTCAATGCGGTTTATGTTCTTGTCTGGGCAAGGGGTTATCCACTTTTTAGAAGTGAGGTGTTCTACAAAGATACGGGACTTTACACAGATCCGCAACTTGGTGATAGAGATCTGCTTCAAGAGATGATAGCAGAAGCACACAGAGCTGGGCTTGAAGTTTATGCATGGTTTGAATACGGATTTATCGGTGGATGGGGCGGATATTTACCGGGAACAAGTGGAAAAGGTAAAATTTTTGACACTCACCCTGAATGGCTTGCAAAAAGAAGCGACGGCTCTGATACAGGTTCGTCGGAAGATCAAGTCAATTATAACTTTTACTGGATGGCACACGCAAATCCCGAAGTCCAAAACTTTTTGATCCAGCTTATACTTGAAATGGTAAAAAACTACGATATTGACGGATTTGAACTTGACAGAATACGATATCCAGATCCAAACTGTGGTTATGACAGTGTCACAGTTGAACTTTACAAGCAGGAACACAATGGAACGCCACCACCATTAAATTATAATGATCCCGAATGGAAAAACTGGCGAATTCAGAAGTTAAATCAATTTGCAAAAACGGTTTATGATTCTGTTAAGTTTTACAGAAAAGATATGCGCTTGACAAACGCAGTTGGAGTTGGACCTGATTGGGCGAAAAACGAAAAATTGCAAGATTGGGTGACATGGATAAACAATGGCTGGCTTGATTATATTGAACCGATGAATTACAGAAGAACCGCAAATGAATTCATCAATGAATGTGTTAACATCTTTGGACGAGTGAATGATAAGAATAAAATTTTGTTTGGGATTGACAGTCAAAATCCGACGACATCTGAATTTTTAAAAATGATTCAGTATGTAAGACAGCAAAATTTAAAGGGCTTCGTTGTTTGGTATTATGGCTCTCTTTCAGATGATTTTGATTCGTTGAGAACCCTTTTAAATCAAAAAGCGCTTGTGCCAGATAGACCACAAAATTGGCGAATGCCAGCGATTATAATTGATGATTCCGATTCAATTAATGTCTCTTACTCAAACGGCTGGAACACAGCGTCAAGTTACTTACACTGGGGCGAGAAATATCTTCTGACACAATCAACATCCCCGCAATGGGTTGAGTATTATGCTCAGATACCGCAAGATGGATATTATGAAGTTTATGCTTTAGTTGTAAGGTCAACATCTGACAGTGCGGTTTATTATGTTTATGATTCCTTTGGGAATGAGAAAAAGTTTACAGTTAATCAAACAAATCCGACAATTTACAACGGATGGTATAAACTTGGGGACTTTTATTTCAAAAGCGGTAAGCAAAAAATTTTAAAGATAACGAATGAGAAATTCAAAACGCCCGGCTTTATGACAGCCGATGCAGTTATGTTAATTCTAAACCGCCGTCTAACTCCGATTACATCATCAATTAAAGATGGAAGAAGTGAAATTTTACCTCAAAATTTTGAAATCACAATTTTCCCGAACCCGTTCAACTCATCTACAACGATAAATGTTTTTCTACCTGTTGATTCATTTTTAAAAATTGACATTTACAATACGCTTGGGCAGTTGGTAAAAAACTTGACATCGGGAAATTACAAAGCTGGTGAGAATAGATTTTTATTTGCGCCGGAGGCGCTTGCCTCCGGCATTTACATTCTGCGCGTCAGGATAACCCCGAAGGAAAATTTAAAATCTCAAACTTTGATCAAAAAAATTGCCTTGATAAAGTAAATTTCAACCAAACAATTTATAAAAAACCTCAACCGCTTGTTTAACCTCATCCATTGAGACATCAAGATGTGTTACAGCACGAATTTTCATATAGCTTCCAGAACTTAGAAGCACTCCGTTGTCTTTGAGCATTTTCAAAATTTCATCAGGCGTCTTTCCAGTTTTTTCAACTCCAATTATTACAATGTTTGTTTGCACAGTTTCAAGATCAATGTCAAAAACTTTCAACTTTGCTATTTCTTCTGCGAAAAATCTTGCCTTTTCGTGATCTTCTTTCAATCTATCAATGTTATGTTGAATTGCCCATATTCCAGCAGCTGCTAAAATTCCAACCTGCCTCATTCCACCGCCGAAAATTTTTCTATATTTTCTCACACGCTCAATAAATTCTTTATCACCTGCAACGACAGAGCCAACTGGTGCACCAAGTCCTTTTGAAAGGCAAACAGAGACAGAATCAAAATACTGAGCGTATTCTTTCGGAGTTATTCCAGTTTCAACGCAGGCGTTCCAAAGACGAGCACCATCAAGATGCATCTTTATACCATTTTCAAGCGCAAATTCACGAATTCTTTTTATTTCATCAATTGGATAAATTGTCCCGCCGGCGCGATTATGTGTATTTTCAAGACAAATTAAACGAGTTCTCGGCATATAATATGCTTTTGGTCTTACAGCTTTTTTAATCTGTTCAACAGTTATGACGCCATGCTTCCCCTGAATTGGAAAGAGCTGAACACCGGATAACATTGATGGAGCTGCTGTTTCATAATTCATTATGTGTGATTCCGCTTCAACTATGACTTCATCTCCTGGTTCAGTGTGGGCTTTTATTGATACTTGATTTCCCATCGTTCCGCTCGGGACGAAAATAGCTGCTTCTTTCCCAAGGATTTCAGCAACCATTTCTTGAAGTTTGTTAACCGTTGGATCTTCACCAAATACATCATCTCCAACTTCGGCTTCCATCATAAATTTTCTCATCTCAGGTGATGGCTTTGTGACGGTGTCGCTTCTAAGGTCAATGTATTTTTGCATTTTCAAATTTGAATTTATTGTTGTTAAGTTTAAAACAAACCAATTATGTTTCCGTGTTCATCAACATCCATATTAAATGCAGCTGGATTCTTTGAGAGCCCCGGCATAAGCATTATATCACCACATATAGCAACGACGAAACCAGCTCCTGCAAACAAACGAGCATCTGTAACGGTCAAAGTCCAGCCCTTTGGAACTCCGATTAGTTTGGGGTTATCACTTATTGAATTTGGTGTCTTTGCAATGCAAACTGGCAAATGATCATAACCGTGTTCAATATATTTCTCAAGTTTTTTCATCGCCTTTCGTTCAATGTAAACATCATCAGCTCCATAAACCTCTGTTGCAATAAGTTTAATTTTTTCAATTAATGGAAGCGATAATCTGTAAAGTGGCTTAAAATCAGATGGAATTGTTTCTGTTATCTTCACAACTTTTTCAGCAAGCTCAATTCCTCCTTCACCACCTTTTGTGAAAAATTCGGTCACCGCACATTCAACCCCAAGTTCAGCGCATTTTTCCTGAATTAAATTGATTTCAATTTCAGTATCTGTGGCGAATTTATTTATTGAGACGATCGCTGGAACACCGAATTTTCTTATGTTCTTAACATGGAACTCAAGATTTTCAAGTCCTTTCTTAAATTTTTCAATTGTGAAATCATCCTGTGATTTTATTCCGCCGTGATATCTTATTGCTTTTGCAGAAACGACGATGACAGCAGCTGATGGTTTGAGACGATGAATTTGAGCAACAATGTCAAAAAATTTCTCCGCCCCAAGATCAGAGCCAAATCCCGTCTCAACAACAACATAATCAGCAAGTTTGAGGGCAATTTTATCAGCGATGACACTATTTGTTCCGTGAGCGATGTTTGCAAATGGACCACCGTGTATAATTGCTGGTGTATGTTCAGTTGTTTGAACAAGGTTTGGCATAATTGCTTCATTTAGCAAAACCATCATAGCACCACAAGCTTTCAAATCCTTCGCCTTCACAGGTTTACCATCAAGATCGTATCCAATGACAATGTCGCATAACCTTCTTTTTAAATCAGTTCTTGAACTTGCCATACAGAGTATAGCCATTGTTTCAGAAGCAGCTGTTATCACAAACCCAGATTCTCTTGGAACTCCATTAACTTTGCCACCAAGCCCGATGACAATATGACGCAATGCCCTATCGTTCATATCAATGGTTCTTTCCCATGTGATGTTATTAACATCAATTCGCAACTCATTTCCGTGATGTATGTGAGCGTCAATCAAAGCAGCAAGCAAGTTATGAGCTGAGGCAACAGCGTGAATGTCGCCATTGAAGTGAAGATTGATAAGTTCAGATGGAATAACCTGCGATTTCCCACCGCCGGTTGCACCACCCTTAATTCCAAAAACAGGTCCAAGCGACGGCTCTCTTAAAGTGACAATTGCTTTTTTGCCTATTCTGTTAAGTGCTTGGCTTAATCCGATTGATGTCAAAGTTTTTCCTTCACCCGATGGCGTCGGCGTAATTGCGGTTACAATTATCAATTTACCATCAGGTCTGTCCTTAAATTTCTCCATCACTTCAAGTCGTATTTTGCCAGTAAATTTGCCATAATACTCAAAATCTTCATCAGTTAAACCAATTTGCTCCATTATGTGCTTGATGTGCAATGGTTTGACTTTTTCTTCTACTGCGATTGAATTTGGTATCATTTCTTCACCGGATTTTTATTTTTAAATAAAAAATCCCGACTTTTGGTCGGGACCATTCAAAAACTTGTGTTTTTAAACTCCTTTGATGTGCTTTTTGATAGTTTATGCTGAAAGACGTTCTTCACGATAGATAAATATGGGTTCGGCTCTCTCATAAATTGTCTCCTTTGTAATTATGCACTTTGAAATCGGTTGCTCTTTTAAACGCGTTGGCAATTCAAACATTATATCAAGCATAATTTCTTCAATTATTGCTCTCAAACCTCGTGCTCCTGTTCCACGCTTTAACGCAAGCTCTGCAACCGCTTCAAGGGCATCTGGCTCAAATTCAAGTTCAACTCCATCAAATTCAAACAACTTTTTATACTGCCTTATGATCGCATTCTTCGGCTCAGTTAAAATTCTTATCAAAGCATCTTTTGAAAGAGAATGAAGCGTCGCAATCACTGGGAGTCGTCCGATAAACTCAGGGATAAAACCAAATTTTAACAGATCTTCTGGTTCAACCAATGGTAAAAGTTCATCAATCATTTCATCCTTATTCCCGCGAATTTCCGCTGTGAATCCGATTGAATTTTTATTGATTCTGCTTGCAATAATTTTTTCAAGCCCTTCAAAAGCCCCGCCACAGATAAAGAGTATATTCTTTGTGTTGATGTAAATTAAACTTTGTTCTGGATGCTTTCTTCCTCCTTTTGGTGGAACACCAGCGATTGTTCCTTCAAGAATTTTCAAAAGTGCCTGTTGAACACCTTCGCCCGAAACATCACGCGTAATTGATGGGCTTGCGGTTTTGCGAGCAATTTTATCTATCTCGTCAATATAAACTATTCCACGCTCAGCGCGTGCAACATCGTAATCCGCATTTTGAAGAAGATAAAGAAGTATCGTTTCAACATCATCCCCAACATAGCCAGCTTCCGTCAAAGTCGTCGCATCTGCAATTGCAAATGGAACATCAAGAATTTTCGCAAGTGTTTGAGCAAGCAATGTCTTACCAGTGCCAGTAGGACCAATTAGCAAAATGTTGCTTTTCTCTATCTCAACATTATCAGACAAATTCTTAACATGATTGTTCTGTTCAAGATTGTTCTCAATTCTCTTATAATGATTATAAACCGCAACAGATAAAATTTTCTTCGCTCTCTCTTGACCTATGACATATTCATCAAGTGCTTTCTTTATCGCCATCGGGGTTAGCGGAATTTTCCCGAATCTTTTACTTGAAGAATACGCAGCCATATTATTTCTCAAAATGTCAACCGACTCACTCACACAAATATCGCAGATGTAAACATCAGGTCCAGCTATCATATTTCCAACTTCATCAACGCTTCTCCCGCAAAATGAACATACTGGCTTTGATTTAAAATCAGGTCTTTCTGACATTCTTTTTACCTTTTCTTTGTTGAAGGAACTTCTCTTCTGACAAGTATCTGGTCAATTATTCCGTATTCCTTTGCTTCCTCAGCCGACATGTAGTAATCTCGGTCTGTGTCTTTTTCAATTTGTTCAATTGGTTTTCCGGTGTGTTTCGCAAGTATTTCATTTATCTTTCTCTTCATTCTCAAAATTTCCTCAGCCTGAATTCTTATATCCGCAGCCGTTCCTTGAACACCACCCCAGGGTTGATGAATCATGATTCTTGAATTCGGCAAAGCAGTTCTTTTCCCTTTAGCGCCACCAGCAAGTATGACTGCAGCCATGCTTGCAGCCATTCCAATGCAAATCGTTGCAACATCTGGCTTTATGTATTGCATTGTGTCATAAATTGCAAGACCTGCTGAAATTACACCACCAGGGCTGTTTATGTAAAGGTATATATCTTTATCCGGGTCTTCAGATTCAAGAAAAAGAAGTTGTGCGATGACTAAGCTCGCAACAGCATCATCAATGGGTGTTCCGATAAAAACAATTCTTTCTTTCAAAAGTCGTGAGAAAATATCATAAGCTCTTTCACCACGACTTGTCTGCTCAACCACAATTGGAACCAACTGGTCATAAATTTTCACGCCCATAGCTTTACAAAGTTAAATTTTGTTTTTGATTTTTTTCAGGTTCTGGTTTTCAAAAGTTGTCTCGTCTTTTCTCCATCTGCAACGATTAAATCTGAAATGTATTTCATTGCGTTTGCAAACTCTCTCCTCGCTTCTTCCTGACCTTTGTGAATTTGTTCAAGCAAAGTTCTAAACTCTCGCTCTGATTGACCAATCCTTTCATCAATCTTAACCAAATATTCACTTATCTTGGACAAAATTTCCTTCGTCTCTTGACTTGAACGCACCATACTTTGCTCTATTCTATCTAACAACGCCTTCGTCTCTTGACTTGATTGTAATGCGTGTTGCTCCATCCTCTCTAACAACGCCTTCGTCTCTTGACTTGATTGTAATGCGTGTTGCTCTATCCTCTCCAACAACGCCTTCGTCTCTTGACTTGATTGTAATGCGTGTTGCTCTATCCTCTCCAACAACGCCTTCGTCTCTTGACTTGATTGTAATGCGTGTTGCTCTATCCTCTCCAACAACGCCTTCGTCTCTTGACTTGATTGTAATGCGTGTTGCTCTATCCTCTCCAACAACGCCTTCGTCTCTTGACTTGATTGTAATGCGTGTTGCTCCATCCTCTCTAACAACGCTTTTGTCTCTTGGACTTGATTGTAATGCGTGTTGCTCCATCCTCTCTAACAACGCTTTTGTCTCTTGGCTTGATTGTAATGCGTGTTGCTCCATCCTCTCTAACAACGCTTTTGTCTCTTGACTTGATTGTAATGCGTGTTGCTCCATTCTTTCTAACAATGCTTTCGTCTCTTGACTTGAACGTTGCCCATCCTCTCTTATCTGTTGGGTCATTTCCTTTATGCTTTGAACCATAGCCATAGTTTCGCGATGTGCTTGCTTCATCCATTTACCATTCTGCCACGCCTGATAAGCAAGGATTAGCGATATTACTGTAAGCGCAATACCGAAAATTTCCATAAGAATTTTTTCACTTAAATTTTAAACAACTCTCTCAACGACCGTAACCTTATCCTTCAAAAATTCAAGAACCTTGCGATTTAAAAGTTTTTCTCTTATGTGCTCAGACCTCTTGTAAAAAGGAATCAATTTTTCTTTTTCAATTCCAACCTCTGCCGAATCCTCTTCAGCTAATTTTTCAAAGTCCTCATCTGTCAGCTCAATTCCTTCCATCTGCGCAATTTTATTCTTTATCACATACCATTTAGCGCTAAAAACCGCATCAGCTTTATTTTTTTGCCTGAAAAATTGCTCGTCAAAATCCGGTGGCAATTTCTCACCCGGATACTTACTCTTCTCCTCATCAAGCATGCTCCTCAAAAAATCCTCAACTAAACTCTCCGGAACGACAAAATCATTTGTCCTCACAAGCTCGGAAATTATATTATCATAAAATCTTAATTCGCTATACTCATTCCACCACTTCACGAGCTCATCTTTTATATATGCCCTTAATTCATCAACAGTGTTAACTTTTCCATTCGTCACCTTTGATGCAAATTCATCGTTTAACTCAGGCAAAATTTTTCTCTCTATCTTTTTAACCGTGACCCTTACTTTCTCAGGTTTGTTATCAACCGTAAGCTCAACTATAAATTCATCATCTTTTTTCGCCCTCAAAAGTCGTTCCCTCAAAACCGGAACAATTGATTCATCATCAAGATCAATGACAACATTTTCACTTCTTCTTCCAAGCACGGGAAGATTATTCTGATCAACACCCTGTAGATCAACTGTCACTCTATAAAGTTCGCCTTTAACTTCATCTGTTTCCTCGTAAGACGCATTCGCAATAAGAAGTTTCTTTATCTCATTTTCAACTTCACCTTCATCAACGACATGGACAATTTTCTCAACTTTCAAATCTTTATAATTTGAAATCTGAATATCTGGGAGAACTTCGTATTTTATTTTAAAGACGAGCGAATCACCACGCTTATAATCAACATCAAGCAATTCTGGTGTCCCAACTGGTTCAATTTTTTTATCGCTGACAAGATTTTGATAAACATCATTCACAATGTCATCAAGTGCGTCATATTCAATTTGTTCTCCGAATTGTCTTTTTATCAATTCAATTGGGGCTTTCCCTTTTCTAAAGCCCTTGATCTCGGCTTCCGCTTGAAATTTTTTGTATGCCTCTTCAAAATAAGGTTTAAGTTCTTCCCAACTAAGCTTAATTTCCGCTTCTTCTTCAGTTTGACTTAATCTGTTGACATTTAACTCCACCAGCTATGTCCTCCACAAATTTTGTTTTTTAATTTTTTCGTGGGCACGGGGGGATTTGAACCCCCACGGGTTTTACCCACTGGATCCTAAGTCCAGCGCGTCTACCAGATTCCGCCACGTGCCCAAAAAGAACACCTGAATTTCACTTAAAAAATATAACGCTTTTTCAAATAAAGTTCAAAATTGCAAAAATTTAGCAATTATTCTTAAATTCAACCTGTGTGGCTCAAAAATTAAATCATTTGGCAAATGAAACTCAACTTTTTCAAAATGACAGGCGCTGGAAATGATTTCATTATGTTTGATAATCGCAATGGCAAGATTAAAAATCCCGTTGAACTCGCAAAATGGGTCTGCGATAGACACTTTGGCGTCGGAGCCGATGGGATAATTTTGATTGAAAAAAGCGAAATTGCCGACTTTAAAATGGTTTATTTTAATTCAGATGGAAGTTTCGGTGGAATGTGCGGAAATGGTGGAAGATGCGTAGCAAAACTTGCGTTTATCCTTGGAATTTCAAAGGGAAAAACAACCTTTGAAGCGAATGGAAAACTCTACCACGCAGAAATAATTGACGAGCAAAAAGTCAAATTATTTTTGCCGTTTCCACAAACAAAGAAATTAAATTTAAAACTTAAACTCGGCAAAAAGTTTTTCAAAGCGCACTTTATTGACACTGGCGCACCTCATCTTGTCGTCTTTACAGATGAAAACAGCATAAAGAACATTGAAAAGATCAATGTGAATCAGCTCGGCAGAAAACTTCGTTATCATCCAAAATTTGAAAATGGAACAAATGTTAATTTCGTTGCAGTTATAGATAACGAGACAATAAGAATGCGAACTTACGAGCGTGGTGTTGAAGGTGAGACGCTTGCTTGTGGAACTGGCTCGGTTGCAAGCGCAATAGCTTCGGTTGAAATAAAAAATCTCAATCTCCCATTAAAAGTTAAAACATCAAGCGGTGAAATTTTAACGATTTTTTACGACAGGAATAAATCTCAACCTGAATTTGTCTCTCTTGAAGGAAGCGTAAAAATTATCTGCGAAGGAACTTTAAACTATGAAACGTGAAGAATTTGAAAAAATAGTTGAAGAAACAATAGAAAGTTTGCCCGAAGAGATAAAGCAAAAACTTGATAATGTCGTTTTCATTGTTCAGGATTATCCTGATTCAGACGAACTAAAAAAGACAAAAGCAAGCAAATACAATTTGCTTGGACTTTACACAGGGATACCACTTTCAAAAAGAGGCACAAGCTACGGAATGTATCCAGCAACGCCAGATAGAATTTTTATCTTCAAAGCAAACATTGAAAGAATTTGCAGAAACGAGAAAGAATTGAAAACTAAAATAAGAGAAGTTGTCTTACACGAAATTGGTCATTATCTTGGAATGAGCGAGGAAGAAGTAAGAAAGGCGCTGGGAGAATAAAATGGAGGAACTTTTACAGAAATACGGATACATAATAATTTTTTTGATAACGCTTTTTGAGGGTGAGACAATTCTTTTGATAGCTGGATTTATGGCTTATCAAGGTTTGCTTGACCTTCACCTTTCAATTTTATCTGCGTTTATTGGTTCAACGCTTGCGGATCAGATCATCTTTCATTTGATGCGAAAAAATGGTGATTTTCTCTTGAAAAAATCAAAAAAATTTAACAAATATCACACGATAGCAAAACATTATGTTGAAAAATATGGCTCCGCTGTTGTTCTCATGGCAAGGTATCTTTACGGCATAAGAACTCCGCTTGTGATGTTTGTCGGGCTTGGTAAAATGAATTTTGTTAAGTTCACAATTTTGAATGTAATTGCTGCTTTTGTTTGGGCTGTGAGCTTTGGTTATGCTGGCTTTTACTTTGGACACGCTGCTGAAAAATTTATCGGAGATATCCAACGGGTTCAACTCTATGGCTGGGTCCTTATTGCAATTGTGATTCTGGTTTTATACATAATCAGTCGGGTAAGAATTTACCAACTAAAGAAATTAACAGGTGAAGAAAAATGAAGAAGCAAACACAATTTTCAATTGCATATTACATCATTGCTATAATAATTCTCATCCTGCTTCAATATCTCGTGCTTCATCCACCGATGAAAGAAATTTCATACAAAGAATTCAAAGACCGGATACAAAAAGATGAGATTGAATCCGTCCAGATCGGGAACGAAAAATTAATCGTGACCTTTAAAAAAGATGTCTCGGAGCGTGAGAAAATCCCAAGGACGGTTGAAGTTGTAAAATTGCCTGACGAAAATTTGATAAAAGAACTTCAAGAACGCGGGATTGATTATCGTGGTGTAATTGAGAGCAACTGGGGAAGGGATTTGTTTTTAAACTGGATTTTGCCGATTGCATTCTTTGTTTTTCTCTGGGCTTTGCTGATAAGAAGATTTTCACCAACTCAAAATGTAATGACATTTGGAAAAAGCAAGGCGAAAATTTACGCAGCTGATGAAAAAAACAAAGTCACTTTCAACGATGTCGCAGGGCTTGACGAAGTGATTGAAGAAGTCAAAGAGATAGTTGACTTTCTCAAAAATCCAAAAAAATATCAACGACTTGGCGCGAAAATCCCAAAGGGCGTCCTTTTAGTCGGTCCACCCGGAACTGGGAAGACACTTCTTGCAAGAGCAATTGCAGGTGAAGCCGGAGTTCCTTTCTTTTATCTTAGTGGGTCTGATTTCGTTGAAATGTTTGTTGGCGTCGGCGCAGCAAGAGTTCGCGATCTTTTTGCACAAGCAAAAGAAAAAGCACCGTGCATAATCTTCATTGATGAAATTGACGCAATTGGAAAAGCAAGAGCAAGAGGAGTTGTCTACGGCGGTGTTGATGAAAGAGAAAATACGCTTAATCAACTCCTTGTTGAAATGGATGGATTTGATTCAAGCATTGGTGTAATCATAATGGCTGCGACAAATAGACCTGATGTCCTTGACCCAGCTCTTTTGAGACCCGGAAGATTTGACAGGCAAATTGTCTTGAACAGACCCGATTGAAAGGAAGAATTGAAATTTTCAAAGTTCACACAAGAAATTTGAAATTAGCAGATGATGTTGATTTTGAATCGCTTGCTGCACAAACGCCGGGATTTGCTGGGGCTGAAATAGCAAATGTATGTAATGAAGCTGCTCTTCTTGCAGCGAGAAAAGGAAAGGATAAAGTTGAAATGTCCGATTTTCAGGAAGCAATTGAAAGAGTTATCGCAGGACTTGAAAAAAGAAGTAAAGTTATAAGCGAGAAAGAGAAAAAGATCGTCGCATATCACGAATCCGGACACGCAATCGTTGGTTATTATCTTCCCGGAGCTGATGTTGTGCAAAAAGTTTCAATAGTTCCAAGAAGCATCGGCGCTTTGGGCTATACATTAAGAACTCCAACGGAAGAAAGATATCTTTTGACGAAAGAAGAATTGCTTGGTAAAATTGCTGGCATTCTCGGTGGAAGAGCAGCTGAAGAAATCGTCTTTGGGCAAATTTCAACTGGTGCGCACGATGACCTTAAAAAAGCAACTGAACTTGCACGACTTATGGTGACAACCTATGGAATGAGCGAAAAACTTGGACACATTTCTCTTGCCGAAATTGAAGAAACCGACTTTCTCAACCGTGGTCCTTTCTCAAAACCATACAGCGAAGAAACAGCAAAACTCATTGATGAAGAAGTCAAAAGGATAATTGATGAAAGTTATCAAAAAGCACTTGAAATTTTAAAGACGCATAGAGAAAAACTTGACAAACTTGCAAATCGTCTGCTTGAAAAAGAAGTGATTGACAAAAAAGAACTTGAAGAAATTTTAAACCAAAATTAAAATTTCAAAATGCATAAAAAATTTTTCGTTATCGTTTTAATTACAACGACATTGCTTTTTTCAATGGACGAACCTGATCAAATTCAAAAACCAAAATCACAACCGCTTCAACTACAAACAACTCTCGGATTTACGCTCACAGCGGGAAACTCAGACACGAGAATCTTGACAATTGACTCAGACATAAAAAAGCCTTTTGAGAGATTTATCTACTACACAAAATTTAATCTCGCATACGGGACATCAAAATACGGAAATGGTCCAAGGATTGAGACGACAAATAATTGGACTATTTCAACAAGAATTGACTGGTTCACGACGGACAAAAGAAAAAGTTATCTTTTCATCTCAACTGGATTATCCGGGAATAAATTTCGTGGCTACTGGTCAAGGAGAAATGTTCAATTAGGAGCTGGGTATAATTTCTTTTACAATGTTGATACCCTAAAACTTAAAATTGGACTTGGCGTTGATTACTCAAAAGATAATCTCGTCGTCTCTGGAAGCTCCGATGATGAAATTTTCTTTGCACTTCTAAAACCTGAATTTGAGATAATCTTCAACAAAAACATAAAATTTGGGAACAATGCAAATTGCTTCGTTGATTTTCAACAGTTTGAAAATTACAGGATAAACTCGCAAACTTATCTAAATTTTAAAATCACAAATCGCCTCGCTGTGAGCTTTAACTTTACACTAAATTACGACAACAAACCGAGGATGATCCCAGAGATAGGAGAAACAGGAAAACCGACAGGTAAATTGATACTTGCAAAACCAGCTGATAAAATTTTTAACATAGGAATTTCAATTTCTGTGTGAGAAGAAGACCTGCTTTAAAATTTTCGCTTGCTCTTGCATCGGGAATTCTAATCCAATACTTCTTTGATTTAAAATTTGAAATTTTGATTTTTTTGTTTTCGCTTTTGACTGCGCTTTATTTTGGATTTTTGATTTTTAAACTTAACACTCCAAAATTTCTATCGTTTTATCTTCTTGTTCTCATCGTTGGTGCGTTAAAGTATCTTTCCGACTCAAAATTTCAACTTCAAAATTCAATCGTTAATTTCGCCAACGATACCGCAATTGTAAAAATTCAAGGCAAGATCATCTCACCTCTTGAAGTAAAAAAAGACAGAACAAATTTTGTAATCTCCGCTCAAAAAATTTTCTCCGAAAATTACAGTGCAAATGTTTTTGGCGATGTTTTCGTGTCAATCCGAAGAGGAAAATCACCGCTTGACACACTTCAAGATTTAAACTATGGAGATAAAATTCAACTAATTGGGATTTTAAAAGAGCCGATAAAATCAAGAAATCCAGAAGAATTTGACTTCGCAAGATACCTTAAAATCAACGACATTGACGCAGTTTTCCTATCTTACACATTGAGCCATATCAAGATAGTTGAAAAATTCAAACCAAGAATTTCAGAGCCAATTGAAACATTAAAAAGTTTTGCGTTTAAAATCCGAAAAGTCGGATTAAAAATCGCAGATGAACTTTTACCCGAGCAGGAAGCATCTTTCATCAAAGGTTTAACGCTTGGTTATCGTGGTGAAATATCAAAAGATATAAGACAATACTTCATTAACACAGGAACTTATCACATTCTCGCTGTCTCGGGGCTTCATGTTGGGATAATAACGACGATGTTTTTCGCTTTGACGAGTTTTTTAAGAGTTGGACTATCCTTGAGAGTTATCCTGACGATAATTGCCTTGTTTGTCTATGCTTTTGTTGTTGGTTTGCCTCCTTCGGTTGTGAGAGCAGTTATTATGGCATCAATAATTTTAACAGGAATGGCGATTGAAAGAAGAGTTGATGTTTTTAACATGCTTGGCGTCTCTGCAATTATAATTTTATTCTTTGATTCAAAACAAATTTTTCATCCTGGATTTCAACTTTCGTTTTCTGCCGTTGCCTCCATCGTCTATTTTTACCCACGCATTTTTAAATTTTTTTCAAAGAACTTAACATTTTTAAATCGTGGGCATTTCTCAAAAATTTTATCTCTTGCGATTGTTTCATTGAGTGCACAAATTCTCACGCTTCCATTTACAATCACATATTTCAACAAAATTTCATTTATCTCAATCATCGCAAATGTTTTCATAGTTCCTCTCGTCGGAATGGCAGTTCCACTTGGTTTTGCTATGTTCTTGTTTTACCCGATTTCAAATTTTATCGCTCAAACATTTGCGAATTCTCTTTGGTTCATTTTAAAATTAACAATTTCTTTTTCTAAATTTTTTGCACAAATTCCGTTTGCTTACATTGATGTTGGGAAAGAGGTTGCTATTTACATTGTGGTTGCTTTAATCTTCTTTCTTGCGTTTTCAAAAATAAAATTTCAAAACACGATGAAGAGAATAATTTTCGCATTGTTAATTTTGGCAAATCTTTACATTTACTTTGCTCCAAATGGTGTAATCTCTGAATTAACATCGGCTAAATTTTCATCGCAAAGTTCGGACTTTGAGATAACGGTTCTTGATGTCGGTCAGGGCGATGCGATTTTTGCTAAATTTCCAGATGGAAAAACTCTTTTGATAGACGGAGGAAATAAAACTTTCAACTTTGACCCGGGCGAAAGAATAATTGAGCCATTTTTAAAGAAAAAAGGCATTAAAAAACTTGATGCGATTCTCGTAACACATCCACACAATGACCACATCGGCGGAATTCCCTACATACTTGAAAAATTTGATGTCGGAATGGTTATTGACAATGGCTTGAAATATAACTCTGCAATTTACAGGAAATATCTTGATTTAATTCAGTCAAAAGGAATAAGACATATAACCGCACGAGCCGGGAATAAAATTGAAATTTCAGATGTGGCAAGAATTTATGTTTTACATCCGACACCGAATTTTATTAAAAGCGAAGATAATGAAGACAGATACGGGCTTGGACACAGTGTAAACAATTCATCAGTGGTGATAAAAATTCAATATGGCGAAACATCGTTTCTTTTAACAGGTGATGCTGAAAAAGAAGCAGAAGAAGCGATGTTGAAAGTTTATGATACATTTTTGAAAAGCGATTGGATTAAAGTTGGACATCACGGAAGTGAGACAAGCAGTTCGCCAGCGTTTGTTTTAAAAGTCAAACCTCAATGGGCTGTTATATCCGTTGGGAAATATAACAAATACAATCATCCATCTGACATTGTTTTACGAAGATACGCACTTGTTGGAGCAAAAATTCACAGAACCGACGAAGAAGGAGCAGGTGTTTTCAGATCAAATGCGAAAAATATTGAAAAAGTTGAATGGAGAAAAAATTTTTAACTCACTCTTACTCACCCCCTTTCCCCTCTCTACGGAATAGAAAGTTGGTAAGTTAATTTTTTTACTCACCCCCTCCCCCCTCTCTATGAAATAGAGAGGGGGTGCTCGTTAGAGCGGGGGTGAGTTATTCTAATCAAATAGAGATGGGATGTCCGTAAGGACGGGGGTGAGTTTTTTTACTCACCCCCTTTAATTCCCCCTCTCTATCACATAGAGAGGGGGTTAGGGGGTGAGTTATTCTAATCAAATAAAGAGGGGGTTAGGGGGTGAGTTCTCGTGATTATGTTTGATTTTATCTTTTCATTTTGCTAAAATTATCAAAAATAAAGTCGCAAATTAAGTTGAAAAACGACTATGAAAGATATGACTTTGTTTGAACAACTTGTCTTTATCCTTTACACGCAAGGATGGGAACAACTTGGAAAAATTCCAAATCCGATAACTGGAAAAATTGAAAAGAAACTTGACGAAGCAAAATTAACGATTGAACTTCTTGATATGCTAAAAGAAAAAACGAAAGGCAACCTGACGGAAGATGAATCACGATTCCTTGAATACTCAATCTCACAATTGAAGATAAATTATTTCTTTGAGATTGAAAACGAGAAAAAGCAAAGAAGCGAACCAACGCCACAAAACCAATCATAAATAAACAAATCATTTCTGATGAAATTTGGAATAATAGGCAACCTTGCAAAAGAAGCACTTTACGGGGCTGTCCTTGACCTATCAAAAAATCTTGAAAAAGAAAAAATAGAATTCTACATACAGAAAGAAATAGCAGATGGAATTGAAAAAAGATTTTCACACAAAATTGAAAAAGTCCTCACAACAGATGAACTCCTAAAAAACTCGGATATGATAATCTCCTTCGGTGGAGATGGAACAATTCTTGCAACAGCACGGCTCGTTGGCTCTCTTCAAATTCCAATACTTGGTGTAAACCTCGGAAAACTCGGATTTCTTGCTGAGGTTGCACCCGAAGATGTTTTTGACTTCATCAAAAAAATTTGCGAAGGAAAATACAGAATTGAAGAGAGAATGGTTCTTGAAGCAAATGTCAAAGGTGAAAGTGAAACATATTTCGGATTAAATGACATCGTGATTGATAAAGCGGGCTCAACTCGTGTAGTTGATATTGAAACATTCATAAACGACGAATATCTAATAACTTACACGGCAGATGGATTGATAATATCAACCCCAACTGGCTCAACAGCATATTCACTTGCTGCTGGTGGTCCAATAGTCACACCATCAAGCAATGTTATAACATTAACCCCGATATGCCCACACACCTTAACAGCAAGACCCGTGGTTATTCCAGATGATAGCATAATCAAAATTAAAATTGAATTTTACGACAGAGAAATTCTTCTCACAGCAGATGGACAAATTGAACATAAACTTAAACCGCCGGTTGAGATAATTGTCAAAAAAGCAAATTATAAAATTAAACTTGTAAAACGTCTTGAAGTGACATACTTTGATGTTCTGCGTTCAAAATTGATGTGGGGTATGGATTTAAGAATTGAAAAAACAAAAAACAAGGAGTGAAAAATGCCTTCATATGAAGATGCTCTAAAACTTCTTTTTGAATATACCGAGAGCGAAAATCTAAGAAAACATGCATTCGCTGTTGAAGCAGCAATGAGAGCTTATGCGAGAAAATTTGGAGAAGATGAAGAAAAATGGGCGATCGTCGGATTGCTTCACGATTTTGATTATGAAAAGTTCCCAACCCCAGATCAACATCCATGGGTTGGCTCAAAAATCCTTGAAGAAAGAGGTTATCCCGAAGATATACGCAAAGCAATCCTCGGACACGCCGATTATACAGGAGTTCCAAGAGATACTCTGATGGCGAAGGTTTTATACGCTTGCGATGAATTATGCGGTTTTATAACTGCCGTTGCGCTCGTAAGACCAAATAAAAAACTTGAAGAAGTGACGGTTGAATCTGTGAAAAAGAAACTTAAAGATAAAGCATTCGCAAGGTCTGTAAATAGAAACGACATTTACAAAGGCGCAGAAGAACTTGGAATACCGCTTGATGAACATATTCAATTCGTAATTGACGCAATGAAATCAATCGCAGATAAATTAGGATTATGATCTCAAACTTAACAATTTACATTGGCATTGCGCTTGGAATTATATTTCAAGGTGAGGTTGCATTGCTTGGAGCTGGTCATTTGATTTACACAGGAGCGGTCAAATTTTGGAATGTCGCTTTAATTGCAACATTTCTTTCAACAATAAATGGAGAAATTTTCTTTACACTTTCAAAATTTGGCTCAAAATTTATTCTATCCGACCCCCAAAATCTAAAAGAAAAACTCGCAAAAGCAACGAACTTGATGAATAGATACAAAACCTTTCTCTTGCTTTTTTCAAGATTTGTCTATGGATTAAGAAATTTAATACCCGTTGCATTTGGGCTGTCAAATATAACGCATTTTGAATTTTCAATTTTAAACTTTGCAGGTGCTTTAATCTGGGCTATAACTTTTACATCGCTTGGAGTTATATCTGGTAATGTCGTTTCAAACTTTATTGATTTGCAACGGCATCAAATGATGATTTTCGGAATTTTTCTTGGAATTGCTTTCACCATAATGATGTTAAAAATTACAAAAAAAGGAGAGCAAAGAAATGAAGCAAGATAAATTATCAAGGCGTCAATTTGTTCAACTTACGGGTTCATTTTTAATTGCCTCAATGAGCGCTTCAACTTTTTTGACATTATTTGAGGGTTGTCAAAAAGAAGATTCAAACCCTGTAAGACCACCTCAGGGGACAACTTTCACGATAAAATTGAGCGAAAATCCAGAACTTTCACAAATTGGTGGATTTAAAACATTTAATGTTAATTCAACACCGATAATTGTTTTTCGCACAGGTCAAACAACCTTTAAAGCGCTGTCAATGGTTTGCACACATCAAGGTTGCACAACGAATTGGATCAATTCATCACAACAATTTCAATGCCCTTGCCATGGTTCAAAATTTGATAAAGATGGAAAAGTTATTCAAGGTCCAGCAACACAAAACTTAACTACTTTCCGAACGGAATATAAAAGCGATACAAATGAAGTGATAATTTACTTTTGATTTTCAGATTAACTTTATAATTTTTCTGGCTTTGTTTATCTTTGTTTTCCCGCAGATGTCGGAGATTGTTTCTATTAACTTGGATAACTCTTTGAATTCAGCCCCCGTGTTTAAAGCACCTTTTAAATGCGAAAGGAGTTGCCTTTTCCAGCCAAGCGATGTTAAAATTGCAACATTCAAAAGTTCTCGCTCTTTTAAACTTAAAATATCTCTGCTCAAAACCTTGCCATAACCTTCAATGATCATCCATTCAAAAAGTTCCGGATGAAGCGACTTCATATTTTGAACGAGTTTTTCAAAATTTTTCCCATAAACTTTCTTGCATGTTTCAATCCCATTTGAATAAAATTTTTCCACATCATATTCAGAAGCAACAGAATTTCCATTTGTAAATTTTCTTAACACTGTGAAACCCTCTATCACTGCTGGAAAACCAGCAAAAAGATAACACTGCAAAATTGCTTCTTCAATTTTTTGAGGGTCAACACCTGATGATAGAGCTTTTGAAATTTCATCTTTGAGCTTTCTCGCTTTCCCGAGCGAGACAGCGGAAACTATTCTTGCGAGAAATTTTAAATCATCACTCATAATTCACCCCAAAATTTAAAAACAAAAAAACCCGACCAAGTAAAGGTCGGGCTTAACTCCAAAATTATCCACAGTTTTATTGTTCTTTCAAAAGATCAAGTTCATACTGTGCATTTCTCGCAAGGCGTGGGTCTTTTTTGGCTTCAAGAAATGCCTTCTTCGCTTCCTCTACCTGACCAAGTTTTTTGTAGGCAATACCAAGCTCAAAATACGCATCAGCGCTCTTCGGATTTAACTCAATCGCTTTCTTTGCCGACTCAACCGCCTTGTCGTGCTGTGAAAGTTTATTATACACGATCGCAAGCATCACATAAACTTTAGGATAATCCTGTCTGTAAGATGTTGCTTGAACAAGTAAATCAAGCGCCTCTTGGAATTTCCCCGCCTGAATTAAAGAATTTGATTTCCCAATCAAAGCTTCAACTATTCCCTTTACAGCAGCGTCAAGCTTTTTATCATATTCAAGCGCTTTTTTGTAATTCTCAATTGCATTGTCGTAATCACCCTGCACAAGATAAATTCCAGCGATCGCATTATAAGCCGGGGCGAAATCCTGTTTAAGATTTATTGCCTGTTTAAAAGCATTGATTGCTTCCTCATTCTGCCTTAAAGCTTTGTGAGCAAGACCCTTGTTGTAATAAAACTTTGGATCTTGCTGAAATTTCAACGCCTGATCATACTTCTCAATAGCAGCTTTGTAATTCCCACTCCTCAAAAGCGCATTTCCTTCGTTGAAAAGTTTTGCTGCTTCAACCTCCGGCTTCATTGAATCTCCACCCTGTGCAAGAACGAAAGAAAAAGCCGAAATTAAAACGATTGCTAACGAAAGAATTCTCTTCATAAGATCAACCTCCTTAATTTTCATTTCTTCTTTTTGCAATTATAAGATTTTTTTTGTTAAAAGTCAATAGTTTTGAGCCCCAAGCCACTTGCGAACTAAAATTTACACAGTCCTTGAAAATATCGGCTTCTCCTTCATCATTTTATCAATGTATGCATCAAAACACATTGCGATGTTTCTTATAACAAGTCGCCCCATCAATGTAACAATTATTTTATCCCCAGTCATCTCAACAAGACCATCATCAATAAACTCTTGAAGTTTCGGAATTGAATCTGCAAAATACTCATCAAATTTTATGTTAAACTTTTCTTCAACCTCACTCTTTGTTAATTCCATATCACACATCAAACGCATTATCACATGCTTTCGTATCACATCATCCTGTGTCATTTTATATCCTATTGCGGTTGGGAATTTGCCTTCGTCAATTCTTGCGTAGTATTCTTTCAACTCTTTATAATTTTGTGCGTAAATGTTTTGAAATTGACTTATTGCTGACATTCCAAACGCATAAAGATCAGCACCCGCTCGTGTTGAATAACCTTGAAAGTTCCTATAAAGCGTTTTCTCTTTTTGAGCAATTGCAAGCTCATCATCCGGCTTTGCGAAGTGATCCATACCAATGTAAACATAACCTGCATCGGTGAGTTTTTCTATAGTCATTTTCAAAATTTTCAACTTAACTTCCGGAGATGGCAAATCTTCCTTTCTTATAACTCTTTGATGAGGTTTAAGCCATGGGACATAAGCGAAGTTAAAAACTGCGATTCGCTCGGGCGAAAGCTCAATAACTTTATCAATCGTTTTCTCAAATGAATCAAGCGTTTGAAAAGGCAAACCATAAATTAGATCAAGATTTATGCTCTTAAATCCAAGCTCACGAGACCAATCAATCGCTTGCCTCGTTATCTCTTCGGGTTGAATTCTGTTAACTGCTTTTTGAACTCTTGGATCAAAATCTTGAACCCCCATACTTATTCTGTTAAACCCAACCTCGCGAAACGCTTTCATATGCTCATATGTTAAACCACGCGGATCAATTTCAACTCCAACTTCGGGATCTTCAACATATTCAAATCTCTCATTTATGAAATTTCCAAGCTCTCTTATTTCATCTGGATTTAAATATGATGGTGTTCCTCCACCCCAATGCAATTGCGTCACTTTTCTGCCCGGGGAAATCATCCTCCAAACCATGTCAATTTCACGTTCAAGATAGTCAAGATATTTTCTTATCGTTTCTCTTCTATGTGTCACAAGCATATTGCAACCGCAGAAATAACATAATGTATCGCAGAATGGAATGTGGAAATAAAGTGAAAGATCAGCAGTTGAATTAGCAAGATTGTTTTCAATTATCGCATTTTTATAATCTTCTGGACCGAAATCTTTTGAAAAAGCTGGAGCAGGAGGATAACTTGTGTATCTTGGTCCAGGGCGATCATATTTCTTCAAAAGTTCTATGTCAACATTTTCAAACTTCATGACAATTTTAAAAATTTTGTTTGTGATATTTCTGACTTTCACTTTTTACAGTTTGAACGAGAATTTTCACATTTTCAACAGGCGTTTCTGGCAAAATTCCGTGTCCGAGATTAAAAATATGCCCATCGCCTTCACCGTATCTTTCAAGTATCTTCACTGCCTCACGAACAACAACATCAGGCTCCGAAAGCAAAACAACAGGATCAAGATTCCCTTGAATAGAAACAGAATCTAAACTTCTTTTTCTCGCTTCCGATATGTCAAATGTCCAATCAATGCTTATGACATCGCAACCTGTGTTAATAATTTCATCAATCCATTGCCATGTTCCTTTTGAAAACAAAATAATTGGAACTTTGCCGTTAAACCTTGCCTTGACCTTTTCAACCACGATGCGAATATATTTCAACGAAAACTCTTTAAACTCATCATAGCCAAGGATTCCGCCCCAAGTGTCAAATATCTGAACTGCGTCTGCTCCATATTCAATTTGCGCTATTAGAAAATCGGCGACCGCAATTGAAATTTTTTCAAGAAGCTTATGTGCAAGTTCAGGTTTTGAATAAATGAAAATTTTTGCATTCTTAAAATCTTTCAAACTTTCGGATTCAACCATATAAGCAAACAAGGTCCACGGAGAACCAGAAAAACCGATTAAAGGAACATCTATATTTCGCTTTGTAAGTTTTATTGCGTCAAGAACATACTTAAGTTTATCGGTTGGGTCAGGAATGAAAAGTTTGTCAATTTCAGCTTCACTCTGTATATGCTTTTCAAATCTTGGTCCTTTGCCCTCATCAATGTAAAGTTTTAAACCCATCGCTTCTGGCAAAACAAGAATATCAGAGAAAATTATACCCGCATCAACTCCAATTATCTCAATCGGTTGAATCGTTACCTCAGAAGCTATTTCAGGTGTTTTTATCATCGTGAGAAAATCATAACGCTGGCGAATTTTTCTATATTCGGGAAGGTATCTTCCCGCCTGTCGCATTATCCATATTGGGGTTCTTTCGGTCTTCTCACGCCTGCACGCTCTCAAAAACAAATCGTTTTTCAATTCCACAGAACTTATATTTGTTTTGCATCTCAATCAATCTTCAAGTTCAAAAATAACACGAGGGACTTTAAAAATCAAAATTTCCCCCAAAACCTTGATTTTGTCAGTTCAAATTAATATCTTAACGATTAGACACTCAAAAATTCACGGAGGTGAGATGCATAAAAAGTTCTTTCTACTTCTTTTTTTATTTGCCATCGGTTGCAGTGTTAAAAATTCCGCAATAAAAGAAAACCTTGTTATTCAAGACAGCACAATCTGCGCTATACCCGATTCAACTACATCAAACAACGCTGACACTTCAAAGATAGAACAAACCCCACGCAAAGATGCACTCAAAAATGACATATTGATTTATGACTCTCTCACAACATCAAAAATTTTAAATGAAGTGAAAAAAGATTACGAACTTGCTTTATCATACATAAAACAGGGCGATACAATATCCGCAGTTGAAGTTATACACTCTGCGATGGAAAAACTTGACGAAGTTTCAAGAACAAGCGAAGTTGAATTGAGTAAAGATTTTGAAATTTTAAGCGCTAAAATTTTATCCTTCTACCAAAATTACATCGCAAAATTTGATTCCCTGTTTCATGGATTACCTTTACAAGAATACATCTCAAACATTCAGGATAAACTCAATCAAGTTGCAGAATTAGTTGACACAACAAGTCAGAAAATTGAAATTGAGCAAATCCCAAAACTTAAAACGACAATCCCACTTGTAATAAATGACTATGTTCAAATTTACCTTGATTATTTCCAGAATGATGGAAGATATTTTATGGAGTTGTGGCTTAGCAGAATTGGAAAGTATATGCCGATGTTTAAGCGAATCTTTTCAGAATATAACCTTCCAGAAGAATTAATTTATCTTTGCATGATTGAAAGCGGTGTAAGTCCATTTGCAATTTCAAGAGCGAGGGCAGTTGGAATTTGGCAATTTATCAAAGGGACAGGGAAATTATACGGTCTTGAAGCAAATTGGTGGTATGACGAAAGAAGAAACCCCGAAAAATCAACACGTGCAGCTGCTCAACATCTCAAAGACCTTTACGAGTTGTTTGGAGATTGGTATCTTGCAATAGCTGCGTATAATTCTGGAGCAGGTAAAGTCCAAAGAGCGATAAGAAAATCTGGTGAAACTGATTTTTGGAAAATAAGAAGATATTTGCCACGCGAAACAAGAAACTATGTCCCGCAGTATATAGCAGCGACATTAATTGCACTTGAACCAGAAAAATATGGATTTAAACCACCCGAGATAATTGACAATCCTGTTGAATTTGACGAAGTCATAGTTGATGCAAGCGTAAATCTTAAAAAAATTGCCGAATGCGCCGAAACAGATATTGAGACAATCCTTGAATTAAATCCAGAGTTAATTCGCGGATATACGCCACCGCATAAATACACTTTGAGAATTCCAAAAGGCAAAAAAGAAATTTTCATCGCCAATTATCAATCTCTGCCAGAAGATGAAAAGAAAAATTTCATAATTCACACAGTTAAAAGAGGAGAAACATTAAATAAAATCGCAAGGAAATACGGAGTCCCACTTGATATTCTTTACAGTTTTAATCCGAAAGTAAATCCAAGATCTTTACGAGTTGGACAGGTGATTTTGATACCGGATATTTCCGGCACACGATATTATTCCTCATACGAAAAACCAACATCAAGAAGCAAAAAATATGCTGTGAAAAATACGAGCGAATTAAATGGGAACAAAATAATTTATCGTGTTAAGAAAGGTGACACTTTGAGCGTAATCGCAGAAAGATACAATGTCAAGATCGCTGACTTGAAAAGATGGAACGGAATTCGGGGTAGCTTGATAAGGGAAGGGCAAAAAATTATCATTTACACGAATTCGTCAAGCGTCGGGGGAAGCGATTGATTTTTTGAATAATTCAAAGTATTTTTAAAATGAGTTGAACTCATGCTAAACCCTGACCTCCTGAAAAGCAAAAAATAATTTAAGGAGGTTAAACCATGCCGATATGTGAAAGATTAAAAAATTATCTTGACTCAAACGGGGTAAAGTATATTACGATAGTTCATTCAACTGCTTTCACATCACAAGAAATTGCTGCAAGCGTTCACATCAAAGGCAAAGAATTTGCAAAATGTGTGATTGTTAAATCCGATGGAAATTTTTTTATGCTTGTAATACCTTCTGATCACAAAATTAATTTTGAGAAAGCGAAGAAAGTTTTAAATGTTGGAGATTTGAAGCTTGCAACTGAAGACGAATTCAGAAGTTTATTCCCCGATTGCGAAACCGGAGCGATGCCACCATTCGGGAATTTGTATAATGTGCCAGTTTATATGGACGAAAAATTCAAATCCATTGACGAGATAAGTTTCAATGGAGGGACACATAACGATGTTGTTAAGATGAAAATGGAAGATTACATTCGGCTTGTAAATCCTGTTTTTGGAGATATAAGCGAACATTTATAGTGCGGAGGGGGTGGGATTCGAACCCACGATCCCGCTTTTAGCGGGATAGCGGTTTTCGAGACCGCCCCGATCATCCACTCCGGCACCCCTCCCAAATTGCATTTAAATTTAAAAAAACACAGCGAAAGAAACAACCTCTGCAAATTTGTTTTTTAACAGCGTTTTTTTTATCATTATTTTGATAAAACTTTAACGCCAAAAGCAATTATGCTCAAAAGAAACAAGATTCAGGTATTTACACCTGAACTGGTTTTTGAAGGAAACAACAAAAAATTTTACACATCGGAAGAGGAAAACTGCTTGATAATGAAATTCAAGGATACAATAACTTTGAGAAACGGAACTGTGTTTAAAATGAAAGGACACGGTGAATTGAGAAATAAAATATCAACAATTTTATTTGAGTTTCTTCGCGATTTCAACATCCTGACACATTATATCAAGCCAGTTGATGAAAGTTCAATGCTCGTGAGAAAGCTTAATATGATCCCAATAAAAGTTGTTGTGCGAAACATAGCAGCTGGAAACTTTTGCGACAGGTTCGGGATACCGAAAGGAACTGTTCTTGATCAACCGGTAATTGAGCTTTACTATAAAAACAACACATCGCAATATCCATTCGTGAATGAATATCATATTTATGCGCTTCACATATCAACGCCCGAGGAAATTGCAGTGATGACAAGAACTGCATCAAAAATTAATGCCATCTTGCGTTCTTTCTTTGAGAGAAGAAATTTGAAATTCGTTGATGCGAGATTTGAATTCGGAGTTCTCGGCGATGATATCGTCCTTGGAGATGAAATATCTCCACGAACCTGCAGAATATGGGACATGGACACAGATGAACCGCTTGACTTTGAAAGAGTACGATTGAATCTTGGAAATATACGTGAAAGTTATTCGGAAATTTTAAGGCGTATCTCAACATAATGGGGAATGTGAGATTGATAGCAAAGTATGGAGTTTCAACTGTAATCTGGATCACTGGGGTTTCTTTGGTTTTGATAATTTTATCGTTTTTTATCAAACCTGTTTTTATAAAAGCTCCGATCGTTTTTCTTTTAGTGCTTTTAATCGCCTTTACACTTTTTTTCTTTAGAGATCCTGAACGAATAACACCGGAAGGAGATGACTTGATAATTTCGCCAGCTGATGGAAAAGTTTTCTTAATTCGTGAATTTTTTGAAAACGAATTTATCTTTGACAATGCAGTTCAAGTTAGCATCTTTATGTCGCCGTTAAATGTCCATGTAAATAGAATTCCGATAGGCGGAGAAGTAAAATTTTTAAAATATGTCCCGGGCAAATATATTGTTGCTTTTGACGAAAAATCTTCCGAAAATAACGAAAGAAAGATAATCGGAATAGAGACGAAGGACGGACTAAAAATTATGGTTAAACAAATTGCTGGCTTTATAGCAAGGAGAATCGTCTGTGATGTTGAAAAAGGTGATAAAGTGAAAACCGGACAAAGATATGGAATGATAAAGTTTGGTTCAAGGGTTGATGTGATAATGCCAAAAGATAAAGTTGATCTTCTCGTCTCGGAAGGTCAAAAAGTAAAAGCAGGAGAAACAATAATTGCAAAAATCAAGAGGTGAGGTTAGATGAAAAGAAATAAGTTTATATTTGTCCCGAGTTTGTTTACAGTTTTAAACATGATTTCTGGATTTCTTGCAATTTTAAACGCAATGAACGAAGCATATATTCAATCTGCTTGGTTTATAATTTTAGCTGCTATATTTGACTCACTTGATGGAGCGATGGCAAGATTGACAAAATCAGCAAGTGAATTTGGAGTTGAGCTTGATTCACTTGCGGATGTGATTTCGTTTGGAGTTGCACCTTCAATTCTCGTTTATAAATTTTATTTTCACGAATTTGGAGAAATTGGAATTTTCTTGAGTTCACTTCTTATGATCTTTGGAGCGATGCGTCTTGCAAGATTTAATGTTGAACTTGTTGGATTTGATAAAGAATTTTTCAAAGGTTTGCCTATCCCATCTTCCGCTTCAACCGTTGCGTCTTACATAATTTTGTTTTACAACAGCGAAAGCGGAATGACAAATCTTGAAAAATATGCCCTGATCCCGATGGTCATCGCACTTTCATTACTTATGGTGAGTTCAATTAAATACGACACGATTCCGAAACTTTCTTTAAAATCAATAAAACAATCACCAATAAAATTTCTCTACTTTTATCTTGGTCTTATCCTTGCAATCATAACAAAAGGGAAAATAATTTTCCCGTGGTTTGTCATCTTCATCCTGTTCGGAGCGATAAGATCACTTATTAACACATTTAAGCCAGCACTCGGTCTTGCTGGAACAACAAATTATCAAGATGAAGACGAAAACAACCCGCTTCCTGATGATTTTCAATTTTGATATTTAAAAATTTTTGAAAATGCTCAAAGCGAAAGTAATTGTAAAGTTGAAGGATACAATCCTTGACCCGCAAGGTAAAACAATTCATCACGCGCTTGAAACGCTCGGTTACAAAGGAATTGAAAAATTAAGGTCGGGAAAGTTTTTTGAAATCTATTTAAACACTGACGATAAAGAAAAGGCAAAAGAACTTGTTGACGAAATTTGTAAAAAGATACTCACCAACCCTGTAACCGAGGAATACTATTTTACGATTGAATAATTCACAAAACTTCAAATTTCCCGCCCAAAAATTTTCTGTATATGTAAAGCAACAAAAGGACGAAAGCACTTAACACAAAAGCAATCGCAGAGCCAAATGGTTTATCACGTGCGATCATAAATTGATTCTGTATCAAATTTCCAATAAGCATACTTTTCGCACCACCGAGCAAGTCAGACACGATAAACGATCCAAGCGTCGGGATAAAAACTATCACAACCCCAACAATTATACCCGGAAATGTCAATGGCAAAATCACACGCTTTAAAGTTGCAAATTCATTTGCACCAAGATCTTTTGATGCTTCAATTAAACTTATATCAATTCTTTCAAGCGATGCATAAATTGGCAAAATCATAAAAGGCAATTCACCATATACAAGACCGAGCAAAACTGAAAACTCATTATAAAGCAAAGGCAAAGGTTTATCTATCACACCAATTTTCATCAAAAGCAAATTTATCAAACCTTCATCTCTCAAAATTAAAATCCACGCATATGTTCTTATCAAAAAACTTGTCCACAAAGGAACGATGATAAAAAACAGATACAAAATTTTTCGCTCTGGTTTGACTTTGAAAGCGATATAATATGCGACGGGATAACCGAGCAAAAGACAAATTAAAGTTGTCAAAAAAGCAATGTAAAGCGAGCGGATGTAAATCGGAATGTAAAGCGGATCAAAAACACGAATGTAATTTTTCAGCCAGATAAAATTAAAAATATACTCTTTAACATTTTCAATCGGTTCAAATCCGCCATAAACTCCCCGTTGAAGAAAACTATAATAAAACATTATCAAAAGCGGAAAAAGAAAGAACACAATTAGAATGAAAGCGGACGGAACGAGAAACAACCAGTAGATTTTCCCCTTCACCTTGTTTCAAGAAAAACTATGTTTCTTTTCTCCCAGACAGCGTAAACTTTTTCACCCGGATAAAAATCCTGCCTGAACTTAACATCTCTATTTTGCTCTTCAACAAAGATCAAAAATCCATTTGCCCTCAAAATCCAACTCGTTGATGCGCCATAGTAAAGTTTTGATTCAACGGTTGCTGGAACTGAAACAAAGGATGAATTTTTCAAAGGAGTTTTTCTTATAAAAATTTTTTCAGGTCTTACGACAAATTTAAATTCGTCCGGAATTGGTTTTATCTTTTCATCATTCATTGAAATTCTGAACTTGACAAGATTTGGAAGTTCAACTTCAAAAATATGTTTGCCCAGGCGATGCAAAATTGCATTGAATAAATTTCTTGCTCCCATAAAATTAGCAACAAATTCCGTTCTCGGTCTTTCAAATATCTCATATCCAGTGCCCACCTGTTCAATCTGTCCATTGTTTATGACCGCAATTCTATCCGAAATTGAAAGTGCTTCTTCCTGATCGTGCGTGACAAATATGAAAGTTATCCCAATGTTATGCTGTAATTTTTTAAGCTCAATTTGCATCTCTTTTCTAAGTTTCGGATCAAGTGCATTGAGCGGTTCATCAAGGAGCAAAACTTTAGGTTTCAGGACGAGAGCTCTTGCGAGTGCAACTCTTTGTTTTTGCCCACCGCTTAATTCAGATGGTTTTCTATTTTCAAATCCCGACAATTGCACGAGCTCAAGCGCCTCTAAAACTTTTTTCTTTATCTCAAACTTGCTCAAATTTTGATATTTTAATCCGAATGCAACATTTTCAAAAACATTCAAGTGCGGGAAGAGAGCATAATTCTGGAAAACCATATTCACCGGTCTTCTATAAGGCGGGGCATCGGTATAATCCACCCCGTCAATTATGATTCTGCCTGAATCTGGTTTTTCAAAGCCAGCTATAATTCTCAAAAGCGTTGTCTTACCGCAACCGCTTGGACCAAGGAGCGAGAAAAATTCCCCTTTATTTATGGAAAGAGAGATATTGTTAAGAACTTTAACATTGCCGAAGGATTTGCTTACGCCCTGAATTTCAATCAGGGCTTGTTCAATAGATGAAGCCACTTTCTCCATCTCTACTAAGTTCCCTCCAATTTTAGTGGATTTATTATATTGCTTCTGACAAGTTCAAATATGTTTCTCTTTGTTTCGGTCATGGCTTCGTGCGATTTCTTTTGTAAATAAATATAAAATCTTTTCGGAAAAAATCAAGTTTTTGCGGATGCAGTTCAAGTTGAAATTTCAATTTTTGATTTTACACCCCGTTCAACTTAAATTTTATTAAAAACTTCACTTGATGAGTTATCCCAGAGTTAGCATTATCATCCTGAACTGGAACACGAAAAATTTTCTTGAAAAATTTCTTCCGTCTGTAATTAGCACAAATTATCCGAATTTTGAAGTTATCGTCGCAGACAACGGCTCAAAAGATGGAAGCGTTGAATTTGTGAGAAATAATTTTCAAGGTGTCAAAATCGTTCAATTTGATAAAAATTATGGTTTTTGCGGTGGATATAATCGCTCGTTTCAATTTGCAGATGGTGATTATATAATTCTTCTAAACTCTGACATAGAAGTTCCCTCAAACTGGCTCACCCCGATCATAAATTTTATGGAAGAGAATCAGGATGTTTTTGCGTGTCAGCCAAAAATTTTATCTTTTTTTGAAAGAAACAAGTTTGAATACGCTGGTGCCTGCGGTGGATTCATTGACATTTTGGGCTATCCTTTCTGTCGTGGCAGAATTTTTTCACACTGTGAAGAAGATTACGGTCAATATGATGATATAAAACAAGTTTTCTGGGCAACAGGCGCCTGTATGGTTGTAAGGAGAAAATTTTTTGATGAAATTGGTCTGCTTGACGAGGACTTCTTTGCACATATGGAAGAAATTGACTGGTGTTGGAGGGCAAATTTAAATGGCTACAAAATTTTTTGCATTCCGCAAAGTGTCGTCTATCATGTCGGTGGCGGAACTCTACCGAAAACAAACCCATGGAAAACTTTTCTAAATTACAGGAATAGTTTAATTATGCTTGAAAAAAATCTTGACACCTTAAATGCACTGGTTATAATTCCGATTCGCATGCTGTTTGACTTAATTTCTGCGATATTATTTCTTTTTAAAGGCAAATTTGGAGATTTTTTAGCGGTGATAAAAGCACACATCGTTTTCATTTTAGGTCAGCCAAAGTGGATTCGCAAAAGAATTGAAACCAGAAAAAAGATAAAGCGGAAAAAAGTTAACAGTAAATTAATTTTTAAAAAGAGCATCGTAATTGAGCATTTCATCAAGGGGAAAAACAAATTTTCAGAGTTAAACTTTTAGAAGTAAATTCCGCCGAGAACGGTTCTTTCTCGTGCGCCCGTGACAGATTTTATATTTGATGGATTTCCCGAAATGGTTTCATTTGCTAAAACAGCAAAACAAATTGCTTCTTTTGCATCGGATGAAATTCCAAATTCATCGGTAAATTTAACGGGAACATTGAAATACCTTTCAAGCGCCCACATCATAAATTTATTTCTCGCTCCCCCACCACTTACGATTATCTCATCAACTTCAACATTTGGTTTGACAAAATTTTCATAGTTTTTATAAATTGCGTAAACTGTGAATTCGGTTGCGGTTGCAATTATATCTTCGGGGGATAGAGAAAGTTCTTCAGACCATTTCAAAATTTGATTGACAAAGTTAGAGCCAAATTCTTCTCTTCCCGTTGATTTTGGTGGCTTTTTATTTATAAAAGGATGTTGTGCCATTTTTTGAAGCAGGTCATCTGAAACTTTTCCCTTCTGGGCTATTTCTCCGTTTTCATCAAATTCTCTATCAAAGAACAATTTCATAAGTGAATCAACAACCATATTTCCGGGTCCGGTGTCAAATGCAAAAACATCTTCAACATCGCAATTTTTCTTCAAGATCGTGAAATTAGCAATTCCGCCTATGTTAAGAACTAATCTGTTTAACTTGTTTGATCTGAAAACAAGATAATCAAAATATGGGACAAGCGGAGCCCCTTCACCACCAAGAGCGACATCTCCGACTCTAAAATTTCCAACCGTCGGAATCCCCGAAAGTTTTGCTATCACTCCGGGATCACCTATTTGAAGCGTCGCTTTGACTTTGTAGCCAAAAATTTCAACTTCGTTTGGAAGATGTTGAATCGTTTGACCGTGTGAGCCGATTAAATCAACTTCCGACGGTTTAATCCCAAGTTCATCAAGTGTTTTAAAAATTGAATCAACATAAATTTGAGCAAGCAGAAAATTTAATCTGCAAATTTCATCAACTTTACTCGTTTCAGGTTGTGAATTTCTTAAAATCATTTTCTTTAACCCTTCATCAAACGCAAATGTTTTCCATCCGAGCGTCTCAACTTTTGTCTTGGTTCCGCTGTTATAAACTTTCACAACAGCAACATCAATTCCATCCGCCGATGTCCCCGACATTAGACCGACGATTATTTTCGGATTTTTTTCTTTCAATTTGAGAAGTTTTTCAATCATATGAAAATTGATTTTGTTTAAAAAATCAATATTCTGCGAATTCAACTTTAACTTTGTGCGGTATCAAACCACGCTCATATCCCATATCAAGAAACAATTGCACTGCTTTTCTTCCTTCCTCGCCATAATCAAGTGTAAGTTCATTAACATACATACCGACAAATTTATCAGCAAGTTTATCATCCATATCACGAGCAAATTTAAGTGCGTATCCAAGCGCTTCATTTCTGTTTTGGAGCGCATATTTTATGCTCTCATAAAGATATTTAGCAACTTGTTTTATCAATTTATCCCCAAGTTCTCTTTTTATCGCATTTCCGCCAAGTGGCAGAGGTAAACCTGTTTGTTCAAACCACCATTTACCGAGGTCAATTATTTTAACAAGCCCAGAATTTGAATAAGTCAATTGTCCTTCGTGTATCAAAAGCCCAGCGTCAACTTCTCCGTTTAAAACCGAATCAATTATTTTGTCAAATTGAATAACTTTATAATTTACATTCGGCTCAAAAATTTTTAGAATCAAAAAAGCGCTCGTCAATGTCCCCGGAACGCCGATTGTTAAGTTCTTTAACTCCGATGGAGGAATTTCTCTCTTTGCAACAACTATTGGACCATAACCGATGCCCATGCTTGCGCCACACGGAAGAAGAATGTATCTGTCCGAGATATAAGCATAAGCGTGGAAAGAAATTGCGGTGACATCATAGACGGATTCAAATGCTTTGCGATTCAATGTTTCAATATCGCTCAAAACATTTAAGAATTCAATATCACCGGTGTTAATTTTATTGTTTACAAGTGCGTAGAACATAAAAGCGTCGTCTGAGTCCGGGCTATGTGCAATTGTTATTTTTGGCATTTTTTTGCTTTTTTGTTTTTAAATTTGCTCGTTAAGTTTAAATCAAAGTGAATTTATTAAAACAAAACTTATAAACGCAACTTTTTTACAACTAATGTGGATAGATTTAAAACTTGCAAAAATCCTCTGCAATTTTTATATTTAAACTGCAAATGCCGAAGTGGCGGAACTGGAAGACGCGCGGGACTCAAAATCCCGTGGGGCTCAAAACCCCGTGTGGGTTCGACTCCCACCTTCGGCACTCCCTCTTTTTTAAAATTTTTTCTAAACCGCTTATGCAAAATCTCGCTAAGGAAAAAATTTCGTATGCAAAACGACTTTTGAGGAATGCAAAAGAGGAGCTTAAAAAGGCAGGAATTGATACAAAATCAGGAATTTATAAAGATTTAAAACATGTCTCAATTGCAAGTGGAACTGCTTATCTTGCTGGACTTGAAGCGTTGAAAGCAATTTTTATGAAGTTTAAACTTGTTGATGAAAAAAGCGCAATTCAAAAACTTAAAAATGTAAATGCTTACACTGAACTTCTGAAAAAACTTAACATCGGAAAAGACCAAGATGTGCTGTTGAATTTGCTTGACAATGCGTATATAATTTTGCATGTCTCTGGATATTACCGCGAGCTCAGGGATAAAAAAGCGATAGATAGCGGTTTTGAAAAAGTTGAGAAAATGATTGAGATTGCAGAAAAGTATCTTAGAGACGAGTCAAGATGAGAATTTAAAAAACAAAAATTCGTTTTTGTTATGGAAACGCTTTACATAATTCCGATTTTACTCTTTAGCGTCGTGGTTCACGAAGTAATGCACGGTTATATTGCTTTAAAATGCGGTGATCCAACAGCAAAGTATATGGGAAGGTTAACACTTAATCCAGTTCCACACATAGATTTATTTGGTTCAATTCTTGTTCCGCTGTTTTCACTTCTTGTTGCAGGTCGTGTCTTCATAGCGTGGGCAAAACCCGTTCCAATAAATCCACTCAACTTCAAAAACTATAAAAGAGATTCAATTCTGGTTTCCGCAGTCGGTCCTGTTTCAAATTTATTTCTTGCTCTTTGCTGTGCTTTTGCAGTGATTGTGCTTTTGAATCTTGAAGGATTTTTTAATTCGTTCAATTCAGATTTTGTGAGATTTGCTTATGAGTTTCTTGTTAAAATGTTTTATAGCGGAATTTATCTTAACATTGTCCTTGGCGTTTTTAATCTAATTCCAATCCCACCGCTTGATGGTTCACACATTCTCAGTTCAATTTTGCCAGATAGATTAAGTGAAAGTTACAGGCAAATTGGATTTTTTGGAATTTTCATCGTGATATTTTTAATGCGTGTTCCTGCTTTTTCACATCTTTTCTTTTCAATAGTCAGAGCAATAGCGACGCCGATAGAATTTTTAATAAATGTTTTCGCTTAACCTACGAGAACACCTGCTATTGTTGCAGTCATAAGATTTGCAAGTGTTCCACCTGCGACTGCTCTTAAACCAAGGCGAGCAAGGTCTGCTCTCCTATTTGGAGCCATCGGGCTTATTCCACCAATTTGAATTGCAATTGATGAAAAGTTAGCAAATCCGCAAAGTGCAAATGTAGTCATCGTGATCGTTTTTTCAAGGACAATTTTATTTTGTGCGATTAATTCTGAAAATTTTAAATAAGCGACAAATTCGTTTAGGACAATTTTTGTCCCGAGCAAACTTCCAAAATTTAAAGCGTCGCTCCACGGGATTCCGATTGCAATACCGATATATTGAAGCACAAGCCCGAAAATTAGTTCAAGTTTAAGGGGCATTCCAAATTTTTTGATGAGAAAATCATTAAGTCCGCCTATAGTTCCAATTTTTTCAAGTCCCCAATTTGTCATTGCAATTAAAGCGATGAAAGCAATTAACATCGCACCAACATTTAAAGCAAGATGAAGTCCATTTGAAGCACCTTCGGCAGCAGCTTCAATTACATTTTGTGCTGTTTTTTCAATTTTTACTTTCACAGTTCCCTTTGTAACAGGTTCTTCTGTTTCAGGCCACATAATTTTTGCCATAACAAGTGCAGCAGGTGCAGCCATTACGCTTGCACCTAGAAGTTGTTCTGCAAATTTAACCTGTGCAGTCATTATATCAAGATTATGTGCCTGTGCAAATGAATAACCAAGCATCTGGACATAAGCAGCCATAACACCACCAGCAATTGTTGCCATACCTCCGACCATTACAGCAAGAAGTTCAGACATCGTCATCATTGCGATAAATGGTCTCACCATAAGCGGCGCTTCCGTTTGACCGACGAATATATTTGCAGTGCAGGATAAACTCTCAGCTCCACTTGTTCCCATAAGGCGAAGCATAACCCAAGCCATAGCTTGAACAACCCTTTGCATAATTCCAAGAAAATATAAAACCGACATAAGAGACGAAAAGAAAATAATGGTTGGCAAAACCTGGAAAGCGAAGAAAAATCCAAGCGAATTATTTTGCCCTGGGCTAATTGCTAAATCGCCGAAAACGAATTTTGCCCCTTCAATTGTAAAGCCAAGGATTACAACGAACGCTTTGCTTATCCATTCAAACAAAATTTTTGGCCATCCAAGTGGCGACCAAAGATTTGCAAGTTCTCTTCCTTTTAAAATGAAAACTGCGAAAACAATTTGAATTAAAAGTCCGGATATAACAAGTCGCCAGTTAACTTTTCTTTTGTTGTTTGAGATTAAAAATGCAATTCCAACTATTACCGCCATCCCCAAAAGACCATTGAGAAGGGAGAGTAATTTCATCAATAGCTCCGTTTTTGGTTTTTATTCTTCAGGTGGTTCAAAACATCTTCTGCATCTTGCTTCGTAGATGTCGGATGCACCGACGACGATTCTTTCACCTGTTTTTATTTTTCTTTGTGTTTTGCTTGCCGGGTTACCGCAGACAACGCATATTGCGTGAGTTTTAGTTATATATTCCGCAATTGCAAGAAGTTGTGGCATAGGTTCAAATGGTTTACCTCTATAATCTTGATCAAGCCCAGCAACTATGACTCTTTTTCCCTCATTTGCAAGTTGCTCGCACACATCAACAAGGTCCATATCAAAAAACTGCGCTTCATCAATACCGACAACTTGCGCATCTTTGGCAAGTTCAAGAATTTGCTTTGCATTATCAACGACTATTGATGGAATTGAAATATCGCTGTGCGAAACTATACGATCAACGCTATAACGAGTGTCAATCCTCGGTTTGAAAACAGCAACTTTTAACTTTGCAATTTGAGCCCTTCTTATTCTTCTTATCAATTCCTCAGTTTTTCCGCTAAACATACTTCCCGCGATTACTTCAATCCAGCCGGTTCCCCGTGTTCCCTGTGGAATTTTTTCAAACTCTGTTATGTCCATTTTCATTTCTCCTTTTTCTTTTTAAGATCGGTTGAAGTAAATGGAAATGGAAGAAGTTGTGAAAGTTTTACAACTTTTTTCTTACCCGATGAATTCGTTAAGATAACTTCAAGTTCCCCACCAGCAAGATCCATAAGAACCTGCCTGCAGGCGCCACAAGGTGAAATATAATTTTTTGAGTCGGAAACGATCGCAATTGATTTAAATTTTTTCTTTCCAGATGAAATTGCTTTGAAAATTGCAACTCTTTCAGCACATATTGTCAATGAGTAAGAACTATTTTCAATGTTGCAACCTGTGAAGACATCCCCATCTTCTGTGAGAATTGCAGCACCAACTTTGAACTTTGAATATGGAGCGTGGGCAAATTTCTTTGCTTCATTTGCAAGTTTGATCAGTTCATCTCTGTTCATCAAAAAATTCTGTTTAATTTTTGAATGCAAGTTAAAATATATTCAAAGTTGCGGATAAAATCAATTTACTCACCCCCAGCCCCCTCTCTATAGTTGATGACTCACCCCCCTTCCCCCCTCTCTATGAAATAGAGAGGGGGTGCTCGTTAGAGCG
>NZ_CZVW01000004.1 GCF_001536065.1 Candidatus Chryseopegocella kryptomonas
TTTAACTCAATAACCGAATAAGCATTTGCGCCCATACCTGTGTCAGCAAAAAGATCAATTATATCCTTTAATCTGCACGGGACTTTGTTCAAGAAATACTCGCTCTCACCTGATCTAAAAACTCGCCTTGTTATCGTCACCTCTGAATACTCCATCGGCAAAATTCCTTTCGTATTCTCAATTGTAATTGATACCTCCGCCATCCCAAGCGGTTTTCTGTCCTTCGTTCCGTTAAATATGACATCTTCCATTTTATCACTTCTTAAAACGCTTGCCCTTTGCTCCCCGAGAACCCATCTTATTGCGTCAACTATGTTTGTTTTTCCACATCCATTTGGACCAACGATTGCAGTTATCCCGCCGTTAAATTTAAGTTCAACCTTGTGAGCAAATGATTTAAAGCCAAATATCTCAAGCCGTGATAGATACATTTACTCCTGCCAAATTTTATTTTACACTGTTTAAAATGTTTACCAAAAATTTCAAATATGCAAATGACGAAAACTCATAATCATAAAAAAGCAAAACCAGCGCTGAAAAAACGAAAATTAAAATTAAAACCACAAGTGTAACTCTTGTCTGCTTTACCTCATAAATTATTGAAATTCCTTTTATCAATCTGACAAAGGAAATCAAAAGTATAACAAAACCAATTCCCAAAATCACTGCACCAGATTCAAAGCCAGTTATCACTCTGTATAAAATCATATCAATCGGAATCAAAAATATAACAGGTAAAAATGACCAAACGACAATTGAATACGAATGCGTTAGAAAAACACGCACTTTAACAAAACTTGAAAAAAACTGAACAAGCAAGGTTAAAATTAAAACAAAAGCAAATGAAAACAAAGAACAATAAAACGAAGACGAAACAGGACTCCATATGATTGAAATTAACTTAACTTTAAGCCAGTCAACAAAAATTAAATGCGTGAGAATGTAATCCAGAAATTCATTCTCTTTGAGACGATTTAAAATTCCAGCGCTGAAAACTCCAAGAGTTGCAGATATTATCAAAGCGATGATTGTCGTCTGACCGATTGAAATGAGATATTGATCTCTGACATCAGCAAAGAAATTGTAAGGTCTGAAAATTGCACGATTTAAGTTTTCCCTGAACCAGCGATATGAATAGTAAATGTAAGACAAAAACAAGAGAAGAATTATCCCAGCGATTGTGTAAACGGCGGGGATATTTTCCGAATAATCACCAATTGCAAGTTGCGGAACTTTTCCATCCGTATAAAGCGCCTTCAAAACTTCATACGCAGGTCTTTTCTCCCTATCGTAAGACATAACTCCCATAGTGTAAAGATAAGGGTCTGGGTTGGGAAGCGTTAGAATTGGTCTTTCGCCACGCCAATCAGCAAAAATCCAAACAAATGAACCATCAAAATCGCTCTCCTGAATCAATCTGTATCTTTCAAGTATATACTTTGCTTGACTCTCATAAGAAAGTGGATCGGAATATCCGTTCCTATTTCCAATTTGAACCGCTTTTCCATATTCGGTTATTATGACAGGTTTATCCGCATATTTTTTCTTCCAATAAGAGATGTAATCAACAAACTTTTGAACATCATCCACATAAACATTAACACAGGCAAGGTCAACGAGATCAACACATAAATCATTTTTTATCATTCTTGATGCGTAATAAACAGGTCTATCATCAATTGATTTAACAAATTTTGCAAGTTCTCCGACATATTTTCTTGCATTTTCATCCGCAGAATCAAACTCATTTCCAATTCCCCAAGCAAGCACAGAAGGATGATTTTTATCTCTGTTTATCATTTCTGAAACATAATCTTTCGCAAGCGAAACAAATCTTGCAGATGTCAATATATCAACAGGGACATTCCAAACAGGAATTTCTTCCAAAACAAAAAGTCCATATCTATCACACAAATTTAAAACATACGGATGTGCAGGGTAATGCCCAAGGCGAACCGCATTAGCACCCATATTTTTTATCAAAACAATGTCTTTTTCCATTTCTTCATAACTTAACGCACTCCCAAATTTAGGATGATCTTCATGCCTTGAAATTCCTTTCAAAACTAATCTTGTCCCATTCAAATAAATGTCACCGTTAGAAATTTTCAAATCTCTAAACCCAGTGACAATGACATATTCATCAACAATTTTTCCTGAATTCATCACAATAATTTTTAAAATGTAAAGCGAAGGTGAATCAGGACTCCAGAGTTTAGGATTAAAGATTGTGAATGGGATTTTAAATTTCAAACTCCTTGAATTATCAAGCAAGACCTTAACTGGTTGCGTTTCGGTTATAAAAACTTCTTTATCTTTCTCAATGATTTGAAGTTTCAAGTCAAAAGTTTTATCGGCAAAAATTTTTGATATTTCATCCGAAGCGATGTAACCTTCAACTTCACCGTTCAAAAGGGCGTAATTTGTCCCGAATGAATAATTGACTTTCGCATCGTCAATCCAAACTTTTGGCGTCGCAAGTATGTAAATGTCTCTGTAAATTCCACCGTAATTTCTCCACGCCCAAACCTGCGGTCGCAATGGTATAGTAGATTTTGAATTAAGTTCATTGCTCACACGAATTTCAAGCACATTTTCTCCTATGTTCAACATCCTCTCGGGGATTCTAACAACAAAAGAAGTATAACCTCCGATATGTTTTGAGAGAAATTGACCATTGATAAAAATTTGACACTCGTAATTTATACCGTAAGCGACGAGAAAAAGCGCTCTATCATGCACAACGGAATCTTGAAGTTCAAAACTTTTTCTGAATATAACCTTTCCATTAAAATCATAAGCGGACGGTATCAAAATCTCCGACCATTTTTTTTCTCCTTCAACTTTTACAAGCCATTTGCCAGAAAGATCAACTTTTAACCTCGTATTCGTATCTTGAAACATTCCAGCATCAATTCCGATCAAAGTCGGTTGACCGTTGATGAAAAATTTTCTTTCTTCACCTTGAAGTGCGTTTAAGTTAAAGATTGAAAAAGACAGAAGTAAAACGAGTAGAAAAATTTTTCTCACCTTATCTTTCAGCATTTGTTGTGATTTGCTTTTCTATCAACATAAGTTCATAAACTTTGCTATGCCACCGAGAAACTTGATCATATGTTAAGAATTTAATCCTGCTATTTATCGGCTTAAAGGCACTTGCCTCAATTCTTGACTTAAATTCTTTATATCTCTCTTTTGGCGATACAATATAAAATCTGGCGTTAAAATCTTGCAATTCTAGAAATTTCAGAAGTGAATTTTTAAAATCGGAGGTATGATCAATTTCAAATGCACTTGATGGGAATCCTCTTTCGTTGAACCAGATGACATCTATTGTTTTCACCCGCCGAATAATTTTATGATATGTAAAGTTTAGGATTTCTTTTAAACTTGCGAATTCACCAAGAGTTCTGCCGTTGAATTTCTTATTTTTATCTTGTGGCGGAATATATGTTTTAAAACCTTTAATTTCTCCAATCTGAACAAGCAAGCCTTGATAAAACGAATGGATTGAGTCCTCTTTCGGAGTTTCTTTTCCTTCAAGAAGCGCGAGAATTTCATATGGCAAATTATCTTTGTATGAAATTAAAGCCCACAAACCAGGTTTTACCCGAAAGAAAAAACGCTTATCCTGGACTATCCTTCTAATCGTTGCAAATGGTGTTTTAGTTTTCCATTTGATTTTGGATTCTTCCAAGAACTTAAGAACATTCTCATAAAGATAGCCAAGCGTAGCGTAACCACCATTTTTTTCCATAACTTTTATTACGACCTCATACTGTTTCAACGCAGTGTAAACTTAATTTTCAATCAACCTCAAATTTTGTTAATTCTTTAAATGCGAAAAATCGGTTTTGGATTTCGTTCCAGGACAAATTTTTTATTCTGTTAATTCCAAAATCTTCAACGCAAAATGAAGCGATAGCGCTTCCATATATTACTGCACGTCTTAAATTTTTCTCGGAGAAATCTTTCGTTTTAGCAAGCCATCCTGCGAAACCACCGGCAAATGTATCGCCTGCACCCGTTGGATCCTGAATCGCCTCAATTGGATAAGCCGGCGCTGAAAAAATTATACTATCAATCATAAGAACCGCGCCATGCTCACCCTTTTTGATGATGACAATCTCTGGACCAAGATTTAAAATTTTCTTTCCCGCTTTTATCAAGTTCGGCTCACGTGCAATTTGTCTTGCCTCCGCATCGTTTACGATTAAAACATTTACACGCTTCAATGTCTCCAAAAGTTCATCGTATTTCCTCTCAATCCAGAAATTCATCGTGTCTGCGATTACAAGCTTTGGGTTATAAACCTGATCAAGAACTCTCATTTGAAGAACAGGGTCAATGTTCCCAAGACATACAATCTCACTTGATTTAAACTCATCAGGTATCACAGGGTTAAAATCAGCAAAAACATTTAACTGCGTGTAAATTGTCTCGCGAGTGTTCATATCGTAGTGATATTTCCCAGCCCATCTAAATGTTTTTCCGTTTGGGATAATTTGAAGACCTTTTAGATTAACACCTCTGCTTTGAAGCTCGCTTATGACATCCTCAGGGAAATCATCTCCAACAACACCGACAAGACCGATTGATCTTGTGAAATAACTTGCAGAAATAGAAATGTAAAGAGCCGAACCACCGGGTGTTTCATCAACACGCGAAAATGGTGTCTCAATTGTATCAAGTGCTATTGAACCAACGACAAGTAGTTCCAAAACTTACGCCTCCTTATTTTTTCTTATCTCCTGTTTCAATGAATGGTCTTATAAGCTCAATCGGGATCGGGAATATTGTCGTTGAATTTCTCTCCGATGCAACTTCTGAAAGCGTCTGCAAAAATCTTAACTGTATCGCTGTTGGATACTGACCGATGATCTGAGCTGCTTCAGCGAGTCGTTGAGCAGCTTGATATTCTCCTTCTGCATTGATAACTTTTGCTCTTCTTTCTCTTTCCGCTTCCGCCTGCCTTGCCATCGCCCTTTGCATTTCAACTGGAAGATCAACATGCTTTATCTCAACCATTGAAACTTTAATTCCCCACGGATCTGTGTGGGCATCAATAATCTGCTGTAAATTTTGGTTTATCTTTTCTCTTTCGGCAAGAATTTCATCAAGTTCGCTTTGACCAAGAACACTTCTCAATGTCGTCTGTGAAAGTTGTGAAGTCGCATAGAGATAATCTTCAACCTCAACTATTGCTTTTTCAGGGTCAACAACTCTAAAATAAACGACGGCATTAACTTTAATTGAGACATTATCCCTTGTTATCACATCCTGCGGTGGGACATCAAGCACAACTGTTCTTAAACTTACCTTTACCATTCTATCAACTATCGGAATCAAAAATATAAGTCCCGGACCTTTTGCTCCAATTAATCTTCCAAGTCGGAACACAACTCCCCTTTCATATTCACGCAAAACTCTTATAGCACTTGAAAGTATGATAACTAAAAAAACGATTATTACAGTTAAAAGTGAAATCGTCATGGCTTGACCTCCATTTTTGGTTTATGTCTTCTTGTTAAGTTTTTCAACTTTTAAAGTTAAACCCTCAATTCCTCTGACAACTATCTCTTCATTTTGATTGATTTCATCTTGGCTCATTGCTTTCCAGATTTCGCCGTGAACTCTGACCTGACCTGTAGCCCATCCATTTGAAGCTGGTTTAAATTGCGTAAGTGCGATCCCGGTTTCACCAATTAATCCTTCTTTCCCAGTCGTTGGCTTTCTTCTCTGAGCTTTTAAAGCCATACCGATTGCAAAAAGGAAAAATAGAACAGTTAAAGCAACCGCTGTTATTATAACTGTTAATGATATTTGCATAAGTTCAAACGGTGAATTTATTAACATTATTGAACCAAGCAAAAGTGAAATTGCACCGCCTATTGTGAGCAAACCGTGGCTTACGATTTTAATTTCAAGAAGCAAAAGAATTATACCAAGAATTATCAAAGCAAGTCCCGCGTAATTTATCGGCAGTGCTTGAAGAGAATAAAAAGCAAGTATCAAGCAAATTGCACCTATCACGCCAGGGAAAATTGAACCCGGATTGTAAAGTTCAAACAAAATTCCGTAAATCCCGAGCAAAAGCAAAATATACGCAATGTTTGGGTCGCTTATCAAAGCAAGGAGTTTCTCACGCCAGTTCATCTCAACAAATTTTATCCTTGCATCTTTCACATTTAAAACAACTTCCCTTGAATCAACCTTTACAACTTTGCCGTCAATTTTTTCAAGTAAATCTTTCAAATCCTTCGCTATAAGGTCAATTACGCTATCTTTTAATGCTTCCGTTTCAGTTGAAGATATACTTTCGCGAACCGCTTTTTCAGCCCATTTGACATTTCTATTCCTTTTTTCAGCGATTGTCCTGACGAAAGCAGCCGCATCATTGGTTATCTTTTGTTCCATAACTTTTGATGTATCACCAACACCTCCGATCCCGACGGGATGAGCAGCTCCGATATTTGTTCCCGGAGCCATTACCGCAATATGAGCCGAAAGGGTTATGAAGACGCCAGCTGAGCCTGCTCGTGCTCCTGATGGATAGACGAATACGATGACAGGAATTTCCGCACCGAGAATTGATTTGACAATGCTACGTGTTGATTCAAGTAATCCACCAGGTGTGTCAAGTTCTATGATAAGGCATTGAGCGCCTTCTTCGGTTGCCTTCTTGATTGAATTTGAAATATATTCCGCTGTTGCCGGATTTATTGCGCCTTCAACTTTTATCACATAAACAAAATTATCCGCAAAAACCCAACCTGTGAAAAAAATCAAAAATAAAATTAACTTTCTCATCATCGGGGGCTTATTTATTTTTCCTTCAAATCAATTTTACGAAAAAAGTTGCATTGTTGCAAGAAAACAAAATCATTTGATCAAAATCATTTTCCTCGTCTGTGAAAATTTGCCCGCAATCAATCTATAAAAATAAACCCCCGAAGGAAGGTCATCGGCTTCAAATTTTATCCTGTGAACCCCAGATTCAAATTCACCATCAACAATTGTGCTTATTTCTCGTCCAAGAATATCATAAACATAAATCTTAACATAACTTTTCACCGCCAAACTAAACTCAATAATTGTTGATGAATTGAATGGATTCGGATAATTTTGAGAAAGTGAAAAATCAAGCGGAATTTCACTTGAATAAACAGATGTAATTTTCCCACCAACCTGTAAATCGTCAAAATACAATTCACCTTCTTTATCTGCGCCCGAAACTTGTCTTACAACTATGCTGTGAAATTGTTTGCTTGTCCCAGGAATTGACGAAATTGGTAAAGATATAAATCTCCACCCATACCAATTTATGTTTCCAAGATCAACAATGTAATTGCTTGGATTGTAGAACCACAATTCAAGTTTATTTCCACTTAAATCGCCATAAATCCACAAGCCAAGGTCTCCATACGAATCCGCTATCCCAGGCTTTGATGCGTTATAAACTCTCACAACACCGCCAGCATTACCCGTGAATTTATAAGTTAATTTCCCTGAATTTGAACCGCTTATTTTTTTCTCACTTGTTATCACGAAATTTGTCATCGTCGTATCAACCCCGATGGTGCTTCCGCTTTGAGATGGTTTCCACCACGATCCGATCGTTTCAAAAGAATCAATCAAAGTTCCTTGATAGAAAAATCCGGGTTCGGTTTTAAAGGTGAAAACATAATCTTCCGCCGTTGCATTTCCAAATAAATCTTTAAGCCCAGCCAAAAATTTAACTTTATAAGTTTTATCACGCATTAAAACACTTGCTGGTTTAAATGTCACGATGCTTTTATCATCTTTTATGATATGTCTTCCGCTCGTGATTGAAACAATTTGATCGTTTTCATCAAACAATCTCACACGGCTTGATAAACTTGCACTTTCAATCGGTTCATTAAAAACGAACTTCATCTCAGCATAAATGCTCACACCATCGCCTACGGGATAACCCTTTACAACAGCAGGCGGAGTCACATCCGGCGCTGTCGTTGTAAACTCAATGATATACGGATCACCCGGAACCCCATCACCATCTCCATCAATCTTCAAACCGAAAACACTTTTTGCCCCCGTGTCAATTTTGATAGTGTATGTTGTTGAAAATTCCCAAAACTTGTTCGGCTTAATTTCAAGCGTTTTTTGATCCGAACTCCAAATCAATGTCACCGTATCTCTTGGATTTATCACAAGATTTGACTCAACAGATAACTTATCCATAGGTATTGAAAAGTTGATGACAACTGATTTATAAGCAAGGAAATTGCGTGTCCCAGATTCTGGTATAACAGAAACAACTTTCGGAGCAACTTGATCAGCCCGAATCAAATTTAAATAATAACTCCAGTTCCAACCCGGTCCAGGATCAGTATGATTGTTGCAGGATGTTGGATAAGTTGAAGCAGGATCATAAGTTGCAAAGTCCCACTCCCGACGAACAACAGGCCATTGTGGCTGTTGCCAGAAATTGTGTCCTATGATATGATTGCTGTCAACTGGAATGCTCCATCTGTTAACCATATTTCTCACAAGTTTAGCCGATTCAAGATACATAATAGGAGTAAACCAAACCTGTGGATTCTCAATGTATCCTTCGTGTTCAATTCCAAGCGTAAAATTGTTCCAACATCTTGCATGCCAAGCTTTATCTTTTTCTCGCACAAGTTGAACGATATAACCATCTGAACTGCGAATTACATAATGAGCACTTGCTTGTGAAGATGGATTTTTAAGCCACGAAACAGAACCTGCAAAACTTCCTTGTGTTACATGGATTACAATTCTTGTCGTATAAGGTCTGTTTGCTGTGTAATTTGGGCTTGGATCCCAAACCGCAGGCGGATAATCATCTGAATTTATTTCATCTGGATTTACAATTTTTAAACCCGCCTTTTCAAATAAATTTTTCGGAAAAATTGATAAATCAACATCCATCTTCTCAATTTTTATCCCGAAACCATCAAAACCCGTTGAAAGAGCTTTATAAACATCATAAGCAAAAATCTGCGCTATCTCCGGCTGTGGGATTCCGCTGAACTTTGCAACGGCATCTTTATAATCTTCAATTCTTGACACTCCTTTTTTCAAACCTTTTTCAGATGAAAATTTTGCAAGTAGAGATGCACCCGCCCTTATGTTTTGATAAACATCTTTTTTCACAACTTCAATCGGGAGATTAAGCAATTTAGCCCCTTCAACCAAACTATGCCCGAACCAGTCATCATCTCTCAAACCCATAATCCCGTAAACAGGTGGTCTTCCATCGCAAGGTGGAGCAAATTTCTCAGGCTCTATGTGAACCCATCTCGTATTCACAAATGCAATCGCTTCAAGAAGTTCAGATGGAACGCCAAATTCATCGCCAGCAAGTTTAAAATAATTTTTCAAATCCTGTGTTTTGATTAAGCCCGGCAGAAACATCAAGATTAAAATCATGATCACAAAGTTTATTTAAAATCTCAATTTAAAGATAAGAAATGCCAAAACATCACGCAACAAATTTTTGGGTAAATTCGCATAATTTTACAAAAACCATTTTTTTGTTTATCTTTAACTTGAAAAAGCAAAAATTTTTCACACCGAAAAATGGCGGAGTTAAAAATCAAAAATGAAACTGGCTTCGTCTTAATTGATGGGTCAATCGGAGAAGGAGGTGGGCAAGTTTTAAGGACATCGCTAACACTGTCCGTTTTACTTTTAAAACCATTTGAAATGATCAACATCCGAGCAAACAGACCAAATCCGGGAATACAAGCACAGCATTTGAAAGCAATTGAAGCGTCTGCTCTGATCTCAAATGCAATCGTTGAAGGTGCAACCTTAAAATCAAGCAGAATAAAATTTTCCCCAAAAGAGATAAAAGCGGGGAATTTTAAATTTGACATCGGGACAGCCGGCTCAACTTCGCTTGTTCTTCAAACTCTTTATCTGCCACTTTCATTTGCGGAAGCAACTTCCGTTCTCTCAATCACCGGTGGGACTCATGTTTCGTGGAGTCCAACTTTTGATTACATCAAAAATTGCTGGCTTTACTTTATGAGCAAAATTGGGCTTAACATAAAAGTTGAAATGAAAAGAGCCGGATTTTATCCGCACGGTGGTGGCGAAATTAAAGCAATTATAAACCCTGTAAACGAGATAAAAGCATTAAACCTCACCGAGCGTGGGAAACTTTTGAAAATTCAAATTTACTCCGCACACACAAACTTAACAGATGAAGTTGCAAAAAGACAGGCAAAAACCGCCGAAAAAATTTTGAAAAATTACGGCGAAATTGAAACAACAATTGATAACCTGCCATCATATTCAAAAAATACAACGATAGCAATAACTGGAATTTTTGAAAATTCCGTCTGCTGTTATACAAATCTTGGCGAAAAAGGGAAACGTGCGGAGGTTGTCGCCGAAGAAGCGTGCGAAAAATTTTTAAAATTCATCTCATCAGATTCAGCAATTGACGAATATATGGCTGATCAAATTTTGCTTCCGCTTTCAATCGCAAACGATGTCTCGGAATTTACGACATCAAAAATTACAAACCATCTCAAGACAAATATGGATACAATAAAAAAGTTTCTTGATGTTGATTTTGAAATTTCAGAATTGGGCGAAGCATTCAAAGTAAAAATAAAACCAGCAAAGATAGACATATGAAAGTAAGAACCTTGAAAATTTCAAGTAAGGAAGAAGCGTTTGAGGAAATTTCAAGATTTGGCGAGATTGAAAGCGAAATTTCATCTGAATTGAAGCCGGAAAAATTTTTAAATTTGAACTTCAAAATTGAAAATGTAAGCGATGAAGTTGCTCTCTTCATTTCAAGAGAGGTGGCAAAATTTTTCAAAGCGGATGTCTTCGTTTCAAAGTCAGATGAAAACGGAAAAAGAAATCTTTTGCTTTCAATCAAAGAAGAAAATCTCGGATATATTTTGAATGCTTTAAAAAATTTTTCCAGCGATGGGAGAGAACTTGCAGAGAAAATTGAACTTGCTAAAAATGGATTTTTCAACGATGAATTAGTTTATAAATTTGGCGGAAAAATTTTTGATTTTTCAAAAAGGACATATGTGATGGGAATTTTGAATGTCACGCCGGATTCGTTTTCAGATGGAGGAAAGTATTTCACACTTGATTCTGCGATTGAACACGCAATGAAGATGATTGAAGATGGTGCGGATATAATTGATGTTGGAGGTGAATCAACACGCCCCGGCTCTGAACCCGTCCCAATTGAGGAGGAATTAAGAAGAGTAATTCCCGTTATAAAAGAACTTGTCAAAAGAACCAATGTCCCAATTTCAATTGACACATATAAATCAGAAGTTGCAAGACAAGCGCTTGAAGAAGGCGTAGTGATTGTAAATGATATAAGCGGTTTAAAATTTGACAAAAAAATGGCAGATATTGTCGCAAGTTATAAAGCAAGCATCGTGCTTATGCATATAAAAGGAACTCCTAAAACGATGCAACAAAATCCACATTATGATGATGTGATCTCCGAAATTTATTCTTATCTTTACGAAAGTATTGAAATAGCGAAAAGCGTAGGAATTGAACAAATTATCGTTGATCCCGGAATTGGTTTCGGTAAGAGATTAATTGACAATCTTGAAATAATCAGACGACTTCGTGAGTTTAAATCGCTTGGGTATCCGGTTTTAATTGGAGTTTCAAGAAAATCTTTTATCGGAAATGTTTTAAATCTTCCGGTTGAAGAACGACTTGAAGGGACAGCCGGAGCGGTTGCTATCTCCGTATGGAATGGCGCAAATATAGTTAGAGTCCACGATGTTAAGGAAATGGCAAGGGTTGTTAAAATTGTGGATGCAATAAAGCAGGTTCAAATTAAACAAACTCAAATTTAATGGTTGAGATTTTAAAAATAGGTTTTCTTCGCCTTTCGCTTGTTGATTTGATTGACATTTTAATTGTGAGTTTGATAATTCGTCAACTTTACATTTGGATGCGTGGGACGATAGCAGCACAGATATTTCTGGGGCTTTTGTTTCTCGTGTTTTTATCATTTGTTTCGGAGATGTTGAATTTAAAAGTTTTAAATTGGATGTTAAAATTTGTGAGCGATGTTTGGGTTCTTGCCTTTATAATTTTATTTCAGCCAGAGTTAAGACGACTTCTTATGCTCGTCGGAAATAATCCACTGTTTCGGCTCGTCTTTAAACCAAATGTCACCGCAGTAATTGATGAAATAGTTGAAGCGGTTGCTGAAATGTCTCAGAAACAAATCGGGGCTTTAATTGTCATACCACGACAGACGGGGATAAGGTCAATAATTGAAACCGGAGTTCCAATTCAAGCGAAGGTGACGAAAGAACTTTTAATGACGATCTTTTTCCCAAGGTCTCCTCTTCACGATGGCGCAGTTGTAATTTCAGGCGATAGAGTTGAAGCAGCTGCTTGCACGCTTCCTTTGAGCGCACAATTAAAAATTGGAAATTTTCTTCTTGGGACAAGGCACAGAGCAGCTTTGGGGCTGAGCGAAATCTCCGATGCAATTGTCATCGTCGTAAGCGAAGAAACAGGGACAATTTCAATAGCTGAATCTGGAAAATTAACACGTGGATTATCACCGGAGGGATTGAGGAAAAAACTTCTTTCAGAACTTCAAGCGCAGGATAAATCTCCAAAAGAAATTTTTGAAGAGGTTTCTCAAAGTGAATAAATTTTGTGCCGTAATCCCAGCGTATAATGCAGAAAGAACAATTGGAAAATTAATCCAAAAAGTTTCGCAATTCATACCAGCAAATGATATAATTGTTGTTGATGATGGCTCAACAGACAAAACAGGAGATATTGCTTTAAATTCCGGAGCGAATGTTTTAAAACTTGATAAAAATTACGGCAAAGGCAAAGCTTTGAAAACTGGATTTGAATTTGCAAAGTTGAATAACTATACCGCAGTTCTCACGCTTGATGCAGACCTGCAACATAATCCAGATGAAATCCCGAAATTTTTTGAAAAGTTTAACGAAGGTTTTGACATCGTGATTGGAAACAGGATGAAGAATTTAAAACCAATGCCAATTGAGAGAATCTTTTCAAACAAGACGACCTCTTTTTTAATCTCGTTAAGAACAGGTCAAAAAATTCTTGACAGTCAGTGCGGATTCAGATTGATAAAAATTGAAGTGATTAAAAGCATTGATGTTAAAAGTGACAGGTTTGCATTTGAGAGCGAATTTTTGATAAAGGCTCTTCTGCATGGATTCAAAGTTGGATTTGTTGACATTGAGACGATCTACAACGGTGAGAGAAGTTATATAAAACATTTCAAAGACACATTCAATTTTGTGTCAATTTATGTTCAAAGTTTTTTCTGGAAAAACAAACTTTAAAAGTGAATTTGGGAAGATTTGAGGAAGAAAGAAAGGCGATGGTTGAACTTTTGAGAAGGCGTGGGATAAAAGACGAAAACGTCCTGCGTGCAATGGAAAAAGTTCCAAGACATCTTTTCGTCCCCGAAGCATTTATTCACTATGCTTATGATGATTCTGCGCTCCCGATTGGTTGCTCTCAAACAATTTCACAGCCATACACCGTTGCCTATATGACGGAAGCTCTTGAAGTAAAGCCAGGAGATAAAATTCTTGAAGTTGGAACTGGTTCAGGTTATCAAGCAGCGATACTTGCGGAAATGGGCGCTCAAGTTTTTACAATTGAAAGATATGAAGAACTTTTAAAGACAGCGCTTGAGACACTTTCAAAACTTGGATATAAAGTCATCGGCACAGTTGGAGATGGCTCAATTGGCTGGAGCGAATTCGCACCTTATGATGGGATAATTGTCACAGCAGCTGCGCCTAAACTTCCAAAATCACTCGTAAAACAACTCAAAGTCGGAGGGCGTCTCGTCATACCGATTGGAGACCTTGATGTTCAAGAACTTTACATCGTGAAAAAAATTGACGAGAATAAACTTAGCATAAAGAAAAAGTTTGGCTTTAAATTTGTCCCGCTCATTGGGAAAGAGGGATGGAGTGAAAATACATCAAGAAACAATGGCAAATGAAATTAAACTATGGAAAGAAAAGCACTTGCGATAGTTGGACCAACTGCATCGGGGAAGACGAAACTATCCTTGATAGTTGCTGAAAAGATAAATGGAGAAATTATCTCCGCCGATTCACGGCAAATTTACAGATATATGGACATAGGAACTGCCAAACCCACACTTGAAGAACGCCAAAAGGTAAAACATTACTTCATTGATGAACTTGACCCGAATGAAGAATTTAACGCTGGTATATTTGGTGAAAAAGGTAGAGAAATAATTGAAGATATTTTTTCAAGAGGAAAAATTCCGATAATCGTTGGTGGTTCAGGACTTTATGTTAAGTCGTTGATTGATGGATTTTTTGAAGGACCGGGTGCGGACTGGGAATTAAGAGAGATGCTTTACCGAAAAGCAAGCCAACTTGGGAAAGAAGCAATTTATGAGGAGTTGAAGAAGGTTGATCCAGTGTCAGCGGAGAAAATACACCCGAACAATTTAAAAAGAATAATAAGAGCGTTGGAAGTTTATTACATCACGGGCAAACCAATCTCGCAGATGCAAAAGGAAATAAAACCCGAGATAAATTTCAAAACAATTCAAATCGGTCTAAACTGGGACAGAAAAAAACTTTACAAACGAATTGAGGAAAGGGTTGATAAAATGATAAAGGATGGTTTAATTGAAGAAGTGAAAAAATTGAGAGAACTTGGATTTGACAAAAATTTAAATTCACTTCAAACCGTCGGATATAAAGAGGTCTTTGACTATCTTGACGGCTTGATTTCATACGAGCAAATGATTTACCTAATAAAGCGAAATTCAAGAAGATACGCAAAAAGGCAATTGACCTGGTTCAGACAGGATAAGCGAATAATCTGGCTTGATGTTGATGAAAGCACCGACTTTGAGAAGCTTGCTGATAAAGTGATTGAAATTTTCAATACTCATATACCATCCTGACAAATACGGGGAATTTAACTTGACAATTGTTGAGTGATTTTTTATCTTAAAATCAAAAAGGGACTATGATAAATCTTCAAGGTCGTGTTGCTCTCATTACAGGTGGTTCAAGAGGAATTGGCAGAGCAACAGCAATTTTATTTGCAAAAGCAAATGCGGATGTCGCAATCACATATCATGTTAATGAAAACGCAGCAAAATCCACGCTTGAAGAAATTCAAAGGCTTGGCAGAAAAGCCATAGCGGTAAAAGGAAATGTTGGCAAATCCGAAGATGTGAAGAGAATGGTGAAAGAAGTTATGGATTATTTTGGAAGAATTGATGTCCTTGTAAATAACGCCGGTATCTGGACATATGGAGCAATTGGAGAGATGCCAGAGGAGGTTTGGGATGAGACAATGGATGTAAATTTAAAAAGCGTTTATCTTTTTACAAACGAAGTTGTCCCGATAATGAAAAAACAAGGTTGGGGAAGGATAATAAACATTTCATCAACCGCTGGACAGCGTGGAGAAGCATTTCATTCTCATTATGCAGCTTCAAAGGGAGCGATAATTGCTTTTACAAAATCGCTTGCGGTTGAACTTGCGAAATACAATATACTTGTAAATTGCGTCGCCCCCGGCTGGGTCAATACAGATATGTGCGCAGAAGTTTTCAAAGATCCAAATTTCGTTGAACAGGTCAAAAGCACAATACCGCTTGGCAGAATTCCTGGTCCAGAAGAAATAGCAGGACCTGTTCTCTTTCTTGCATCTGAACTTGCAAACTGGATAACTGGAGCAACGATTAGCGTAAATGGTGGCTCTGTTCTCTGTGGATAATCAAAAATTAATTTCATAAAAAAATGGAAAAATCCACAAAGGTTAATCCTAACAAAGAATTTTACGGAAAAAATTTAACAGGGATTGAAATTTTCATCCGTTCGCTAATTGAAGAAAATGTTGAAGTTGTCTTTGGTTGCCCCGGAAATGCAGTTTTAGGGATATTTGACGCTTTAATTGACATTGCAGGTAGCGATTCATCCGAAGCAAAGATAAAAATCGTCTTTGCAAGACATGAATCTGGAGCGGTTTTATCAGCGAGCGGATACGCAAGGGCAAGTGGAAAACCCGGCGTTGTGATCGCTTCATCTGGTCCAAGCGCATCAAATCTCGTCACAGGAATTGCAGATGCAAACATGGATTCAGTTCCTCTCGTAATCTTCACAGCACAAGTTCCGACGAAATTAATTGGGAATGAAACATTTCAAGAAGTTGACATCGTCGGTATAACAAGACCTATAACAAAGCATAATTTTCTCGTCACAAAAATAAGCGAACTTACGACAACTATAAAATCAGCCTTTTATATTGCGAAAACAGGAAGACCTGGACCCGTTCTCGTTGACTTACCAAGAGACATATTGTCCGAAAAATTTACATTTGAATATCCAGAAAAAGTAAATCTCCGCGGTTATAATCCTGTTTATTCCGCTCATTCAGGTCAAATAAAACGTGCTGCTGAAATAATTAACAATTCATCAAAACCTGTTATAATCGCCGGCGGTGGTGTCATAGCAAGCAATGCATTTGCTGAATTAAGAGAATTTGCAAGGAAGATAAATTCACCCGTGACGACGACATTGATGGCGCAGGGAGTTTATCCAGAAGATGATCCTCTTTCTCTGGGAATGCTTGGGATGCACGGAACTTGGTATGCTAATTTTGCGGTGAATGAATCTGATTGCGTCATCGCAATTGGTTCACGACTTGATGATAGAGTTACGGGTGATGTGAATAAATTTGCTCCGAATGCAAAGAAAATTCACATTGATATTGATCCTGCTTCAATCAGCAAAAACATCAAAGTTGATGTCCCCATCGTCGGCGATGTAAAAGATGCGCTTAAAAAATTAATCCCACTTGTAAAAAATTTGAATACGGAAGAATGGCTCAAACAAATCAAAAAGTGGAAAGAAGAACATCCATTAAAGTATGAAAACGGAAGAGAAATTCGTGTTCAATATGTGATTGAAAAACTCCGTGAATTAACTGGCGGAAATGCGGTCATCGTTACGGATGTAGGACAATTTCAAATGTGGACGGCACAATTTTTTAAATTCCTTTACCCCAGAACTCATATAACAAGTGGTGGTTTAGGGACGATGGGATTTTCTCTTCCCGCTTCAATCGGAGTCGCAATGGCTGTAAAAGATAGACCCGTTATATCTCTAAATGGAAACAGAGGATTTCAAATGAACATACAGGAACTTGCAACAATTTCAGCATACAATCTTCCAGTGAAAATTTTAATCTTCAACGATGGTCACATTGATATAACAAGACAATGGCAAGAACTTCGCTGGAGAAAATTTTTCAATGAGATTTTAATTGACAAATCTTGTCCTGATTTCATCAAAATTGCCGATGCTTATGGAATTCAAAGTTTTAGAGTTGAATTGACCTCAGATGTTGAATCAACATTGAAAAAAGCGCTTGCTTTGAGAGATAAACCTGTTTTAATTGAGTTCAAGACCATTTATGAAGAAAATGTATTCCCGCACATTCCAATAGGTGGCTCGGTGAAAGATATGATTGAACATTAAAAAAATTTTGGAGGGAAGATGAAACATACAATTTCAATACTTGTTGAAAATAAATTCGGAGTTCTGACGAGGATCGCTGGACTTTTTAGCGCAAAAGGTTATAACATTGAAAGCATATCCGTTGGACCAACGGAAGACCCAAGCATATCAAGAATGACGATTGTAACAAATGGAGACGATGATCAGATTGAGCAAATAATAAAGCAACTTAACAAGTTAATTGACATTTTAAAAGTCGTTGACTTAACAAACGAACCGTTCGTTGAAAGAGAACTTGCTTTGATAAAGGTTAAGGTTAATCCCTACACAAGAAGCGATGTAATTGAAATTTCAGACATTTTCAGAGCAAAAGTTGTTGATATAGGGCCGACGACTTTGACTGTTGAAGTCACGGGCAAAAGCGACAAAATAACAGCGATGATAAACATGCTCGCACCTTATGGAATCGTTGAACTTGCAAGGACTGGCGTTGTGGCATTAAAAAGAGAATTCAAAGGTGAAGTTTACGAGTCCAAAGAGATCAAAATGATAAAAAAGAAAGCCAGACAAAAACCCGAGAACGAAACAAACAAGGATTAAAACATAACTTCAAGCGAGACGAAGACAAAATATCCCGTGCTCACCAAACTGTTTATATTGTTGAAGGCAAAATTAACTTTTGAGAGATCATTCGCTGAAACGATCTTGTGCTGGTAAATCAAAAGAACGCCTATCAAGATCAATCCAATCGTGTAAATTGTCCCAAGATTTAGGATATATTTTAAAGCGACGAAAGACAGAAATGTTAAGAGATGAATTGTAGATGAAATTTTTAAAGCTTTTTCAATCCCGAATTTTTGAGGTATTGAATAAAGACCATGTTTTAGGTCAAACTCATAATCCTGACACGCATAGATTATATCTGAAGCGGAAATCCAAGTCAAAACTGCAAACCCGAGAACAATTGGAGCTAAATCAAATCTTCCTGCTATTGCAAGCCATGCCCCGACAGGAGCAAGCCCGAGAGAAACCCCAAGAAAAAGATGTGAAAACCATGTAAATCTTTTGGTAAATGAATAAAAGAAAACCACAGCAAGTGCCACAGGCGAAAGATAAAAGCAAAGTTTGTTAAGTTTATACGATGCGTAAACGAAAAGAGCAGAGAAAAAAATTATAAAAACAATGGCTTCAAATGTCGTTATCTTTCCAGATGGAAGTTCCCTGTTCTTTGTTCTTGGGTTTAACGCATCAAATTTTTTATCAACAACTCTATTAAACCCCATTGCTGAACTTCGTGCCCCAACCATTGCAACAAGAATCCAAAACAATTTTTCGGCTGTAACTCTGTAATGAAGTGAAGCAAAGACAACGCTTGAAAGTGCAAATGGAAGAGCAAAAAGAGTGTGAGAAAATTTTATCATCCTACCGTAAGTTATCAGCTTATCAATCAGCGCCTTCGGATTCATCATCTTCAACCGTGTTTTCAGGTTCTTCAAGTTTATATTCTTCTATTTTCCTGTAAAGCGTTCTTCTGTCAATCCCGAGAATTTTTGCTGCGTTTGATTTGTGCCATCCGGTTTCTCTTAAAACTTTCAAAATATATCTTTTTTCAAGCTCTTCAAGCGTTATCTTTTCACCAAGTGTAAGCTCTTCAACGATGTTTTCAGCTTTGCAAACTCTTATATGAGGTGGCAAATCATCAACTTTGATTTCATCACTTGTTGATAAAACCACAAGTCGTTCAATTAAATTTTCAAGTTCTCTCACATTCCCAGGCCAAGAATACTTCATCAAACAGGCAAGCGCCTCACGAGATATTTTTATATTCGGTCTTCCCGCTTCTTCGCCATATTTCTTCAAAAAATACTCAACAAGAAGCGGTATATCCTCAACCCTTTCCCTTAACTCTGGAAGATAAATCGGTATGACATTCAAACGATAAAACAAATCCTCGCGAAATGTTCCTTCTTTAACTGCTTTTTCAAGGTCTTTATGCGTAGCTGCTATAACACGAACATCAACTTTTTTAGGTTTATCGCTTCCAACCGCTCTTATCTCTTTATCTTCAAGAACTCTTAAAAGTTTTGCTTGCATCGCCAAAGACATATCACCAACTTCATCAAGAAATATCGTCCCACCGTTTGCTTCTTCAAAAAGTCCTTTTCTTGAGCTTACAGCTCCCGTGAATGCTCCTTTTTCGTGACCGAAAAGTTCTGATTCAAGCAAACTTTCGGGAATTGCGCTACAATTTACAGCAACGAAAGGTTTATCTCTGCGCGGGCTGTTGTAATGAATTGCTTTTGCAACAAGCTCTTTACCTGTCCCGCTCTTCCCATAAATTATTACATTGCTATTTGTGTTCGCAACTTGCTTTATCAGTTGAAAAACTTTTTGCATCTGCGGACTTTTTCCGATGATATTTCCAAAAGAGTATTTCTGTTGAACTTCTCTTAGTAAAAATTCAAGCTCTTTTTTAAGTGAAATTCTTTCCGCTGCTCGTTCAATTATCAAAATGAATTCCTCCATATTAAACGGCTTTATGATGTAATCATATGCTCCGAGCTTCATTGATTCAACTGCTGAACTAACGGTTGCAAACGCAGTGATCATAATTACGATTGTGTCAGGTGCAGTTGATTTCACCTGCTTTAAAATCTCAAGCCCATTTATTTCAGGCATATTTATATCCGTCACAACTATATCAAAACCATCGCTGGAAAATTTTTCAAGTGCTTCCTTCGGTCTTGGCGATGTCTCAACAATGTATCCTCGCTTTGTTAAAACCTTCTTCAAAAGCTCAAGCATTTTGACATCATCATCAACAACTAAAATTTTGATGCTATGTGCTCCCAGGTTCTCCTCCATCATCTTGCTCATCCTCCTTTGTTGTGTATGTTGGGAATTTAACAGTGAAAACTGTTCCCTTTCCAGGCGTGCTTTCAACCTCTATTTTACCACGATGCTCATCCGTAATTCTTTTGCTCACAGCAAGCCCAAGCCCTGTTCCTTTTCCAGCTTCTTTCGTCGTAAAAAACGGCTCAAAAATTTTATCAAGATGTTCAGGCAAAATTCCAACACCGTTGTCTTTGAATTTTATATTCACATATCCATCCCTCGCAAATGTCTCAATCTCTATCAACCCGTTTTCATTTATCGCTTGAATTGCATTCACAATTATGTTCAAAAAAACTTGATGAATCTGCGAACAATCAGCCCAGATATAAGGAAGATCGTCGCTAAATTTTAAATTCAACTTTATATTTGATTTCTCAAATTGATGTCTCAAAAGCTCAACAACATGAGCAATCTCCTTATTAACATCAACCTTCTTGTAATTTGGTTTTCTCGGTCTGGCAAATTCAAGAAGCTGTTTTATAAGATTTGCTATTCTCTCCGCCTGCGAAATTATCGTCTCAAGCTCCTCCTTGTAAGGATTATCTTCACCCATCTCCATCATAATGTACTCAGCATTCCCAGAGATCACATTTAACGGCGTCCCAATCTCATGAGCAATTCCAGCTGCAATCTGACCTATCAAAGCAAGTTTGTCAGAATGTTGAATTTGCTTTTCAAGCTCTTTAACTTTCGTCACATCCTTAACAATTGCAATGCTCCCAAGAATTTCGCCACTTTCATCTTTTATCAAACTTCGCGATAGATTAACAATTATTCTCCTTCCGTCCTTTGTGATTCTTTCCGTCTCATAATTCTCAATATATCCACGTCTCAATGTCTCCTCAAACAACCACTCAAGTTCTCCCTTCTCTCTTAACTCTTGCGGTATGATTGGGTCAACTGTCTTACCAAGCATTTCCTCCGCCGTATAACCAAAAATCCTTTCAGCGCCCTTGTTCCAGAAAAAAATTTTATAATCGTTGTCAAGAGCTATGACTGCATCGGAATAATTTTGAATTATTGAATGCAAAACTCTCTCGTGAACCGAGCGACCTTTCTTGGCAAGTTCAATTACCTTGTGAATGTATTTTATCAAAATTTCGTGGATCTTTTCAATATCTTCACGCTTGATTGAAGAAAAATTTGAAGATAGTTCCTCTCTCAAAGATTTATCTATTTCCTCCAGAAACTCCTCAATTTGGCTAAGAATTCGCTGTTCCATAGTTCAACAAAGTTTAAATTTTTCGTTTTAAAGTTACGAACAACTGCTTTAAAAATCAATTTTTAAAAGCAAAACAAACCAAGATCCAACAACCGCCCTATCCAGATGCCAGTTTCTCAAAAGTCCAAAAATCTTGACACTTGACATAAGATTTGGTAAATTATCAAAAAACTAATTGAGGTTTTGCAATGATTAGATTTATTCCGTTGCTTTTCGGAATGTCAATTCTTTTAACCTCTTGCTCAAAGGAGGGAAAGACGCCTTCACTTAAAGATTATTTTAAGAGCGAAGAAAAAGGAGTGAAAACGGGCGGAATAAAGTTAATTTCAATAGAAACGCCAAGGGGAACTTTCAAGGTCTGGACGAAAAGATTTGGAAATAATCCGAGAATTAAACTTTTGTTTTTGCACGGCGGACCTGGCTCAACACACGAATACTGGGAATGCGCCGAAAGTTTCCTCCCACAGGAAGGAATAGAATTTATCTACTACGACCAGCTCGGCTCGTGGTATTCAGATCAACCCGATGATAGCTCACTCTGGGTAACGGAAAGATTCGTTGAAGAACTTGAACAAGTGAGAAAAGCTCTTGGGCTCAACAAAGATAACTTCTATCTGCTCGGTCATTCCTGGGGCGGAATTTTAGCAATGGAATATGCGCTCAAATATCAAGACAATCTTAAAGCATTGATCATCTCAAATATGATGTCAAGCTGTCCCGAATACGATAAATATGCAGATGAGGTTTTATCAAAAGACATACCGCCAGATGTCTTAAAACAAATACGAGAATTTGAAGCAAAAGGTGATTACAAAAATCCAAAATATATAGACTTGCTCTTGAAACATTACTATGTCAAACATGTTTTAAGAATGCCTGTTGAAGAATGGCCTGACCCTGTCGTTAGAGCTTTTAAACATACAAATGAAAAAATTTATGTCTTAATGCAGGGACCAAGTGAATTTGGAATCTCGGGACGACTTGAAAAATGGGATAGGTCAAAAGATTTAAATAAAATCAAAGTCCCAACTCTCATCATCGGAGCAAAATATGACACGATGGACCCAGAACATATGAAATGGATGTCAACGCAGGTGCAAAACGGAAGTTATCTTTTCTGCCCAAACGGAAGCCATATGTGTATGTATGACGACCAAGAAACTTACTTCAAAGGTTTGATCAAATTCATAAAAGAAGTTGATGCAGGGAAAACAAAGGTTGAATTTTAAAAAAATTTTGAGCTCAACTTGATGCGAAAATTTCTCAAATATATTTTGTTGTTTTTCATTGCGATTGAAATTTCAAAATCCGATGTCTTCAAAGTAAAAATAAACGACAAAGTTGAGCTCATCCCTGCCTTTCGTGAAGCAAGAACTCTTTACATTTCTCTTCCTGATTTGCTGAATCTTTTAAAAGTTGAATATACAGCTGACACTGTAAACGGTTTTATTCAATTCAAAATTTCAGACAACACCTTCAAACTTGTTTCCGAAAATCCGTTTATAGTCATTTCATCTGAAAACGAAACAAAAATCATTCAGCTCCCCGTTGAGGTCGTCTCGGGCGCAGGAAAAATTTTCGTCCCTGTTAAGTATTTTTCGGAAATTTTCAAACGTTATTTTCAAAATGAGTTCAATTTTGACGAAAAAAATAATTTAATCATTGCTTCAATCCCTGCTCCAAAGTCAATTGAACCCGCTTTCCCTGCCTTTGATGTTTATGATATTGCCATTGACAGAAGAAGCAATGGCTATCTTTTGAGAATCAGAACCGCAAGAAAAATCAAAGATTATGAAATATGGCTTGGACAAAACAACTGGCTTTATATAACAATTGCAAACGCAAAAATTGACATCTCAAAAATAAAAAAATTATCCGCACCGAATCTCGTAAGCAAAATTGAAATAATACCATACGGTAGCTCAGTTCAACTATCTTTTAAACTCATCCCGAAAATAAAACATTATGAAGTCATCGTTGACAAAGAGACAGATGACATACTCGTAGCGCTTTACACGAACGAAGCACGCTCAAACCTTGAAAATGTAAAAAAGAAATTTTTAATTGATGTTGTCGTAATTGACCCCGGGCATGGTGGCAAAGACCCCGGAGCAATCGGAGTTTATGGAACGCAGGAAAAAGATATAACGCTTGCAATCGCAAAAAAATTGAAAACATTGATTGAAAAACTTGATGTCAAAGTTGTAATGACAAGAGACGAAGATGAATTCGTTGAACTGTATAAAAGAGGTCAAATTGCAAATTCAAACAATGGTAAACTTTTCATAAGTATTCACTGCAATTCTATGCCTTATAAACCGCACCCCGCAAGCGGATTTGAAGTTTATATCCTCCGCCCCGGGAAAACTGAAGATGCCATCAGAATCGCAGAAAGAGAAAACGCAGTGATAAAACTTGAAGAAAACTATGAAGAAAGATACAAACACTTAACAGATGAAAGTTACATTTTAACCGCAATGGCTCATAATGTTTATGTCAAAAACAGCGAAAGATTTGCGGAAATTTTGAATAACGAAGCGAAAAATTCTTTGAACATAAGAGTAAATGGAGTAAGTCAAGCTGGTTTTTATGTTCTCGTTGGAGCATCAATGCCAAGCGTCTTGATTGAAACCGCCTATCTTTCAAATCCACAGGATGAAAAATATCTTCGTAGCGAAACAAAACAATGGGAAATAGCAAGAACAATTTTCAACGCAGTTAAAAAATTTAAAGAAGAATATGAATCTTCAATCGCTGATTAAATATGTCCTTGTGTTGTTAACATTTTTGAATTCTGAAACATTTTCCGGAATAAAAGAAGCAATTAAATTTGCAAGAGAAGGACTTGAAAGAGCGGTTGAACTTGCACCAAAAGTTAAAAAGAGAAAATCGTTTGACAGCAGAAGTTTTTATCCCGGCGAAGCGAAAATCTTTTACAGGGTTTCAATTAAAAGAGACACGACAAATGAAGTGATAATTAAATCAACCGGCTATTCAGAAATTGACGAAGCAAGTTTTGAAATAAAAATTTCAAACGCAGGAAAAATTGAAAATCTTGAGAAAACACTTGTCTTAGCGTGGGAAATGCTTAACAGAAAAAGTTTTATAAAAGCTGAAAGAAAAACGGACAAAATAGAAACGAAGATCGGCGGATATGATGTTGAGATAAATGTTAAGTTTGAGGGTTCAGAACAGGCTGAGGTAAAAATTGCAAAGATAAAGATAAAAGTTTCAAATCCAGATGAAAAATTTGAATCCGCAACAATTGAATCAATAAGAAGATACAAAGTTTCGGATGGAAGTTTCTTTTAAAAACAAAATCACTTTTGAGAAATGAACACAATCGGCGTAGTCGGAGCAGGAAGAATGGGAAGCGGAATAGCGCAAGTTATGGCTCAAGCAGGTTATGATGTTATTCTTTTTGACATATCAAACGAAACATTGCAAAATGCTCTTGAAAACATCAAAAGACACCTTCAAAGAGCGCTTGAACTTGGAACAATTAAGAAAGAGCAACTTCAAGGCATTCTCACCAAGATTCACCCAACCACGAAGTTAAAACATTTCATAAGCGCAGACATAGTTTTTGAAGCAGTGATTGAAGATATTGAAGTTAAAAGAAAAATTTTTCACGAACTTGATGATAGATGCAATCCTACGACTATACTTGCAACGAACACATCTTCTCTATCAGTTACAAAGATCGCATCCGTTACGGAAAATCCATACAGAGTCATCGGAACGCACTTTTTCAATCCACCGTATGTTTTAAAACTTGTTGAAGTTGTAAAAGCGCAGCACACATCCGATGATACAGTTGAAAAAACCGTTAGCTTCCTCAAAAGCATTGGTCATTCTCCAATAGTTGTGAAAGATTCCCCTGGCTTTATCGTCAATAGAATTTCACGGCATTTTTATCTTGAACCGCTGAGAGCTTATGAAATTGGACTTGCGGGAATTGAAGAAATTGATTCTGCTTTTAAACTTTTCGGACTTGAAATGGGTCCCTTTGAAGTGATTGATTATGTCGGAGTTGATGTGAATTATATTGTTTCAAGATCAATCTATGAAAGATTTAATTTTGAAGAAAGGTTCAGACCTGTGGCTTTTCAAACGAAACTTGTTGAAGCGGGTCTTCTCGGAAGGAAAACGAATTCAGGATTTTATTACTATGTTGGGAAAGAGAAAAAACTTCAAGATTTTTTCAAAAGAGAGAAAATAAATTACAAATTCAGCAAAAAATTCTTAAATCTTGCGGATACAATCTGCAAAAAAATTTTGAGCCAAAAAGATAACCTCAACGATTCACAAAAAATTGTTGTCGCTTTGACAGTATCAATGATTATAAACGAAGCATATTACGCTTTGATGGAAAATCTTGCTCTTGAAGACGACATAAATCTTGCATTCCGACTCGTTAAGTTTCCAGCAGGACCATTTGAACTTGCTGAACAAATCGGATTGAAAAATGTTTTCAACTTTCTAAATCTCGCAAGGGAAGAGCTTTTATCCGAAAGATATAAACCTGCTCTTTTACTTGCAAAAAAATTAAGTTGAAAAAATGTTAAGCGCATTTTTGACAAACTTTAAAACGATTGAGCTCAAAGATGTTGAAATTCCAGAGCCATCTGATGGCGAAGTCGTTATAAAAGTTCAATCCGCTCTAACTTGTGGGACTGATCTTAAAATGTATCTGCGTGGGCATCCCAAGTTTAACTTCCCGATGCTTTTCGGACACGAATGCTCGGGAATAATTTACAAGGTTGGGCATGGTGTCAAGAACTTTAAAGAAGGTGATGAAGTAATGTTTGCAAACTCTGCATCCTGCGGTGAATGTTATTACTGCAAGCGTGGCGATGAAAATTTATGCGTAAATCTTTTTGAAAGCATCTTCTTTGGGGCTTACTCCGAATTCGCAAAAGTTCCAGCAAGAATTGTCGGGAAAAATATGTTTCATAAACCGAAAAATCTTTCCTTCACACAGTCAGCATTTCTTGAACCAACTTCATGCGTTATGAATGGGATAAGAAATTTAAATGTGCGTGATGGTGATTTTGTCCTGATAATAGGTGATGGGGCAATTGGCTTAATTTTTGCTCTGGCAATTAAAAAACTTTTAAATGTCAACTTAATCGTTGCTGGAAAACACGCAGAGCGTCTTGCGGTTGCGAAAAAATTCGGTGCTGATTTCATCTTGAATTCTTCTGAAAATGAATTTGAAGAAAAATTAAATGAAATCACATTTGGCATCGGACCAAATGCAATAATTGAATGCACGGGAAAACCAGAGGTATGGGAGAAAAGCGTTGAACTTGTCTCAAAAGGTGGTGAAGTTATCTTGTTCGGTGGTTGCCCAGCAGGAACAAAAGTAAATTTTGATGCAACGAGAATCCACTACGATCAAATAACAATAAAAGGAATTTTCCATTTCACATCAAAAGATGTGAAAAAAGCTTACAATTTTTTAAGCGACAATTCAACAGAACTAATTGAGCTTGTTTCAAGAAAATACCGATTAAATCAAATTCAAGAAGCGTTTGAGCGCCTTGCTGTGCGTGATGGAATAAAGTATGAGATAAACCCGTGAAATTATAACTTCTTCATACGACTTATCTTTTTCAATTCCTTGGAATACCGCTCCAAAATCAAAACAAACCACTTCGTGTAATTTTGTGGATTTTCCTTAACATCTTTAAGCAAAGGATTTAACTTAACTTTCTTAATCTCCGCAACTTCATTCGGATCGGGTTTAAACTCACCATCGTAAAAACCAAAGAAAAGCGTATTATATTCGTGTTCAATTAAATCGCCAACTTCCAGATTGTAAGTTATCGTCCCGAACTTTTTAATTTTACATTTGATCCCAAGTTCTTCTTTCAATCTTCTCAACGCACCTGATTTAAAAGTTTCTTCTGGTTTCGGATGCCCGCAACAAGTATTGCTCCACAGAAGCGGTGAATGATATTTATTTTCAGAGCGACGCTGTAAAATTAAATTTCCATCCGAATCAAAAATAAAAACTGAAAAAGCACGATGTAAAACTCCTTTTTTATGAGCCATTAATTTATCCATTGCGCCAATTTTTCGGTTTTTTCTATCAACGATAATCACATAATCTCTTTGGTTCATCTTCGCTTGAAAATTTAAATTTTGATAACAGAGATAGCATTGATAAATTATTAAAAATTTTGCTCTTAACAAACTCACTTTGAATATGAAAGTTGCAAAGTTATATGATTTCGGCGATATAAGAATTGAAGAAGTTGAAATACCAAGTATATCAGATGATGAAATCCTTGTAAAAGTGAAAGCCAGTGGAATTTGTTCAAGTGATACAATGAAATGGTATATACGAAAAAAAGCACCACTTGTCATAGGGCACGAACTTTCGGGCATCGTCGTTGACATCGGAAAAAATGTTAAGGAATTTAAAATTGGTGATAGAGTTTTCATCCACCATCACGCTCCGTGTATGAGTTGCAGATATTGCCAAAGAGGAAACTTTGTAATGTGTGAAACATGGAGAAAGTCAAAAATAATTCCCGGTGGAGTTGCTGAATATGTTAAAGTTCCAGAAGTGAATTTGAAAAACGATACATTAAAACTTCCAGATAACATCTCATTTGAAGATGGGGCTTTGATTGAACCCGTTGCTTGTTCCGTTAAAGCATTTAAAAAAGCATTGATTAGACCCGGCGATTATGTCGTCGCCCTTGGACTTGGGTTTATGGGTCAAGTAAATGTTAAACTTGCCAAATTTTACGGCGCTGAAATCGTAATTGGCATTGACAAAGTAAAGTTCCGACTTGATAGAGCAATTGAAAACGGTGCTGATTATGTGTTAAATTTTGAAACTGAAAATGTGAAAGAAAAAATTGCTCAAATTACAAATCAATATATGGCAGACATTGTGATAGTTGGTCCTGGAACGATTGAAGCAATTAACTTTGGACTTGAACTTGTCGCAAAAGGTGGGAAACTTTTGCTTTTCACACCAACTCCCGAAGATGCAAAACTTGAAATTAAGCCATTTGATATTTACTTCAACGAAATATCAATTATACCAAGTTATTCCGCTGGTCCAGATGATACAAGAGAAGCCCTGAGATTAATAAGCGAAGGCGTCATAAAAGCGGAAAATTTCATAACACACAGATTTAGAATTGAAAACACGCTTGATGCATTTATGATGACTGCAAACGCCGGGGATTCATTAAAATGCATGATAATTTTTGATTAAAACTTTACATTTATATTTTCCGTCGTCCACCTTGCTCTGACCTTGACAGTGTCTGGGAAAACGCTAAATCTCTCCGATGGGATGAAAGGATAAACTTTACCATAATCATATTTCCCGTTTCCATTTGAATCTATGAACGCTTCAATCAAATATCTACCTTGTGGAATTTTTTCAAATATAAACCTTGAATTACACTTCGTTTTAGTTTGAAAAATCTTCTTCTTTCCAACCTCAAACGCAGAAACAACAACAGATGAAACAGTATCATCACAAACGACATTTCCTTCAATTGCTCCAAAATTTGCTGGATCAAGTGTTCTGAAAGTTATTTTCAAAGTATCTTTAAAAACATTTCCATTTACATCGCGAATGTTGAAAACATTTAGTGTGTACAATTCATTTGCCTTTAAACTTTCAACTGGCTTAATTTCAAGCGAATTCAAATTTTGCTCAATTTTTATCTCTGTTCCAGCGCCAGATGAATCAACAAGAGAAGCCCCAACACCTGGATTTAAAATATCGTCAAAGAGAAGTTTTATATTTGCGCTTAAATCAATTTCAGTTTCATCATCGGATGGGGTTGAAAAAATCAGAGATGGTGCGGTCGTATCCTGCGGAAATTCATTGCGTGGCTCGGGTGATAGTTCAAAAATTTGGGGTTCAATTTCATTCCCGGCTAAATCTGAAACCTTTGAAATGAAAAGTTTATATTTACCAGTGTTAAGAAGTTTATCAAAAATTATCAAAATTACTCTTGTGCTATCCGGATAAATCTGTGGCACAAGGTTTAAAGAACCAGCACTATTTTCAAGTTTGAAAGATTTTTCGCTCAAAATTATCTTCTCCGAAAACTTAACAAGTATATGTGAGGCATCAATCACATTAACGGACGAAACGAAAGGTTTGCTTGTGTCTTCAATTGTTGTTTTAAAGATGATATTTTCAACAGATGGAGTCAAAGAGTCAATTTCCACATCTTTCCAGAAAACACCGTATTCATCTTCATTCGGGTTATATAGAAGGTTTCGCAATTTATCGTTAATAGCAATCAATCTATATTTGCCAAGTTTTAAAAATTGAAGTTTAAAATTTCCGTCTTTCCCCGCTTGTGTAACATAATCGGGCTTTGTGCGCAGTGGTGAAAGTGTGTCTGGATTTATTCCGTCAATCAAATAAGCAAACACCATGAAATTTTCCTTTGAAGCGTAAATTTTACCACCGATGCTTCCTGAATCAATTTTTGAACCTGTTGAGAAAGCAAGCGCAAAAGATTCTTTCATTTTATTTCCCGCATTTAAATCTCTTATTTCAGTCCCAAATGTAATGACATAAGTTTTGTTTTCTTTTAATTTTTCGGGAAAAATAAGTTTAAGTTTTCTTCCTGACCATTTAAACTTAATTTCGCCTTCAACATAAGGTGAGATGTAAATTGCATCCTGAACCGAGCGTTTATCAACATACTCGCTGAATTCAACTTCAACATAATCATCTTTGAAATTTGTTGTGCGATTTTCGGGATATGTTTTGATTATTTGAGGTGGAGTTGTATCTGGTGGACCACCCGATGGTGGAACTTGAGTTGCGCAACCGAGGAAAACAAGAGCAAAGATAAAAACAAGATTAGTTTTTTTCATCAACAGGAATTAAATTTTTTTGCAGTATGTTGTGAAAATTGAACGCATAAAAATTTAAAAAAAAATTAGGTTGACACAAAAATGATCAAAATTCAATTTCTCTATTTTTCCGATTGTCCAAATCACGAAATTGCCCGAAAAAATCTTATGGAGGCAATTTCAAAGGTGAGATTAAATCATTATGAGATTGAGGAAATTGAGATAAAAAGTGAAGAAGATGCGCAAAGATATAAATTCCCTGGTTCCCCCACGATAAGAGTTAACGGAGTTGATGTTGACCCAAATTACATTGATAGCGGGAATTATGCTTTGATGTGCAGAGTTTACAGAATTGGTGATAAATTTCACGGTGCTCCAACTGTTGAAATGATAAAAGAGGCGCTTGAAGATGCAAGTTTCTACGAAGGCATAAAAGAAGCCGGCGGTTGCTGTTGAGGAATAAGGGGGATAGCATTAAACTATCCCCCTTGTGTTCAGATTACAAGTAGAAAAATCTAAAACCAAGCTGGAGATATCTCGGGGCATAGGAGCTATTGGGCTGACCAAAATTAGAAAGTGGATTCCCTCTTGCGTCAAACATTCTATTAAAGTAACTTGCTGCATTAAACCAATTAAACACATTGAACGCATCAAAAACGATCGCTACTTTAAATCCTCTATAGTTAAATGTTTTGCTCAATCTAATATCAACTTGCTTATACCAGTTTCTAATTTTACGCCAATCAAGAGTTTTCACCCTTGTATTATTCGGCCAATCATCATCAAAGAAATTGTTATCGTTCAAGTCCATGCCAACTATAACATTGTAAGGTCTTGGTGAGGCAAAAATGCCAATCCCACTGAATTGGAAATCAAATGGCAGGTTAATTATCCAATTAAGAACAAATCTATGTCTTTCATCCGCACTACTTCTTTGCCTGCTATAGCTTGAGGCAAACGGATATGCTGGTGGAGTTACACCATCAAAGTCAGAATAAGCCCAAGACAATGTATATGATAACTGCACTGTTAATTTTGTTGTCTTATACAAAATGTTTGTTAAAAATCCATGATAGAAAGCTCTTCCATAACTTCCCCAGAGATAAATATCTCCATACCTATTTGAAATAGCTCTTTTGCCTTGGCTTGGAATGTAGTAGTTAGCATTTGTTTGCACATACAATGCTGTAGCGTGATTATTGACATAATCAATACTAAGACCAAGGGTTGGTGTTATCTGTTGTCCTATCCCGATAGACCATTGATATACTGCTGGGGTTAACATACGCTTGTGAAGCAAATAAACCGTTGGGCGTATCGTGCCCTCGCCTTGTAAAATTCTTTGACGCAAAACATTAGGATCGGTTGTGCCCGGATTTATAAAAGTATATATCCCCCACTTTGAATAGAGTTGCTCAAAATAAGCAATAAAGTTAGGTAACCTGTCGAAGAAAATCCCATAACCACCTCTTAAAATTGTTTTTCCAGTTCCAAACATATCCCAAGAGAAACTAATTCTTGGGGCAAAATTATCAAGATCGTTTTCTCTGTCACCCCTATTGAAATACTCAGGCGGAATTTTACTTGTTAATTCAGTGCTATCAGCCCATCTTACTTTAAATTTGTTGTTCAATGTATTTATATCCGCATCCCATCTTAAGCCAAAGCTCAATGTAAATTGTGGCACAGGTGTCCATTTATCCTGGATGAAGGCACCAACTGTCCATCCGTCCAAGTGACCCTCAGCGTCGTTCATAGTGTAAGGATCCGTAAAGCCAATGCCAATTGTTGCAGTTCTTGGCAATGTGCTTGTATCGGTGTCAAAAACAAATTGACCGTAGTAATAATACGGAAACCACGGGGTAGAAGTTGTTCTCGTAAGCTCAACCCCCGCTTTAAAAATATGCTCACCGTAAAAATCTGATAAATTATAAGTGAACTTATTCACTATTCTGTAATGATCTTCAGCAAGTTTTATTGGGAAAGTTCCGCGCCCCAAAGCTATGCTTGGATAAATATAAGCAGGTCCAGTTTTTATCAACGGTTCATCGTGTCTCCATCTCAAGTAATGCAATGTAAGTTCATTCATCGCCTTTGAAGAAATTATCCAGGTATCTCTTAATAAAACTGAATTTATATGATACTTGCCGTAAATTCCAGCAGTGTAAGCAAATGTCCCGCCAAAAAAGAATTTGCTGTCCATATATCTTGTTGCCCAAATCAAATCAAAAGTATGAGCAGTTGATGGTTGATAAGTTAATCTTAAAACACCTGTGTGATTTGCAGTTGGTGATTCAAAAGTTCCACGATATTGATCCCATATATTTGGCGCATATGCAGGTCGTCCAGGAACAACATCAATATAATTTTTCTCATTGTTTAACTCGTAGGATGCGAAGAAAAATAACTTATCCGTAACTATTGGACCAGAGAGAGCAAACCCAAGTTGCTGGCGGTTGTAGTCAGGTTTAACACTCTGAAAAGGACCACGAGCATTTAAACTTTTATGTCTGTAATTGGCAAAAGCTGTTGCTTTGAATTCATTTGTTCCTCTTTGAGTAACTGCTGAAATCACATAAGATGTCCCTCTTGTATATTCGGGATCAAAAGCATTTAATACAACTCTGAATTCCTGAACTGCTTCCTGCGGTAGAGGTGATCCAGTTTGTGGAATTCCTACGATGTTCCCGTTATAATAGCTTTTCCACTCAACACCGTCAACATAAAGTTGAATAAATCTAAGTTGAGGCAGCGAACCGGCTTCGGGTAAAGATCTACCACCGATTGGCGAATAATACTTTATCCCGGGAACTAACGCTGCTAAATTCATAACATTTCTCGTGTCAAGAGGCAAATTAACTATTTGCTCGCGTCTTACAGGCATAGAAACATCGGTGCGTTTAAGTTCAAAAACCGGCGCAGTTGCAACAACTTCAACAGCACCGAGCTCAATGGCTTCGGGCACAAGTGTAAAGTTAACAATTCCTGTTTGACCAATTAAAACCTCAACCGTAGTAGTAGCCTTCTTATAACCAACATGTAATGCGGTTATCTCATATTTCCCCGGCTGCAACCCCAGAATATGATATGTCCCAGATTTTGTAGTTATAGCACCTCGTGTTAAACCCGTTTCAACATTTTTAACCACAATCTCAACATCAGAAAGTGGTTTACCCTCATTATCAATAACTCTACCTTCAATTTGAGCTGTTGAAATTTGCGCTTTTGAAATTGAACCCCCAATGATTAAACTTAAAATAACAAGAAATATAGTGTGTCTCATGGCAGGGCTTGATTTTTGTTTTTGTTTCAACCTAAATTTAAAAAGCAAATGATAATTTGTCAAGAGAAAATTGACATTTTTGTGAACCTTCCAAAACTTGTTTAAATTTGACTATCTCTGCGAAATTTTTTAAAATTTTATCAAAGAAATGGATGTGATTTGATGCATGAGTTAGCGATTGCACAAAGCATCATTGAAATTGCAGAAAAAGAAGCCAAAAACCACAATTCAAGCACTATCAAAAAAATCAAAGTTCAAATAGGAGAATTTAGCGGGGTCGTAAAAGAAGCACTTGAATTTTCATTTGAGATCGCCAAAAATGGAACTCCTGCTGAAAACGCTCAACTTGAAATTGAAATTGTTAAGTTTAAAGCAATCTGCAAGACATGTAATTTTACACTTGAAAAAATTGATGATTTCAATCTTTTCTGTCCAAATTGTGAAAATGTCCTTGAAATCATCTCAGGGCGAGAGATGAGAATTGAGTATATTGAAATTGAATAAACAAAAGGAGGTCTAAAATGCATAAAATTGATGTTGGGGCAAAAATTTTACAGGCAAATGAAGAAATCGCTCAGGAAAACAAAGAAATTTTTAAAAAGCATGGGGTTTTTACAGTCAATATAATGTCAGCTCCTGGCGCAGGTAAAACTTCAGTCCTTGAAGAAACGATAAAACGCCTAAAAGATGAATTCGCAATCGCTGTAATTGAAGGAGATCTGCAAACAAGCGTTGACTCCGATAGAATCAAAGCACTTGGAATTCCCGCCTATCAAATCACAACCGGAAATGTCTGTCATCTTGATGCTCGCATGATCCACAACGCACTTCACGATTTTAAACTTGATGGGTTTGACATTCTTTTCATTGAAAATGTTGGAAATCTTGTCTGCCCTGCGGAATTTTATCTCGGTGAAGATCTAAGAGCGATGGTTTACAGCGTAGTTGAAGGTGCGGAAAAACCGAAAAAATATCCCTTGATGTTCCACGAAGTTGAAGTTGTCCTGCTTAACAAAATTGACCTTTTACCTTACGCCGGTGTTGAAATTGATGAACTCAAAAGAAATGTCCTTGAAGTAAATCCAACCGCAAAAATTTTCCCAATCTCGTGCAGGACTGGAGACGGGCTTGACGAATGGATAAACTGGTTCAGGAACAGAGTCAAAAGATTCAAAGAAAATGTTAAAAGCTAAAAAAATCTACATTGAAGGAATAGTTCAAGGTGTTGGTTTCAGACCGTTTATTTTCAAGCTCGCAAATGAATTTAATCTAAAAGGATACATTTACAATGATACTAACGGAGTTTATATTGAAGTTGAAGGCGATGAGATTGCAATTGAAGAATTTATAAAATCAATACCTGAAAAAGCCCCTCCGCTCTCACTTATTGAGAAGATTTTAACAGAGCCATCTGAAGTTAAAGGTTATACTGAATTTTTCATAGAGAAAAGCAAAGGTGGGGAAGAAAAATTTGTTTTAATTTCTCCTGATGTATCAACCTGTGAAGATTGCCTTCGCGAGCTTTTTGATCCGAAAGACAGACGTTTTAGATATCCGTTCATAAATTGCACAAATTGTGGTCCCAGATTTACAATCATAATTGATGTCCCGTATGATAGAGCAAAAACTACGATGTCTGTTTTTAAAATGTGCGATAAATGTGAAAGCGAATATCACGACCCTTCAAATAGAAGATTTCACGCTCAACCAAATGCTTGCCCCGCTTGCGGTCCATCGTTAAAACTTCTTGACAACAAATTTAACGAAATAAAATGTGATGATGCGATAAAAGAAACAGCGAAAATTTTGAAGGATGGTTTCATAGTTGCGATAAAAGGACTTGGTGGTTATCATCTTGCATGTGATGCTTTAAATAATCAAGCGGTTGGAGAATTGAGAAAAAGAAAAATGAGAATTGAAAAGCCATTTGCAATTATGATACCTGAAATTGACTGGCTTGATAAAATTTGCGTTTATAATGAAGAAGAATTAAAACTTTTAACATCAATTCAAAGACCGATCGTCTTAATACGAAAAAAGGAAAACTGTCCAATTGCTGATGAAGTTGCACCAAAAAATGCCTATCTTGGAGTTATGTTGCCATATACACCGCTTCATCATCTTTTGATGAAAGAAGTTAACATTCCACTTGTGATGACAAGTGGGAACTTAACAGAAGAACCAATTGCATACAAAGACGATGACGCTTTTGAAAGATTGAAAAACATCGCTGACTTCTTTCTCATCCACAATCGTGAAATACATATAAGATGTGATGACTCTGTTGCTGTTGTGATCAACAAAAAACCGACGATTATAAGGCGATCCCGTGGTTATGTTCCTTATCCAGTTAAAATCCCGTTTGAGACAAAAAAACATATTCTCGCCCTTGGTGGACATTTGAAAAACACATTTTGCTTTTTAAAAGGAAGATACGCCTTTTTAAGTCATCACATCGGAGACCTTGAAAACTGGGCAACTTTAAAATCTCTGATTGAAGGCGTTGAACATTTCAAAAAACTTTTTGATCTAAATCCCGAAATTGTCGCTTACGATATGCACCCCGAATATCTTTCAACAAAATATGCTCTTGAACTTGACATTCCCGTGAAAATTCCCGTGCAACATCACCATGCTCACATTGTAAGTTGTATGACAGAGAATAATTTATCTGAGCCAGTTATAGGTGTTGCTTTTGATGGGACAGGTTTTGGAACGGATGGGAAAATTTGGGGAGGGGAATTTTTGATCGCTGAACCTTCAAAATTTGAAAGAGTCGCACATTTTGAATATATCCCGTTGCCCGGAGGCGAAGTGGGGATAAAAGAACCGTGGAGAATGGCTGTGTCATACCTTTATAATACATTCGGCAATGATTTTATCAATCTTGAAATTCCATTTGTTAAGAAGTTAATTCAAACCGAAAGCAATAAACTCAAAATCCTTTTGAAGATGATTCAAAAAGGGGTTAATTCACCGCTTACATCTGCAGTTGGAAGATTGTTTGACGCTGTTTCTGCAATCTGCGATGTTAGATTAAAAGTAAATTACGAAGCGCAAGCAGCGATGGAATTTCAAATGCTAGCTGACGAAAACGAAGTTGATTCTTATAACTTTGAGATCATTGATGATAAAAAACCTTGGGTGATAACTTTTAAATCTGGAATAAAAGAAATAGCCGAAGACATTTTAAAGGGTGTCTCGGTTCAGAAAATTTCGGGAAAGTTTCACAACACGATCGCAGACATAATTTTCTCCGTTTCAGAAAAGATAAAGGAAGAGACAAAGATAAATAAAGTTGTGTTAAGTGGTGGCGTCTTTCAGAATTCTCTTCTAACAGAGAAGACAACTTCAAAACTTATAAAAGCAGGTTTTGAAGTTTACACTCACTCAAAAGTTCCCCCAAATGATGGCGGTTTATCACTCGGTCAAGCGGTGGTTGCGCTGTTCAATGTGATTTAACCTCTCCCCTTAACCATTTTATATACGAGATAATGTGCTCAATCTCATCTTCCGTCAAAATCTCTTTATAAGCTGGCATTTTTATAATTTGCTTTTGAATGAAAATTTTTGCAATCGGGTGATTCTTCAATCGTTTTATATTTCCCTCAAGTATCCACTCTCTGAGCTCGCTTTCATCTTTGACAAGTTCTTTAAAATCTTTTCCATCCCATCCGGGGATATAACCTTTAAATGAATTTTTGTTTGGCATTCCACCCATTCCATAAGGACCGTGGCATCCAAAGCATCCGGAATTTTTAGCAATCTTGTGGCCAATTTTTGCACTATCATTGTCAATCTCAATTAAACCCATAACCGCTTTTAGATAGACAATCAAATAATTCAACTCTTTTTCAGGTATAATTCCTTTATAAGCAGGCATTTTTATAACTCCGCCGTGGTCTATGTTTTTTAATCTTTCCGGCTTCCCATAAAGTATCCATTCTCTCAATTCATCTTCGTTCAAAATGAACATCATTGCAGTTTCACCCTGCCACGCTGGGGTTTCATCGTAGCGATAAGTTGGATTTTTTATCTTCCCCTGCCCTTCAAATCCGTGACAATTGAAACAACCATATTTATAAGCGATTTCCCTCCCTTTCCAAGCTGGTGAATAACTTGGCATTCTTAACGAATAAAAGAGCAAGATTGAGAGAATTACTGAGGATAATATGATTGAAAAAATTAACCAGAAGGTGTTGCCTTGCTTCATAAGGCGGGCTCTAATGTATTTTTTTACGGGGGCGGGTTTTAAAACCCGCCCTTCATTTCTATCATTTCACCGGCTCAACTGACTCAATTACAACGCCGGGCAAACCACCTCTTTGATAGAATGCACCTGTAATTGTCACCCTTTCCGCAGCAAATTCTTTTAATTTTTCATATGGTTCTGGTTTTGCGTGGTCTTCAACGACAAGATAAACCTTGCCATCATCTGTTAAAATTCCTATCGGCTCACCGCCTTTGATACACATAACAGCACATCTTTTATGTTCAGCGCCTTTTTTCTCACCAGCAACATAACAGGCAAGATCAAGAACTTCACCCTTTAAAGTCACTTTCTTTGCAGAGGTGGTTTTTGAATCCATCTTGCCCTGAGGAATGGCGGTTGAAATAGAGAAAATTAACAAAAGCCCCAAAACCGCAAAAAATTTTATTGCCCGCATCGTAGCACTCCGTTTTTGGTTTTAAAAGAAGTTCAAAATTTATAACAAACCTTTAACTAAATAAGGTTTCTTTTGATACTGTCTGATTTTATTCACCCCCTTCAAACACTTGCATAATATTAGCCAACAATTCCCAAGAAAAACATTTAAAATTTTCAAAATTATCAACTCTTGACAATGGCACAGTTTTAGAGTTCAAAATCTGGTGTAAAAGAACATAAAAACTCAAAAAATGCAAAAAAATTATCCTTCTGGTTGATGATGATGAGCTCGTGCGTGTGACATTGAAAGAATTTCTAACGATACTTGGATTGCAGGTGATTGAAGCAAGGAATGGAAGGGAAGGAATTGAGAAAGCAATTGAAACTGAATTTCACATTTTAATTGCTGATTACAAGATGCCTGATATGACGGGAATTGAAATGATAAGAGAAATTCAAAAATTTAAGCGTGATTTTAAAATTTTGATTTTGACTGGTTATGCGGATGAGATAACAAAAGACATGATTGAAGAGCTCGGGATAGTTTCCGTTTTACAAAAGCCCATTGATCTTGCGCTTCTTGAAAAAATCATAACTCAACTTCTTGCAAATCCAAAAAATAAAAATAATTGGGAGGGTAAAAAATGAAGAAAGCGATTATCTTACTCGCTTTATTTTTGTTTAATTTCGTTGCCCTTTCACAGCGAGCAACTCCACTTCAATATCTTTACATGATGAAATCATTTAAACCGACGACGCAAAAAGTCGGGATACTTTGCGAACTTGATAAAAATCCAGGCATTGTGGATAAGTTGCAACGCTCGGCTTTTTCAGCTGGGATTAAAATTTTCATAGCGGATGTCAAAGAGTTGAAAGATGTTTCGCAAAAATTTGCAGAACTTATGAAAAATGGAGTTGACTTCATCTGGATTATTGATGAAAAAGATGTTTCAGCACATCCAATCGCCCGAGAATATATATTCAAAAATTCACTTCTTAACAAAATCCCTGTTGCAGTTCCCGATCCTGAACTTGTAAAAGAAGGTGGTCTTTTCTCACTTGAGGTTTCAGGTGAAGAAATAAAAGTTTTCGTCAATAACAAAATCGCAAACGCATTACAAATAAACATACCAGAAAACTATAAGGAGAGGGTGCAATATGTGGCTAATTGAAAAATTCAACAATCTCAAATGGAAATATAAAACATTCATTGGAATTGAATTCATCGTTGTCGGGACGGCAATAGTTGTATCGTTAATTTATTCAATGATTCTCGGGAGAGAGATTGAAAGACAGTTTATAAAAAGGGCAGAGGCAACTGTAAAACAATTCTCACAAGCATCTATCTTCGGGATACTTTTACAAGATGAAAATCAACTCAAACAAACGATTGAAAATTTCTACACTGAAAATTTCACAAAGTATATCGCCGTTTATAGCAAAGATGGTAAAATTCTGGCGCAGAAAAATTTTGACATCATCTCTGGTGAAATGAAGAAAATTGAAAATTTCAAAGGGGATATAAATTATTCCGAACTCTCAATAGACAAAGAACCAGTGCTTGATGTTCAAGCGAAAGTTTATCGTGGTGATGAATTTGTCGGATATGTGAGATTTGGTTTGTTGAAAGGAGAATTAAAGCAAACTCTTTCAAAAGCACATTTTATAAATTTTGGTTTTATCGTTTTCGCAATTTTGCTCGGTCTTGTCTTCGGATATATCGTGTTAAAATTGTTTGTCAATCCAGTTGAAAGAATTCGTTATGCATCCGAACTCGTTGCGCAAGGAGATGTGAATGTAAGCATTGAAGATTGCAAGGATAGAAAAGATGAGATTGGGATACTTGTCAGGTCTTTCAACAAAATGGTTGAGAACATAAGAAATTCAATTGAAACGATAACATCGCAGAGAGAACTTGCGGAAAAATTAAGAATTGAAGCGGAGGAGGCGAAAAAAGTTATTCAAGAGCAGAAAAAGGCACTTGAAGTTAAACTTCAAAAAATTTTTGATGTGATTGAATCAGTTTCAAATGGTGATTTGACAAAAGAGATAACGATAGATGGCGATGATGAGATCAGTGTGCTTGCTGGAAGATTAAACAAGATGATTTCTGATTTGAAATTTTTGATCAAAGAGATAATTGACACAAGCAATGCTGTTGCAAATTCAAGTTCTCAAATTAGCACTTCAACAGAGGAGATGTCAACCGCAGTTCAGGATCAAGCAAGGCAGATTGCAGAGATAGTTTCAGCGATAGAGGAAATGTCAAGAACGATAGTTGAAAACGCCAATCAAGCCGAAAGAGCCGAAGAACTTGCTCGTGCAAATAGTTCATTTGCGGAAGAAGGAAGCAAGGCGGTTATCTCAACGATTGAACAAATGCATCGGCTTGCGGAGGTTGTCAGAAATTCAGCTCAAAGCGTTCAAGTTCTCGGGAAAAGCAGTAATCAAATAGGTGAAATAATTGATGTGATTGAAGATATCGCCGATCAAACAAATTTGCTGGCTTTAAATGCAGCAATTGAAGCAGCAAGAGCAGGGGAGCAAGGGCGTGGCTTTGCTGTTGTGGCAGATGAAGTAAGAAAACTCGCGGAAAGAACGATGAAAGCAACGAAAGAAATAAGCAAAATGATAAAACAAATACAAAACGATACGAACGAAGTTGTGAAAATTATGGAATCAGGTGTTAAAGTTGCGGAAACGGGAATTCAACTTGCCGATAATGCAAATCTCGCTTTGAAGCAAATAGTCAAAAACGCAGGCGATGTATCGCAGTTGATCTCGGAAATATCAAGGGCAAATAGAGAACAATCAAGGGTAAGTGAAGATATAAGCAAGGCAGTTGAATCAATAAGCTCAATCGCAGAGCAGACATCCGCAGGCGTTCATCAAATAGCAAAAGCAGTTGAAGATTTAAGCAAGCTAACAGAAAGATTAAGACAAATGGTTATGCGTTTCAACATAGGTCAAGGAATTGGAAGAGAAAGTTATGAGAAATTTGTCAGGATCGGTGGAAATGGCGTTTAAAGAGACAGCGAATTTTTTCCGAAAATATAATAAGAAGTTTTCAAAATAAATGGAGAAGGAAAAAATGAATCTTCAAGATGTCGTAAATACCGAAAATTATGCGGAGATGCTTCAGCTTGTAAGTTTTAAGATAGGTAGTGAAGAATTTGGCGTTGATATACTCAAAGTTCAAGAGATAAATCGTCTTGTCCAAATAACGCAAGTGCCAAATGCACCGAGTTTCATTGAGGGTGTGATGAATTTAAGGGGCAAGGTTGTTCCAATAGTAAATTTGAGAAAAAGGTTTGGGCTTTCGCTGAAAGAGTATGACAAAAATACAAGGATAATAGTTGTTGATTTAAACGGGAAAACGGTTGGATTTATAGTTGATAGCGTGAGCGAAGTTTTAAGGGTTTCAAAAAATGTTGTTGAACCACCACCAGAACTTGTATCAGGAATTGACAGTGAATATATAACTGGGATTGCAAAGCTTGAGGATCGTCTTTTAATACTTCTTGACCTTGAAAAAATTTTAACAGTTGAAGAGAAGCAAACATTAAAAGAATCGTTTCAAGCACAATGAAGGTCAAAATTTCGCCAGACAAACTCAAAGCTTTTTTAATCATTGAATCAAAAGACGAGTTGAAAGAAAAATGCGTTGATGACATCGTGAGGTTTTTAAATTCAAATAGCGTGGTTCAGGGAATCAAACTTGATGAGATTGAAAAGATAATTCAAAATCCAGAGGAAGGTGAATTTTTAATTGCAGAGGGAAATCCGCCTGTTGATGGTAAAGATGGCTACATATCTTTTGAATTTGACATGAGCAAAAAAACATTGATACGAAATGTTAAAGCAGGAGAAAGAATTGCAACAATTTATCCTCCAACATCAGGAGTTGATGGAATTGCTGTAACGGGTGAAACTTTAAAAGCAAAAGCGGGCAAACCAGCAAACAGCATTTATCTTGGTGAAAATGTCACTTTTTCAGAATCTGATAAAACTATAATTGCAACAGCCGACGGAAACCTTCATTTAAATGAAGATGGAACAATTGAAGTTACGCCCGTCTTGAAAATCAACGGAAACATTGATGTAACTTTTGGCGAGGTTAATTTCATTGGAAGTTTAATTGTAAACGGAGATATAAAATCAGGTGCAAAAGTTAAAGTTGGGAAAAATCTTGAAGTTTATGGAAACATTGAAGATGCAGATGTTGAAGTAAAGGGAAATGCTTTAATTGGGGGTGGATTCATTGGCTACGGTCGGGGTAAACTTTATGTCCACGGCGATGTATCGTTAAGATACATAACAAATCAAAATCTGGTTGCGGATGGAAATGTCGTGATAAAGCGTGAAGCAGTTAACGCAAACATTTTATGTGGTGGGAAATTAATCGCAAAAGATGCAGTGATAATTGGCGGAACAATAATGACAAAAGGAGAAATAGAAGTTAAAACAATTGGCGGTGCTGAATATTCAAGAACTGTCATAATCATCGGAAGAAGAGATGCTCAAGTTGAAAAAATCAAAAAAATTACCGCCGAAATCCGTCGGCTTGAAGCATATCTTGAAGGTGTAAAATCGGAAATTTACGCACTTGCGAGATTGAAAATTGACTGGGGCGAACTACCAGAGGAACAAGAAAAACAACTTCAAAACCTTATGAAATGGAGAGATGAAATTCCAAAACGACTTCAACAACTTGAAAATATGAAGAAAAACATACTTGAAGATATGAGAAAAGCAGGCAAAGCAAGGTTGATTGTTTACGGGACGATTTACAAAAACACTTATCTTGAAATTAACGGTGCGAAAGAAGAAATAAGTTTTGATATGAAAAATTCAATTTTTGAAGAAGACATGGGGATAATTGTAAGAACAAAAATTCAAGAAACATGAGCAGGGTTTATGAAACAATTATCGCTGGGTTAAATTCTTTTGATCCAGATGAAAGAAGGTTATCTGTTGAAGCAAGCGTGAGATTTGGTGATAGAGAAGAAGTTCTGGATAAGTTGATTGAACTTCTCAAAGATGAAGATAAAGGAGTAAGAGATGCCGTCGCAAATTCTCTTTGGCACATTGCAAATGAATTTGATGGCACAAAAGATAAAATCATAAAAGGCATCGCAAATTTACTTCTGTGTGAAGATCTTAAATTGAGGAATTTATCCGCTGAATTGCTTGTAAAGTTTGGGAAATCTGCTTTAAAAGATGTGATAAAACTTGCTAATCACGATGACAAGGACATAAGAAAGATGGCTATTGATGTGATTGGGCTGATCGGGGATGATTCTGTAACCGATTTTTTAATTGAAAAGTTAAACGATCCAGACCCAAATGTTGTAACTTCTGCAATTGAAGCGCTTGGAAATATCGGAAATGATAAAGCGATTGGGAAGTTAATTGATGCATTTCAAATTCTTACATTCGCACAAACTCAAATAGTTGAATCGCTTGGAAAGTTGTGCAAAAATTCTGGCTTAAAGAAAATCCTATGCGAGTTTTTTACCGAAACATTTGCGACCGCCGACGATCCAATTTTAAAATGTGCAATAGTTGAAGCAATCGGGAAGGCGGGAGATTCACGGAATCTTGAATTTTTAATGTCTTTAACATTTGACAGAAACATCGCAATTCAAAAAATGGCTATCGTTTCAATCGTCAATATATGCGCTCGTGAAAAATGCGAATTTAAATCAAATAAACATTTCTTCAAATCATTCTTTGAGAAGGCAATTGAAATTTTCAATGAAACCGACGATCGGGAATTTAAACTCAACTTTTTGAACTTCGCTTCAAAATGGATTGAACACGATTATGTCAAAAAATTTATCCTTAATCTTTTGAGTGAGCGAAACGAACTAACTGAAAAAGCGATTGATATTTTGAACTCAAATGCCCAAGATTTTTTAGAATTTTCGCTTGAAAACGAAACAAACGCAGAAAATTTCATTGACCTTGTTGAGATCTTGCTTTACAATTGCGGTAAAATTTTTGAGGATGTGGGATTGAGAAAATTGGTTGTAGATAAATTAACAAATGTTTTTTACGATGTTGAACACGAAAAGAAAATCACAGTTTTAAATCTTTTGGTTTCGCTTGATGTGAAGACATTTGAAAAAATAATGAAACAATTGCAGGAATTGGACGATCCAGTTTTCAGAGATTACGCAGATATGTTCGGTTTAAACTTCGCAAAATAAAAACAAAAATTCACGATGTCATTTTCCCAAAGAGAAATAGAAAGTTTGAAATTAACTGACGAAGAATTTTTTGAATTGAGAGATTACATCTCTCGCTTAACAGGGATTTACTTTCCAGAGAACAAAAAGTATCTCATTGAGTCAAGAATTCGCCCGAGAATTGAAGCGCTTGGCTTGAAATCTTATAGGGCTTATCTTGATTTTCTCAAATTCTCACCTTTCAGAGCACGAGAACTTGAAATTTTGTTCAAGTTGATAACGATAAACGAGACATATTTTTTCAGAGATGAATTGCAGTTAAAAGTCATAGAGGAGAAAATTTTACCCGAACTTATTCAATCAAAGCCGAAAAATGGTTTCAGAACTTTGCGAATTTGGAGCGCAGGATGTTCAACAGGCGAAGAACCTTACACAATTGCGATGATTTACCTTGAAAAAATAAAACCGAAATTTCCAGATGTTAAGTTTGAGATCATCGGAACGGACATAAACAGTTCAGTCATTGAGGTTGCAAAAAGAGGAATTTACAGGCAGTATTCAATGCGTTATGTTCCAGAAAATTATCTACAAAGATATTTCAATTGCAACGGCGACGAATTTAAAATAAGCGAAGAAATAAAAAAACTTGTTCGGTTTGAGCAATTGAACTTGATGGATAGATTTCAGATGGTGATGATGAGAAATTTTGATCTTGTTCTGTTAAGAAATGTTCTCATTTATTTTGATGAGAATGCAAGGAAAGAGGTGGTTTCGTGGATTTACGACTCGCTCAATCGTGGGGGGTATCTTGTGATCGGGTATTCAGAGACATTGAGAAATGTGACAAAGGCGTTCAAAATAGTTTATTTTGACAAAGTCGTCGCATATAAAAAAGAGTGAGGTGAGAAGCCATGTCAAAAACAATTCTTGTAGTTGACGATTCTGCGACAATAAGAAAATTTGTCTCACTTGCACTTGAAAATCTCGGATATAAGGTTTTCACAGCGTCAGATGGGATGGAAGTTTTTGAGGTTCTCTCAAAAGTTAATTCGGTTGATTTAATCATAACGGACATAAACATGCCAAATCTTGATGGATTTGAACTAATAAAAATTCTTCGTTCGGATGATAGATTTAAAGATGTTCCGATAATAATTCTTTCTTCTCTGTCGGATGGAAAAAGCATTGACATGGGGTTAAAGCTTGGTGCAAATTCATACCTTATCAAGCCATTTAACGCAAAACGAATTCAATACGAGGTTTCAAAGTATCTAAATTAAAGGAGGTGAAAATTATGGAGGATGGCAAAATCAGATTTCTTGTTGTTGATGATTCACCAACTATGCGAAGGATAGTTATAAATGCTTTGAAAAACATCGGATACACGGACATAGTTGAGGCAGAAGATGGCAAAGATGCGCTTGCAAAACTTTATGCTGAAAAAATTGATTTTATCATAACTGATTGGAACATGCCGAATATGACAGGACTTGAACTGACGAAAGCGGTTCGTTCAGACCCAAACTTTGCAAACATCCCGATCCTTATGGTCACGACAAGAGGTATGAAACAAGATGTGCTTGAAGCACTTCAAGCTCGGGTAAATAATTACATTGTTAAGCCATTCACACCGCAAATTTTAAAGGAAAAAATTGAACAGATTCTGAAAACATTGTAGGAGGCGAATTATGGAAGCGAAAAAAGAATCCAACTTTATAAAGCAAATTGATTTTATCCTGCGTGAGATAGAAGAGTTAAAAGCAATTTTCATACTTGGTCAGAGGGTAATACCGTTTCTTGAAGAGCTTTTCGTCTTCGTCAGGGAAGTTGGACCAATGCTTGCGGAGATAAATAAATCCCTTGAAGAAAGCTCAAATAAAATCCCGAGAGCGTCAAATCAACTTAACACCGTAACAAAGACAACGGAAATGGCAACAACCGAAATTCTTGATGCGCTTGATGAAATGAGTTTAAAATTTGGAGAGATCAAAGGTTACATCTCCGCTATGAAACTTTGCTATCAAAAACAACAAAAATTGGCAAGAAGAATAAAAAAGCAAATTGAAAAAGGAGATCTTGAAAGTGTAAAAGAATTATGGGGGAAATTTTATGAGGTTTTATCAAATTGCAACGGGTTTGATGATGTCTTTGAAAAATTATCGGAAGTCAAGCAAAATGCGGAAAACATAATGTATGCACTTCAATTTCAAGATATAACTGCACAACAGATATCGGCGATAAATTATCTTATCGGCTCAGTTCAAGAAAAAATCACGCACCTGCTTTCAAAACTTGGAAATACGGAAACAAGGAAACATGAACTTGAAACATATTCGGATTTTTCCGAGAAATCATTTAACCCATCGGCTGAATATGACAAATCAAGCTTAAAACAGGAAATTGTTGATGAGATCATAAAAAATTCACCAAAATCTTTAAAAACAATTGACGAAAACGAGGGAATAGCATCGCAGGAAGAAATTGATAAACTTTTCAACAAAGATAAAAATAATCAAGAGGTTTGAATATGTCGGTTCCCGCAATTTTTGACGAGGAAATGAAGGAAATTGTAGAAAGTTTCATAATTGAGACAAAGGAACTTCTTGAAAAACTTGACAATGATTTGATTGAACTTGAAAAAAGACCCGAAGATACCGAGCTTTTAAACGCAATTTTCAGATATGTCCATACGATAAAAGGGACATCTTCATTTATCGGATTTGAGCAAATGAGCGAACTCACACATAAATTTGAAGACATTTTGAACAAACTCAGAAAAGGTGAATTAAAAGTCAGACCTGACATAATGGATGTAATGCTTGAGGCGTTTGATTTGATGAAGATATTGCTTTCAAAACTTGAAGCGAAGGATTTAAGCCCGATTGAAATTGAAAATGTTGTCGCAAAATTTGAAAAAATAAGCCGTGGTGAAATCATTGGTGATGAAGAAAGTTCGGAGATAAAAGTTGAGCAGGATTTAAGCGAAAACAATGAAAAGCTAACGGAAGAACAAAGCACATCTCAAAAGGCACAAACAAAGGTAATTGATAAGACGATACGAATTGATGTTGAACGGCTTGATGAGCTTATGAATCTTGTGGGTGAGCTTGTGCTTGGGAGAAATAGGTTATCACAGATAATTTCAAATGTGGTTGAAAAGTTTGAAGGTGAAACTTTAGCACGTGAGTTAATAGATACCGTTTCTCAAGTTGATTATTTGACATCGGAACTTCAAAATGTTGTTATGCGTGCGAGGATGTTGCCGATTGCAAAAGTTTTCAGCAAATTCCCACGACTTGTGAGAGACCTTTCAAGAGAGATGAACAAGGAAGTTGAACTTTTCATTTACGGTGAAGAGACAGAGGTTGATAAATCTGTAATTGAATACATTCACGACCCGCTTGTTCATATAATAAGAAATGCAATTGACCACGGGATTGAACCACCTGAGGAGAGAAAAAAACTTGGCAAACCTGAAAAAGGCAAAGTTATTTTAAAAGCAGAACACGAAGGAAATTACATAGTCATATCGGTTGAAGATGATGGGCGTGGGATTGATCCGGAGAAAATAAGAAGGAAAGCAATTGAGAAAAAACTTTTGACCGAGCAGGAAGCGATGTCAATAAGCGATAAAGATATTTTAAATTTCATCTTCATTCCGGGTTTCAGCACAGCAAGCAAAGTGACGAATGTATCTGGACGAGGCGTCGGGCTTGATGTGGTCAAAGCAAATATAACAAAGTTAAATGGAATGATTGATGTTCAATCAACGCCGGGACACGGGACAAAATTTATCTTGAAACTTCCTTTAACGCTTGCAATAATACAGGGACTTCTCGTCAATGTCTGTGATGAAATTTTCATCATACCGCTTTCGTCTGTGATTGAAGTCGTCAGAATAAAACAAGAACAAATCCACAGAATAAAAAACAAAGAAATGATCCGTTTGAGAGATTCGGTTTTACCGCTTGTGCGACTTGAGCAAATTTTCAATTTGAAAACCAATGGCGATGAGAAAAAATATCTTTACATCGTTGTTCTCGGTCTTGCGGAGAAAAAACTTGGTGTGGTTGTTGACGGTTTGATAGGGCAAAAAGAAGTCGTCATAAAATCTCTTGGCTCATATCTTAACAATACAAGAGGAATTGCGGGAGCAACGATACTTGGCGATGGGACAGTGAGAATGATAATTGATGTCGCACAAATTTTTAAAATGTCCGCTGAAAATTCTTTTAGTTTCATTGTTTAATAAAAAATTTTTTCCAAGTTATGGATTCAAATAGTGAAATAAAAGTCATTGTCGTTGATGACTCCGCTTTTATGAGGAAATCAATATCAATGATGCTTGAATCTGACCCGCAGATAAAAGTTATAGCAACTGCAAGAGATGGAGCGGAAGCAATTGAAAAAATCAAAAATCTTAAACCTGATTTAGTCACGCTTGATGTTGAAATGCCACGAATGGATGGGTTGACGGCGTTGAAAATAATAATGAAAGAATGCCCAGTTCCTGTCTTGATGGTAAGCTCACTCACAACAGAAGGAGCAGAGGTAACGCTTGAAGCCCTGAAACTTGGTGCAGTTGATTTCATACCAAAACAACTCTCCTATGTCTCGCTTGACATAATCAAGATAAAAGATGAATTAATTCAAAAAGTCAAATCAATTGTAAACAGCAAATACATCAGACGCAAAATTTACAAGCGTGAGCCGGAGCCAATTTCCAATGAGATAAAATTAACTCAAATTAGACGAGATTTTGAACTCGTTGCAATTGGTGTTTCAACCGGTGGACCGATGGCGCTTCAAGAAGTCCTTTCAAAAATACCTGAAAATTTCCCCGCAGGAATTGTAATTGCACAGCATATGCCTCCAAACTTTACAAAATTGCTTGCAGAAAGATTAAATGCCGTGAGCAAAATTGAAGTAAGAGAAGCACAAAGTGGTGATGTTGTTAAACCTAAACTTGCTCTCGTTGCGCAAGGTGGGAAAAATTTGATCTTTGAAAAAGTTTTGGGTGAAAAAGTTGTAAGAATTGTTGATAAACCCGATACGCTTTATAAACCGTCAGTTGATGTGATGATGGAATCCGCATCCGAAGTTTTTGGTGAGAAAGTTTTAGGTGTAATTATGACAGGAATGGGAAAAGATGGACTTGAAGGATTGAAGAAGGTAAAGCAAAAAGGTGGATACATCATCGCACAAAGCGAAGAAACATGCGTCGTCTATGGGATGCCAAAAGCAGTAGTTGACGCTGGAATCGCAGACAGCATCATTCCACTTGATAAAATTGGCGAAGCAATTGCGAAAATTGTGGCGGATAATCGCTTTTAAGGTTCATGGTTTCATCCCGACTATCAACTTCACAACACCGTCATAGATATTTTCAACTTTCTCAATTTTTATCCCCGACCTCTGTGCAAGTTCAACTGTTCTACGATTTATGTTTTCACCAAAAATTGAAGTAAAACGATTTGCTATGTCAAAAATTTTTGATGCAAACTTTCCATCAGGTCGGACATGTTCAAGCAAAATCAATCTTCCACCCGATTTTAAAACCCGCAGGATTTCAGAAAATCCTTTTTCAGGATTGTTAACTTCACAAAACACGAAAGTTGCGAAAACTGTATCAAATTTTTCATCTTCAAATGGCAACGCTTCAGCACTCGCACATATGAAAGAGACATTGCTTTTAAAAATTTTCGCTCTCTTAATTGCTCTTTCCAGCATTTCAAATTTCGGTTCAACGCCGATGATTTTAACCCCGTCTGGATAAACAGGTATATTTAATCCTGTGCCAACTCCGAGTTCAAGCACATTTTCACCTTTGACCAAGCGTAAAATTTTCTTTCTCAATTTTCTTAATCCAGTTCTTTCAACAGGCGACATAAAAAAATCATACGCAAGGGCGAAAATTTTTCTAAAAAATTTTTTCAGAGCCATTTGTTTTCAACATACCATTTCATTGTCTTTCTCATTCCTTCTTCAAGTGATACCTTTGGGACAAAGCCGAGTTCTTTTTTTGCTTTTTCAATTGAGCAAGCCCAGTTTTTTTGCCTTAAATCTTTCACTTTCTCAACATTTAAAGGCGATGCTTTACCACGGATTTTGAAAAACATCTCGGATATAAATGCAAAAGAATACAAAAACGGCGCTGGAATTTTCAATTTTATAACTTTTCTATCAAGCGACTTCAAAACCGCATCCTCAATCTCTCTCCATGTGTAAATTCCTTCACCCGAGATAAAATAAATTTCCCCTGTTGATCTTTCACTTTCACCAGCGAGTATGAAACCATCAACGAGGTCAGAAACATAAACCAAGCTCAAAATTTGCTCCTGCGGTATAACAACGGGAAGAAAACCAAATTTAACATATTTGAAAATTTCAAATGTATAAGTATCTCGTGGTCCATAAACCGATGGCGGACGAACTATAACAATGGGAACTTTATCCTTGTAAGACAGAGCGACTTTTTCAGCCTCCGCTTTGCTTTTACCGTAAGAAGTTATCGGATGATATGGTGTTAATTCATCAACAGGGATAGCGTCTTCGCCTGGACCAACAGCTGCTAAACTGCTTGCAAGTATAAACTTTTTAAGATTTTGATTTTTCAAACATGCATCAAGCAAATTCTTCGTTGTCTCAACATTTCCAGCGTAATAATCTTTGTAATTTTTCCCCTTCGTCACACCAGCAATGTGATAAACATAATCAACATCTTTAACTGCATTTTCAAGGAAACCAACATCAAACAAACTTCCCTTCACAATTTCAACATCCTTTCCCTCAAGCCATCTCAAATTACTTGTATCTCTCACGATACATTTTACTTTATAACCACGCTTCAAAAGTTCATCGACAAGATGACTTCCTATAAAACCAGTTCCTCCCGTTACAAGCGCTTTCATATTCGGTTGAGTTTATTTTTTATCCGCAACCTGAGGTGGTTTCCATTTATCTCTGTTCCATTTTACAAGTTCAATTCTAACACTACCAACAGAAGTTTTAAAATACGCTTTTATAGGTATCCTTGCTGAATCATCCGAATAATAAGCGATGAAATCGCCAGTTACACCAGCTATCTCTTCGGCAACAAACGGAATAAATCCGCTTATTTTTTTCGCTCTTATCAATGAATCACCAAATTTAATCGTTGAATTTTCGCTTGGGAAATTTATCTCAACATCTTTGACATCAAGCTGAATCAAAATTGGTGCGGTAATTTTCTGACCTGTTCCAAGGAGTTTGCGCGTGAGATAAAAAGCTGCGATGCCATTATAAAAACTTCGTGTATTTTTCTCCACAATGTTTATCACTTCACCTGTTTGAACATCTTTTTGAACGGCGACGATTTTATCTCCCATCCGCTCAAAAATTGTGACAACTTTTCTTCCCTTTATCATCTCATAAATTAAAAACTTTGCATCAAGAAGCGAATCAATGTTGAATTCACTTTCAAAGCCGTAATGAATGCTTATAAAGAAAAGCCACGGATTTGAATCCATCAGAAAACGTGACTTAACATATTCTCCATCTGTTTCAGTCCATATCTTTATACTGCCGAGGTTTATGAAACCCCAGAAAGCGTGATATTCAAGGTATTCATCTTCAAGTTTAAAGTTATTTTGTGGAACGGCGCTCGCACCGAAATAAATAAAAAGCACCGCAAAAGGTAAAATCAGAAAAAATTTTTTCATATTTTAAATTTCAGATTTTATTTCAAAAGCCCATCTAAACTTTATTTTCTCGCCAGATCTCAAAATCGGAAAAACCGCCGTTATGTTCAATCTGTTAAACCTATTCACAATCTCCTCTGCAACCGATGGAATAAATGTAAAAGGTTGAAACTTAATTTCAAAGCCAGAATCATAAGCCCAAAAAGTGTCTGCATTTATCGGACGAAACTGCTGCGTTTGAACATTTCCAAGATTTCCAATTTTGAAAACTCCTAAATCAGAAAAAGCGGAAAAATCAATCGCTCCGAAAAACAAAAAATTTTGAACTCTCAAAAAGGAAAAATCAAAATTAACACTTCCGCCTCTTGTTATCCATACATCACTTCTGTCAAAATATCCACGCAAATTTAAACCACCCTTCATAAAAAGACGCACCTTTTCAGAAAATCTCTCGTCAACCAAATAAATCATTCTGAAAGAGCGAGCAAAAAATTGCTCATATGGATTAGCAATGAAATAAAATTTCTCATGCGATGGCACTTGACCGTATGAATTAACAAAATATAAACGAGTTGAAAAGTCAAATGAGTTAAAAAGCGTCCTCTGCTTTAATTCAAGAGAAAGATTTGTGAAATAATTCGTGCTGTTTGCGGTTGATGTTTTGAAAAATAAATCCCCGCTTAACGATGTCGCATCAATTCGTGAATTTACCGAGAATTTGAACCCAACATTGTTAAACTTCCCAAGATCAAATTTTAAATTTAAAAACGGAAGTTTACGCTCAACATTTGAAATATGCTCAAAGAAAAATGAAACCTTATAAAACGGCGGAACTGTCAAATATAGCGGTCTTATGTCCTTTGAAATTTCAAAATAAATTCTTCTCAACCCGTGAATCTTGAAAAGTTTAGCGTTAAATCCACTCATCCTCCCGAGCACGGGCAATGTCGTGTTGCGATAATTTATGAGATAATCAAAATTTTTCGTCTTTGAATTAAACCAAGAACCGAAATTTGTCTCGTGATAATCAAAAAGATAAGCACCTTTAAAAACAATCCCAGCCCTTATACCATCAACCTGTGAAAACCAAATTGAAGGTCTGAAACTTATCCAATATCTATCAAGCGGTGGGTTTAACTGTGTCTGCTCCAAAAATTTAACCTGGAACTTATTCAAAAATCCGCCCCTGTTGTTAAGTCGGTTTATATCCCTCAATCTCAGAGATTTATCAATTTCAACGCTTTCAACTTCTTTATCAAAAGCAATTTCAAATTCATAACTTGGATTAACCCAGAACCAAAATGGCAAAACAATTGCACCTGGTTCTTGTTTTGGTTTAAGTTGAAGATCAAGCGGAATGATAACTTTTTGATAAGTTCCATCTTTGAAATGAAAATAAAGATCAACGGGCATAACAATTTGACCACGATTTCGGAGTTTAACTTTCACGACATATTTTCTTGCGCCGTCTTTTGTCTCCCATCTCCCGTCAAATTTTTCAATTGCGTAATCACATCTTCTCGTCGTCTTCAACCATTGATCAAAGAACCAATCAAGCTCCATTCCACTTACTTTTTCCGCAACTCTTTCAAAATCTTTCGTCGTTGGATGTTTAAAAGCCCACTCTTTGAAAAATTCCTTCATTATTTTATCAAACACACTATCCCCGACAACATACTCAAGCATTTCAAAAACAGAAGCGCCTTTGCCATAAACAGCATTCGTATATGAAACCGATTCACGGAAAAAATCAGAATGGAGTAAAACTGGCTCTTCATATCCAAGTTGCGAAAATCTTATATAGTTTCTGTATCCGCCGTAAATATCTGATTCAGGTCTTAGGAAAGCATTAATCCCGGAAAAATCTTTCCATTTTTCGCCGAGAATTTTTTTGAAAACACGCGGAGTGACAAAACTTGCACCGCCTTCATCTATCCACGCCTCTTTCGTTTCATTGTTTCCAATCAAACCATAAAACCAGTTATGCCCTATTTCATGTGCAAGAATTCCAATCATACTTGTTCTATTTCTTCTTCCCGTTATCATTATCAGCATTGGATATTCCATTCCTCCATCACCTGCTTGTGCAACGGTAAAACTTTTATAAGGATACCTATAAAACCATTCGCTGTAAAGTTTTATTATTTCTCGCGTAAATTTTCCAGTCTCACGCCAGAGCATATAAACATCGGGTTGATAAAGAAGATGAATTATAACAGTATCAGCGCCGAGCGAAAGCCATGTTATTTCGTGAATGTAATCTCTATCCGCAACCCAAGCGAAATCATGGACATTTTCAGCCTTGAAATGCCATGTTTTCAATTCTGACTTTGTCTTTTTCCATTGAACTGGAAAAATGACTGTATCAACTGCGCCAAGTTCATAACCGCACAAAACTTCATCAGGATTTTGAATTACTCCCGTTGCCCCAACAAGATAATCAGACGACAGAGTTATTTTCACATCAAAATTTCCCCATACCCCGTAAAATTCACGCTCAATGTATTGATCCGCATGCCAACCTTCAAAATCATACTCGCATATTTTCGGATACCATTGAGCCATACTATAATCAATTCCCTCACGATTGTCTCTTCCATTTCTTCTTGTTTGTTTAGGAATTTGCGATTCAAATTCCATTTCAAGCGAAATTGAATCACCCGGGGCGAGTGGATTTTTAAGTTTTGCCTTCAAAATTGTATCAAAAATTTCAAAATCAATCTCTTCACCATTTGCTTTAACATACTTAACATTTGTCCAGCCGTATTCGTCTGGTTTCATTGCTCTTATTCTATCGCCAAGCCCGTTTTTTATAACATCACCTCTTACTTGCATTGAACTTCCAGGCTTAAAAGCGTTCAAATAAAGATGATAATAAATTTCGTAAAGCGTATCCGGCGAGTTGTTCTGGTAAATTGCAATTTGCTTGCCCGAAAGCTTGTGAGTTTTAACATCAAGAAAAACATCCATCGTGTAATCAACGCGCTGTTGAAAATAGCCATATCTTTGAGCAAAAGCAGAATTTAACAGCAGAAATAAAAAAGTGAAGCCAGCAATTTTCAAAATTCTATATCCCATCTCTTGATCTCATAAGTTTTGGAAAATAAACCTATTCAAAAGTGAAGACCTCCCGAATGAAGCGAATTTCTTCGTCTGTTAATTTAAAATTCACAGCCCCTGCGTTTTCCTCAACTTGTTCCGGTGTCCTTGCTCCGACAATTGCTGTTGTAACCCCCGGTTGTGAAAAAGTCCAGTTAATTACAATTTGAGCAAGCGTTGCGTTCTTCTCCTTCGCAAGCGGTTTTATCTTTTCAAGCGCATCAAGAATTTTTTTCCTGTTTTCGGGTTGAAACCAAAATTGTTTCTTTCTTAAATCTCCGCTTTTAAACTCTGTCTCCATCGTGATTTTGCCCGTGAGCAATCCCTGTTCAAGCGGGCTATACGCAAGAATTGAAATTTTATTCTCAATGCAAAACGGAACAAGTTCATTCTCAATCCCGCGATCTATCAAACTGTATTTTACCTGATTACTTTCAACCCTTGCGTATTTAAGCGTTTCCTTCAAAAGATTTAGATCAAAATTGCTCACTCCGAAAGCTCTTATCTTCCCCTGTTCCTGAAGTATAGTCAATGCTTCAAGCGATTCATCAACAGGAGTTGTTTTATCTGGCCAGTGAATTTGATAGATGTCTATGTAATCTGTGTTAAGTCGTTTTAAACTTCTTTCGCATTCTTCAATGATTGATTTTTTTCGTGCATTTCTGTAAACATAATATCTTTTACCGTTGAAATAGGTATCAAAGAAAAATTCACCTTCTTCGGCGTCCCATCTTAAACCACATTTCGTTGCTATTATAACTTCATTTCTTCTCCCTTTAATTGCTTTTCCAACGATCTCCTCACCAAGTCCAAAGCCATAAACAGGCGCTGTGTCAATGCAATTCATTCCAAGATCAATTGCTTTTTGAATTGCTTTAATTGAAATTTCTTCATCAGTTCCGCCCCAATACCATCCACCAATAGCCCAACCCCCAAATGTTACGACAGGGATTTGGATTTCCGTTTGACCGAATTGTCTGTATTCCATTTTAATTTATGCTTTTGTTTTAGAGATGCTGTATCCATAAAGCCAGTAAGCGACTTCATCGCTTTTATTTCTTACAGAATGAACCGAGCCACGCGGGATAAACCATTCATCTCCGGGATGAAGCTCCGCAACTTCGCCATCGCATTCAATTTCAAGTGTAACATTTAGAGGTGTGACAAGTTCATCCGTATCGTGAATAAAATTTTCCCATCTTTGTCCCGGTGGATCAATCCAGACATCGCATGTAAAACCTCTTTCTTCCCAATCAATTTCAATTTCTTCTTTTCCCTTGCCGAGCCATTTTCCGCGTTCAATGAAGATCGGCATTTCTCAAAAAATCTTTTTTGTTAAAAATTTAAAAATTAAGACGATAGAAAGCAAAGTTTGAAAAAATTTTTGTGAAAAACTCGGACTTTTGATAAATTTTCTACAAGAAAAAACAATTTGGCTCATCTTAAAATGGAGACAATCAACAAAGCAAATATATCGTTGAAGGGATTAACTTTGCCCGAACTTGAAAATCTGGTTATGGAACTTGGCTGGGAAAAATTCCGCGCAAAGCAAATTTTCAAATGGCTTTACAATAAGCAGGTTGACGATTATGAACAAATGACCGACTTACCGAAGTCATACAGGGAAGAACTTTCCCAAATTGCGCAGATAAACGAGTTAAAACTTCTAACATTTGAAAAATCAAATTGCGATGGAACTGTAAAATTTTTATTCCAGCTTAAAGATGGCGAAAAAATTGAAAGCGTTTTGATACCAGATGAATCACGGCTTACGCTTTGTGTTTCAACACAAGTTGGATGTCCGATTGATTGTAAATTTTGCGCAACCGGAGCGATGGGCTTCAGAAGAAACTTAACAGCTGGAGAAATAGTTGATCAGGTCATTCAGGCGCAGAAACTTGCACAAAGAAGAATAACCAACATAGTTTTTATGGGAATGGGTGAGCCACTTCTGAATTTGAAAAATCTTTTGAAAGCTATTGACATAATCACAAGCGACGATGGAATAAGAATCGGCGCAAGGAAACTTACCGTCTCAACCGTCGGACTCCCGGATAAAATCAAAGAACTTGCTGATTCAGATAAAAAAGTTAAAATAGCTCTCTCACTTCACACACTTGATGAAAATCTACGAGCGAAATTAATCCCGCTTGCGAAAAAAGTTTCAATTCAATCCATAATTGAAGCGTTGAAGTATTACTACGATAAAATCGGTTTGAGGATAACTTATGAATACATTCTCTTTGATGGATTAAATGATAGAGATGAAGATGTGCGAAAACTTGTTGAACTTGCCAAGGTTATACCGTGTAAAATTAACATAATTCAATTTCATCCCGTTGATTTCATAAGAAAAGATCCAATTTTAAAAATTTTGAAGCCATCAAAAAAGCTTGATGAATTTGTCCAGAAACTTCGTGAAAACAATCTCACTGTCTTTGTCAGAAGCAATGCTGGCGAAGATATAAAAGCAGCTTGCGGACAACTTGCAATTTTAAATCAATAAACAAAAGGAGAAAATTTATGCGACTTATTCTCTTCGGTCCACCTGGCGTTGGAAAAGGAACTCAAGCACAAATTCTTTCTGAAAAATTTAACATCCCGCACATCTCAACAGGTGATATGTTAAGAGAAGCGGTTAAAAACCAAACTGAGCTCGGTCTTAAAGCAAAATCGTATATGGACAAAGGAGAACTCGTCCCGGATGATGTGATGATTGGAATCATAAAAGAAGTTTTATCTTCTGAAAAATGTAAAGATGGTTTTATTCTTGATGGCTTCCCCAGGACAATCGCACAAGCGGAAGCGCTTGACAAAATTTTCAATGAGTTGAATATAAAACTTGATTTTGTCATAAGCATTGAGGTCAACGATGAAGAAATTATAAAACGACTGACAAATCGTCGTGTTTGTAGAAATTGTGGCGCTGTGTTTAACCTTTTAATTGATAGAATACCCAATGATAACAAATGCCCAAGATGTGGTGGTGAATTATACCAGCGAAGCGACGATAATCCAGAAGTCATAAAAAATAGATTAAAAGTTTACAGAGAATCAACGCAAATCGTTCTTGATTACTACGCAAAGAAAGGAATTCTGAAAACGATAAACGGCATCGGCGAAATAAGCCAGATCACGAAAAAGATTCTTGAAAGCATAGGCGTTGAAGCATAAAAATTAAGCGAAGGTTATGTTTGTTCATTTCAAAAATGTTAAAGATGCCTTAACGCTTCTCAAAGAGGTTGCGAAGGTTTTAAAATCATAAAAAATTTTTCCACATCATTGAGCCAATTGGCTTGTTTGAACGCTGATTGTATTTCGCAGTTTTCTTTTTGTTGTATGGTGTTAAAATCTCACCAGAGATTTCAAAATATATCAATTGCCCAATTGGCATCCCCGCATATATTCTCACAGGTTGCTTAACCGAGATTTCAAGTGTCCAGTGATTGCAATATCCAGCATCACCTTTACCAGCGGTTGAATGTATGTCAATTCCAAGCCGACCCACGCTTGATTTGCCCTCAAGAAATGGGACAAACCCGTGCGTTTCAGTATATTCAAGCGTAACGCCAAGATAAAGTTTATTCGGATATAAAATTATTCCCTCCGGTGGGATTTTGAAGTATTCAAGTTCATTTTCAATTTTCGCATCAAGGATTTCGTTCTTATAAACAGCCATCCATTCACCAAGATGAACATCATAACTATTTGTGCCAAGACAGTTTATATCAAATGGATCAATGACGATGTTTCCTTTTTCAATTTCTTCAAGAATTCGTTTGTCGCTTAAAATCATCTCCCTCCTTGAAATTATTTTAAAATTTTCTTTTGCTCAATTTTCAACTGCTCCATTCTATATCTTAACTTTGAGCGTGTGATGCCAAGAATTTTAGCTGCTTGAATTTGATTTCCGTTTGTTATTCGCAATGTTTGAATTATAAGCTCACGCAAAACTTTATCCATTGTCACACCTGTCGGTGGAATTTTCAAAACGAAATCGTCCATTCCGTCCTGCATCTCGTGCTTAAATTCAACCGGTTGCAAATGTTTTAAATGCTCTGCTTTTATTTTCGTATCGTTTTCAACAAGGACTATTCTTTCAATCGTGTTTCGCAATTCTCTTATGTTTCCAGGCCAAGGATAAGATTTGAGAATTTCAAGCGCTTTATCATCAATTTCTGTAAAGTTTTTGCCGAACTTTTTATTGAACTCATCCATAAAAAACATCGCAAGCAAAGGTATATCCTCTTTCCTCTCTCTTAAAGGTGGAAGATGAATTGTGGCGACATTCAAACGATAGTAAAGATCACTTCTAAATCTCCCTGCTTCAACTTCTTCTTTTAAATTTTTATTCGTTGATGCGATAACTCTAACATCAACAGAAATTTCTCTTGTCCCACCGAGACGATAAAATTTTTTTTCCTGGAGAACTCTCAAAAGTTTAACCTGTGCTTCCGGGCTTAACTCACCAACTTCATCAAGCAGGATAGTTCCGCCGTGGGCGAGCTCAAATTTTCCTTGCTTCGTTTTATCCGTTGCACCCGTGAAAGCCCCACGTTCATATCCGAAAAGCTCGCTTTCAATCAAATCTTTCGGAATTGCGCCACAATTTATAGCAATGAATGGTCCATCTCGCCTTGAACTTTTTTCGTGGATGTATCTTGCTATTAACTCTTTCCCTGTTCCTGTTTCCCCGCTTATCAGAACCGTTGTGTCATCGCCAAGCGCATATTTCTCAGCAAGAGATAAAGCTTCGCGAAGTCCCTTGCTCTGCCCTATTATTTTATATTCGCTTGCTTGCTCGGATAATTGTTCTTTTAATTGTTGAACCTCACGCTGTAATTTCAAATTCTTGACCGCTTTTTGCATCGCCACCTCAAGCTGTTCAAAATCAAGCGGTTTGAGTATAAAATCATCCGCACCAAGTTTTATCGCCTGAACAGCAAGAGTTACATCTGAATAAGCAGTTATCATTAAAACAGGAAGTAGTGAATCTTCTGCTTTTATCTTCTTCAAAACATCAAGACCATTTTCATCTTTAAGAAAAATATCAAGCAAAATTATATCTGGTTGATCGTCTTGCAAATTCTTCAACGCTTCTTCACCAGAAAGATAAGAAACAACATCATAACCTGAATCCTTCAAAACCTGCGTTATGGAACGATTGAAAAGTTCGTCATCATCAATTACCATAACTTTGAACTTCATTTCTTCACCTCCTTATTTTACTTTAAACTTCAAATAAAATGTTGTTCCTCGGTTTAATTCGCTTTCAACTTCAATTTTTCCATCGTGATTGTTCATAACCTGCTTGCAAATTGCAAGACCAAGTCCAGTGCCATCGCTTTTTTTAGTGAAAAATGGCTCAAAAATTTTTGGAATATCTTCCTTTGGAATTCCGCAACCAGTATCACTTATTGAAACAACGACAAAAGAGTTTTGAAAATCACTCTCAAGATACGACTTTATCTTTATCTCCCCCGTTTTCTCAATTGCATCAACTGCATTTGTTAAGATATTCAAAATGACCTGTTGAATTTGTTTAAAATCAATCTTCACTTTTGGAAGATTAGGTTCAAGTTTTTTGATGATTTGAATTTTCTTTTTCAAAGTTGAAATTTCCACAAGCGGAAGGGTTGCATTGATGACTTCGTTTATATCTTCCTCTTTGACAACTGGCTTACTTGGGCGTGCGAAGTTTAATGTCGCTTCAACAATTTTTTCAATTCTCCTAACACCTTCAATAGCAAGATCAAGATATTTTCTCTCTGGGGTATCATCTGCAAATCTTCTCTGCAAAAATTGCAGATTAACACTTATCGCAGAGAGCGGATTTCTTATCTCGTGGGCAATCGCAGCGGACAATCTCCCAAGCGAAGCAAGTTTTTCGGTCTGAATTAATTCATCCTGAATTTTTTTCTTCTCGGTCAAATCTGAAACTATAACTTGAATTGTGCTTGTGTGCGCATAACCAATTAAGTTTGCGGTCATCTCAACAAATTTTTCAACACCTTCAAAATCAATCATCGTCGTTTCAAAATTCACAACCCTTTGCCCTTCAAAAAGTGGCTGGAAAAATTTTTTATACTTTTCAAAACTCAAATTTAAAATTTCATCCCTTGAACATTTCAATAAATTCTCTGCTTGATCGTTTGCGTCAAGAACCATCCATGTTTCAGGTTGAACTATGAAAATTGGTTTTCCCGCATTTTCAAATAAACTTTTATATTGCTCGTGCGAAATTTGAAGTTCCTCGTTCATTCGCCTTAACATTTCGTTCGCCCGTTCAAGTTCATACATTTTATCTTCAAGTTTTCTAATTAACACAGTGTTATACTCCCTCAAATACTGCACATCATCGCTTATTGATTCATTTTGCACATCAGCGGTGAAACGATTTTTATGAAGAAGTTTTTCAACAGTGTTGATAAGAACTTGTATATCAACTGGTTTCATAAGATAAGCGTCTGCTCCAAGCCCAAGTCCAAATTTTTCATCTTCTGGATCAGTATAATTTGCGGTGTAAAAAATAAACGGCGTGTTTTTCAAGCGATTGATTTTTTTGACTTCTCTACAAAGTTGGAAACCATCCATTTTCGGCATCAAGACATCGGAAATTATAAGGTCTACAATTTCCTCCCCGAGAATTTCCATCGCTTCAATTCCATTTCTTGCGGTCAAAACGGAATAACCCATTGATTCAAAAACTTCTTTCAAAAGTTCAAGGCTTTCCTGAACATCATCAACAATTAAAATTTTCATAGTTTTTCGCTGTAAAATTTTGACACATAAAAATATAGAAAATGGCTTGGAAATTGTCAATCATTTTTTCTTAAACACAAGCGTAAGCGGGACGCCAACGAAGCCAAAATGCTCACGAAGTTTGTTTTCAAGAAATCTTTTATAATGCTCTGGAATATCATCGGGGAAGTTAGCAAAGAAAGCAAAAACAGGTGGAGAAGTTTTAACTTGCGTTACATATTTAATTTTTATCTCCTTCCCCGAAACCGCAGGTGGTGGCGTGTCTTTGAAAATTGGAAAGAAAACTTTGTTTAATTCGCTCGTTTTAACTCTTTTGTTTCTCTCATCGTAAACAACTTTCGCAAGGTCAAGAACTTTGAAAATTCTTTGTTTTGTCTTTGCAGAAATAAACAAAATCGGAACATAATCAAAAACTTTTAATCTTTCTCTCAAAGCGTGTTCATATTCAATTGCGGTATTTGAATCTTTTTCAATTAAATCCCATTTGTTAACTGCTATCACAATTCCTTTTTTCAAATCCGCTGTTTCTCCTATAATCCTCAAATCTTGTCTTTCAAGCCCACAGGTTGCATCAAGCATAACAACAGCAACATCACATCTTTCAATTGCCTTCAAAGCCCTTATGGCACTGTAAAATTCAATACTTTCCTTTATCTTGCTTCGCTTTCTCAATCCAGCGGTGTCAATTAAAACAAATTCAGTCCCATTGTAAACAAAAGTTGTGTCAATTGAATCACGAGTTGTGCCAGGTATATCGGTTACAATAATTCTATTCTCACCAATGACTGCGTTAACGAAAGATGATTTGCCGACATTTGGTTGCCCAACGATAGCAACTTTTATTTGATTTTTATTCTCATCTATTTCATCGCTTGTTTCTGGTAGGTCTCTTACAACCTCATCAAGGAAATCGCCAACTTTTCTCCCGTGAAGCGCTGAAATCGGAAATGGCTCACCAATTCCAAGTTCATAAAATTGTGTTGAATAAAGTTCCATTCTCTCGTTGTCAATTTTATTCACTGCGAGAATAACTTTTTTCTTCGTCTGCCTTAAAATTTTCGCAATTTCAAGGTCAAGAGGAGTAACTCCCGAGACGCCATCAACGACGAAAATTATAACATCTGCTTCATCAATTGCTATTTGAACTTGTTCTCTTATAGCCGTTTCAAATATGTCATCTGAATCAGGGACATAGCCACCTGTGTCTATAATTGTGAATTTTTTCCCGTTCCACTCTGCAGTTCCGTAATGTCTATCTCGTGTGACACCACTTTTAGGGTCAACGATAGCGTCTCTTTCTCCAATTATTCTGTTAAAAAGCGTTGATTTTCCGACATTTGGTCTTCCAACTATTGCGACTATGTTTCTGCCCATTTTCTGGCTCAAAATTAAGGTTAGTTTAATTTAAAATTAAGAAAGAAGCCCAAGATAACCAAACTTGCTGTGTTGTTTTTTTGGGGTTGATTTGCTAAATTTAAATATCTTTGCTCAAGATGAATTTAAAACAAAAGAAAGGGAAAGATGCTCGCTGTTGTTAAAATCGGTGGTCACCAGTATAAGGTTAAGGAAGCAGATAAAATTTTCGTCCAAAAACTTGATGCAGAACCTGGAAGCAAAGTTAAATTCTCAAGCGTTCTTATGCTTAAAGAAAATGGAAAAACTTACATCGGAAATCCATTCGTGCAGGGTGCATTCGTTGAAGCAACAGTCCTTGGGCATGTGAAGGGAGAAAAAATTATCGTCTTCAAGAAGAAACGTCGCAAAGGTTATAAAGTTACAAAAGGACACAGGCAAAATTATACGCAAATTGAAATAAACAAAATCTCAATTGAAAGTTAATGCCGAAGGTAGATGTAAAGAAAATAATTCAAGAGTTGATCGTCCCCGAACTTCAGGATATAAAATCAAGCATAAGCGAGCTTAGAACTGAAATTAAACGGCTTGATGAGAAGGTTGATATTGAGATGAAAAGGATTGAGACAAAATTAACTTCGTCAAACAATGAAATAAGATCTGAAATTGGCGTTCTACGAGCTGAGTTGGAATCATTTAAGAATGAAACAAATACCAAATTTGATTCTTTGAGAAAAGAGTTGGAATCGTTCAAGAATGAGTTCAGAACTGAGATCAAACGGCTTGATGAAAAGATTGACATAGCAATTCAGATAAGAGAACGACTTGCTGCACTTGAAACAAAAGTTGCTTCTTTAATAAAATAGCAAACTAAAATGCCGAAGGTAGATGTAAAGAAAATAATTCAGGAATTGATCGTCCCCGAGCTTCAGGATATAAAATCAAGCATAAGCGAGTTTAGGGCTGAGTTTAATTCCGAGATCAAACGGCTTGATGAAAAAATTGACCTTGTCCGCTCTGAGCTCAAGGCTGAAATTGATTCTGTAAGAAATGAGTTAGCCACATTTAAAAATGAGACAAGTGCTAAATTTGACACTATGAGAAATGAAATTGAATCGGCTAAGAATGAAATGAATGCAAAATTTGATTCAATGAGGAAGGAATTTGAATCTTTCAAAAATGAAACAAATGCAAAATTTGACGCATTGCAGAAAGAATTTAAAACAGAAATCAGCAGTATCCGCACTGAATTAACCTCTTTCAAAAATGAAACAAATGCAAAATTTGACGCATTGCAAAAGGAGTTTAAAACTGAAATCAATGCTCTCCGCACTGAATTAACCTCGTTCAAAAATGAAACAAATGCAAAATTTGACGCATTGCAAAAGGAGTTTAAAACTGAAATCAATGCTCTCCGCACTGAATTAGCATCTTTCAAAAACGAAGTAAATGCTAAGTTTGATGCCTCGCAGAAAGAATTTAAAACTGAAATCAACGCTATCCACGCTGAATCATCTTCTTTTAGAAGCGAGATAAATGCAAGGTTTGACTCATTGCAGAAAGAGCTGGAATCGTTCAAGAATGAGTTCAGAACCGAGATCAAACGGCTTGATGAAAAAATTGACATAGCAATTCAGATAAGAGAACGACTTGCTGCGCTTGAAACGAAAGTTGCTTCTTTAATAAAATAAAAACAAAAGTAGGAGGTGAATTAACAATGGCACATAAAAAAGGTGGCGGTTCATCACAAAACGGAAGAGATAGCCATTCAAAGCGACTTGGCGTAAAAAAATTCGGCGGTGAATTTGTAAGAGCCGGAAATATAATCGTAAGACAAAGAGGGACAAAATTTAAACCCGGCTTAAATGTCGGAATGGGAAAGGATTATACTTTATTTGCGAAGATTGACGGCATTGTGAAATTTGAATACTTAACAAAAGACAAACAAATTGTAAGCGTCTACCCGGTTGACTCGCTTGCAAATTAAAGCACCTTAAAAATAAACTTCAAGGAGGAATTAAAATGAAGATAACAATCATCGGCGCCGGAAATGTAGGAGCAACAACTGCACAAAGAATCATTGATAATGAACTCGCAAATGAGGTCGTCCTTGTTGATATCGTTGAAGGAATACCGCAGGGTAAAGGACTTGACATGTATGAGTCAACACCAATAACTGGAGCAGATGTAAAGGTCATAGGAACAAACGGTTATGAAGAAACCGCAAACTCTGATATTGTCATCATCACTGCTGGCGTTGCAAGAAAGCCGGGAATGAGCAGGGAAGACCTCTTGAACACGAACTTTGGAATTGTAAAAGAGGCAACTTTAAAATCAATTGAAAAATCTCCAAATGCGATCATTATCGTCGTAACGAATCCGCTTGATGTTATGGCTTACACCGCATGGAAGGTGAGCGGATTTGAAAGACATAGAGTTATTGGAATGGCTGGCGTTCTTGACACCGCAAGATTTAGAACTTTTATCGCTATGGAGCTAAATGTTTCGGTTGAGGATGTTTATGCTTTTGTTCTTGGCGGACATGGCGACGATATGGTTCCACTTGTAAGATATACAACGGTTGCAGGAATTCCAATTTCTGAACTTTTACCAAAGGAAAAAATTGATCAACTTGTAAAACGCACTCGTGAAGGTGGTGCTGAAATCGTGAGTTATCTCAAAACTGGAAGCGCCTACTACGCCCCATCAGCTGCGATAGTTGAGATGGTTGAATCAATTGTAAAAGATAAAAAGAGAATTTTGCCTTGCTCTGTTTTGCTTCAAGGAGAATATGGCTTGAACGATGTATTTGTCGGAGTTCCAGTTAAACTTGGAAGAAAAGGTGTTGAGGAGATAATTGAGCTTAAACTTACAGATGAAGAAAAAGAAGCGCTTTACGCTTCGGCTTCAAGAGTTAAGAAGATAACTGACTCACTAAAATTTGATTAAACTATGGAACGAAAAAAATTTTTAAGTTTAATTTCAGCAATTTTAATTTTGCTTTTTATCTCAAGTTGCAAAAAAGAAACTGTAAGCCCGGTTGAAACAATACCATCAAACCTTTTCCCTCTAAAAATTGGCAATGCTTGGTCTTATTCTGGTTATGAAATTGACACAGCTGGCGTGAAAATCTCAGGGACAGATTTTTCATCTTCCACTACAATTGTCGGTCAAATCCAATTTGAAGGTAAAAATCCATTTGTTGTGATTGATTCACTAAAATATCAAAGGAGCACAGAAGTTGACACTTTGTTAATTTATCTTGAAGGGGATTATCTATATGCGTGGATAGACCTTACTAACACAGTTGGCATTCCCGGTTTTGAATACCGACGCTGGGTCCCGTTTATTAAAACATCTGGAAACTTAAACGAACCTTACACGATTTTAAACCTTGATACCACGCTTGTCGTAAATTATCAAGGACAGACGATTCCTTTAAACATAAAAGTTGCTATAACAGGAAATATCAGCGTAAAAGAAGAGGTTCAAACTCCGGCTGGAAAATTCGTCGCATATAAATTTGAAGCCACAGTTACTGGCTCAGCAAGCGTTGGAGGTATTGTAGTAACAAGCTTCACATCAAAAAATTATATCTGGCTTTCCCCGAACATAGGTCCAGTCAAACACGAAACCCCAGCAACACCTGCAGAGCGAGGAATAAGGCGTGAGCTCACGGGATACCGAATAAGTTGAAAAATAAAAAAAACCCCGAGGATTTCCCTCGGGGTTTTTAATTAAAAATCACTCACTTAAAAACTAACTCTCGTCCCAAGTTGAATTTGTCTCTTGGGTCCTGCGGTCGTTGGATTACCAAAAAGCGGTGAGCTCATATTCCCAACATAACTACCGAAGTTTGACCAGTTAAACACGTTAAACGCTTCAACCATCAATGTCAATGTAAAGCCCCGATATTTGAAATCTCTTGACAAACGCAGATTAACATTTCTTTCAGCAAATACATACTTAAAGATAAATCTTTGCCCCGGAACTCTTCCTGCATTTCTACCCAATCCCGCAGGATAATCATTTCCTATCACACCGTCATTATTAACATCCGTTCCATAGTAGACAAGATATGGTCTTCCGGTTGCAAATGTTCCCCAACCACTTAATTTAAATCCGAATGGCAAATCAAATGTACCATTGATTGAAATTCTGTGTCTCTCGTCAAGCGTAGATGGAGCTTTCTTCAACATATCTGGATTTGTATAGTATGAATAACCGTAGTAAATCGTGTTGTCAAATTCATCGTATGTCCAGGAAAGCGTATAAGCAATGTTAAAGCCCCATGAACCAGGTTTATACGGCTTGTCAAATGTAAAGTATATAGCATCATACCATGAGTTTCCCGCATCTGTCCAAACTTGAATCGGTCCGTATTTGGTGCTCAATCTTGATCTTGCATTTGCGTTGTAAGTTGTTATTTCATTATAGCCACGAACTCCTGTATAGCTCAAGCTCAAAATAATATCACCAAACCTCTGCCTGAGACCAAGGCTATATTGAACTGTCATCGGTGGTTTTAAGTCGTTCGGAATTAAAAATATCTCCGGAGCTGGAACTCTACCCTGAGAAATTAAATTCAACAATTCATCCCTGTTGTAATACCTATTATCCCACGGGATCTGTCCTGCACCAGTTCCAAAATAGAGATAATAAACTTTCCAGGTGTATCTCAAAATTTCATCAGAAGCAACATTCCAAACATGCCTATCATAATAAACCCCAGCTCCACCAAATATAACTGTCTTACCTTCCTTGCTTATGTCGTATGAAAATCCAAACCTCGGCTGAAATGCTTTCCAATACGGCTTTCTATCTTTGCCAGTTGAGAAATATTTTTCTCCAAAGAAATTAATTAAATCTCTTCTAACAGTGTCAGGAACTGCAAAATCGTTGTTAATCATATTCGTCTCATAATCCCACCTTATCCCAAGGTTCAATGTCAAATACGGAGTAACCGTCCAATCATCTTGGATATAAACACCAAACTGCGTGTTCCATTTTTCAACTGTTGGAACTCCAACGCCAACTCTTGCCTGCCATGGCGTGGTGCTTGTGTCCGTTCTGAAATAGAAAATCGGATGCAAATAAAGTTTTTGATTTGCTTCATATCTCAATCTTTGAATGAAAAATCCAGCTTTGAAAACATGATTTTCTCTTGTATAGGTTATGTCATCGTAAAAAGCATAACGATCCTGGAACCAATTCTGTGGTGCGTGAGAAAATGCACCTATGTAAGCACTTGGATAGATTTTGCCAGGCGTTGGATAAGGAGCTATGTTTGCAATCTCCCAATTATAGCGTTGGAAGTTAATTCTTGCCTCGTTCATCAAGTTTGGCGAAATTATATACTGATGCTTCAAAACATAGTTATAAACTCTATTGTGGAACAATCGTCCTCTTTCATAAACAGATAAGCCACCGATACCCATATAATCTCTGTCATACCTTCCATAGTAAGTGAAGTCAAAGTAATGATTGATAGATGGTTGATATGTTAACCTTGCAACACCAACATGTCCCGCAAATGGCACATGATAAGTCCCTGCGTATTGTGAAAATTGAGGTCCAACGACAACGGTTGCGAACTTATCAAGAAAAGTTCCTTCATAAGATACAAAGAAATGAAGTTTGTCTCTTATAATTGGTCCACCAAGGCTTAAACCAGTTTGACGACGCTTGAACCCGGGTTTCTCTCTTTCAAAAACGCCAAGAGCATTCAAATTCCTATCACGATATGTGAAAAATGCTGTGCCGTGAAATTCATTTGTTCCAGTTTTTGAAACTGCAGTCACAACTCCACCGGCAGCTTTTGAATACTCCGCTTTGTAAAGTTGTGTTATAACTCTTGCTTCCTTCACAGCATCAAGCGGAAATGGATTGCCTCCACTTAAAAATTGTCCTGAAAGACCACCTTCAACTATCTCATTTTTAAACTCAGTTCCTTCAAAATAAAAACCAACCCAAGTCGGTTGCATTGCACCACTTCCAAAGGTTGAACCTATCGGTTTCATTCCCGGGACAAGAGCAGTAAGCTCAAGGAAATTACGAGTATTTACAGGGAGCTCAGAAATTTGTTGAGGTCTTAACGGCACTGAAAGTTCCGTTTTCTTAACTTCATAATCCAAAGCCTCAGCTGTTACAACAACTTCGCCAACCTGGATTTCTTTTGGGACAAGTGTGAAATTAACCGTAACTTTTTCGCCAACCATTAACTCAACAATTTTTGTCTGTTTACCATATCCAACATGGAGAGCGCTTATTTCATATTTCCCCGGCGGGACTGATAAAATGTTGTAAATTCCCGAAGATGTTGTAATTGCACCACGGGTGTAACCAGTTTCAACATTTTTTGCAATAACTTCAACATCAGGAATTGGTTTACCCTCATTGTCAACTATTTTACCTGTAACAGATGCGGTGTAAGCCCCGCTTCCCTGACCGAATGATAGATTAAATGCGATTAAAAGTAAAGAAAGGATTGTAAGAACACGCATGGTAGATGCCATTTTTGTTTTTATTTTGGCATTAAAAATTTAAAAAGCCATTTTTGAAAAGTCAAGAGAGAAGCGATAAAAAAGAAGGGTTAAAAAAAATTTAATTTTTCGGAAGGAAAAAATTTAGTGCCGAGGGCGGGACTCGAACCCGCACGGGTTTCCCCACACGCCCCTCAAACGTGCGCGTCTACCAATTCCGCCACCTCGGCTCTCTTCAACTACAAATATAAAATTTTGAAACTTCAAAATCAAATTTTCTCTATCCTACCAACAAGTTCAAAATCTTTCAGCGTTACACCATCCTCACTATGTGTTCGCAAAGTCAAACGAACACGATTATATTCAATCAAAATATCAGGATGATGATCCATCTTTTCAGCTTCAAAAGCAACTCTTAAAACAAATGCCATCGCTTCCTGAAAATTTTTAAATTTAAAATCTTTAACTATTGCATCGCTACTCTCGTCGTAAAACCATCCGCTGAAATTTTTAAGATTTGACTCTATTTCCACTTTGTTAAGTTTCATTCCATCCGAGTTTTTATTTTTAATCTATCACCTGCTTTAAAAATGATGGCTTATCATCCTCTTCTGCTATGTTTCCTTCAATCCTCGTTGCACTTTTGTTTTCACTTATTATAACTCCTTTGCGTAGATAAGCGGGAACGCGCAAATTTTTCTCAACTTGGCTACTTTTCTCATCCGAATCATAAACCGAGATTACTTTTTTTGTGCCGTGCGGTGGTGTCTTAGGAGTTGGATAAATTGTTGAACCAAGTCCCGTGGCTATGACCGTAACCATCAATTCATCATTCATTGAATCATCAAGAACAACTCCATAAATTAAGTTAATTTCCTCACCCGTTTTCTCAGTTATTACTTTGATCGCATCGTCAATCTCTTTCAATGTAACTTTATTACCGACAATGTTAATTAAAACGCCTTTGGCTCCAACGATTGACAGACCTTCAACGAGTGGATTTGAAATCGCTTTTTGAGATGCTTCCGTTGCTCTATGTTCACCACGACCAACACCCGTCCCTAACAAAGCATCTCCCATGTCACGCATAATTGTTTTGACATCATTAAAGTCAACATTTATAATTCCCGGCTTCGTTATTATATCGGTTATACCGCGAACAGCATTGTTAAGAACTTCATTCCCATATTCAATAGCCGATAAAATCTCATTGTTTCCCGCAAGCATCAATAATTTTTGATTGCTAATTACGATGAGCGTATCAACCGATTCTCTTAATTTTTTAAGTCCTTCTTCTGCAATCCTTGCTCTAATTGAGCCCTCATAATCAAAAGGTGTATAAACAAGCCCTATAACAAGAGCATCCAAACTTTTCGCTATTTTTGCAACAACTGGCGCTCCACCTGTTCCCGTTCCCTTGCCCATACCTGCGGTGACAAAGACAAGATCACTTCCTTCAATAAATTTTGCTATTTCATCGCTGACCTCTTCAACTGCTTTTTGACCAACCTCAGGTTTTGCTCCAGCACCAAGTCCTTTAGTTAAATTCTTGCCAGCTTGAATTTTTATCTGCGCCCTGCATTCGGATAAAGATTGAATGTCGGTGTTTACCGCAATTAATTCTACGTTTGTGATTCCCTTCTTCACGAGATTATTAATTGCGTTACATCCACAACCGCCCACTCCAACAACTTTAATCTTTGCACCGGCACCACTTGCTCTACCTGATGATTCATCTGCTAATGTAATCACGGCAAACCTCCTGTGTTAATTTTTTAATGAAAAATCGTTTTGAAAAATTCCATAAGTTTTCTCACCGCATCACTTAAACCACGACCGGACCTTTCCCTGCTTTTCTGTATCTCGTCAATTTTGTATAGAACCAGACCAACAACAGTTGAATAAATCGGATTTTCTATTTCATTGACAAGCCCACCAGAAAATTTTGATCTGCTTGGAATTCCAACTCGTACAGGCATTTCAAACTTATCTTCAACAAGTTTATCTATTCCCTTCAAAAGAGATGTTCCTCCTGTTAAAACTATGCCTGCGGATAAATTCTGCGACCTGACATATTCCCTCAAATGTTCTTTATAAAGCAACTCAAAAATTTCTTCAACCCTTGGCTGAATTACTCTGCAAAGCATTGACCTTGTTATCTCAAAAGGTCCTCTCCCACCTACACCTTGAACCGTGATGATTTTATCCTCCATAATTTCATTTAAATAAGCATAACCCTCCGTTATCTTTAATTTCTCTGCAAGTTCTTTTGGTATGGTAAATGCCTTTCTTATATCCATTGTTATTTGATTTCCTGCGATTGGAAGCGAGCCCGTGTATTTCAAAACATTATCTTCAAAAATTGAAATATCCGCCGTTCCTGCGCCGATGTCAATCAAAACAACGCCTATTTCTTTTTCTTCTGGATCAAGAACAGCATAAGAAGAAGCAAGTGGTTCAGAAACAAAATCCTCAACTTCATACCCAGCCCTCATAACCGCCTGTCTCAAATTTTCAACCGCACTTAACTTCGCAAGAATTATATGAACTCTCGCCTCAACCTTTATACCAACCATTCCAATCAGATCCTGACTTTTCTCAATTTTAACACCGTCAACCTTAAACTCCTGTGGCAACACATGAATTATTTCCGTATCCGAAGAATGTCTTATGTTTCTGGCTTCATTTACCAAACGAACGACATCATCCTGCGTAATTATGTGCTTTGGAGGTCTTGTCGCTATAACACTTACGCTTTCCATTCCTCTGAGATCACCGCTTGCAATTCCAACCACAACACTTTTTACCTTTTCACCAGATTGATTTTCAACCATGTTAATAACTTTGCGAATTGATTCAGCTGTTCTTTCAATGTTTACAACATTGCCTTCAAGCAACAATCCCTCTGAGGGGACTTTCGCAAGCCCGAGGATATTTGCCTTCCCGTTATCCTCAAGCGACGCAACAAGTGCGCAGATTTTACTTGTACCAACATCAAGTCCAACTATTATCTCTGACATATTCTTTGTTAATTTTTTGATTTAAACTTTGCATAAATTTTTCCTTCATACCTTAAATCAACATACACAGGCGACGCCTTACCTTGAACTTCTTGCGCCCAGAATTTTTTTAAGGCTAAAAATTTTTTATCCAAATTTCCTTCACCAAGAAAAACCACAACAGCACTATCACCAGCAAAAATGATAAATTCACCATTTTTAAATTTCACTTCCGAAATCAAATTGTAAACATCTTTTTCAATCGCAAGCTTCACAAGTTCATACTGCTTTCTCAATGCACCAGCTGAGTCGGCAAAAACATTAACGGGCTTATAATCCAGATTCAACAAAGGAACAGAAAAAATTCTTTTGACATCGTCATACGGTATGACATAACCATCATAATCAACATAGTAAATTTTTCCTTGAAAAATTACCATCGCAATTGGTTTTCTTTCCTCAACCTCAATCAAAAGAACATCGGGCAAATTTGTATAAACATTCGCTTGCTTTATGAACTTATGAGATTCAACCTTTCGTCTTAATTCGGAAAGATTTACAAGTGTAAATTTTTCGCCAATTTTCACACCCGCAAGATTTAAAATTATATCATCAGGAATCGTTTCGTTTCCTTTAACTATAATTTTATTTATCACCCTGTTCTCACGCCAGTTCATAGCTCCAAAAATTAACACGAGGAAAATTCCAGCAATAGTGAAAAACATCCACCTATTTATTTCTCTTTCCGCAAGTTTCACCTTTCACACCAAACTTTTGATTTCTTCTTCCTTAAATCCAATCAATCTGATCTCAAGTTCAAGCTTAACTCCGAATTTCTCATAAACTTTTGATTGTGCAAGATTTATAAGTTCAAGCACATCTTTTGCCTTAGCATTTCCTTTGTTAATTATGAAGTTTGCATGTTTTTCTGAAATTTGGGCATCTCCAATTTGAACACCCTTCAAACCTGCATGCTCAATCAATCTTCCTGCATAATCTCCGGGCGGATTTTTAAAGATACTTCCAGCGTTCGGGAAATTAACAGGTTGAGATAAATTTCGTTTTATCAAAATTTCACGCCTTATCTTTTTCATTTCCTCTATATCTCCGGGTGGAAATTTAAACCTTGCCTGAACGACAACATCATTTGCCAATTTTGATGTCCTGTATCCAAATCCACACTCGTCTTTTTTAAGTCGCACAAGATTGAAATCCCTTATCACATCAACATCAACAAGATAATCTGAAATCTCTCCTGAGTAAGCTCCTGCGTTCATAATGATTGCACCACCAAGCGTTCCCGGAATTCCAGCAAGCATTTCAACACCACGAAAACCATTCTCAATACAGAAATCAACAAACCTTGCTAACTTAACACCTGCTCCAGCAACGACAAACTCAGCCTCAACTTTTATAAAGTTCAAACCTGATTCAAGATTTATCACTGCGCCTCTGAAACCTTCATCGCTTATCAAAACATTGCTTCCGTTTCCGAGAATCACAAAATCAATTTCCTTCTCCTTTAAATACCTCAACAAATTCAAAAGCTCATCCACATTTCTCGGCTCAATGTAAATGTCAGCGGGTCCACCAATTTTAAATGTTGAATACTTCGCAAGCGGTTCGTTTAGCAAAATCTTCCCTTTGACTATTTCTCTTATTTCTTCAAGATTAATCATCTTTAAACTTTTCACTCAATTTGTTAATGAACTCACCGCAAATTTTCGTTATATCGCCAGCTCCCATAAATATCACCATATCTCCTGACTTAACAAGTTTCATCAGATACTCTGGAATTTGTTTTTTATCCGGGACATAGTGAACCTCTTTATGTCCGAATTTTTTAGCTGAATCAGCGATCAATTCTCCGCTTACTCCTTCAATTGGCTCTTCTCTTGCTGGATAAACATCTGTTAAGACACAAACATCCGCATTGAAAAACGAACGCCCAAAGTCCTGATAAAAATCTCTCGTCCTTGAATAAAGATGCGGTTGAAAAACAGCAACCACTCTTCTTTTCCATCCTTCCTTTGCAGCCTGTAAAACCGCTTTTATCTCCGTTGGATGATGAGCATAATCATCAACAACCATAATTCCATTTATCTCCGCACGAATTTCAAAGCGTCTATAAACACCTTTAAATTTCTCAATTGCATTTTTTATTTTCTCAAAATTAATTCCAAGTTCCATTCCAACCGCAACAGCTGCAAGCGAATTTTTAACATTGTGAATTCCGGGAACCTGCAAATTCACACGCCCAAAATTTTTCCCTTTATAAATCAAGGTATATGACGATGTTCTTTCTTTAAACTCTGGATCAATTGCTTGAACATCTGCTTGTGCATTTAAGCCATAGGTTATGATTTTCTTCTTGATCTGCGGAATTATATCCTGAATCATCGGCTCATCAAGACACAAAACCACAAATCCATAAAAAGGAACTTTATTTGCAAAATCAACAAACGCTGATTTCAATTCATCAACACTTCCATAACAATCAAGATGTTCTGGCTCAAGTGTCGTGATGACCGCAATTGTCGGTGTAAGTTGAAGAAAAGATTTGTCAAATTCATCCGCCTCAACAACTATAAAATTCCCATGACCAAGCCGTGCATTCGTTCCGCCAAGATCACGCAAAACTCCACCAACGATTACAGTTGGATCAAATCCTCCTTCAATTAACACAAGTCCGACCATTGATGTAGTCGTCGTTTTGCCGTGAGTTCCAGCGATCCCGATGCCATATTTTAAACGCATAAGTTCTGCAAGCATTTCAGCTCTACGTATTAACGGAATTTTACGCCTTATGGCTTCCTGAATTTCAGGATTATCCATCTTAACAGCGGATGAATAAACAACCACATCAACATCTTCATCTATATGTTCTGGCGAATGTCCCTCGTAAATTTTCGCTCCAAGCTTTTCAAGTCGTTCCGTTATCTCCGATAACTGCTTATCAGAACCGGTGACTTTAAAACCCTGATCAAGCAAAATTTCAGCAATTCCGCTCATTCCTATTCCTCCAATTCCGACAAAATGTATTTTTTTAACCGTGCTAAACATTTCTTCTTTCTGCTAATTTTAAAATTGCTTTCGCTATCGTCTCACCTGCATTCGGATTTGAAAATGCTTTTACCTTTTCTCTCATCTCATTCAATCTTCGCTCATCATCAATTAATTTAAAAATTTTCTCCCTCAGCTCCGCTTTTAATTTATCATCAAGTATAATTTCACTTGCTCCCGCCTCAAATAAAACTTTAGCATTCTCATATTGATGGTTCGCTGTCGCAAATGGATAAGGGACAAATATCGCCGGAAGCCCGAAATAAGTTATCTCCGCTATCGTCGTTGCTCCAGCCCTACAAATCACAAGATCACACGCAGAATAAGCATAATCTATCTCGTCAATAAACTTGAAAACTTTAACCGATTTTTTATCTTTACACTTTTCCATCACTCTCTCAAAATCCAAAGCTCCAGTTTGCCAGATCACCTGAATTCCTTTATCAACGATTTCATCTATTATCTCAAGCATTGCGTTATTTATTGACCTCGCACCTGCACTTCCACCAAAGACAAACAATGTCTTTTTTCCAGTTTCAAGATTAAAAAATTTCAAAGCTTCATCTTTTTGATAAATTTTCAATGTGCTTCTTACAGGATTACCTGAAAGAAAAACATTATCCTTTCGTTTGAGATACTTCCTCGTCGCATCAAAACTTATATGAACTTCATCAACCAGTGATGAAAGAAATCGTGTTGTCACACCCGGATAACTGTTTTGTTCTTGAATCAAGGTCGGAATTCCAAGCAAAGAAGCAACAAAAACAACAGGACCGCTCACATAGCCACCGGTTCCAACGACGACATTTGGTTTAAACTTCTTAACCAGCAAAAAAGATTGAATTAAACTCACAATAAGCTTGAATGGAAAAAGTAAATTCTTAATATCAAGCGAGCGCATAAATCCCGAAATCCAAATTGCTTTAAATTCATATCCTGCTTTTGGCACAACCCTTTCTTCAATTTTGCCTTTTGTTCCAACGAAAATTATTCTCGCATCAGGTTTAATTTTCTTAATTGAATCTGCAATCGCTATTCCCGGAAAAATGTGTCCGCCTGTTCCACCACCTGAAATCATTATCTTTACCATTTCAATGTTTAATTTGCTTTGAAATGTTAAGCAAAATTCCAACGCTTGCACAATTTACAATCATCGCAGTGCCACCATAACTTACAAACGGGAGTGGTATTCCCGTCGGTGGCAAAATCCCTGAAACAACCGCAATATGAACGACAGCGGTCAAGAAAATAACAAAGGTAATTCCACTTGCAAGAATTTTCCCAAACTCATCAGGCGTATATTTAGCAATTCTAATTCCACGATAAAAAATCACAAAAAAGATAAAAATCAGCACAAGAGAACCGATGAACCCGTATTCTTCCCCAAAGATTGAGAATATGTAATCATCATAAGCAAGCGGTAAATAAAGCTCACGCTGTTTGCTATGCCCGAGCCCAACTCCAAATAAACCACCGTTCCCGAGCCCGATCAAAGCTTGAACCGCTTGATGCTTTACACCCTGCCTTGCGTCTTCAAATCCAAGATAAGCAAGTAACCTTTGAAAACGATACGGCTCAATAATTAACATCAAAGCAGAAACAACAAGACCTAAAGCCAACCCAACCGAAAGATGTCCGATCCTTACTCCACCAAGGAAGAGCAAAATCATTCCCGTAGAAAAAACTATAAACGCCATCGTAAAGCTTTTTTGAAGAACTATCAAACCAGACACAGCAACAATTACTGCAAACAACGGAAGAAAACCAAGTTTAAAACTTGTCAATCTATGAGCATTTTTCTCAACCAAATAAGCAAGATAAATTATAAGAGCAAGCTTCGCAAGTTCAGAAACTTGAACGCTCACAGGACCCAAGACAAGCCATCTTTTCGCTGTCCCCTTTCCAATGAACAGAACAAGAACAAGCAAAATCAAACTTACCGCAAAAATATAAAATGCCCAATCTTTCAATTTTTTGTAATCCACGAAAACAATAAAAAACACCATCACCGCAAAACCAATCAAAACACGAAGAATGTGATTTTCAAGAAAATAAGTGGCGGAGTCATATTTCAAATTTGCAATATAAACCGTTGAGCTGAAAACAAGCAAAATTCCGATAAACATCAACGCTAAAACAAACATAAAAAGAACTTTGTCAATATGTTGCTCACGATATTTCATCACAATTGATTTACAAGTTTTTTAAAAACTTCGCCTCTGTGCTCAAAATCCTCAAACATATCAAAACTTGCACAAGCCGGGGAAAGAAGAACAACATCGCCCGGTCTGGCTTCTTCATATGCTCTTCTGACCGCTTCCTCCATTGAATCAACTTTTATAACCCTTGTTAAATTCTTAAACTCGTTATAAACTTTTTCCCTTGACTCACCAATAGCAAGAATGAGTTTAACTTTCCTTCGCACCAAATCATAAACCTTTGAATAATCATTTCCTTTGTCCCTTCCCCCAGCTATTAAGATGATCGGCTCATCAAAACTTTCAAGCGCATACCAAAGCGAATTAACATTTGTCGCTTTTGAATCGTTAATAAATTTTACACCGTTTATCTCACGCACAAATTCAAGGCGATGCGGAACCCCCTCAAAACTCTTTAAACTCTCTCTTATTATCTCATCCTTTACCTCCATAGCCCTTGCAGCAAGAGCAGCTGCAAGAGAATTATAAACATTGTGAATTCCCCTTAATCTGAGCTCGCTCATTTTGAGAATTCTCTCTTTTTTGTTTTTAAAATTAAAAACCAAATAATCATCCTCAACGAAAGCACCGCAAGATAATTTCTCCAAAACACTAAACGGCATCTTTATCACATCAAGTTGCTCAACATAAGGTTGAACTATCTCATCATCGTAATTGTAAACTGCAAAATCATCACTTCTTTGATTTTTGAAAATTCTAAACTTTGAAAGAATGTAATCGCTAAACGATGCATATCTATCAAGGTGATCCGGTGTTATGTTGAGAAGAACCGCAACTTTGGGTTTAAAACTTTCAATATGATCAAGTTGAAAACTGCTAACTTCTAAAACAACAACGCTTTCCTCATCAACATCCAAAACATAATCCGAAAATGGGCTTCCGATATTTCCAGCAACGATCGTTTTAAAACCGGCTGTTTTAAAAATATGACCTATCAAACTTGTTGTCGTCGTCTTTCCGTTCGTCCCTGTTACAGCAACAATTGGAGCTTTGCAAAACCATGATGCAACCTCAATCTCACTTAACACTTTCAAACCTCGCTCAACTGCCTTCTTAACAACTTCAGAATTTGACGGAACCCCAGGACTTATTACCATAAAATCACACTCAAAGACACTCTCACTGTGCCCTCCAAATTCATACTTGATCCCTAACTCATCAAGCTCTTGCAATGTGAATTTGACATATTTTATTTCTTCTGGCTTCTTCATATCGCTTATAAAAACATCTGCACCGAACTTTTTTAAAAGTTTAGCAACCGCAAGACCGCTTCTTGCTCCACCTATAACGCTAATTTTTTTGCCTTTGATATTTTCTCCGCTCATAAAATTTTTCATCTGATTTTAAATGTAACCAAACTTAAAACTGCAAAAATTATCGCAACAATGTAAAACCTGATTACGATTTTCGGCTCAGCCCAGCCCAGAAGTTCAAAATGATGATGAATTGGCGCCATCTTAAAAACTCTCCTTCCTTCTCCATACCTTCGCTTCGTATATTTGAAATAAAGTCGTTGAATTATTACGCTCAATGTTTCAATTACAAAAATCCCACCAAAAACAGGAAGAAGAAGCTCTTTTTTTATCATAACCGAGACAGCTCCAATTATCCCACCCAGAGCAAGCGAGCCCGTATCTCCCATAAAAACTTGCGCAGGATAAGCATTGAACCACAAAAAACCAAGAGATGCACCGACAAGCGCAGAAAGAAAAACAGCAAGCTCACCCGAACCACGAAGATAAATTATGCTCAAATACCTACTAAACTCAATATGCCCTGAAACATAAGCCATAACCGTCAATGTCAAAGCAGAAATCCCAACCGTTCCAATCGCAAGTCCATCAAGTCCATCTGTTAAATTCACAGCATTTGATGTCGCAGTTATTATGAAAACTATCACTGGAATGTAAATCCACCAGTAAACATAATCCCAGTTCAAATTTTTTATAAATGGCAAAGTTGTTATCGTCTCAATCCCATCAAATTCAGGCGAATTGTAAAGTATAACCCCAACTATCAAACCTATACTTATTTGCCCCATCAACTTGTATCTTGCTATCAAACCTTTTGGATATTTCTTAACAACTTTTAGATAATCATCAATGAACCCAACCACACCAAGCCAAACCGTTACAAGAATAATCAACCAGACATACATATTTTTCAAATCTCCCCAAAGAAGAACAGGAACGAGAATTCCAAGATGAATTATCAATCCGCCCATCGTCGGAGTTCCAGCCTTCGCTTTGTGTCTTTCTGGTCCATCTTCTCTTATCGTTTCGCCAATTTGATGCTCTTTCAATTTTTTAATTATCTTCGGTCCAAGCCAGAAACAAATGATCAAAGAAGTCAAAACAGCAAGACCACTTCTAAATGTTATAAATCTAAATGCGTCAAATCCCGGCGGTGCGTATAACTTGTTTATCCAGTCAAAAAGATAATATAACATTAATGCGAACCCTTAACTTTATTTGTAAATTTTTCAACGACTTCCTCCATCGCAACTCCTCTTGAACCTTTAACAAGAACGACATCTCCTCTTTCAACTATCTCAAAAAGATGATACACAAGCATATCTTTATCATCAAAATGAATTGCGTGATTAACTCCATTTAACGCAACCTCATAAGCAAAACGCATCGCATTCCCGTATGTTAAAAGATAATCAATCCCAAACTCAACAACCTTCTGACCAACTTCCCTGTGCGCTTCTTCGGTATAATCACCAAGTTCAAGCATATCTCCAAGAACCGCAATTTTCTTCCCCGAATTTTTCATCTGTTTTAAAGTTTTGAGAGATGCTATCATTGAATCTGGATTCGCATTATATGTGTCGTTTATTATCGTTATACCCTTGACCTTCAAAATTTCCATTCGCTTTGAAAATGGCTCATAAGATTGCAACGCTTTTTTCATCTGCGAAGGTGAAACTCCAAATTTCAACCCCACCGCAAATGCAGAAACAGCATTCATAACTATGTGCTCACCCGAAATTTTCAATTTTAAAATTTGCTCCTTCCCATTGAACTTAACTTTAAACTTAAACCTTGCAAAGTCATCAACTTCAAGAATTTCACCTTTCACATCCGCACCATCCGAAAATCCGAATGTAATTTTATTCCTGAATTTCTCTCCCATCTCTCTAACAAAAACATCATCAAAATTGACAAAAACAAAACCATCCTTCTCAAAAATATAATCAAACAATGAACCTTCTTCTTTTGCCACACCTTTTATATCTTTGAAAAACTCAATATGTTCTCTACCGATATTTGTTATCAAGCCATGATCTGGCTCTGCAACTTCACACAAATATCTAATCTCACCAAAATGATTTGTCCCGAACTCAATCACCGCAACCTGATGCGTTTTCCTCAATTTAAAAAGCGTCAATGGAACGCCAATTTGATTATTTAGATTCCCTTCCGATTTTAAAACTTTGTATTTTTGCCCCAGAACTTGTGCGATCATCTCTTTCGTCGTCGTCTTCCCATTGCTCCCTGCAATTGCAATAATTGGAATGTTAAAATCTTTCCTATAAGCATTTGCAAGTTTTCCAAGCGATTTCAATGTATCATCAACAGCGATCAAAGTTTTAGTTTTAAATTTATCTTGGTTCATTTTGAACCAGTCATAATTCACAACGCAAGCGATAGCACCTTTTTTAAAAGCAGAACCAACGAAATCGTGTCCATCAAATCTTTCTCCTTTTATGGCAAAAAATATCTCACCATGCTTTATCTTTCGTGAATCAGTTGAAACTCCTTTGATTTTCTTCTTCACAATTTTATCAAGGTTCAACTCCGCAACGAAACCCATTCTTTTTATGTGCTCAATTTCTATCAAGTCGTTTTCTCCTTTGTTTTAAAAAATTCCATAACAACCTGCCTATCGCTAAATGGAACTTTAACATCACCTATTACTTGATACTCTTCATGACCTTTCCCAGCAATTAAAACGATGTCTCCTTTTTGAGCCATTTCAAGCGCCCGCTCAATTGCTTCTTTTCTATCCACGAAAACATAATAAACTGAATCCTTCTTCACACCTTCAACTATATCAGAAATAATTTTCTCTGGGTCTTCAAATCTTGGATTGTCCGATGTTATAATCGTGATGTCGCTTTTTTCTGTTGAAATCCTTCCCATTATCGGTCTTTTCGTTTTATCTCTATCACCACCACAACCAAAAACAGTGATAAGTTTTCCACCACCTGCTTCTTTCTTTAACCTCAAAATAGTATCAATGCACTTCTCCAACGCATCTGGAGTATGTGCATAATCAATTATAACGGTGTAATCATCAGGAGAGATTATTTTTTCAAACCTTCCTTTGACATTTTCAACTTTCTCAATTCCATTTTTTATATCCTCATACTCAACGCCAAGAACATAGCCAACCGCAACAGCAGACAAAATGTTATAAACATTGAACTCACCGATCAACTTTGAATTTATCTCAAGCGATTTCTCCGTTGGAGTTTGAACAATTAAACTTGTCCCATTGAAACTTAACTTAACATCTTTAACCTTTACATCTGCCTTATCACTTTTTCCATACGATAATTTGCTCGCCCTCGTGTCAGAAACAATTCTTTCTCCATATTGGTCATCAACATTGTAAATCGCATACGCATTTTGATTTAACGAATCAAATAAAATTTTCTTCGCCTGAAAATATGCCTCAAATGTCCGATGGAAATCAAGATGATCTTGCGTTAAATTCGTAAAAACCCCAACATCAAACTCAAGTCCATAAACTCTATCAAGAGCAAGCGCATGAGATGAAACTTCCATCACACACGCACCAAATCCATTATCAACCATTTTCTTCAAAAACCTGTTTATTTCAAGTGATTCTGGCGTCGTTTGACCTGCGGGAATTATCTCATCCCCGATTACATAATTTATCGTTCCAATCAAACCTGTTTTTAATCCAGCGGTTTCAAGAATTGATTTTATAAGGTGCGTCGTTGTGGTTTTACCATTTGTTCCAGTAACCCCAACAAGTTTTAATTTTTTTGATGGGAATTCATAAAATGCGGAAGAAAGCAAAGCAAGCGCCTTCCTTGAATCATTTACAACAACTTTTGCAACACCTCTCTCAACAAAATAATTATCATCAATCAACCCATCATTTTCAAGCACAACTGCAACAGCACCAGCAAGCACTGCTTCTGGAATAAACCTGTGCCCATCAACATTTAATCCTTTTATCGCAACGAATAAATCACCCTCATCTACCTCACGAGAATCATAAACAATGCCTTTTATCTCAACATCTTCATCTCCGAGAAATTTTACAACTTTAATATGTTTAAGCAATTCTTTAAGTTTCATTTTTCAGCCGAAATTTCTTTTAAATCATCACGACAGTAAAGAACGCACTCCATTCCGTCGTTAATTTTTACTCCTGGCTTTGGAATTTGATCAACAACCCAGCCAGAACCGATGATTTTAACTTTCAAATTAAACACAGAAATTTTAGCAAGAGCGGAGCGAACACTTAAACTTCTCAAATCAGGCATTTGTTTGCCTCTATTTTTTTCGTCTTTTTGAGATTGAGATGATTTTGTGGAATTAAAATTTGAATTTTGATTTTGGACAATCTTCAATGAAGATGTTGCTGGTTCAACTTCAACCGGTGATAATTTAATCAATTGTTCCGCAATTTTTCTAAAAACAGGTGCTGCAACAACTCCACCTGCATAATTTTTCTTTGGTGACTCAAGCATAACAAAACAAACAAACTTTGGCTTTTCAACCGGGAAAAACCCAACAAAAGACGCTCTGTAATGCGACTTTGAATAAAATCCAAACTCATACATTTGAGCAGTTCCCGTCTTCCCAGCAATTCTTAAACCTTCAACCTTCGCTTGAACTCCCGTCCCATCATTTACAACATCTTCAAGTATTGATGTTAAAATTTTAGATGTCCTCTCCGAGATAACTCTTCTTACCATAACAACTGGAAAGCTCTTAACAACTTCTCCTTTTGAATTCAATATCTCACTCACAATTCTTGGCTGAAACAAAATTCCGCCATTTGCTATAACAGAGTAAGCCATTGCTATTTGAATTGGCGTCGCTCTTAACTCATAACCAAAAGACATAAAAATTTTCGTTGCCGGTGTCCATTTATCCGGCGTTTTCAATTCACCCCTTGATTCAGCAGGCAAATTTATACCCGTGTAAGAGCCAAAACCAAAATTTCTAATATGCTTGTAAAATTCCAACTTGTCAAGATCTAAACTTAACTTCGCCATACCTATATTGCTTGAATACTTCAAAACCTCCCTAAAATTCAAAACATCGTTTGGCTTGTAATCAATCACTCTTACACCACGAATTAAACTTTTACCGCCCTCAACATCAACCTTTGAATATAACTTCATCGTATCTTTTTCAAGCAAAAGTGACGCAGGAACAATTTTGAATGTTGAACCCGGCTCAAAAGCATCAATTATCGCCTTGTTTTTGAAATTTTCTGAATTATAAATCCAATAATTGTTCGGGTTGAAACTTGGATAATTTGCAAGTCCGAGAATATCACCAGTCCATGGGTCAACAACTACAACAACACCACTTTCAGCTTCAAACTCCTTCACCGCTTTTTCAAGTTCTGATTCTATTATCGTTTGAATTCCGACATCAATCGTTAATTTCAAATTATACCCGTCAATTGGTTCTTCCCTGTCAAATTTAACTTCAGCTCTTGCATCTCCAAGTGCGTCACGTGTTAATTTCATAAAACCATTTTTCCCTCTTAAAATCTCATCAAACTTAACTTCAACTCCCATCAACGCCTTTCCCTCACCGCTGACCGCACCAATAACATGACTTGCGAGATTATCATACGGATAAAATCGTTTAAATTTTTCAACCTTTATAATCCCTTTGTAAATTTCTTTTTCTTTTCTTGTTTTCAACCTGCTTAAAAACAAATTGAACTTTTCAAACGCCTCTGGGGAAATGTCCCTTACAAGCCAGACAAATCTTTTCTCACCACTTCTCAATTTTTCAAGATAATACTTTCTATCCCCACCAAATATATTTGCCAGATTTTCCGCAACATCGTTTAAATTCGCACCAACTTTTTTCAAATAATATGGATCAGCACCTATATCAGCGCTTATAAGATTCGTGGCAAGTATTTTGCCTTCTCTATCAAAAATCAATCCACGCTTTGCGGGCAACTCTATCGTTGTGTAATACTGAACATTTGAAATAGACGCATAATACGAATGGTCAAAAATTTGAACCTTAACAAGCTTCAATACAATAAGCACAAGGAAGAAAGTGAAAAGGTAAAACAAAAAATTCAACCTCGCATAAAATGAATTTGAAATCCGTCTAACATCGCTATTTTTAACATCAAAAGTCATCTTTTCAACTCAATTTCTTTCGGGTTTTTCTTTGGGAAAACAAGTCCAAGTTTTTGCCTCGCATATGGAACAATGTAATTTACTGAAATGAGCTTTTCATACTTTGCCTCAAGAAACAGCTTCTCCATTTTCAATTGCTCAAGCTGTTTTTCAAGTTTAATCATCTCATCAGCCCTTTTATCAACCACAAACGAATTCCATATATACGCAACTCCCAGCATTCCAACAAGAATTAAAAACACCAAAATTTTGACACCACTTATTTTTTCTCTTGGACTTTTCATTCTAACTCCAGAATTTTTTCACAAGCTCTTAATTTCGCACTTCTTGCACGTGGATTTAAGCTTATCTCATCCTCTTTTGGAGTAATTGGCTTTTTAGTTAAAATTTTCACAACCTGAACTTTTCCACACTTACATTCTCCTACATCTGGCGGACAGATACACTTTTTCTCATTGCTTTTAAAAAAATTTTTTACAATCCTATCCTCAAGCGAATGATACGAGATCACAACGATTCTCCCGCCTTTTTCAAGAACATCAATTGCTGACTCAAGCCCCATCTTTAAATTGTCAAGTTCTTTATTAACAGCGATTCTCAAACTTTGGAAAACCCTTGCAAGAACCTTCAACCTATATTTTTTACCCACAACTTTATCAATAATTTTAACAAGCTCGCCTGTTGTCTCTATTCTTTTCCTTTGCCTGTATCTTATGATTTCACGGGCTATAATTTTTGCCTTTGGCTCTTCACCAAATTTGAAAATTATATCCGCTATTTCTTTTTCCGAGCTCTCATTTAAAATATCACTTGCTGTTAAATCCGAACTTCTATCCATCCTCATATCAAGTTTTTCATCAAACCTATAACTAAAACCACCACCTTGATCAAGTTGATAAGATGAAACACCAAGATCAAGCAAAAAGCCAGATATTTTTTCTATCCCAAGTTCTTTCAAACTTTCCTTAACACTCGCATAATTTCTGTTAAGAATCAAAACCCTGTCTCCGTAATTTTTCAATCTTTCCTGCGCTATCTTCACAATTTTCGGATCAATATCAAAACCAATTACCTTCGCATTTGTTCTTTTTAAAATTTCCTCACTATGTCCACCAGCTCCAATTGTCCCGTCAACATAAATTCCATCATTTCTTGTTATCAAATACTTCATCGTTTCCTCAAGCAAAACTGGTATGTGAAAAGTTTTTTCCATCATTTCATTCCCAGAACTTTTTCTGCAATGCTTTCATAACTTTCAGGTTGCGTGTTAACATATTCCTGAAATACATTTGGATTCCATATCTCAATTCTATCAAGCGCACCAATTATCAACGCCTCTTTCTCTATTTTTGCAAATTCAAGAAGATTTTTCGGTATCATTATCCTTGATTGATTGTCAAGCGTGACTTCAACAGCCCACATCAAAAGAATTCTCACAAGCAAACGATGCTGCGGATTAAATGTATTTAATTCTTTTAATCTTCTCTCAAGTTTCTCCCACTCATCCAGCGGAAAAAGAAAAAGGCATGTCTCCGTTCCTCTCGTTATCACAAATGTCTCATTTGCTTCTGGCGAAAGATATTTCCGCATCCTCGCTGGAATACTCACTCTTCCTTTTTCGTCTACTGCGTATATGTAACTTCCTTTAAACGATGACATAAAAATTTATTTTTGTTCTACCACAATTCACCACAATTTACCACTGCACTTTAAATATATATTTTTATGCGCATTTGTCAAGACGATACCTAAAAGCAAACGCCTAAAAGCGTTATTTCGCTTTTACAATTTCAAGCCCAGCAATCCCCGATGCAAATCTTGACTTTTGAACAAATGTTCAGTATATTTTGTCAGCAATGAAAATAAACTTTGGAAGCGGAATTGAACAAAACGCTCACGAAAAAGCAAAATCAAGTTTTGGAATTTATCAAAGAATACACACTGAAAAATCTAAAACCTCCAACGGTTCGTGAAATCTGCAAAAAATTTAACATTAAATCAACAAATGCAGTTTACTCAATTTTAAAAGCACTTGAAAAAAAAGGTTACATCCAAAAACCTGACTCAAAAGCACGAAACATAATCATCAACAATTTCAAAATAAATTCCACACAAAATGATTTTGTTGAAATACCAATTATCTCAAACTTTAACGCTAAAAATCCATTTGCAATGTTCACAAATTTAAACGGCACTTTGAAACTTGATCCAAAAATTTTCCACAGCACATCCTCTTCTTTCGCAGTTGAAGTCACTGACGACGGAATGCATAAAATTGGAATTTTCAAAGGTGACATTGCGATCATAAATCAAAAATCAAATCCCAAAAACGGAAGTGTCATATTCGCAGTTGCAGGAAACGAAGGTTTAATTAGATACTTCAAAAACGAAAACGGAGAGATAAATCTCATTCCCTCAAGCAGAAGTTATGAGACGCTGAAATTTAAAGAAGGTGATGAAAATCTATGGATTGGTGGCGAAGTGTCTTTCATTATCAGAAAATTGAGTCATTAACTCCTCAAGCAATCCAAAAAACTTAACAAGATTTTGCTTCACCGAAGTTGAATATCTGAATTTCAAAACTAACCTCGTCTCTTTTCCCTTTTTCTCAAATTTCAAACTTGAACCCCTTGAAAAAACATCAACTATTTCTTTGAAAATTTCCGAATTCATAACTTCATCTCTTAAAACAACAACCACATTTTCTCTCCCAACCTCAACACGTTGAATTTCACATTTTTCCGCAAGACATTTGACTTTTGAAATTAAAATCAAATTCTCAACTTCATCAGGAATTTTCCCAAACCTATCCTCAAGTTCTTCTCTTATCGCATCAATTTCGTCAAGGTCTTCGGCATCATAAAGTTTCTGATAATAATTAAATCTTTCGGAATCAAGGTCAACATAATAATCAGGAATAAAGGCGCTTACATCTGCGGAGACGATTGCGTCAAATTTTTTCTTGATCTTTCTCTCATTTTTAAAAATGTCCTTAAATTCCTGCTCTTTCAACTCTTCAATTGCCTCTTCAAGTATCCTACAATAAAGGTCAAACCCAATTGAATTTATAAATCCAGTTTGCTCTTTTCCGAATAAATTTCCAATTCCACGTATTTCCATATCCTTTAAAGCAAGATTTAATCCTGAACCAAGTTCCGTAAATTCTTCAATTGCGGATAATCTGCGGATTGCATTTGTCCCGATAGATTCAACAGGTGGTATCAAAAGATAAGCATATGCTTGTCTATTTGAACGCCCAACCCTTCCACGAAGTTGATAAATTTCCGCAAGTCCAAATGTATGTGCATTGTAAATAAAAATTGTGTTAACATTTGGTATGTCAATCCCCGCTTCAATTATTTTAGTTGAAATCAAAATATCAAATTTTTGTTCAAGAAATTTCAACATTACCCTTTCAATCGCAGATGGTTTCATTTTACCGTGAACGATGTCAAATTTCAAATCTGGGACAATCTCTTTCAAAAATTTTGCAATATCTTCAATCTCTGCAATTTTATCAACTACAAAATAAACCTGTCCCCCACGACTTACTTCAAAATAAATTGCATTTCTAACAATATCTTTAAATTTCGGAGAATCAATGCTTATAATTTTCGTGATTATCGGCAGACGATTCGGCGGAGGCGTGTTAATTATTGACATATCCCTTGCTCCCATAAGCGAAAAATAAAGCGTCCTCGGAATAGGCGTCGCACTCAAAGTCAATGTATCTACATTTACTTTCATCTTTCTTAACTTTTCTTTCGCCTCAACCCCAAACCTATGCTCTTCATCAATTATCAACAAACCAAGGTCTTTAAATCTAATGTCATTTGAAAGCAACCTGTGAGTTCCAATAATTATATCAACTTCTCCGTTTTGTAAATCTTCAATTATTTTCAGCTGTTTTGATTTTGGGACTAACCTTGACAAAACCTCAACTCGCACTGGATAATTTTTCAATCTTTCGGTGAAAGTTTTATAATGTTGATGCGCAAGGATCGTCGTCGGGACAAGGACTGCAACCTGCTTTTTATCAAGGACAGCTTTGAAAGATGCTCTTATTGCGACTTCCGTTTTCCCAAATCCAACATCACCACAAATCAATCTATCCATCGGTTTATCGCTTTCCATATCCTGCTTTACCTCAATCGTTGCTCTTTTTTGGTCAGGCGTATCTTCATAAATAAACGATGCTTCCATTTCTTTTTGCAGATAATTATCAGGCGAAAATCTAAAACCTTTTACATAACTTCGCTTCGCATAGAGCCAGATTAAATCCCTTGCGACTTTTTTGATACTATCTTTTGTTCGCTCTTTTAATTTCTCCCACTCACCTGAACCAAGTTTGTTAAGTTTCGGGAGAATACCTTCTTCACCACGATATTTTTTTATCCTGTTGATATAGTTCAAATTCACATATAAAACCCCATCATCTGCATATTCAAGTCGGACTGCTTCTTGTTCAATGCCATTAACTTTTATCTTTTGAAGCCCAGCAAATTTCCCAATTCCATAATCAACATGAACAACGAAATCGCCAGGTTTGAGCATGTCAAGTTCGTGTAAAGTTATACCTTTGAATTTTCTATATTTGAGGAAATTGCGAGATTTTATTCGGTTAAAAATTTCATGCTCTGTTAAAATTGCAACTTTATCACGTGTTAAAATAAAGCCAAAATTCAACGCTCTCGGCTCAAAAATAATCTTCCCAACATTCTCAAATCCAATGGTTTCTTCAAGAAGTTCTCTCATTCTCTCAACTTGCTCAATCCCTTCACAAAGCAAGAAAATATCAAAGCCATTTTTCAGCAATTTTAAAACTTCCTCCGAAAACAAAGTAATACTGCTGTTAAAAAATGGTTGACTTTTTGAAGCCCAATCTATTAATTCCCCATCAAACTCCCCTGCTTCCAACCTTAAAACATTGATAAACTTTTTAAACTTGCGTCCATTAAAAATATCTTCATCAAGTGATTGAACGATCAGATTTTTATCTTCAACTATACAGATTGAATCGTCAAGCGTCTCATAAACTTTGACCATTTCCAATTTTGCACCAGATGTTAAACCTTTTTCAAACAGTTTCGGCATTATCACCGCCCTGTTCAAATTTCTCAACGATCTTTGTGTGAAAATGTCAAATTCTCTGATTGAAGCAATTTCATTATCAAAAAATTCAATTCTCAGAGGAAACTCTCCTGTAAATCCGAAGACATCAACGATGCTTCCCCTTACGCTATAATCACCCCTTGATTCAACATATTTTTTCCTCTCAAACCCATTTCTTGCAAGATAAGATAACAATTTCTCATAGCCAATTTTTTCACCCACCGATACGACGAATGAAAATGTGTTAAGTTCTTTGCTTAAAGGTATTTCCTCCTCAAGTTGATTCAATGAAACTATAAAAACTTTCCGTCCCTGAGTATATTCATAAGCAAATTTCAACTTCAAAACATCAACATCATCTGCAAGCATATCCTCCTCAGGGATGAACTCAAAAACATTTTCTTCACCAATGATTAAGCCCAAATCATCAGCAATTTTCCTCCCAAATTCTTCATCCTGAACTACAACCATAATTTTATCTTTTGTCATCTCAAACGCATACGCTACAATAAAACCAAAAAGAGAACCAGCGACATTTTTAAGGTTTAAAATTTCTCCACCGCCTTTAAAAAACTTGCCAAGTTCAACGAAATTATCTATTTGAAAAACTCTTTCAATAAACTTCATAACCGAAAAATTAAATTAAAGTTTTTCCTTCAATTGCTGCTCTTACAAAGCCATCTGCTTTTCTCAACCTTTCACGTGCTTCTTCAGCGGAACAACCAGTTTTTATCATGACAATTGCTGTTTTCGCATGCCCACCAGCTTCTTTCAAGTATCTCTCCGCTGTTTCGTAATCAACACCTGTGACGATCATAACAACACGCTTGGCTCTCTCTTTTAACTTTTCGCTCGTCATTTGAAGATCAACCATAAGATTTTCATAAACCTTGCCAATTCTTATCATCGCAGTTGTTGATATCATATTTAAAATCAACTTTTGTGCTGTTCCTGATTTCATTCTTGTTGAGCCCATTATAACTTCGGGTCCAACCTCTGGACAAATTGCGACATCAACAAACGGATAATTAAACTGTTCTCTTGGATTTGTGGTTATGAAAATTGTTTTCGCTCCAAGTTCTTTTGCTCTTCTTACAGCTCCAACGACATAAGGAGTTCTTCTGCTTGCTGCAATTCCGCAGACTACATCTTTTTCATTTACATTTTTTGCTTCAATATCTCTTGCTCCATCTTCTTCTCTGTCCTCTGCTCCTTCCTGTGCTCTGAAAACCGCCTGTGGTCCACCTGCGATAATTCCCTGAACCATTTCAGGATCTGTTCCAAAAGTTGGGGGACACTCAGCAGCGTCAAGTATTCCCAAACGACCACTTGTTCCAGCTCCAACATAAATTAATCTTCCACCTTGTTTGAAAGCCTGCACCACAAGTTCAACTGCCTGAGCTATGTAAGGAATTTCTTTTTCAACTGCATATGGCACTTTTTTGTCCTCATCGTTTATTATCTTCAAAATTTCAATTGTTGATTTTGAATCAATGTCCATACTTGCTGGATTTCTTTGCTCTGTGGTTAAGTTCAGAAGTTCATCAAAAAGTTCTTTTCCGGATTTCGCCATTTTATACCTGCTTTGTTGTTAATTTCAGAAGAACGACTTTTTTATCTTCAAGATTAACTTTTTCTTCGCCTTTAAAATTCAAATCAATTACTTCAACATTTGAAACAAGTTTTGTTTTAATTGCCGATTCAATTTCATTTCTTACATCGCCACCTTTGAAAGCGATAAGACAACCAGAATGAAGATAATGTTTTTCACCGATTTTATCCAAGAAATTTTTGTGGAAATTTGCAGGGTTTAAAAAGTCAATGCTCCACTTAACAAGTTTTTTGAGTTCCGCAACAGAGCGACAGATAACATAGTCAAATTTAGCTCTATAATTTTCATCTTTTGAAATCTCTTCTGCTCTTCCCCAAACCGCAACCGCATTTTTTAGATTTAACTCTTTGATAATCTGTGCAAGAGCATCAATTTTCTTTTTTGTTCCATCAAGAAGGACGAAGTGTGAAGTTTCATTTAAAATTGCCCATGGAATTCCGGGCAACCCTCCGCCCGTTCCAAGGTCAAGAATTAATTTCCCTGATTCTATTTCAACTTTAAACAACGGCAGAATGCAGTGAAGTATGTGCCTCCCCCAGATGTCCGTTTCTTTCCGTGAAATTAGATTTATCCTTTGATTAAACTCTTTCAAAAGTTTGACATATTCCTCAAACAGCGAAATTTTTTCTCGGCTAAATTTCAACCCGTTTAACTCACATACCTCAACAAATTCCTCAGCTTCCATACCTCTGCTCAAATTTTACTTAATAGCGTAGGACATCAAATGTCAAAAGTGTTTCACGTGAAACACTTTTAACCTTTCAAATAAACCATCAAAACAGATATATCCGCTGGTGAAACCCCAGAAATCCTTGACGCCTGACCTATTGACCTTGGTCTTACCTTCATAAGCTTTTCTCGTGCTTCACTTGAAAGCGATTTCACTTTCGTATAATCAAAATCCTCGGGTATCTCCATCGCTTCATATTTCTCAAATTTCTCAATCTCTTCAAGCTGTCTTTGGATATAACCCTCATACTTAACTTCAATCTCAACCTGCCTTAGAACATCTTTTCTCTTCAAAACTCTTTGTAAGATGTTATCAGATTTAAATACTTCAAGCTCAAACAATTCACTTATATTTACCTCCGGACGCTTTATCAACTGGTCAAGTTTTTCATTTTGTTCAAGTGGTTTTGAACCTATCCTTTCAAGATAAGAATTCACCTCCGCAGGTTTGACAGTTCTATTTTTGACAAAATAAAGTGCCTCTTTTATCATCTCTTCTTTTTCAAGCAATCGCTGATAAACATCGCTCGGAATTAAACCAAATTTATAACCATACTTCATCAATCTCCTGTCCGCGTTATCTTGTCTTAACATCAAACGATATTCAGCCCTTGATGTGAACATTCTATAAGGTTCATCTGTGCCTTTGTTGATCAAATCATCAATTAAAACGCCGATGTAAGCTTCACTTCGTTTCAAGATAAATTCATCCTCGCCTTTTATCTTGAGAGCAGCGTTTATCCCTGCAATTATACCTTGGGCTGCTGCTTCTTCATATCCTGATGTTCCATTTATTTGACCAGCGAAATAAAGACCTTCAACAAGTTTTGTTTCAAGAGTAAGTTTTAACTGGTGAGGTGGGAAGAAATCATATTCAACAGCATAACCTGGACGAAGCATTTTTACATTTTCAAGCCCAGGGATCGTTTTTAAACCCGCAAGTTGAATTTCAACAGGTAAGCTTGTTGAAAAACCATTAACATACATAACATGTGTGTTCCTGCCCTCTGGCTCAAGAAATATCTGATGTCTTTCTTTATCCCTGAAGCGATAAACTTTATCTTCAATTGATGGACAATATCTTGGACCACGACCTTTTATCAAACCCGTAAAAAGCGGAGAACGGTCAAAACCCTTTTCAAGTATTTTGTGTGTCTCTTCGTTTGTGTAAGTTAGATAACACGGAATTTGATCTTTTATTATCTCTTTTGTCTGAAAAGAAAATGGTTCAGCATCTGGATCACCGGGCTCAACCTGAACTTTTGAATAATCAACGGTTCGCGCATCAATTCTTGGTGGAGTTCCTGTTTTCAATCTTCCGCTTACAAAACCAAGTTTTACGAGCGATTCAGTCAAACCAGTTGCAGCTGGCTCACCAAATCTACCTCCAACTCTACTTACAAGACCGGTATACATCTTCCCATTTAAAAATGTCCCTGCTGCAATGATCAAAGCTTTACACGCAATTTTTATATCAAGCCCAGTCCTTATACCCACAACTTTCCCATTTTCAACAAAAATTTCAGTGACGACATCTTGCATTATATCAAGTCCTTCTTGTGCCTCAACTCTCCTTCTTGCCTCCAACGAATAGAGTTCGCGATCGTTTTGAGTTCTCAGCGACCAAACTGCTGGACCTTTTGACTTGTTCAGGACTCTATATTGAATTGCAGTTGCATCGGCGATTTTCCCTATTTCACCACCTAAAGCGTCAATTTCTCTGACAAGATGTCCTTTGGCAGTTCCACCCACCGCTGGATTACAAGACATACGTCCAATTGCGGTTATATCCATTGTCATAAGAAGTGTCTTCATTCCCATTCTTGCTGAAGCAAGCGCTGCTTCTATTCCGGCGTGCCCACCGCCGACGACTATGACATCGTAAATTTCATCTATTGTTGGGTTTATTATCATCTCTTTAACAAATAGATTTTGTTTTCAAAATGTTTCACGTGAAACACTTTTTTACTTGCCAATGCAAAACTTTGAGAAAATGTTATTTAAAATATCATCGGTTGTCACCTCACCGATTATCTCGCCAAGATGATTAAGCCCAGCTCTTAAATCAACCGCAACGAGATCACCGCTCATTCCTTCTTCAAGCGACTTCAAAGCATACTGCAAACTCTGTTTCGCTTTGACAAGTGCATCTCTATGTCTTACATTTGTCACTACAACGCTCGCATCCGTCCTGTTCGTTCCAAGAAATGATTGCTCAACCATAAGCTTTTTAAGTTTATCAAGCCCTTGACCTGTTAAAGCAGATACATAAACAACAGGAAAATCTCCCAAAACTTTCTCGTTTTGAATCTGCTTACCATTTAGAAGATCAACTTTATTAAAAACAACAATGCATCTCTTTGATTCATTCATCGCAAGGTCCAAAACACGATTATAAAGTTTAATGTCATCTTCATCAATCTCATCTGTTGAATCTATGACAAGGAGTATCATATCGGATTTTTTCATCTGCTCTTCCGCTCTTCTTACACCCTCCTGTTCAATGATGTCATAAGTTTCCCTTAAACCAGCCGTGTCAATAACTCTAAAAAGAACGCCCTCAATGTTCAAACTCTCTTCAATTATATCACGTGTTGTCCCGGGAATATCGCTTACGATCGCCCTATTTTCATTCAGCAAGGCGTTTAACAAACTTGATTTTCCAGCATTTGGTTTTCCAGCTATCACAACCTTAATTCCTTCGCGATAAATTTTCCCAAATTTAAATGTTTCAATTAACTCATCAATCTCTGAAATAGCATCTTTTATTTTTTTCGCAAGCTCCGGTTTATCAACAAATTCAAGGTCTTCATCAGCAAAATCAAGTTCAAGCTCAACAAGCGAACAAAGATTTATAAGATCATCTCTCATCTTTTTGATCTTGTTTGAGATAGAGCCCTCAAGTTGTGAAAGAGAACTTTGATACGCAAGCTCTGTCGCAGACCTTATTAAATCAGCTATCGCTTCCGCTTGCGATAAATCAATCCTGCCGTTTAAAAAAGCTCTCTTTGTAAATTCCCCGGGTTGTGCAAGTCGTGCTCCAGCTTCAAGAATTGTCTCAAGAACTTTTCTTGTGACAAAAATTCCACCGTGACAGCTTATCTCAACTGTATCTTCACCTGTGTAAGAGTGTGGAGCTCTAAAAACAGTCGCAACAACATAATCCACAACCCTGCCTGATGCATCAACTATCTTTCCGTAATGTGCAGTGTGCGTTTTAACCTCTTCAAGTTTCCTTTTCCCTCTGAAAACTTTATCCGCAATTTTTATCGCATCTTTTCCACTTATTCTTATCACCGAAATTCCTGCCTCCCCTATCGCCGTTGAAATCGCTGCAATTGTATCTTCAAGATACTTCATTTCCTAAAAAGGATTAAAAATTTTTGGTATGTTTTTGTTTTCAATTTAAAAAACAAAAGCGATAAATCAAAATGAACTTATTGGTCAAAATTTGACTTTTTAGTCAAAATGTATTATATTAGGTCAAGTTAAACAAAGTTGAGATTAAAAATTGGCGAAATCAAAAAGACGAGAAATAATCAAGGAAAGGCACAAACAGGAAATAATGGAATCAGCAATTCGGCTCTTTGGAAGCAAAGGTTATAAAAACACCACAATTGAAGAAATTGCCGAGGAAGCTCAATTCAGCAAAGGAGCAATTTACTCTTACTTTGAGAGCAAGAAACATCTCTTTGACGAAATTTTGAAATCTCTATTTGACAAGGTTGAATCATTTGCAATTGAAGCAAAAAACATAAAAAGCGACGCAAGAGAAAAATTAAAAGTTTATGCACTTAACACAATGAATTATTTTCTCAACGAAGGCAAATACTCATTTCATGTGATGATGCAAGCGATAATGCAGATGGAAGCAGAAGAAAAAGAGACAACAAGAGCTTATGTTATGGAACGGCTTCATCAAATCTCAAAAATTTTAACTGATATAATTAAAACCGACATAAAAAACGGCAAAGTGAAAAACATTGACCCGAATTTGATAATTATGGCTTTCAACGGAATGCTTCGTGATGTGATATACGGATGTCTCCACGGAAACACTGTTAATTTGGAAACAGATGAAATTGTTGAAATGATACTTGAAATCATTTTTGAAGGAATTTCAAAAACAAAGGATAAAGCAAAATGAAAAAATTAATTTTTCTCTCATTGTTTCCGATATTTTTGTTCGCACAAACTCAAATACTCACGCTTGATGATGCGATAAAAATAGCACTTGAAAACAACAATCAAGTTAAAATCGCACAACTTGAACTTATAAAATCAGATGAAAAGCTCGTTGAGGCAAGAGCTGGGTTAATACCTCAAATCAACGCATCAGGCACTTATTCAAGATATCTGAAAAAGCCAGTTCTCTTTCTCCCTCCTGACTCGCCATTTGGAAGAATGACAGGTGGAGTTATTGAAATCGGTTCAGATAATTCATACCTTGGCTCAATTTCACTTCAAATGCCAATTTTTTCGTGGAGTGTTTATTCAAGCATAAGAAGTGCGAGCAAAAGCAGGTTGATCGCAGAGCAAGCTTACAAAAGTGCAATTTTAAAAACGACAAGCGATGTAAAGAAAGCTTTTTATGGTGTCTTGCTTGCAAAAGAAGTATATAAAATCACAAAGATGCGACTTGAACTTGCGGAAGATAATCTCAAAAATGTTGAAAAAATGTATCGCCAAGGAATTGCATCCGAATACGATTATGTCAACGCACAGGTTCAATATCAAAATTTGCAACCTCTTTTAATTCAAGCGGAAAATAATCTTGAAATTGCGAGGAATGGACTTAAACTTGCTCTTGGGTTAGATGTTAAAGAAGATATTGATGTATCTGGAGAAATGGAAATTAACAATTTCCCTGAACTTAACTTTGAAACTGCTCTTAAAGAACTTTACGAGAATAATCCTGACTTGAAACAGGTTGAATATCAAGTTGAGCTTTCAAGAGAGCTCGTCTCTCTTGAACTTTCTGGTCATATGCCAATGCTTCTTCTTACGGGAAACTTTCAATATCAAACACAGGCGAATCATTTCAACTTTAATCAATACAGATGGATAAGGACAACCTCTGTTGGATTACAAATTCAGATTCCAATTTTCAGAGGTTTTGGGACGCAGGCAAGGGTTGATCAAGCCAGGGCATCGCTTCAACAATCGCTTGAAAGATTAAGTTTTACAAAACAGGCGCTTGAAAACGAGCTAAAAAACACCATTTACAAAATTGAACAATCAAAGAAAAGAATTGAAGCACAGAAGAAAGCAGTTGAACTTGCTGAACTTGGCTATAAAATTTCACGAAAAAGGTTTGAAAGCGGTGTTGGAACACAGCTTGAAGTAAGCAATGCAGAAGTAAATCTTGCGCAGGCGAAGTTAAATTATCAACAGGCAATTTATGATTATTTGACCGCTTTGAGCGATTTTGAAAGATTAACAGGCAAAACAAAATAATTGAGGTGAAAAATGAAAAAACTAATTTTAAGCACTTTGCTCTTTATCTTTGCAATTTCAATTTTTGGATGCGCATCAAAAAGAGAAAATCCGAAGGCAAATAACCTGAATGACGAAGCCGTGCCAGTTAAAGTCGCAAAAGCAACGATGAAAAATTACGATATAATCCTTGAATATGCTGGAACTGTTGAACCGTATCAGAAAGCCAGAATTGGTGCGCAGATGTCTGGAACAATTGAGAAAATTTATGTTAAAGAAGGTGACTTTGTTAAAGAGGGACAATTGCTCGTTCAAATGAACACACAGCAATTAACACAGGCGAAAATTCAATATGAACTTGCTGAATCTGATTATAAACGAATGAAATCACTTTTTGAAACTGGTTCAATTCCCGAGCAACAGCTTGAAAGAGCAAAGGCAACCTATGAATCCGCAAAAGCATCTTATGAACTCATGCTTTCAAACACGCAGATACGAGCTCCGTTTGACGGGATAGTTACAGAAAAACTCATGAACGAAGGCGAGGTCTTCACACTTGTCCCGGCTGGCGGAGGAAGTCCCGGGATAATCACATTGATGAGAATGGATGTTGTTAAAATTAAATTAAGCATCGCTGAAAAAGATTTCCCATTGATAAAATTAAATCAACCAGCGGAAGTTTATGTTGATGCATACCCGGATAAAGTTTTCATCGGCAAGGTTGCTCAAAAGAATCCGGCTGTAAGTTCATTGTCAAGAACTTTCACAGCAGAAATTGAAGTCACGAATCCGCAACTTTTGCTCAGACCCGGTATGTTTGCAAGAGTTAGAATTAAAATTGGGCAAGGTCGTGGGATTATAGTTCCAGAATCTGCCATTGTTCCGCTTCCGGGATCAAATGTCAATTATGTTTTTATCGTTCAAAACGAGACAGCGTTAAGAAGAAATGTAACTCTTGGAAGAAAGTTTGACGGTGAAGTTGAGATTTTAAATGGAGTCAATGAGAATGACTTTGTTGTAACATCTGGTCAAGCAAAACTTGCCGATGGAACGAAAGTTAAAATCGTTGAATAAAAAATTATGGAGGTGCAAAAATGAATTTACCAAAACTTGCTGTAAATAGACCTGTCACAGTTATAATGTTTTATATGGCTCTTGCGGTTTTAGGAGCATTTGCGTTTATGCGACTTGCGGTTGACCTGCTTCCAAAACTTGAACCGCCTGCAATAAGTGTCGTTACAATTTACCCCGGCGCATCTGCTGAAGATGTTGAACAAAAAGTGACAAAACTAATTGAAGAACAAGTCAGCACAATCAACAATGTTTCAAAAGTTACTTCAAGTTCAAAAGATAACATATCAATTGTGACGATAACATTTAACTGGGGAACAGACATAGCTGAAGCGACAAATGATGTAAGAGACGCAATTGATAGAGTTAAAAGAAGATTGCCTGATGATGCAGAAGAGCCATCAATTTTTAAGTTCAGCACATCAACATTACCGGTTATGATGATCGGAATTAATTCAAGTGAAAGTTTCCCAGGGATTAACAAAATTATAGAAGACAAAATTGCACAACCATTGCGTCAGGTTCCGGGAGTTGGTGCAGTATTTGCCATCGGCGGTCCGCAAAGAGAAATTTTGATCAAAGTTGATCCGAAAAAACTTGAAGCATACAACTTAACAATCCCACAAATTGCGCAAGTCCTTCAGGCTGAAAACCTATCTCTACCTGCGGGCGTCATCAAAGTTGGTTTGAAAGAATATAATGTTCGCGTACCCGGAGAATTCAAAAACATTGAAGAAATTAAATCAACGTTATCGGGAATTATCAGGGTGCTCTTGTTTATTTAAGAGATGTTGCAGATGTGATTGATACTATAAAAGAGCAAACGCTTTATGTAAAAATTAACAATACGCCGGGTGTTTTGCTTTTCATCCAAAAGCAGGCAACTGCAAATACAATTGAGGTCGTTGAAGCTGTAAAAAAAGTTTTACCCAGAATTCAGCAAACACTTCCAAAAGATGTGAAACTTAACATAGCTTTTGACTCATCCGATTTCATCAGAAACTCAATCAGAAACCTTAGCAATGCGGTTGTCTACGGTGCTGTTTTCGTCATTTTGATTGTTCTTCTCTTTTTGAGAAAAATCAGAGCAAGCTTAATAATCATCCTTACAATCCCATTCTCACTTATTGTTGCGTTTATAACGCTTTATTTAATTGGTGGAACGATAAATCTCATTTCGCTTTCATCTCTTGCGATTGCGGTTGGAATTGTCGTTGATAATGCGATCGTCGTTCTTGAAAACATAACGAGACATATTGAAAGAGGCGAAAACCCGAAGACAGCATCTGTCATCGCATCTAATGAGATTGGACTTGCGATTTCGGCTTCATCGCTTACAAACATAGCTGTTTTCTTTCCACTTGCGTTCTTGACTGGAATTGCGGGATTTCTCTTCAAAGAGCTCGGTTATCTTGTGACGGTTATGGTTATAACTTCACTTCTTGCATCGCTTACTTTAACCCCAACACTTGCATCAAAATGGCTAAAACCACAAGAAAAAATAAAAAACAGGTTTCTTTCAAATCTTTTTGATGCAAGCGAGAGATGGTTCAAATCAATTGAAAACTTTTACGGCGGAATAATATCTTGGGCTTTGAGACATAAGTTAATTGTCGTCTTAATTGCGTTTGTTCTTTTCGCTGGTTCGTTTATAATTTTTAGATTTGTTGGATTTGAATTTTTCCCAGCAAGCGACACGGGACAAATTCAGGTTGTCGCTCAACTTCCAGTTGGAACGCGACTTGAAGAATCAATTAAAGTTGGTGAGCAAATTCAACAAATTGTCCGCGAAGAAATCCCCGAAAAATGGAGAAGATATATCTTTATGAGAGCAGGAACAACTGAGCAAGGTTTTGCGACGATAACAGGTCAGGTTGAAGGAAATAATGTTATAACCGTCGGTGCGAGATTGGTTCCTTTAAAGGAGAGAACGATGACGGTGCAAGAACTTGGTGCCAAAATTAGAGAAAGAGTTAAATCAATTCCCGGAATTGAAAAATTTGAAATCTCGCGCGGTTCGGACTTTCAAGCTCTGCTTTTCGGCGGTGGAAAACCTTTAACAGTTGAGGTTACAGGATACGATTTGAATTTGACTTCAAAAGTTGCGGAACAAATAAAATCAGAACTTGAAAAAATTCCAGGTGCAAAAGATGTCCAGATTGGAAGAAGTGGTCTAACTCCTGAGATAAGGATTGAAATTGATAAGCAAAAGAGCGCTTCTCTCGGACTTAACACTGCAATGATAGCTACAACGATAAGATCAAGCATTTACGGTCTTAAAGCAACAAGTTATAAAGAACTTGGCGATGAATACGATATCACAATTCAACCTGGCTCGGATTTGAGAAACAGTATATCGTATTTGAGCGAGATACCTGTTAGGACATTAACAGGAAACATCGTCAAGATTAAAGATATAGCAAAAATCTATGACACATATTCGCCGATTGAAATCCAACGCAGAGATAGACAAAGAATTATACCTGTTGGAGCAAATGTTGAAGGCAGAGCGATTGGAGATGTTGTGAAAGATTTGCAGGAAAGAATAAAAAATCTTGACATACCGCCAGGGGTTGAAATAAAATTTGCAGGTCAAGTTGAAGAACAAGCAAAAGCTTTCTCAGACCTTTTCCAGGTTTTGATACTTGGAATCATTTTGACATATATGATAATGGCATCACAGTTTGAATCATTGCTTCATCCGTTTGTCATAATGTTTGCAGTTCCGTTTGCTTTTACAGGTGTTGTCCTTGGACTTCTCTTGTTCGGAGTTCCATTTGGTCTTACCGCATTTATGGGACTTATAATGCTTGTTGGAATTGTCGTAAATAATGCGATAGTTCTCGTTGATTACACAAACCTTTTAAGAGCAAGAGGGTATGAAGTTTATGAAGCTCTGGTGACAGCAGGAAGAACGCGACTTCGCCCTGTGCTTATGACAACTTTGACGACAATTCTTGGAACTTTACCGCTTGCAATTTTCAGAGGCGAAGGTTCGGAACTCTGGCGTCCGCTTGGTATAACAATGCTTGGTGGATTGACATTTTCAACCTTGATAACGCTTGTTCTTGTTCCAACAATTTATTCAATTTTTGAACATAAAAAGGTGGAGGTTAAATGAAACTCGTAATTCTTGTATTCAATCAAGCGCTTGAAGATGAAGTTTTAGATGTTTTTGAAAAGTTAAAAATTCGCGGATACACGAAATTAAACGATGTCTATGGACAAGGTTCAAACAATGGTGAGCCACATATGGGAACGCATGTATGGCCAGAAATTAACACTTTAATTTTAACTGTCGTTGAGGATGAAAAAGTTGAAAATCTTTTGAACGAGGTGAAAATTCTTGACAGAAGGTTTGAAGATGAAGGGATGCATGCGTTCGTTTTAAATGTTGAAAAAATGATTTAAAGAAGAGGCGGGCTTAAAAAGCCCGCCATTTAAAATTAACCCGCTATGAATTCACCACCGTCAACTCCTATGATATTGCCCGTAACCCACTGCATATCATCGTGGCTTAAATGAACAATTGCCTTTGCGACATCCTCCGGCGTTGTTAATCTACCTGATGGATTTCTTTTAAGTGAATATTCAATCATTTGCTCATTTCCCGGAATTTTTCTCAACGCTGGTGTATCCGTAACTCCAGCTCTTATTCCATTTACAGTTATACCATACTTCGCAAGTTCATAAGCAAGTTGTCTTATGTGTGATTCAAGAGCTGCTTTCGCTGCTGATACAGGTCCGTAATAAGCCCAAACACGAGTTGAACCCTCACTTGTCATCGCAAATATTCTTGTCCCTTTACCTATCAATTTTCTGTGAAACAAATCCTGAACCCAGTAAACCAAACTATGCGCCATAACATCAAGCGTCATATCCATTTGCTTTGGGGTCACTTGTTCTTCTGGATTCTCCGCAATATAAGGTCGCAGCGTCCCAAAGGCAAGTGAATGAAGCACAACTTTTATTATTGACGGCTCCTGTGCAAATCTCTTCTCAATTGCATCAAGCACTTCTTTCCTCTTCTCATGGTCAGCTGCATTTACATTGAAAAATTCAACTTCAACTCCGTTTTCCTTAATTTGACTTATTACCCTCTCAACATTTGGCATCGTAGCTGCTCGGTCAAGATGAACGCCGAAGATATTATAACCATTTTTTGAAAGTTCAATTGCAGTCGCAGCTCCAAATCCACTTGATGAGCCAAGTATCAATGCCCATTTTTTTAATTCCTGTGCCAATTCTCTCCCTTCGTTTTTGTTTTTGTTAAAGATAAAATCTTTTTAAAATTTTTTCAACTTCGTTTCAAATGTCAAGAACAAATTCCGCTCGCCAGATGCCGTTTTCATTGCGAAGGTCAAATCTGTAAAGCGTCACCGCTTTTACATCAATTCGCAAAGCGTGTTTCTCTCTATTTATTTCCTCCCCCCAGAGTTTAGCATTCAAACTTAAATTATCTATCTTCACTTCAAACTTTGAGAAAAGCAGAGATTGAGCATCTTTGAAATAAACTATCTCACTCAAAAAATCATAAAGCAACATATCAAGCGAGTTTGAACTCAAATTTATCTCTTTTTCAATCCGTGGCTCAACCGTTTTCGTATCAACCATAACCTCGCTCAAAGCAAGCGCAGAATCACAAAACAACTCTTCAATTGTATTAGCCCAAACTTCAACAGCAACATCTGCGATCGCTATATCTTCGTTAAATTTAAAAGGCATCATTTCAAATTTTTTTATTTTCAAATCACCATCAAAATTAATCCCGCAAATGCACCTGAACTTGTGCAGACGAAATTAACAAAATCATTATTCAACCATCTTTTACCACGGATTAATTCTGCAAAGCCATCACAATGTAATTTTTTCTCCGTTATCTTGCCACAAACTTTACACTTATACTGCGCCTGTAAAGTTGCACCAAGAAAACTATCAACGAAACTTCCAATTAAGCCAGCGACGACAACGATAAGAAGTTTAACAAGTTCCCATTTGATCCAAAATGTTGCGCTCGCAAAAATAACGATTGAGCCGATTATTCCACCAAAAGTTCCTTTAATTGAAACACCGCCCGATGTCCCTGGCTCAACTTGTTTTAAATTTGTTATCAACCTTGGTTTTGAAAGAAGCAAAGTTCCTATCTCCGTCGCCCATGTGTCAAATGTCGCCGATGAAACAGTCGCAAGATAAACATAATAAAAAATTTCGCTCGGATAAAAATGATAAATCAAAGCAACAACGCCAGCAATTCCACCATTTGCAAAAACCTGATAAATATCTCTCGTGCTTGATTTTTCAAAAATCAAATCAAATTTTTTTCTCCTTTCTTTCCCAATCTTTGAAATCAAACTTGACAAAACAAAAAACGCAAGAATTGGAACAGTCCATTTCCATCCACCAACTCCAAAAATTACAACCGCAAGCACAAATGTCCCAACAGAACCGTTAAGAGATAAAAATCTCAATTTGTAAGAAATCACCGCAATTAAAAAAGCAAGCAAAAAGGCAAATAAAAACTGATTTAGTTTATCAGCGATGACAAGTGCGTGAAGCATAAAAGCAGAAGCAAGCGGGACAAAAAGATTGTCAAATCCATATGAACCAAGCCCTTCAACAACTGCAACAAAAAGTGCTGTAAGAAATGAAATTAAAAAAATTTTATCAACCGAAAGATTCAAAACATCGCTCCACCATAATTTTGAAGCACTCATAAAAATCAAAGAGACGAAAACAATTAAAAACGAAGAAACGAACATCGCAACCGAGCCCTGAAGCGACTTCTTATCACCAGTGAGATTGTAAACTTTTGGACTCTTAACACTCGCCCCAACTATCGCAGCAACCGCATCACCTATGGCAAGTATAACCATTGAGATTGAAATCAAAGCAGGATAATTTCTCCAAAAAGAAATAACCAAAATCAAAAAAGCAAGCGGATAATAAACAGTTCCATATGTTTGCCTTGCGACAGAATCCATCCCTTTGAAAAGTTTTACCCTCAAACTCAAAAAATTAACAACGATAAAAAATATCGCAACCGCAATTACAGGAATTGAACTTGAAAAAATAAGTGGTGCAGGGAAAACCGCAACCCCAACAGAAATGTGAATTACCTTTCGTGTAACTTCGGGATCAAAGCGAAAAATTTTTCTCAAAATTTCAGAAACCCCAATAACTCCAAAAATTGAAAGCACGAGAAGAACCGCATAAACCCAATCCAATTTTACACCTCCGTTTTTGTTGAATTAAAATCATTCAACTCTAAAATTGAAAATTATCACCCCGCTTTGCTTAACATTTTCACTTATCGCATTAAACCTCCACGATTGCAACGCCTCAAACACAGAGCGTTCAAATTCTGGATTTGCTTTCTCAACTGGAAAAATTCTCTCAATTTTTCCATCTGGCAAAACAATAACTCTGAACTTAACAATTGCTGATTCTCTCACACCTTGCGGAAATCTTGGCATTTCACCGCTTACCTTAATGCGGTTTATCTTTCCCTCCCATTCAATCCTGTAAGAAAGCGTTGGAGAAGCGCCAACGCCAGAAAAATCTTTTTTCAACTCACCAATTCCGCTTTTACCCGAACCTGAAACTCCAACTTCTGGCTTTATCTCTTTTCCCAAACTTGCATCAAACCCAGTTTTCCCAGCACCGTAATTTGCTCCAAGAATATCTCCCTTCTTTTCAATTACATCAATTTTTTCGGCAAATTTTTGAGGCAAAATTTCCTCTTCTGTTATCGTAAATCTCGTCGGCAAATTTATCTTCGGCAAATTAACAGTTCTGACAGCGGTCGGTGATGTCTTCCCCGCTCCGAAACTTCCTCCTCCAGTTGATACCTTCTGAATTTGCTCTTCAATCGGCGGAACAAAAATAACCTCTGTGAACTTAACACTTTCCCCAACATCAATCGTAACTTTGTAAATCAGCATCAAAAGAAAAACGATAAAACAAATTATAGCGGTGTAAATTGCGGACTTTAATTGAATTCTTTCCTCCATTTTTCACTTAACCTGTGTTGCCACAACAAATCTCGTTAACCCAGATGATTTTGCAATATCCATAACATCAATCACTTCTTGAATTGGGACAATTTTATCCGCACGCAGAACAACAAGTTTATTTTTCTCATCCCGTGAAATCTCTTTCAACTTTTGAGACAAATTTTCCTTTGAAACTTTTTCATTGAAAACATAAATTTCCTTCTCCGCAGTCAAAGTGATGATGATATGCCTGTCGCTTACTTGCTCCTTTGTTTCCGAGAGCGGAAGTTGAATTCTTATCCCAGATTGAGTTATAAATGACGATGTCAAAAGGAAAAAAATTAACAACAAAAGAACTATATCAGTCAAAGAAGCAAATGTGAAAATCGTCAATGGTTTATTTCTCGTTTCAAATCTCATTTATCTGATTTCACCTGATTTTTGAATTCTTCCGAACTTAAAATATCAATGAATTCTGCCGTCGCAATTTCAATTTCGTGAACAAGGCGATTTATTTTCGTGACGAAATAGTTATAAAGACCGTATGCTGGAATTCCAACTATCAGACCATAAGCAGTTGTCAAAAGTGCTTCCCAAATTCCGCCAGCAAGATCAGAAGGTGAGACAATTCCACCGAGTGCTTGAATTGTCATAAAAGCGTTTATCATACCCGTCACCGTCCCGAGAAATCCAAGCAAAGGTGCAACGCCAGCAATCGTTGCAAGTATATTCAATCTCTTTTCAAGCCCAAAGACCTCGCTTCTCCCCGCCATTTCAATTGCTTCACGAACTTTTTCATCACCAAATCCAAGTTTCAAAATTCCCTGTTTGAAAATTCTTGAAATTGGAGTGTTATGCGTGTTGCAGTAATCAATAATTTCAGGAATGCTCCCAGATTTGACCAATCCTCTGATGCTGATTATAAATTCCTTAACATTTGCTTTTGCCCTCCGCAAAGTGAGAAATTTTTCAATCACAACATAAATCATCAATACAAGCGAAATCGTTATCAAATGCATTATCACGCCACCTTTAAGATAAAGATCAAGAAGTCGCATCTGAAATCTCGTTTAGTTTTTAAATCCTTCAACGAAAACTTTGTCCTTCATTTCCGAGAACTTTTTCAATTTGAGTATCTGGTTTAATTTTAATTTCTTTACCGCTTTTTTCAAAATTTTTCATCTCAATTATCTCGTATCTTTCTATTTCATCAAAAACTTCATTCTGCGGGGAATTAACTCTATCAAGTTTAACGCAGTGAAATCTACCGAGTTCATTGCAAAGATAACAATGCTTTTTCCCTTTTTCCACGATAAGTTGACTTACAACTCTGAAATAATCTTTGAAGTTTCTCTCCCCAACGATACAATCAATCAAATTAACATCACGCTTGCTTGCGACAATGTATGAAAATTTCAATGTCTTTCTGTAATTGCCAGAGACAAGGTCAATTTGTCTTATAAATTCAGGGCGTTTCCATTCAACTTCCGTATGACACCAGTCCTTTTCCGTTTCAAGGGCAGGACAGTTAAGATTTCGCAAACACGGAGAATAAATGTAAAATCCATGCTTCAACATTTTATCTCTAAAGTCAAGCAAGTCCCTTGATGTAATCATCAATGCTGGTTCAATCAAAATTACGAAGCCATCATCTTTTATCCCAGCGTTGATAAGCCGTAGAAGTTTATTTCTTTTCTCATATGCGACTTCGTTAAGCGTATTTGCAACAGTTATCAAGTCAAATCTTTTATGAAACATCTCAAACGCATGTTCAATATCAAAAATTGCTGGTTCAACGCTTATTTTAATCGTTTGACGATAATGATTTTTCAACTCGTTTAGGAAAATATCAAGATTATCCTGAAACTTTCTTATGTTTTGCTCAACTTTATCAAGGGCGACAAACTTAACTTCAACATTTTTGAAATATCTTATATTTTCGTGCATCCATATTATCGTTCCCATTACAACTGTTCCGAGTCCCGTGCCGATGTCAAGAATTTCAAATTTATTTTTCCCCTTGAAGAAACCAGAATAAGAAATTTCATTCAGTGGGACATGAACTTTTAAAAGATTTGTCGTCGTGAAATAAACAAGATATCCTTTTTGAACTTCCCCGTTGCTCAAATAGTCATAAAAAACAAATTCCTTGCGAAGGTTTTTTCGTGTAAAGTATTCAGACATTGCGGAGACAATTTCGGCAACCTTCTTGAGCTGGCGTGGCGAATTTAAATTTACATCCGAAACTTTTGCGAGAAAATTTTCATAAAATTTGGGTACCTCAAGCATAGCGATTAAATTCAAGCGGTAACTTTCTGTGATAACTCATCAAGCTTTTTTAAAACTTCTTCCGTATGTCCATCAACTTTAACTTTTCTAAATATATATGCGATGCGTCCGTTTTCATCAATTATAAATGTCGTTCTTTCTGTTCCCATAAACTTTTTTCCGTATAGATTTCTCTCTTTCCAAACACCATATTTTTCAAGAACTTTGTGCTTCTCATCGCTTAAAAGAGGGAAATTGAGGTTATATTTTTCTTTAAACTTTTTATGTGATTCAACGCTATCAGCACTTACACCTATGACAACAGCGCCTCTTTCAAGTATTTGATTTATGTTATCTCTAAATGAGCAAGCTTCTTTAGTGCAACCTGGTGTATCATCTTTCGGGTAGAAATAGAGAACAACTTTTTTACCGCGAAAATCTTTCAAAGAAACTTTTTCGCCTGTATCAGATGGCAATGTAAAATCTGGCGCTTTTTGACCAATTTTTAATTCAACTGATTTATCTTTTGATTTTGCGCTCGTCTTTTTTGTCCTGCTTGCCTTAACCTTTTTTGCACTCATTTTTACCCCTCAATTTTTGTTTTTATTTTTTCAATAAGAAAAGATACTCAATGTTTGGTTCATCTTTTTCTTTTATCCACTCGTTTGTCCATCTCATATAGGTCATTACATTTTTCTTGTAGTTTATTTTTTGAATTTCAAGTATCTTCGCATACTTTGCAAATGTTTCAACAAGTTCCTGAAATGGTACCCGTCCCATTGAACTATACGAAAAAACAATGTATTTCGCTTTTGTTTCAGAAATTAACTTTTCTATTGCTTCAAGCGCTATGAATTTTCCACTTTCGTTTTTGCGGAAGTCTTCAAACGGAGAATAACTAATTTTATCCGAACTATCCCATCTTCTCAAAGCCGAACCGAAAAGTTTTGGTTTGTCATTTTTTATAATGGTTGTCCAAATGTGGTAATATGCTTGATACCTAACCCTTGAAGGAGGCATTTTGTCATTGTTTGAACCATAAGGTGGATCATAGTAAGCAACATCGGCTTCAATAAACGGTAATAAATTAAAAATATCTTCTTGATAAACTTCGTGCTCGGCGTCGGTTATGATAAGGCTGGGGACTTTCAAAACCATTTCTTTGTAAGAGCGCGGTGCCCAATCTTTTAAATATGCAGAAAAATGCCCGATTGTATTATCAACCTTATCAAGAGCTAGAATTAAACTTGTGAGCAGGACACTTTTTTCAACCTCATCTACTGCTATTTTATCTATTTCTTCTCTTATTGCATCAAGTTTCATTGTATTATGAATTTGCCATGGTTTCTTCGCTTCGCCTTTTGATGGATCACCACCATAATGTTTAGAGAACCAACCAAACTTTGGTGGTAAATTGTTAAGATAATTAATCATCTCTTGATAGTATCCTTTATCCTTTTTATTCAAAAGATAACAAGTTGCAAATGTCTTTGACCAGACAGCAATATCGTTTGAGATAACTTTATAACCCATTTTCGCAAGTGCTTGTGAAACACGAGTTGTTCCCGAAAAACCATCAAAAACAACTTTGGGCTTTAAACGGTAGATAACGCGAAGAATATAAGGAATTATTTTTTCCTTTGAACCGATGTATTTTATACCTTCAGTTCTTATCCTGTCAAAATCAACTTCGCCGAACAACGTTCTATTTAATTCAAAATTTAGCAATTTGCTTTCAAGATAACTTTTTTAATTTTTCTATATCCTTAGCTAAAACTTTTATCGCTTTTTTATGTCCCTCACCTGATGTGACAAGAGCATACCTAAAGAGTCTAACAAGAACCTCATTATCCGAATATTCAATCCAACCACCTGTTAAACTTTCAAAATATCCTTCTGCATTCTTTGTATGCGTCCAAAATCCTCTCTGAAGTGCATTTGCATCTTTTCCACCATACCTAACTTCACATATGTATTCATCGCGCCTGTTGTAAAATTTAAAAACAGGATATTTTCTATTTTTACCTTCACCTTCAAGCTTAATTTTTTCCACCTCATTTTTCATTTTGTCAAAATCAAAAACCATAATGTTACATCTTTTGCCGACTTCATCATATACCAGCGGTAATATGTTAAGATTTTTAAGCACAGCAAAATTTTCGCTTTCAAGAATTTTTAAAATTTTATCATTTCCTATTAATACTTCCTTTCCAGCCATAAATTTTTGTAATGCGGGAAACATTTTAAAATTTTTATCGGTGGATAATTGAAGAGGTCCATGCCCATAAGCTTTTATGCTCACAAGGAAACTTTGCTTGCTGATTTCGTTTATAATTTTTATATCTTCCTCAAACTCTTTTGATCTATACTTTGATTTTCCGATATGCTCAGCTTTGTAATCATACATGTATTGATTGATAAATTCGGTAAGTGCTATTTCTGCAAGATCACCGTGGGTTTTATTTCCAATGAGTCGCATTGTAAATATATTACTCAAGGTTATTTTGACGAGATTGGGATTTTTTGAGATAAGTGTTTTCAAGCGGTGTAAAAATTCTTTATAATCATCCATCGGTATACATTTTTTCGTTATAAAGCTGGTTTAAAAAAATTTTGCGGAGAGGGAGGGATTCGAACCCTCGGTACCGCTTTTGGCGGTACAACCGCTTAGCAGGCGGCTCCCTTCGGCCACTCGGGCACCTCTCCGACTTTTCTATCGCTAATATACAAATAAATTCGTTGAAGTCAAAAAGTTCCCATCTCAACAAGGTTTGAAATTTGAAATCCAATTTTTTATCTTTACAACATCAAAAATGAATATCTAAATTTGCGGTGAAAAAATCTTTGATAAATTTGTTCGCTTTGCTTGTCATTCTCTCAAATGCTCAATCGCAAGATTTGAATTTAAAAAACAAAAAATATCTCTGCATATCCGCTGGAATTGGAGCTGATTATGTAAATGTTCCCGATGTTGTTGATTACATAACTTCAATTAGTGGCAAAAAAATTAACGAATTTGATGGAGCACTTGAACTTTGGATCTCGCCTGAATTAAAAATTGACAAAAACACATCCGTAAAACTTGAATATTCCTACATAACGAAACAATACAATGTTGAAGAAACATCAACAGGTGCTTCTTTAATCTATAATTTCACATATCAAATTCACTCCCCAACCCTTTCCATAGATCATCTCGTTTTTCAGGAAAAAGAAATTTACATCATAAAACTTGGTGCGGGCATTGGGTTTGTGAAAGGTTATTTCAAACAATTTCTTCCAATCTCGCTCAAAGAAATAAATTACACCTCAAATGGTGGAATTTTTAAACTTGAAGCAATTTTCTCATCACGGCTTGATGGAAAAGTTTATGTTCATCTCTCAACAGATTTAAAGTTGAGCTTGACGAGCGAAGCAAGAGATGAAGATGGAAATAAACTAATAATTCGCAAACCGTTTGGTGAGGATAGAAATTTGAGATTAAATTTCTTCGGACTTGCAATTCGTGCTGGGTTTAGTTATTATTTTTAAAACAAAATTTAAAACCTGATGAGTTATATTGAAAGCGTAATTCTGGCAATTTTACAAGGACTGACCGAATTTCTCCCGATAAGTAGTTCAGGTCATCTTGTGCTTGCGGAGCATCTTTTAGGGATTAAGAAAAGCGGAATTGATTTTGAAGTTTTTGTGCACTTCGGAACAATGTTAAGTGTAGTGTTAATTTTTTGGAAAGACATTTTTGAAATTTTACGCTCTTTCTTTACGAAAATTTTCCAAATTGGAAAGTTGAAAGATAACTTTCAAAATGATGCAAATTTTAAAACTGCAATTCTTATAATCTGGGCTTCAATACCTGCTGGGGTTGTGGGTGTTTTATTTGAAGAAAAAATTGAATCAGTGTTTCAAAGTCCAAAATTAACTTCTTTGTTTTTGATAATCACGGGAATAATTCTTTTCTCAACACGATTTACAAAAAATACACCTGAAAAAGATTTTAATTTTTCATCTTCATTTCTTATCGGCTTAGCTCAGGCATTTGCAATTCTTCCGGGAATATCAAGGTCGGGGACTACGATAAGCGCTGGAATGCTTGTTGGGATAAATGGTGTGAAAAGTGCGAGATTTTCCTTTCTCCTTTCGCTTCCTGCAATTTTCGGAGCAACTCTTTTGAAGACAAAAGAAATTATTGAATTTTCACTTTTTGATAAATTGCCTCAGCTTTTGCTTTCATCTTTAATTGCCTTTATAACCGGTTATGTTGCGATAAAATTTCTTTTGAAAATTATCTCCCGCGGTAATTTCTCAACGTTTGCATATTATTGCGCAATTGTTGGCTTGCTTGGTTTAATTTTTCTAAAATAAAATTTGTGGAGCAAAAATGAAGACATTATCAATTTTAATCAGCATATTACTTGCAATGCTCAATCCCCAGGGCAAGGAGAAAGAAAAAGAAGTTGTTGTAATTGAGACAAAATTTGGAAACATTGTGATTGAACTTTTTGAAGATGTCGCACCGAAACATTCTGAAAATTTCAAAAAGCTTGCACGTGAAGGATTTTACAACGGGACAACATTTCACAGAGTTATACCTGGTTTCGTCATTCAAGGTGGAGATCCACTTTCAAAAGACAACGACCGAAGCAACGATGGACGAGGCGGTCCGGGATACACGCTTCCAGCTGAAATAAAGATGCCCCACAAGAAAGGTTTCGTCGGAGCAGCTCGTCAACCCGACAGCGTAAATCCAGAGAAAAGATCAAACGGAAGTCAATTCTACATCTGCCTTGATGATCTACCTCATCTTGATAACAACTATACTGTCTTTGGACGTGTAATTGAAGGTATGGATGTTGTTGAGAAAATAGCACAAGTTCCGCGAGATAAAAGAGATAATCCAATTGAAAAAGTTGAGATGAAAAAAGTTTATGTCAAAAAGATTAAAGTCAAGTGAAAAACAAAAGTGGAGGAGTTATGACTCAAGTTGCTGAAGTTCAAAAGGAGGTTAAATTTGAAGCAAAGCTTGGTCTTTTTGATGCGACTATGATAGTTATGGGTTCAATGATTGGCTCGGGAATTTTCATCGCACCATCAATTATGGCTGGCTATATGCCTGTTCCTCAATTTTTGATTCTTCTTTGGATCATCGGTGGAATCTTAACCGCCTTTGGAGCTATTGCTTACGGTGAACTTGCAGGGATGATGCCAAAAGCTGGAGGACAATATGTTTTCCTTCGTGAAGCTTACAATCCTTTGCTTGGCTTTCTTTACGGATGGACTCTTTTCTTCGTGATTCAAAGTGGGTTTATCGCTGCTGTTGCAATTGCATTTGCAAAATATCTCGGAGTTTTCATACCTGCTCTTTCAGAAAATAATGTCATTTTGAGTTTAAATATATTCGGATGGAATTACACACTTAACAGCGCTCAAATAGTCGGAGTTATTGTCATAGCAGTTTTAACTTGCATAAATTGTTTTGGCGTTGTATTTGGGGCTCTTGTCCAAAATTTATTCACTGTTTCAAAAATTGCAGCTATCGCTTTGCTTGTGTTTGTTGCGTTTGCAATTGGAAATGGAAATTGGTCAAATTTCTTTGAAAGTTTTTCAATTGACAAGTTTCAACCGATTGCACCACCAGATGCTGTGTCAATGGGATTTTTAGCAGCGTTTGCAGTTGCGATGTCAAAAGCATTATTTGCGTATGATGCTTGGAACTCCGTGACCTTTGCTGCCGAAGAAGTCAAAAATCCACACAAAACAGTCCCTCGCTCGCTTGTTCTTGGCACAATCGGCGTTATGCTCGTTTATGTCCTCGCAAATCTTGCTTATCTTTACATAATTCCAATAAAAGAAATGGCTCTTATCCCCGACAACAGAGTTGCAGCAGCTGTTGCCGAAAAAATTTTCGGTGTGATTGGAGCTCAATTGATCGCAATTGCAATTATGATTTCAACTTTCGGATGTGATAACGGTATGATACTTGCAGCGCCAAGAGTTTATTATGCAATGGCAAAAGATGGCTTATTCTTCAAAGGTGCTGGAAAACTTCACCCAAAATATAAAACTCCCGTAAATTCGCTAATTCTTCAAGGAATATGGTCAAGTGTTTTAACTTTAAGCGGAACATATTCAGCACTTTTAACATACACTGCATTTACATCGCTTTTGTTTAATGTCTTAACAGTCATCGGTCTTTTTATTTTGAGAAAAAAATATCCAGAGCGTGAAAGACCATACAAAGCGTGGGGTTATCCGGTGATCCCGATTGTTTATATTTTAGTTGCGGTGTTTTTTATAATTTACATCATCGTTGGTGATCCGAAAAGCTCGGGGCTTGGGCTTTTGCTCGTGTTAATTGGAATCCCAGCTTACATTTACTGGTCAAAAACGAAAAATAATTCCTCACAATGATGGAGAAGGAAAAACTTGACTTTGACACACTGCGTCTTGCGGTAAAGCATAAAAAATTTTCGCCAGTTTATGTTTTCTACGGCAATGAAGAATTTTTAATTGAAGAATCAATCAAAGCGGTTGTTGAAAATGCGATTGAAGAAGGGTTGAAGGAATTTAATTTCAATGTCGTTTATGGAAGTGAAATTGATGTGCAAAATCTTGTCTCGCTTTTGCTTCTTCTTCCAGTGATGAGCCAGAAAAGGGTTGTCGTGATGCGAAACTCTGAGAAATTTTTGAACAAAATTTCAAGAACAAAAAAAGAAAAAGACGCCGAAATTTTCATAAACTATCTCAAAAAGCCAAATCCGGAAACGATTTTCATCATTGTTTTGAATGAGCCAGATTTTGAAAAAGAGATTTATAAAAAAAATTTTTGAACTTGCCATTGTTGTTGAACTCAAAGCACCGTATGACTGGCAAATTCCGAGCTGGATTGCAAAAAGAGTAAAAGAACGCGGAGAAACCCCGCCGTGGAAAGGTAAAGAGATAACAAGCGAAGCATGTAAACTTCTTCAAGCTTATGTTGGAAATTCACTTCGCGATCTTGACAACGAGATAACAAAACTTTTCATATTCACAGGTGATAAAAAGAAAATTGATGTTGAAGATGTAAAGCAAGCGGTGGGGCTATCGCGGACATTCACCGTCTTTGACCTTCAAAGAGCAATTGGAGAAAAAAATTTAAATCTTGCAATCACAATCGTTGAACGAATGCTTCAAGCGGGTGAATTCCCGCCGGTAATTCTGACGATGTTGACAAGATATTTCACAATGCTTTGGAAACTTAACGAACTGCGAAAAACTGAAAAAGACCCCAAAAAACTTGCACAATCTCTTCAACTAAGTCAGTTTCACATAAGGGAGTATCTCTATCAACTTGAAAAATTCAAAGAGAGCGAGATAAAAAATGCGTTCAAATTTTTAATTGAAGCCGATGAATTGATCAAGACAAGCCCCGTTGATGATAAAATTGTGTTAAGTCAGATGGTTTACAAAATCATAATGCAAAATTCAAACTAAACTTCAATATCCAGCGATTTTATCAACGACATTTATCATTTGCTTGCCATCAATGTATCTTTTAAAGTTTTCAATAAAAATGTTTGTCGGTTCTTCCCAGTAATTTGGGAAAAGACCGGCGATGTGAGGAGTTATCAAAACATTTTCCATTGTCCACAGAGGTGAATCTTGCGGAAGTGGTTCTTCTTCAAAAACATCAAGCCCGGCACCGCGAATTTTTCCATCTCTTAAAGCGTTTATCAAAGCTTTTTCATCAACAACCGCACCACGACCAATGTTGAAAAAGTATGGTTTCCTTTTCATCAGGTCAAATTCCTTCTCACCTATCAAATGATAAGTTTCATCAGTCAAAGGCAACACCGCAACTACAAAATCCGAATTCTCAAGCAAACGATGAAGTTCTTCTTTTGTCACAACTTCATCAACAAAATCAACATTTGTCTTTGTTCTTTTCATTCCGATGACATACATTCCAAATGCTTTTGAAACCCGCGCAATTTGTCTGCCTATGTTTCCAAGCCCGAGAATTCCAATTGTCTTACCGTTAAGAAGTTCAAATTCCTTTGCAACCTGTTTATCCCATCGCTTATGCTTTTGATTATCGTAAATTTTATCAAACTTTCTCGTCAAAGTTAAAATCATCCCGAACAAAAACTCGGTCATATGAAATTGATGAATTCCCTTTGAAGATGTGACGATTATATCGCTATTGACGATCTCTGGATAAAGTATCATATCAACACCTGCGTAACCAAGATGAATCCAGCGAAGATTTTTCGCATTCAAGATGTGTTTCCTTTCAAAATCTCCAAAAATTATTTCAACATCACCGATTACATCATCAATTTTGCTCTTTTCGGGATCAAAAATAATCTCTGCTTTATCTCCAATTTGAGAGACGACTTTTTCAAAGCGCGACAAACCAATTCGGTGAGTTATCAAAACTTTTTTCTTCATCCCGATTTAAACTTTTTTGGGACGAAATCACTGCTATGACCTGGGAAAAATTTTGACGCCGGGTCAATAAAATTCTTAGCGCAATTTACCGCAATCGCTGCTTCACCAAATCCAGTTGATATCAATTTTAATTTTCCCGGGTAATTGATTATATCACCAGCTGCATAAACCCCGGGTATGTTCGTCTCCATTTTTGAATTTACCTTTATTGCGTTCTTGTCAATTTCAAGTCCCCAGTTTTGTATAAATTCAAGATTTGCAAGAAAACCAAGACAGAGTATAATATGTTGAACATCAAGATAAGTTTCATCTCCGGTTCTGTTGTCAAAAATCGTCGCACCTTCAACATGCTCATCGCCGTGGACGCGTTTCAGCTCGTAAAATGTTTTAACTTCAACTGACGAATTAAAAAGTTTTTTCAAACTATCTTCGTGTGCTTTGAAGATATCACGCCTGTGGATTAAGGTTATATTTTTAGCTATGCCTTCAAGATTCAAAGCCCAATCAACCGCTGAATCTCCACCGCCGACGATAAGTATATTTTTGTCCTTAAAAATTGATTTATCCTTCACAATGTAATGGATTCCACGACCATCAAGTTTTTGGACATCCGGGATATCAAGTTTTCTCGGGACAAATGCACCGATTCCGAGTGTTAAGACAACAGTTTTTGAAAAATGGACATTGCCATTTTCAGATGTGAGTTTCAAAATTTTTTCATCTTCAATTCGTTCAAGTTTAATAATTTTCTCATTCAAGCAAATTTCTGGGTTATATTGAAGCGCTTGGGATATAAGATTTTGAGCGAGGTCTTTTGCAAGTATTTGAGGAAAGCCAGCGACATCATAAATATATTTTTCAGGATAAAGCGCCGTAAGTTGCCCACCAAGTTGCCCAAGAGCATCAATTAACTTCGCTCTCATATCTCTTAAACCAGCATAATAAGTAGCGTAAAGCCCAACAGGTCCTGCCCCAACAATTGTTATGTCAAATACTTCTTCTTTCATCTTGGATTTGTCGGTCTTAAAATTAAATGACTTAACATTGCCCTTTCGGGAAGTGTGGCGATTAAAAGCGCGGTTTGTGCGACATCTTCCGGTTTTAAAACTTTATCTCTTGAAGGTGGATTTGAACCAGCAACATTTGAGAAGTTGGTGTCAACCGAGCCAGGGCAAAGTGAAGCAACGCGTATGTTATACTCCCTAACTTCGTGCATTATTGATTCTGTAAAGCCATTTACAGCCCACTTCGTTGCGGAATAAACCGCCATATTTTTAACTCCAAGCGTCCCAGCAATGGAAGAAATGTTTATTATCACTCCAGAATTTTGCTTCATCATATAAGGCAAAACATATTTTGTGAAAAGAAAAACGCCACGGAAATTAACCGCAACCATACTGTCAAATTCCTCAGCAGTAAGCTCAACCACAGGTTTATAAATCCCAAATCCCGCATTATTCACAAGAATATCAATTCTGCCAAATTTATCCACTGTCTCTTGGACAACTTTTTTAACATCATCTTCTTTTGAAACATCACCTTTAAAAATCAAACATTCACCACCAGATGCTTCAATTTCAGATTTAAGTTTCTTCAAATCTTCTTCTGTTCTTGCAACTGCTGAAATTTTCGCTCCTTCTTTTGAAAATAAAAGTGCTATCGCCTTCCCAATTCCTCTACTTGCTCCTGTAACAATTGCAACTTTGTCTTTTAAAAGCATTTTCCAGCAAAATTTATTTTTGTTTAAGTTAAATCTTCACTGATTAAATGCATAAATTCATCTCTTGTTTTCGCATCCTCAACAAAAATTCCATGCATTGCGCTTGTGGTTGCAACCGAATTTTGTTTTTCAACCCCACGCATTATCATACAAAGATGTCTCGCTTCAATCACAACAGCAACTCCCTTCGGATTTAAATACTCATTCAATGTATCCGCAATTTGCTGTGTCAATCTCTCTTGAACTTGAAGACGTCTACTGAAAACCTCAACAATTCTCGGAATTTTGCTCAAACCAACGATTTTCCCGTTCGGAATGTATGCGATATGAACTTTTCCATAGAAAGGAAGCAGGTGATGTTCACACAAGCTAAAGAAATCAATGTTTTTAACTACGACCATTTCGTTGTATTTTTCATTGAAGACAGCACCGTTAAGAACTTTATCTATATCTTCACGATAACCTTTTGTAAGATATTGATACGCTTTTGCAACACGCATTGGGGTTTTTTTGAGTCCCTCTCGTTCTGGGTCTTCGCCAAGCTCTATCAAAAGTTCCTTTATCAAGTTAGCCATTTTTTCAAGGTTAGGTTGAACCTGAACAAGTTCTTCGTTATTCTTATTTTCTCCTGCCATTTTTTGACCTCCAAATTTTTTGTTTTTTAATTAAAACAAATGCAAATTTTTTCGTGTTTCAAGCGCAAAACTTTTTTCTCAATTTTGAAATTTATAAATTCTCTTGACAACTTAAAAACAAAATCAACGGGGTGATTGCTATGACACCAATAATCATCGCTTTGATAATTTCCGCCGGTATATCAATTTACGGCTCAATAACCGGAAAAACAAAACAAACAATTCCAATTTCAATAGCTGTCTTAATAATTGGACTCCTGTTTGCATCAATCGTCACAGTTCCAGCTGGTCATGTCGGTGTGCTAACATTATTTGGAAAAGTTGACCCTGAAGAATTGCCAGAAGGATTGCATTTGATAAATCCTCTAAAATCACTTCACATTATGTCAATAAGAACACAGGAGATATTTGAGCACGCAGATGTCCCGAGCAAAGAGGGATTAAGCGTTGGGCTTGAGGTTTCTCTTTTGTATCACATTGAGCCAACAATGGCAAGTGATATTTACAGAACGCTCGGAGAAAATTATGACGCCGTCCTAATTGTGCCAATGCTAAGGTCTGCGATAAGAAATGTAACCGTATATCACGAAGCGAAAGAGCTATATACATCTGGCAGAGAAGTCATAGCAGGGCAAATTTTTAATGAACTTGACAAAGCACTTAAATCAAGAGGTATAATCGTTGAGGCAGTGCTTTTGAGAAAAATTGTTCTCCCCGAGCAAGTTCAACAAGCAATTAACAATAAACTTGCAGCGGAACAGGAAGCTGAAAGAATGAAGTTTGTCATTTTGAAAGAAGAACAAGAAGCAAGAAGAAAAAGAATTGAAGCCCAAGGGATTGCGGATTTCCAGAACATAGTTCGTCAAGGAATTGATGAAAGATTGTTGAAGTGGAAGGCGCTTGAAACCGTGAACGAACTTGCAAAATCCCCAAACGCAAAGTTTATAATCTTGGGCGATAAATCTGGACTTCCGATAATTGTTCAACCATAATTAATTTTGGAGGTTGAAAATGAGCGAAGCAATTTTGATTCTGGCAATTGTGTTTATGTTGATGATTTCTATCGTTTTAATTTTAACTTTGCGAAACAATCAAAAATTTCAAGAAGTGTGGAAGGGAGAGGTTTCAAACCTACGACTTGAATTTATGCAACAACTTCAGGGAACTGTGCAAAATATAAATTCACAGATTCAAAATGTGACAAATCAAGTAAATGCGACGACAATACAACTAAATCAAAAACTTGACAACAGCATTTCATATCTCTCAACGCATGTAAATCAAGCGGTGTCCCAAATGATAGGCGCTGTTATGAGCAATCTTCAAAATGTAACGGAGCAAGTTGGTCAATCCACAGGTCTTGTAAATCAACGACTTGACAACGCTGCGAAAATTATTTCTGAACTTCAAAAACGAATTGGAGAATTAAGTGAAAAATCTGAATCAATCAAAACAATAGGTCAAAGCATAGCACGACTTGAAGACCTTTTCAAAGCCCAGCAATTTAGAGGTGGTTTTGGAGAAATTATGCTTGAAAAAATGATTCAAGACATCCTACCAAAAGAGTATTATCAGTTTCAATATCAGTTCAAAAACGGGAAAAGAGTTGATGCGATTGTGAAAATGAACGATAGAATTCTCCCGATCGATTCAAAATTTCCACTTGACAATTATAAAAAGATGATTGAAGCAAAAGACGAAAACGAGCGAAAAAAGATGAAAGCGGAATTTGTAAAAGATGTCAAAAAAAGAACAGATGAAATTGCACAATCATACATCCAACCAGATGAGAACACATTTGACTTTGCGATGATGTATATTCCATCCGAGGCAATATATTACGAAATTATAACAGATGACGAATCTATGGACTATATGCTTAAAAAGAGAGTTGTGCCAGTGTCACCAAGCGTTTTATATGCGCAGTTGACCGTTTTCGGTATAGGTTTCAAAACAATTCAATTTGAGAAAAATATAAGGCAAATCATTGATTCTTTGTCAAAACTTGTCTCTGAATTTGATGGAATAAGCCGTGAATTTGACACGCTTGGAAAACACATTAATAATGCCCAGACAAAATATGCTGAAATTGACAAAAAACTGTCGCAGTTTGGAAGTTCCTTCAGACAACTGGCTGGTCAAGGTTCAATTCCCGATTGAAAATAAATTTGATTAAATCAATCAATTGTATTAACTTAATTCAGGTTCAGGCGTTAATAAAGCGTCAAAAATTTAAAATGACTTTGCCAAATCAACTCACAATTTTGAGGATAATTCTCACCCCTGTTTTTGTTCTTCTCTTTCTGTCGGAAGATGTTTTTCTCAAACAATTGTCTTTGTTTGTTTATGTGATCGCAGCTTTAACTGATTGGTATGATGGATGGATAGCCCGAAAGTTTGGCTATATGACAAGGTGGGGAAGATTTCTTGATCCGCTTGCAGATAAAATTTTAACCTCTTCCGCCTTTATATCTTTCGCATCCCTTGGGCTTGTTCAAACATGGATGGTGGTTATAATTGTCGTCCGTGATATAGTTATAACTCTTTTAAGATCATACGCAGAATTTAAAGATAAACCCGTCATAACGACGAAAGGAGCAAAGGTTAAAACGTTCATTCAAATGAGCTTCATTTACTATCTTCTCGTTGGGTATGTAGTCAATGTTAGTTTTGAAAAAATTAATCTTGAGCTTTCGCTTCTTCACCCGAACTTGATCCATTGGTTGATGTTTGGTGTGACGATTTTGACTCTCTGGACGGGAATATCTTATCTTTATGACAACTGGAAAATAATCAAAAGTTTTTATGTTGCAGCTGGAAAAAGAGCATCAGAGTCAATATAAAATCTCCATTCTTTCAAAGTTAATTGCGACAGGATTTTTTTCGGGATATGCACCTGTTGCGCCGGGGACAGCAGGAAGTTTAATCGCTGTTTTGATCTATTGGTTTTTCATAAATTCAAATTTTCAGCTTCTCATTCTCTCCGCTGCATTTTTTGCTCTCGGAGTTATAACTTCTGCAGAATTTGAGAGAAGAGACGGACATGATCCTTCAATCGTTGTCGTTGATGAAATTGTTGGGATGTGGATTTCTCTTCTTTTCGTTCAAAAAAGAATTGGGATTGTTTTGTTCTCATTTCTCGTTTTCAGAATTATGGATGTGATAAAGCCACCGCCGGCGAGAAAATTTGACAGGATGAGCGGAGGCATTGGAATAATGATGGACGATGTCATAGCAGGTGTTTATGCAAATGTTTTAACACAAATTTTTTACCACATTTTTCTGAAATAAAAATTCAACCTGAAAAATGAAAGCGGAGATAATAACAATCGGAGATGAACTTCTCATAGGTCAGGTCATAAACACAAACGCAAGCTACATTGGGAAAAAACTTTCTGAAACTGGAATAAGCGTTGCAAGGATCGTCTCGGTTGGGGATTCAGAAAAAGACATAATTGATGAACTAAAATATGCATTTGAAAATTTTGATGTAGTTATCTTAACAGGTGGGCTTGGTCCAACGCATGATGATGTCACAAAAAGTGCAATTTGTAAGTTCTTCAACACAGGACTTGTTTTAAATGAAGATGTTTTAAATCAGGTGAAGGAATTTTTAGCAAAGCGTGGGAGAACGGAATTAAACGAAGCAAATAAATCTCAGGCGCTTGTGCCTGAAAAAGCAAAAATCATAATGAACTACTGGGGAACTGCGCCAGGATTTTTATTTGAAGAGAATGGAAAAATCGTAATCGTAATGCCCGGGGTTCCCAAAGAAATGATGGGAATGATGGAAAATTTTGTCATAAATTATCTCTCCAAAAAATCAACTGGCTCGGTGATAAAACAAAAAGTTTTGAAGACAACCGGAATCCCTGAAGCTTATCTTTATGAAAGATTGAAAGATACTGTTGAAGAGATTGAAAAGTTTTGCAAAATTGCTTTTCTTCCGTCTGCGCTTGGTGTCAAAATCAGGATAACTGTCAAAGCTGAAACAAAAGAAAAGGCAGACGCACTTGTTGAAGAAGCGGAGAAAAAAATCAGAGAAAAAGTTGAAAAATATATCTACGGCGTTGACGACGAGGAACTTGAAATGGTAATTGGGGAATTGCTCGTTGAAAAAGGTTTAAAAATAGCTGTTGCGGAATCATGCACGGGTGGATTAATTGCAGATAGAATCACAAATGTCCCCGGAAGTTCAAAATACTTTGAGCGTGGAATTGTTGCTTACAGCAATGAGGCAAAAATTCAAATTCTTGGAGTCTCAGAAGAACTTATAAAAAATTATGGCGCTGTAAGTCGTGAAGTTGCGGAAGCAATGGCGGAAGGAGTAAGAAAAATTTCCGGAGCCGACATTGGAATATCAACAACGGGAATTGCTGGACCAACAGGCGCAACCCCGACAAAACCAGTTGGACTTGTATGGATAGGATATTCGGATAAAAATGAAACATTTGCAAAAGAATTTAGATTTGGAGATGATAGATTGGAGAACAAGCAGAGAGCGTCACAGATGGCGCTTGAAATTTTGAGAAGAAAACTTCTTGGCATTGAAATATGAAGATAAGAACATTCATCGCAGTTGATGTTCCAGAAAACATTAAGGAAAAAATTTTTGAAGTTGAAAAAGAACTTATTAAATCGGCAGGTGAAGGTGTTAAGTGGGAAAGCAAGGAAAAATTTCACATAACTTTGAAATTTCTCGGCGATGTAAATGAGGAAGCGATTGATTCAATATATGATGTTTTGAGTAAAAGTTTAACAGGGTTTGGAAAATTTTCAATCAATTACAAAGGTGTTGGCGTTTTCCCTGATTTGAAAAAACCTCGTGTCATCTGGGTTGGATGCGAAGACCCAAGTGGAAAACTTTTTGATTTGCAGAAAATTGTTGAAGATAAAATGAGCGAATTTGGATTTGAAAAAGAAGAAAAAGAATTTCATCCACACATTACGCTTGGAAGAGTTAAGAATCCGAAAAATCTTGGTGGCTTGATTAAGAAGATAGAAAGTATTAATTTTGAAGCAGGAGCTGGCGAGGTTGCGGAAATTTTAATAATGAAAAGCGACCTCAAACCAAGCGGTTCGGTTTATACGGTTTTAAGGAAAATCAAATTATAAAAAGGAGTGATCAAAAATGGCAGTTGACAAAAGCGAAAAACTCAAAATACTCCAAACGACGATACAGCAAATTGAGAAGGAATATGGCAAAGGTGCGATAATGCGCCTGGGCGAGGGTCCAATTGCAAAAGTTGAAGCAATCCCAACTGGCTCAATCTCACTTGATGCAGCCATTGGAATAGGTGGTGTCCCGAGAGGAAGAATAACAGAAATTTTTGGTCCTGAAGCATCTGGTAAGACAACTCTTTGCCTTCACATAATCGCAGAAGCTCAAAAAAGAGGCGGGCTTGCTGCTTTCATTGATGCTGAACACGCACTTGATTTAAATTACGCAAAACGTTTGGGAGTTGATGTGAGTAATCTTTTACTTTCACAACCAGAATTTGGAGAACAAGCGCTTGAAATAGTTGAAGCACTTGTAAGAAGTGGAGCGATTGATGTGGTTGTTATTGATTCGGTTGCTGCGCTTGTCCCGCGTGCAGAAGTTGAAGGAGAAATGGGAGATGCAACAATGGGAGCGCAAGCGCGTCTTATGTCCCAGGCGTTGCGAAAACTTGCTGCAGCAATAAACAAATCAAACACAAGCGTAATTTTTACAAATCAACTCCGCAGTAAAATTGGCGTCGTCTTTGGAAATCCAGAAACGACAACCGGCGGTTATGCTTTAAAATTTTATGCAGCGGTGCGACTTGATATAAGAAAAATTGATGTCATAAAAGAAGGGCAAGAAATCATCGGAAACAGAGTGAGAGTTAAAGTTGTGAAAAACAAAGTTGCTCCACCATTTAAAGAAGCGGAATTTGACATACTTTATAACGAAGGGATTTCAAAAATTAATGACATCGTTGACACCGCCGTCTCGCTTGGAATAATTCAAAAGAGTGCTTCTTGGTATTCATACAAAGACGAACGCATAGGTCAAGGAAGAGATGCTGTAAAGAAATACTTTATGGAGAATGAAGATACTCTCAAAGAGATAGAATATCTTGTTCGTGAAAAACTTGGACTCTTGCCTGAACAATTTGAACCAAAACCTGTTGAAACAGAAGAAAATACTGAAGAAACCACAGCGGAGACAAAATCCGGGAGAAAGAGATAATCTGAAATGACGCTTGTGATACATCTAAAAAGGAAAAAAACGCACGAAGGATTGGTATGTAATTTATCTAAACGATGGACGAGAAATTTTATCCTACATTGATTTCATTGTAAAGTTCAAAATAAAACCCGGGAAGAAACTTACCGAAGAACAAATTTCGGAGATAAAGTCAAATTCGGAATTAATTTACGCTAAAGAAACCGCATATAAATTTTTAAGTTACAAACCACGCACGCAGAAGGAAGTTGAAGAGAAACTCCGCCAGAAGGGATTTGCTCACGATGTGATCTCAAAAGCTGTTGAAGATATAAAACGATACGGCTTCATCAATGACCTTGAATATGCGCGAAATTTCGTCCTCAACAAATCAAAGTCAAAATCTCTCGGAAAAGTTGCACTTAAACAGGCGCTTCTCTTGAAAGGGATACCGCTTGAGACAATTGAACAGGTTATCGCAGAAAGAGAAAATCTGATTGATGAAACCGAGGTAGCTTTTGAACTTGCTCAAAAAAAATTGAAATTGTTAAAATCATCAAAGAAGAAAAAAAGAAGTGAAAGCGAATTAAAACGGAAAATTTACGAGTTCCTGACAAGACGTGGCTTCACTTGGGAGACAATAAATCATGTCATTGGGAAAATTTTTGATGATTCAGAACTTTACATTTAAAAATCAAACTTAACTTTTCATGAGTGGAAAAATTTGGCGTAATTTGTTCGTATTTATAGGAATTCCGACGATTACATTGTTTATTGTATGGATAGCTTCAATTGCAATCCATATTTCACTTATCGTAATCCTTGCAATTTTTTTAGCGGTTGCATTAAATCCATTGGTTATACATCTTGAAAGTATCGGCGTCAACAGAACCGCTTCAATACTAATTGTCTTCGCAAGTTTGATTTTAATTCTCATCTTGTCCATTGTGTTTTTAATCCCCAAATTTGTAAATCAATTCAAAACGCTTGCTGAACAACTTCAAAAGGTCCCGCTTGATGTGATAATCGCATCGGCAATTCAGAGCTTAAAAGATAAGATACCGCTTTTGAAAGGTCTTGACCTTGAACATAAAGTTCAGGAGCTTGTTGCTATATATTCAGTTAAAGCTGCTTCCGCTTTAACTTCTGCTATCACCACTGTATTTGAACTTTTGCTTGCGCCTTTCGTTGCATTTTTCATTTTGAAAGACGGTGAGAGATTTAAGAAAAAATTGATAAGAGCGATACCCAATAGATATTTTGAAATGGGTTTAAATGTTCTTGATAAAATTGAAGCACAGATAACTGGCTATATTCGTGGACTTGTGCTTGAAGCGACAGCTTTGGGAATAATGTCAGCAATCGGCTCTGCTATACTTGGGATAAATTTTGCGTTTGTCATCGGATTAATTGCTGGGCTTGCAAGTTTTGTCCCCTATCTTGGTGCTTTCGTCGGAGCTATCCCAGCACTGTTAATTTCAGTGGTTCAATTCGGCGACGGGAGGATGATCCTGCCTTTGATAATAATGTTCGTAATAGTTCATTTAATTGACGACCTTGTGGTTCAACCGCTTGTCTATTCTCACTCCGTAGGTATGCATCCAGTAGAAGTTGTTTTTGTTCTTTTGATATTTGGTGAATTGTTTGGATTGTTCGGAATGTTAATTGCAATCCCAGTTGAAGCAATAATAAAAGTTTCGGTAAAAGAAATTTACTGGGGATTAACTCACTACAAAATTACAATTGCAAAACGTGATGAAAGTTTTGGAACAACTTGAGTTTGACAATGAATTTTTGGCGCAACAATTAAAACTTTTAAGGCTATCAACGGATAAAACAATCAACGAAATCGCAGAAGCAACTGGTTATTCTCAATCTTACATTTCTTTGATTGAAAGCGGGAAAAGAAACTTAAATTATAAAAATTTACGACGCATTCTCCTTTACGGCTTTGGCGAAACGATTTCAAGCTTTTTCACAAAAATTCTTGAAGAAGACACAAATCAAACATATGAAACGAAACTTTACAAAACTCCGTTAAAACTTTACAGCGAAGATAAAAACATCATCGTTGAAATTCTCATCGCGGCAGATATCGCACGAGAAATTGAACTTGTCAAAATAAGCCTTTCGCCCGGCTCAACATTTGAAGAGGATTTTAGGACAGATTTCAGAGTTTATGGAACTCTTCTAAATGGAACAGCCATAATTCAAAATTCGGGGCAAAATTTGAAAATTTCAACTCGTGAAAGTTTCGTTCTTAAAGCGAAAGTAAATCCAGCACTTGAACAGGTTGATTTCAAAATTATAAACTCATCCGAAAATCAAACCGAGCTACTTTTAATTTTCACTCCACCTGTTTTCTAATCATCTTGAAGGCATCGGAACAACAACCAAACTCTCATTCCCATCTATATCAACAGATTGAATCCCGAATATAAAATTATCCTTTGAAACATTTTTTAGTGTAAACTCATTCACTCTGCCGACAAAAATTTTCTTCTGCCAGAACGGTGAGGTCGTCTCACGAATCAAAATGTTATAGCCAGCTAAATCGTTTTCATTGCTTAAATCCCATCTCAAAGTTGTATCATATTCAAGTTCGCTTACCTTAATCACAGGATTTTGCGGTGGCATTGGAGCATTTGCAAGATGATAAAGAGCAACCGCATTTAAACGAACAACATTTGCGCAATATTCAAAATCAACAAATTCTGGAAGATCTCCGTATTTTATACCTTTTTCAGTTCTGACATTTTGATGCTGTCTTGAATAATTTTCGTTCATCTCACTTATTCTCACAGCGGGAAATCCTTGCTCATTGAATGGTGTATGATCTCCACCGCGCAAAAATCTATCCCGTCTAAAAATCAAATTCACTTTAAAATTATCAAAATATCTTTCGGCTACATCTTTCAAATATCTTGCAAGTTGTCTTGACGGAGAATCATTTTCAAGCCCGATATTTGAAATTAAACGAAGTAAATTTTCATCTCTTGAAAGTGGCAATCCCTCTGAAAAAACTCTCACCTGAGTGTTATCAATAATTCCATTACCGCCCTCTGTGTTGCCAATTATATCGTTATTTAAAACGCCGAGAACAACGATATTTGAATCTTTAAGTTTTTTCGCAAAATGTCTGCTACCAAGCAATCCCTGTTCTTCGCCTGCAAAAAGCACAAACATAATTGTAAAGTCAAACTCATACTTACTCATAACTCTTGCAAGCTCAAGCACCCCTGCTGTTCCGCTTCCATCATCATTTGCTCCTGGTGCGAAACTTGTTGAATCAAGCGCATCCCCAGCTCTTGAATCATAATGTGCGCTCACAATGTAAATTTTATCTTTATAAATTTTTCCCGGAAGCGTTGCGATGACATTTACCATCTTCGTCGGTTTTGGCACCCTTGGACCAGTTGGCGCAATGAATTCATCATATTCAACCTTCATTCTTCCACCGCTTTGCCTGCTGTATCTTTCAAGTTCAGATTTAAGCCATCTTCTTGCAGCACCAATCCCACGCGTCGGACTGAGCGTATCGGAAAGCGAATGTCTTGTGTAAAAGCTCACAAGCTTCTCAATGTTTCTCTTGATGCTGTCTGCGGAGATTTCATTAATTATTCTAACAACATTGGGGTCCCTTTTAATGGATGGCTGAGAGAATAGGGAGAATATTGGAATGAGCAAAATTAAACATTTGTAAAGCTTCGCTTTCATAATTTTTCCTTTTTTAACCAACTTGAAAAATTTCCGTCAAAAAATCAAGTTTTAATCACTTCACCCCAAGTTTTTCTTTTATTAATCGGCTTTCCTGACTTGCTCTCTTAAGTTCATTGTAAATTGCGATTGAGAACTCACGGACTCTGTCAGGTTTTGGATTTGGTTTGTTAAGTTCGTCAATCAAGTTTTTGTAATGCAATTCGGCTCTTTTGCAGTAATCATCAAGATAGGCAATGTTTCCCTTCACAAGTTCAAGTTGGTTTTTGTCAAGCGATTTTTTTAGTTGTGAATAAGTTTGCTTCACATCAGAAAGACATTCGCCAATTTTTTCAGCGTATTTTTTCGCAACTTCGGGTATAACTGCTTTTTCCCTTTCAACTTCGGCTTTTAAAGCGCCAGCATAACCCCTCACATTGCGACAGCAATTTTCAAATTCGTCAAACTGTGACTTCAACGATTGAGAAAAAACGATGGTAGGAATTAAAAGAAGCATTAAAATGTGCTTTTTTAGGTGCTTCATACTCCTTCACCTCCGGATTTGTATTTTAGTTTAGTCCAATTCCGAAAATAAACTTAATATCCCTTGCTCTTTGAGCTTTTTAGATTTACCTTTTTTATCTCCCAGCCTTTGCACTGCTTTTTTGCAGTATTCTTCCGATATATCAATTCCTATAAATCTTCTTCCCAATTCTTTTGCAACCTTAGTTGTAGTTCCAACCCCGTTGAATGGGTCTAAAACAATATCCCCTTTAAAAGAAAAAAGTTTTATAACCCTTCTTGCCAATTCCTCAGGGAACATCGCTGGATGCCCCCACTTCTTCATATTTCGCTCTGGTGCAATATCCCATCTTGCGTATACCCACTTTTTAAATTCATCAGCAGTTAAATCCGTTTCATTTGTCTCACCTTTATGTGTTAAACTCCCCTTTGAAAAAATCTCAAGAAATTCCCAAGTATATTTTAAATATGGATTTGATGGACTTTTCCAACTACCCCAAGCGGTGTATTTACAGTTGTAGTTATGTTTTTCCCAAATAATTTCACCTTTCCAGATTAGTTTTCTATTCATAAAGAAGTTAGAAATTATATGATGAAGCGGTATATAGTCGGAGAAAAGTGGCTGGACATTGACAACTATTCGCCCGCCAAATTTTAAAACTCGTATACATTCATCAAAAATTGCAAATAATTTGTTTAAATACTTATCCCAGCTTTCCGCATCTTTATGATTTTCATATTCAAGTCCGAAGTTGTAAGGTGGTGATGTAAAGATTAAATCAACGCAGTTATCAGGGAACTTTTTTAAAACATCTTCACTATCCCCACAAATAATTTTATTCTCAAATTCAGATGGCAATGCGTTATTTTTATCATAAAATCCATGTGAAAGTGCATAAAAATATTTTCCCCTTTCTTCTTCCTTTTCCTTTCTTAATTTTACTTTTCGTTCTTTATCGTAATCCACATAGACCCGCTTGCCATTTTTAATGCCATAACTTTTTATTGAGTGAATCCGTCGCAAAATTTCGTCTATAACTTCCTTTATGCTCGTGAAATCTCGGGCTTTCCCTTCAAACTCTTTTAAATCTATTTGTCTGAGAAAAACAATTATTTTACCCTGTTCAATTGTGAAGAAAATATCTTCTTTAGGGAAAAAAGCAAAGAACTTGTTAAGTTCCGATATTTGTCCTTTTTCAGGTGAAGCACCAATCTCAAAAAATTTGTATTTGAAACCATTGACATCAGTTACTTTTGCCATGGCTTTAAAGCTTCGCTTATTTTTGTAATAGCGTTCAACAAAGCCTTCTTCGTTAAGGGTTTAAAAAATTTTGGCTTATGTATCGGTTTATCAACCTTTCTTTCTCCTTTAAGTAAAGTAACTATCTCAATGTCAATATCAAAATAAGAAAGCAGTGTATGTGTTTGAGGGCTACCATAAGTTTTACTACCTAATTTTGAAAAATCACCACCAAGCTGACTTTCAAGCTGAAGCAGAAAGAATTTCGCTGTCGGAAAAATCGTTTTTAACAAAGTAAAATCAACCAAAATTCTTTTAAACATTGCATTTTCAGTATATGATTTACATTCAAAAAACATAACAATCACACCATCAATTGCAACTGAAATATCTGGTTTATACTCGTAATAAAATTTGTTTAAATTTTTTCTGATGTAATTTTTCAATTCTGGGTCTTCAATTCTATCTATATATTCAATTTTCATCGGAATTTTAAATTTTCTGCTTAAAAATTTTAACCTATCTGATTCTTGCTTTAGAACATCTTCCCACGCAATTCTAACAAGAGCTTTGCCTATACGTTCAACCAAACTTCCTTTCTCACTTCTGATAAGTCCTCCATAAGCTCTTAATTCTTCTTCTTGAGCTCTTGCTTCAACATTACCTACTATTTCATTATAGTAAGCGATAACTTCTTTAATTCTTTCTTGCTTCATTCCTTAAAAATCTTTATCAATAATCCGGTCCAAACGAGAAATAATAAACTGGCTTTGAAAATGAAGCCCAATTAAATCTCCACGCTATATCAAGTCGCAACAATAGACCAAAAAGATAAATTCTAAACCCGTATCCCATTCCAATAAGCAAATCCTTGGTCATACTTCCAGCGAATGGATCTGGTTGATAAAATGCTTTCCACGCTTTCCACGAATCCCAAGCAGAGCCAGCGTCAATGAACAAAACACCCATTATATTTCTGAAAGCAAGCGGTAAAGCTCCACCAATAAAATATCTTATCAACGGGAATCTAAATTCAAAGTTCGCAAGAGCAAATTTTGAACCATTTTGCTCATTATAAACATAACCACGCAATGGAACAATTGGACCGCTTATCGCTTCAAAGAAGAAAAAGTCAGCAGTGTTTTCAATCGGTATATAATCATTTTTTATAGCCCAGTTTATCCAAGCATCAACTCCACCGAGCATAAAACGCTGTTTATTCTGCCCAGTGCTTCCACCAGCGGTAAACCTCAAAGCCAAACTATAATCGCTCCAAAGCCGAATATATTTTCTATAATCAAAAATGCCTGTTAAGAACTGAATTCCGTTTGAACCAAGTTTCGGGCTTGCATATAAAGATAGATAATATCTTTCTCCATTTGACGGGAAAATATATCTCCAAAGTGAATTGTCGTGAACATATGTAAGAGATGGCATCAGGATAACAGAACGCTCGTTTATCTCGGGAAAATCAATATATTCACCGACGACATTGTAATAACCAAGCCCAAAATCAATTCTTCTGAACTTGTCAATTGGATAAGAACCCATCAAAGTTCCACCATACAATCTATATCTGTAATAAAGCGGGTAATACTGATCTCCAACGCCGAAGAACCTTGCAATGTGAAATGCTTCAAATCCCCAGTTAATTCTCTTTGGCAGATAAAAATAAGCAAACGCATAATCGCTATTTTTAAGATCAAAAACCAAACTCGTTATAAGATAAATTTGATGATTTCCGAGCATATCGCTAAACATCATAAATGCTTCACCGAGAACCCCATAAAATGTGCTATAACTTGCGTTTGTGTAAATCAAATCAGGTGTGAAATTAACTTTATATCTGTAAACTTTATAACGACCGTGTTCATCAATGTTGTCAGGTGGTTTCAATGAATCCAATCTTGACTTAATTGACATAGCCAAACTATCTTGTCTGAAAATGTCCGCAAAAATATAATTTCGCAGGTTAACTTTTATATCGCTTCCATAGGGCTGGATTGTGAGCGTGTCAGAAGAAGCGGTTGTTTTCTCCATTTCTTTTTTTGCCTTTGCAATTTCCTTCTCTTTCTCCCTCAAAAATTCTGTCACAAAAATGGTCGGCTCAAGTTCTTCCACATTTAACTTCCTCTCAAACGGCTGACGCATAAGGAAAATATCAAATCCACCATTATAAAAAGATGCAAAAGCAAGTTTTGAACCATCATAACTAATTGAAAGTTGATAAATTCCACTTACTGAATTCGTTATCGGTCTTTCAATGCCCGTTTCAAGGTTCTTCTCATAAATGTTGTTAATCCCGTTTCTATCCGAGATGAACAAAATTTTCTTCCCATCAGGTGAAACAACAGGAGATGTCTCATCCCAGTAATCCGTGTGCGTCAATCTTTGAATTTCCCGTGTCTCAATGTCAATTGAATAAATATCATACTGATTCGGATCGTAGTTATACATCTTGAAGTCCTGTGGGATCAAATCTTTTGAAGTGTAATTTTTTCTGTCAGATGAGAAATATATAAACTTACCATCGGGAGACCAAACGGGATCTGAGTCGCTGAAAATATCATCTGTTAAGTTCGTAAGTGTCTTATTTACAAGATCATAAACATAAATATCGGATTGACCATGTTTCAGTCCAACAAAAGCAAGTTTTGAACCATCCCTTGACCAATCAACGGAGAAAATCCCTTCAAGATCAAATGTGATTTTTTGCTGTTTTTCTGTTTTTACATCAATTATGAAAATTGCATCTTTATCGCCACTTTTGACCGCAAGAGCGATTTTATTTCCATCTGGCGACCATGTTAACCCTGGTGTTAAGAGATGAAGTTCTTCAAAATTTTTCGTTCTATTTCCCTTGACAATCTTTTTTATAATTTTCCCGTCAATTGCAGACATTATAAAGACATCAAAATAGTCGTCTCTGTCTGATATGAAAGCGATCTTATCTCCGTTTGGAGAAATCGCAGGGCTTGTGTTGTAGAAATTGTCTCTTTTTTTGTGATCTGTTAAACGCTTTGCAAAATCATCTGGTGCATCTCTCTTTGAAAAGTCAGCCCAGTAAAGTTTTTTCTGCTCTTTTACCCATCTTTCAGAAAGTTCTCTTAATGACATTCCAAGTGAACTTCTTATCCCAGCTTCAACGCTTCGCAATCCCCTTATTCTGTTTATGAGCTCGCCAATTTTTTCATCTCCATATTTTCTTGAAATATACCAGAAAACGGATTGACCGCCCCTGTATGCGAAATAACCATCAAGATAGTCTATCGGTGGCAGATAATCGCTTATCGTCGCATCACGCATAAACATATCCGAATTAACATCCCATCTCAAAGCGGAAAACTCTGGTAAACCTTCAACTATCCACATCGGAAGTTGAATCTGTATGTTATTTATCAATGCGGATTGCAACGAACCACCGTAAAACATATCATTCATCACTGCGTGCACAAGCTCGTGATGTATCACATGGCGAAATTGCCTGTAAGAACCCTCAAACGGGACAACAACCCTATTTTTGAAAAGCTCGGTAACTCCACCAATACCTTCTTCAAGATATTCAGCAACGACATTCGTCTGCTGGAAATCGTTGTGAGAATTATAGACGACTATCGGTATGCGATTTAAAATCTCATACCTCAAAAGTTTGCTTATTTGAACATAAGCATCTTCTGCGACTTTCGCTGTGTATTCCGCAAGTTCATATCCCCCATCGGTAAAGTAAATATCAAAATGATCAGTCCTTATGAAATACCAAGTGAAATCTTTATATTGAACCTTATTCTTGCCAAAAGGACCTTGCTGTGCAAAAAGAGATGAAATCATAATCAAAGCAAAAAGAATTGAAATTGAAAAGCGTCTCATTTTAAAACGCCTCCTGAATTTATTTTTTCCTAAAAGATTAAATGCTTTTTTCAACGAATTTCGTTCCTGCTTCAATTTAGCACCAAACTTTGGAAAAATTCAAATTAGATTTCGTTAAACTTTAAATTTTGACGGATAAATTCATTTATGCGGTTTAATCATTTCAAAACAACCATTTTCTTTCTATCAAAAAAATTTCCAGCGGAAATGACATAAAAATAAACCCCGCTCTGGAGATCGTGTGAGTAAAATTTAAACCTGTGCTTTCCCAAAGGTAATTCTCCAAGTTCAAAACTTTTCACAAGACGACCGAGAAGATCATAAATCAAAATCTCAACGCTCAAATCTTGGGGTAATTCAAACTCAATGATAGTTTCAGGATTAAATGGATTGGGATAATTTTGATGCAGTTGGAAATTTAAATTGACTTCTGAATCATCTTTCATCCCGACAACTACATCAACGCCAAAAATTTTCACATCAATTTGAATTGAAATATCAAAACACAACTTGACATAGAGAATTTTTTCATCTTTTTTAAACCACACAGAATTTGGAGAACTCAAAAATTTCAAAGAATCGCTTAAAATTTCAAGCGTCAAGCCATTTACAGAAACTGAATCAAATTTATCAATGAGATTAAACTTCAAAAACCAGCATCTTTTATCAACTTGCCCTGCGAAGATACCTCTTGCTCCATCAATTGTAAAATTGATAAAGTTATTCGTTTTTTGACATTTCAATTTCGTAATTGAAAATTCGCCTCTTTTGTATCCATTCGTTTCGCCATCATCTTCGTAAAGTTCAAATTCAACATCGCCAGGATAAATTTCAATGTAAAGTGTGTCATCTGGGGTTTCATTCACAAATTTTTTAAATTTCGCCATCGGAATTATTGATGGAATGCGAATGAAGAGGGGAATTTGATCAAGCGGAGCGTTAACTTGAACCGTTTTTCCACCACTGTAAATCTCACCAGTCCAATAATTTATCCAAGAACAACCTAATGGTAAATAAACTTCTTTTTCTCTCTGTCCATTAATAAACACAGGAGCAACGAGCAGAAAATCTCCAAAGAGATATTCATAACTTATGTTATAAACTTGCGGATCGTTTGGAAATTCATATAAAACAGGTTTTATAAGCGTCTCACCATATTTCCATGTTTTATAAGCGTAGGTATAAATGTAAGGTATGAGGCGGTAGCGAAGTTCAATATATTTTCGGACAATTTTTTCAACATCTTCACCAAAAGCCCATGGTTCAAGCGGTTGATTGTGCCCGTGCGGTCTCATAACGGGACAAAAAGTTCCAAATTGAATCCAACGAATGTATAACTCCGAGGTCGTCGTTCCACCTGTAAAGCCACCGATGTCAGAATTATGATAAGGGATGCCTGACATCACCATTCCGATTAACATTGGAATTTGAACTTTTAAACCATTAAAACTTTTCCTCACATCGCCTGACCAAGTCACAACACCAAATCTTTGAATTCCTGCAAATCCAGAACGTGTTAAATTAAAAATTCGTTTGTTGGGAAAATCATTTCTATAACCATCATAAAGAGTTTTAGCCCAGAGAAAATTGTAAATGTTATGAACTTTTCTTGCGCTTCCAAGATGATGATTTAAAAAGTCGGGATGATTTTCTGGCTCTCCGAGGTCTGTCCAAAAGCCCGCAACGCCTTCATTCAAAAGATTTTTATATTTTTCCCACCACCAAACTTGCGCTTGCGGATTTGTCAAGTCAAGCAATGAAGATGGAGTTGCCCAAAAATTTTGAAAAATATAAGTTCTACCTGTAGAATCAAAAGCGAAAAATTTATTTTCATCCGCAAACGAAAAATTGAAAGACGAAACATTTATATACGGCTCGGAAATGACAATCGTCTTAACACCTTTGCTTTTAAAGTTTGATATCATTCCGATTGGATCACTCCAATTGTTTCTATCCCAGGTCATATTTCCCATATTCCCCCATCCGAACCAATAAAGGTCAAGTATTATCGCATCAAGAGGTATATTTTTTTGAGAGAATGTATTTACAATGTTTTCCGCCTCTGTTTGATTTCTATAACCAAATCTACTTTGCAAAAATCCAAAACTCCACTTTGGTGGAATCGGTGGAAATCCGGTAAGCCAGAGATATTTTTTCAATGTCTCTTTAATTGAGGAAGCATAGATGAAATAATAATTCATAACTCCATCCTCGCTCATATAATACCAAATGGATTGAACGCTAACACCGAAGTCAAAATATCCGGGAAATGTTATATCAAAATACAGAGCATAATTGTAATTTGATTGAACAAATGGAATGTTAACTTGCATCGTTTTCAAAGGTGAATCATATCCGACAATGTGTTGATTGTAGGTGCTAAAAGCATAACCTTTTCTGTCAATTTCAATTCCCTTTTGCCCAAGCCCGTAGAAATGTTCATCTGGTTGAATTTCAAAGAAAACATATTTTTCTCTGTTCCTAAATCCGAAACCACCAGTATTTCTCTCTTT
>NZ_CZVW01000005.1 GCF_001536065.1 Candidatus Chryseopegocella kryptomonas
TGCTTCGCTCATTTGAAATTTTAAATTTTTTGTTTTTAAAGAAGATAGAAAAATGCAAAAATGAAAACCCAAACAAGATCAACGAAATGCCAGTAAAGTCCAGCAACCTCAACACCTTCATAAGAGCCACGCTTATCATAAATTCCCTTAGCAACTCTTATCGCCATAATCGTCAAAACGATCACGCCACTTAACACATGCAAACCGTGAAAACCTGTTATCACAAAAAATGATGCTGTAAAAAGCGGAACGCCCCATGGATTGCTTGTCAAACGCGCTCCCTCGTGAATCAAATGACCCCACTCATACGCCTGACACATTAAAAACAAAAGTCCCCCTCCAATCGTAAGCAAAAGATATTTAATAACTCCCTTCCTGTCCATTCTCTTACCTGCATCAACAGCAAGCGCCATAGTTAAACTACTGCAAATCAAAATAAATGTCATAATGCTGACAAAAAGCAACGGCAATTTTGCACTTGTAAAAGGAAACGCTGAAAAAACTTCAATTCTACTTGGCCAGCTTGGCAAGCTCGCTCTCAATGAACCATAACCCGCAAGCAAACCTCCAAATGTAAACGCATCCGAAAGAATAAAAATCCACATTGTAAATTTCTCACGTGATGCAAGCGGTGGCTTACCTCCACCCCATGGCGACTTCAAAACTTTTTCCTGTTCAAGGGTCACTTCCTGTGTCATTTTAAACGATCTCCAGATTTTGTTTTTAAGTTGTGACTTTTATAAAAACGAAAAGATAAAGCCATAAAATGTCAAGAAAATGCCAATAAGTTATGCAAAGTTCAACGCCAAGTTTATTGCGAGAACTATAATACCCAAGCAACGATTTAACAAAAACATAAATCAACGATATAACTCCACCTGCAAGATGAACCGCATGAGCCCCTGTTAAAAGATAAAAAAACGAACTTGATGGATTTGTGCTGACATATATTCCCATCTCTCTCAATTGATTCCATCCCATCACTTGACCTGCAAGAAAGAGCAAACCTAAAAAAGTTGAAATCGCAAATAAAACTTTAAACGAAGCCACTTTATCCCTTCTCAATTGAAAATAACTTAACTGAATTGTCAAACTGCTCAAAAGCAAAACAAAAGTGTTGAACCAAAAAATTTCTGGCATTTCAAATCTCAACCAGTTTCCTGCCGAATGTCTGACAATGTATGCACTTGTTAAAGCAGAAAAAAGCATTATAATTGCTGATATAAAAAGCCATAAACCAAACTTTGCGGGCTGAACGGGCAAAGCATATGAAGAAGAATGCCCGCCAGCACCACCGCCACCTCCGTTGCTATAAGTCCCATTAAAATCTATATCCATCGCCCCAGATTTCGGTCGCTTTTTCTCTATCACCATTTTATCTCGCCTCCGAAATTTTTTTAAATTTTGTCAATCAAAAGTATTATCAAAATCAAAGGAAGATAAATTTCCGCCGTCAACATAATTTTTTTCGCAGAACGAACGGATGCATCTTTCAAAAGTGAAAGTGCTTGAGCAAAAAACAACACCCCACCAAAAACAGAAACAAGCAAAGCATATTTCCCTGCAAATCCTGCAATTGTTGGCATAAGTCCCATCGGCAAAAGCATAAATGTGTAAATTGCAAGATTAATTGCAACACTCCTACTGTCCGAAGATGGCAAAACTTTAAAACCCGCCCTTTCATAATCAGATTTACATATCAAAGCAATTGACCAAAAATGTGGGAATTGCCACAAAAATTGAATCCCAAATAAAATCACCGCACCAAGTTCAATTTCACCTCTCACAGCAGTCCAACCAATTACAGGCGGTATCGCCCCAGGAATTGCTCCAACAAAAGTGCAAAGCGGAGTTATCCTTTTCAAAGGAGTATAAGCAAAGACATAAATCAAAAAGGCAATTAAAGCAAGCAATGCGCTGATGAAATTAACATAAGTGTAAAGGATGAATTGACCAAAAATTAACATTAAAATTGCAATCAAAATTGCCGTGTGCTTCTTCATTCTCCCACGTGGAATTGGTCTGCCAGCAGTTCTTTTCATCAAAGCATCAACCCCAGCCTCAAAAACCTGATTCATCGCATTCGCAGAACCAACAACAAGAAAAACTCCAATCACTGTCATAATAAAACCAAACCAATCAACAACACCTCTATTTGCAATTAAATATCCCATCACAGTCGTAAAAACAACAAGCGATGTCAAACGATGTTTTATCAAAATGAGAAAATCACCCAAAAAGTTTGAAACTTTTTTAATCATCTTCAACCTCCCGATTTTGTCAAAACTAATTCACTTTCAACTCTCTCCGAAACCGCAACACCTTTCCAACTCAAAACTGCAAGAACAAGCGTTGTCCCAAACAAAGTCGCACCCGTTGCAACATGAAGAATTGTAATTGGAACAGAAAGTTTCGTCCATACAACTAAAGCACCAAGCAAAATTTGAAGAATAATCAAAACAATCCAAACCTTTGCAAATTGACTTAACAATTCAACTCTCTTTTTTATAGCCAAAACAGACGCATAAATTCCAAAACCAGCAACAACAAAAGCCCAAACTCTATGAGCAAAATGAATCGCCACCTTAAATTGAAGTTCAGCATAACTTATCGGAAAAGGCGCATTTGGCTCATAAGGAAGATTTCCAAACGGCGGAATCAATCTCCCAAATGAAAGTGGAAAATCAGGAATTATATTTCCAGATTGAGTATGCCTTACGAGAGCACCGATAAGAATTTGAATAAATGCAAAAACAAATGTTAAAGTGTATAATTTTGCAATTTTTACACCAGTGTTAATTTCGTTCAACTTAAATTTTTCCCACGCTTTTGAAGTGAAAAGAGCGATCAAAAAAGTCATGCATAAAACAATTTCAGCAAGCGTTGCATGAGTAATAGCAATTGCCATTCTAACAGGTTCAACATGTCCAACTGAAAAAAGACCTGTTACAGTATCTTGAAGATTTGGATTTGAAACAACGAGAACTCTTAATCCACCAAGCGTTGCTTGAAGAATGACCGCAACAAATGCGACAACTCCAAACACTTTCATATACTTTGGCTGTTTACTTCGCAAAAGCCATATCATAAGTATCGTTATCAAAATTGCAACCGTCCCCGCAACAAGCCGATGTCCGTGTTCATACAAAACTCCACCTGCCATTCTCGGGAATAATGTTCCATAAGAAAGTGGCCAATCTGGAACCGCATCTCCTGACCCTGTGCTTGTGACCGAAGCGCCAACGCCAATTAAAAACACAGCAAATATAGCGGTTAAAATTGCAAACCTATGTAAATTTTTTGAATACATTTCAAACTAACTTTATTTTTCCAAAAAGCGGGGAGAAATTTTCTCCCCGCAGTTTTAAAATTTTCACTTTGTTTCAACTTTAACTGGAACCGTCTGCGGAATGTAATCCTCTTCTGCACCAGGGACACTGTATTCATAAGGACCACGATAAACAACAGGGGTTTCAGGACCCCAATTGCCATGGGGTGGTGGCGAATCCGTCTGCCATTCAAGCGTCGTCGCCTTCCAAGGATTTTTATCCGCTTTCTTGCCTTTGAATATGCTCCAGAAGAAATTGAAGAGGAATAACAACTGCGCTGCTCCAGCTACAAACGCCGCAATCGTTATAAATTTGTTTAAGCCAAGAAATTGAGATGTAAAGTTATACTCTGTAAACGCATAATACCTCCTTGGAACACCCGCAATGCCTTGGAAAAACATCGGGAAGAAAATTAAATAAACACCGATAAATGAACCCCAAAAATGAAGTTTACCAAGTTTATCGTTCATCATTCTCCCAAACATTTTCGGGAACCAATGATAAACACCTGCAAACATCCCAAAAGCAGCTGATGTAGCCATTGTAAAGTGGAAATGCGCAACAACAAAATATGTATCGTGCAATTGAATGTCAACAGGCGCCGTCGCAAGAAAAGCTCCTGTTAATGCACCCGGGATAAACAATCCAAGGAAACCAAGTGCAAATAACATCGCTGGCGTAAATCTCAAATTACCACGCCATATCGTGACAAGATAATTAAAAACTAAAATTGCTGTTGGAAATGAAATTGCAAGCGTCGTGATAACAAAAACCTCACCTAAAACCGGATTCATTCCGCTTACATACATATGATGCCCCCAAACGATCATACTTAAAGCTCCAATTCCAATTATCGCACCAACACTGACTTTATAAGCAAATAACGGCTTTCTCGCATTTGTTGCAAGAATTTCACCAACAAGAGAAAAAGCAGGTATTGCAACTATGTAAACTTCCGGATGCCCCAAAAACCAAAACAAATGTTGCCATAAAATTGGATTTCCACCTTCGTGAGGAACCGGCTGACCACCGAGAACTAATCCACTTGGGACAAAAAAGCTCGTCCCAAATTCACGATCAAAAATTAACATAACTGCACCAGCAAGCAAAACAGGAAATGAAAGAAGCCCAAGTATAGCAGTTACAAACATTCCCCACACAGTTATGGGCAATCTTCCCATTGACATTCCCTTCGTTCTGAAATTCAAAGTTGTCGTTATATAGTTTAATGCACCAAGAAGCGAAGACACTATAAACAAAGCCATACTTATAAGCCAAAGCGTTGCGCCTAAGTCAGCACCCGGAATTGAATTTTTAAGCGCACTCAATGGCGGATAAAATGTCCAGCCAACCGCTGCTGGTCCCGTTTGAATAAAAAATGAAGCAAGCATCACAACAGAAGCTGCAAAAAATACCCAGTATGATAGCATGTTCAAAACAGGAAAAGCCATATCCCTTGCTCCAATCTGCAAAGGTATAAGATAATTTGAAAATGTCCCGCTCAAACCAGCAGTCAAGAGAAAGAAAACCATAATTGTTCCATGCATTGTGATCAAAGCAACATAAAACTCGGGTTTCAAAATTCCACCCTCAGCCCATTTTCCGAGAATTTTTTCAAGTATCGGCATCGGCTGATTTGGATACGCAAGTTGCAATCTCATCAACCAAGATAAAATCATTCCAACTACTCCCCAAAATATTCCCGTGATCAAATACTGCCTTGCTATTGTTTTATGGTCTGTGCTGAAGATATATTTCGTTATAAAACTTTGTTTATGTGCAACCTCCGTATGTTCCGTGTGAATTGCCATTGTCTTTTCCTCCGTAAATTTTTTTAGTAATAGATATCACCAGCCGGTGTCTGTTCACTCAACCACTGTTTAACTTCTTCCATCGGCTTGACAACAACTGGCAATTTCATTCTATAATGTCCAAGTCCACAAAGTTCAGCGCATGCAAGCTCAAATTCCCCTTCTTTCTTCGGAACAAACCATGTCCTCGTTGTCATCCCGGGGACAGCATCCTGCTTAACTCTGAAATTCGGCAGAAAAGGACTGTGTATCACATCTTTTGATCTGATTAAAAGAACAACAGGGTGATCAAGTGGCAAATACATAATCCCCTGCCCCGCTGGAAAGACAATATCATCTTTTGCAGCTTCATCACTTATATCAATCCCAAGCGGGTTATCGTATGAAATCAAACTTGGATCAGTCCTACCAAATTTTCCATCTGGACCCGGATACCTTAAACTCCAAGCAAATTGCTCTCCTGTGATCTCAACAAGAAAAGCATCCTTTGGAATTTCACCATGAATTTTTCCCCAAAGCGAAGCACCACCGAGAAATTCAGCGCTTATTTCAAGAATTATCACAACGAGAGTTCCAGGCAAAATTGACCACAAAATCTCCTTACGAGTAGTCCCCGGAAGATAAAACGCTTTTTTCCCAGGTTGACCAGAATACCTAAAAATGAAATATGATAAAACCAATTCACTGATGACGAACAAAATCCCAGCAATTATAAAAATTGTGATAAAAATTCTGTCAATCGTTTCTCTATCCGATGCAAGTTCCGGAAGCCACCATCCATTTCTTAACACAATCCACACACTCGCAATCATACCAAAAACAAAGAAAAACAAAAATAATAATCCGTGAAATTTGCTCTGCTTTTCTTCCATGGCTTTCTAACCCTTTTATTTCTTCCTTTCAAATGTGAATTCTATCGTCTTGACTTCTCCTGCCTTAACAGTCACGGTTTGCGTCTGCGTCCCTAATCTCTCATGCCACGCTTCAATTGTATACGTTCCAGGCGGAAGATTTTTAATTTCAAATTCACCTTTATCATTTGTCACACTGTAGAATGGATGATCAAGAACTCCCGCATACGCACTCATCCAAGGATGAACATCGCATTTGAAAGGAACCATAATCTCGGGAGTGTCAAAGGTATGATAACTCTTCATCCCTTTAACTGGTTGCCCAATGTTAAATGGCTTGTTCTTTTTTGGTGTTGCGTGGATATTATGAAGCAACGGGTCACTATTCCTGACCTCAAGCTTTTGCCCTACCATTATTCCAAACACATGCGGATGATACCAGCAACCCTGTTGATCAAGAACAACTGGTTCGGAAGGCGGATTATATTTGCCTTTTACTCCTTCCTTCACATAGACAAATACCCACTTCAAAGTCCCATTCTGATTGACAACGACATCTTCAGCTTGAACTTGCTTCCCACCGTGTATAGCATCACATTGACGATCAGCTTTCATGCTTATCAATCTTGGCTTCGGGGCTTCACCGCTAAATTTTACTACCCCCTTTACCGTTGCATTTTGTGCAAATGCGAAGGAAATGAAACTAAACAACAAAACGATGGAAATTAATTTTTTCATTTCAATCACCAATTTTTATTTTAAATTAGGATAAATGCCATCCTAATTTAATACATTAAAAAATAAAAGTCAAGTTTTCATAACCTCACAAAATTAGAATTTGCTCATCAAACTCCGAAAACGAAATTAAATGGATAAAATCCAAGCGCGGGATGAAACTTGAAAGAGAAAAAATTTATTCGTATATTTAAAGTGAATTTGCGCCCGTAGCTCAACTGGATAGAGCGTCTGGCTACGGACCAGAAGGTTGGGGGTTCGAGTCCCTCCGGGCGTGCTAACTTATTACTTCTCTTCTTCGCTTTCTTCACCTGTGCTTAATCCGAGATCTCCAAAGAGTTGCATTCTTGCTTTCTCTGACATCATGCTTGGATTCCATCTCGGCTCCCACACAACAACGACATCCGCATCTTTAACACCAGGGATTTTAAGCAATCTTTCTCTCACCTGCTGACTTATAAATGTATGCGCAGGGCAACCCGGAGCTGTAAGCGTCATCTTAACACCAACCCAATCATCAATAATTTTTACCTCATAAACAAGCCCAAGGTCAACGATATTTATCGGGATTTCTGGGTCATAGCACTCTCTCAAAGCTTCATATACTTGTTCTTCTGTCACCATGGCTGTTTCAATTTTTTGTTTTTCTTTTAATATAACACCTCATTGAAACTTTTAAAAATTATTTTCTTTTCTTCCGTGCCTTAACGCTTGATTCGTAAAGTTCAAGTTTTTCAAGAAGTTGAATTGTTTTGTCTATCTGCTCACGTAATTCCATAAACGATGAAATTACCCTGTTTAAATCTTCACTTGCTATATCTTTTTCAGAATAAATTTGTGCAATCAAATTTTCAAGCCCCGCCCTCATCTTTTGATAACTTTTTAAAAACGCATCACGCATCAATTTTGGTGTCAATTTAACAGAGCGAAGTTTCACCCGTGGTCCAGTTCCATATATTTCAATCTGCATTAAAAGTTTCTCAACGCTTTCGGGCAAATCATAAAAAGTTGTTTCACTGGTTTCAACAACTTCAAATTTCCTGCTTCGCTTTAAGAAGTTTACAAACTCTGAAAAAGAAGGAAGATTTATTTCAGGATGATTATACTTTATCAAAAGATAAATTTTCCTCGCCGGGACAAGTATCTCATCATCTTTTGCAATTATCTCCTCAATTATTTTTGAAAGTTTGCGATTTGACATCTCTTATTTGTATAAAATTGATTCTTCTGTGTCTTTATCAAAGAAATGCGCCTTTCTCATATCAATGATAAGTTCTTTATAAATCCCGGTTTTCGGTTCTTCATGTGCTGGAATTCGTGCAACGCATTGAGCAGTCGGTGTTGCAAAGTAAAGATAAATCTCGTTTCCCATCGGCTCAACAACATCAATTAGAACTTTAATCCTCTCACCATTGCTTATTTGAGTGTAAAGTGGATCGTAAATATGTTCGGGTCTTATGCCAAGCGTTATCGGTTTATCAATGTAATTTTTAAGTTTATCGTAAAATTCCTCTGGAATAGAAAGTTTAACGCCATTGCTGTTTTCAACAAATTTTAATCCATTTTCTTGAATTATTTTTCCATCAAGAAAATTCATTGACGGGCTACCGATAAATCCAGCCACAAATTTATTCTTTGGGTAATTGTAAAGATTAAGTGGTGTATCAATTTGCTGAATTATCCCATCTTTCATAACAACAATTCTATCTCCCATCGTCATGGCTTCAATTTGATCGTGCGTTACATAAATCATCGTTGCACCAAGTTTTTGATGAAGTTTTGAAATTTCCGTTCGCATCTGGACTCTAAACTTTGCGTCAAGATTGCTCAATGGTTCATCAAAGAGAAAAACTTTTGGATTTCGCACGATGGCTCTTCCAACAGCAACTCGCTGTCTTTGTCCGCCAGAGAGTTCCTTCGGTTTCCGATCAAGAAGGTGCTCAATCCCGAGAATTTTTGCTGCTTCTTTAACTCGTTTGTCAATTTCACTTTTCGGATATTTGCGCAGTTTTAATCCAAAAGCCATATTCTCATAAACTGTCATATGCGGATAGAGCGCATAATTTTGAAATACCATGGCTATATCTCTGTCTTTGGGCGGGACATCATTTACAATTTTGTTGTCAATGTAAATATAACCGCTTGTCACATCTTCAAGCCCTGCTATCATCCGAAGCGTCGTCGTTTTACCACATCCAGATGGACCGAGCAAAACCATAAATTCTCCATCTTTCACATCAAAGGTTGCATCTTTTACGGCTACAACATTGTTTGGATAAATTTTGCTCACATTTTCAAGCTTCACCTCTGCCATATTCTTTACACCTCCATTTTTCAATTTTGAAGATTTTTTAATACATCGTAAAAACCGGGGAAAGAAATCGTAACACAATTCGGATTATCAATTATCGTCTCTCCATCAGCAATTAATCCAGCGATTGAAAAAGCCATAGCAATTCTATGATCATTAAATGTCTCAATTAAAGCTCCCTTTAATTTTTTTACTCCTTCAAAAGCAAAGCCATCTTCATATTCTTCAACATCAATTCCCATCTTTCGCAAATTTACAACAATTGCTTTTATCCTGTCGCTTTCTTTGTTTCTTAAATCAACCGCATCTCTAACTTCAAATTTTCCATGGGCGACTGCACCAGCTACTGCAAGTATCGGAATTTCATCAATTATGTTCGGGATTATATCGCCAGAAAGTGTTAAGTTTTTAAGTTCTATATCTTTTCCAGATCTGACGATAACATCTCCAACCAACTCATTTGCAATCTCACGCAAATTTTCTACTTCAATGTTTGCTCCCATTCTTTTAAGCACATCAATAAAACCTGTTCGTGTCGGATTTAGTCCGACATTTTTTATTACCAGAGTTGATTCAGGAATGATTGAGCCAGCAACTATGAAAAACGCAGACGATGATATATCGTTTGGGACGAAGTAATTTTTCGCTTCAATTTTTTGTCCGCCATCAACCTCAATTATTTTTTTACTGTCTTCCAAATAAGTTTTAAGCCCGAGCAATCTTTCTGTATGATCGCGGGTTGGGATTTTTTCAATTATTTTCGTTTTACCATCTGTGTAAAGCCCAGCAAATATAAGACACGATTTCACTTGCGCGCTTGGTATTTCAAGCTCATATTCAATCGGATTTAATTTTTCAACGCCAAAAATTTTTAACGGTGGAGTCCCATCCACAGATGCTTCAATTTTTGCTCCCATCATTCTCAATGGTTTTACAATTCTCATCATAGGTCTGCGCCGAAGCGAATCATCGCCTGTTATTTCAGAGTCAAAATTTTGTCCCGCAAGAATTCCAGAAAGAAGACGGATCGTCGTTCCAGAATTTCCTGCGTTAAGAACTGAACCCGGCTTTTTTAAACCTTTTAATCCTTTACCCTTTATCCTCAACTTGTCGGAAAGTTCAATCTCAACTCCGAGATTTTTAAGGCAATTTAATGTGCTTAAAGTATCATCCGCAATTAAAAAGTTTTCAATTAAATTTTCACCCGTTGAAAGTGCAGAGATTAAAGCAACACGATGTGAAATTGATTTATCTCCGGGCGGATAAATTACTCCTTTTAATTTTTTCACTTTGCTTAATTTCATCACTTGCATTCGGGTAGATTGACTTTAAAAACAAAAGGGGTTGCTTAAAGCAACCCCCTTGGTTAAACCTTCCGAAGCTTAAGCTTCGGTTGCCCCAGCTGATTCCACAGATACTTCCTCTTTCTTCTCCACTCCAAGTTTTGACTCAAGCGCTTCAACTCTTTTTACAAGTTCATCAAGCTGTTGTTGAAGAGATTTAAACTTCGTGTCAACATAATTTTTTGAAACACCGCCGGCTTTAGCTGGGGCTTTTTTCGCCGGTTTCTTCGCTGCTTTTTTCGCCTTTGCCATAAGCTCTCCCTCCTGATTTAGTTTTGATTAAATTAATTTTACTTCGCCATATACGGCACTTTTTCAAGCAACAAAATTTCTCCATCCATTTCCTCAGGGATAGGTAAATTCATAATTGTAAGTATCGTTGGTGCTATATCGCCAAGTTTGCCTCCAGTTTTCAATTCGCCTTTGTAATCGTCCATAACAAGTATGAAAGGAACTTGACTTGTCGTATGTGCAGTGTGCGGTTCGCCTGTCTCTGGGTCAATCATCTTTTCTGCATTCCCGTGATCCGCAGTTATTATCATAACATAATCGTTTTGTTTCACCGCTTCGTAAATTCTTCCAATGCATGTGTCAATCGCCTCAATTGCCTTAACAGCTGCTGGAATAATTCCAGTGTGCCCGACCATATCTGGATTTGCAAAGTTCAAAACTATCAAATGATATTTTTGCTTGTTAATTTCTTCAATAACTTTATCAGTCACCTCATAAGCGCTCATCTCCGGCTTTAAATCATATGTTGCAACTTTTGGCGATGGTATCAAAATTCTATCTTCGCCCTCAAATGGATCTTCCCTACCACCACTGAAAAAGTAAGTCACATGCGCATATTTTTCCGTTTCGGCAATCCTTAACTGTTTCAACCCGTGTTTTGAAATAACTTCGCCAAGTGTATTTGTCAGATAAACTGGTTTAAAAGCAATGGGAACATCAAAATCATCATTATATTCAGTCATTGTAACAAAGTGAACATCAAGTTTTTTTCTTTGAAACTTATCAAAATTTTCATCAATAAATGCCCTTGTCAATTGTCTTGCCCTGTCCGCTCTAAAATTGAAAAATATAATTGAATCACCGTCTTTAACTTGACCAACTGGTTTATCATTTTCATCAACAACTATGAATGGGACAACAAATTCATCAGTAATTCCTTTTTCATAAGATTTCAAAATTCCTTCTTCTGCGCTTTTAAATTTTTCTCCCTGTGCTTCGGTCATCGCCCTGTAATATCTTTCAGTTCTTTCCCATCTGTTATCTCTGTCCATTCCGTAATATCTTCCGCCGACGACAGCAATTTTTCCAACGCCAATTTCTTTTGCTTTCGCTTCAAATTGTCTTACATATTCAATTGCGCTTGAAGGTGGTGTATCTCTCCCATCAAGAAGAGCGTGGACATAAACTTTATCAACATTGTGCATCTTCGCAAGTTCAAGTAATGCATAAAGATGTTCCATATGACTATGAACTCCACCATCAGACAAGAGTCCAACAAGATGCAATGCACTATTATTTTTCTTAACATTTTCAATTGCCCCAAGCAAAGCCTCGTTCCTGAAAAATTCTCCGTTTTTAATCGCCTTGCTTATCCTCACAATATCTTGATAAACAATTCTTCCAGCACCGATGTTTAAATGCCCAACCTCTGAATTTCCCATTTGACCGTCTGGAAGTCCAACATATTCACCCGATGCATGGAGTGCAACCCACGGATAATTCGCATAAAGAAAATCAAATGTTGGTTTCTTTGCAAGTGCTATTGCATCTCCTTCAATCGGTATATTTTCATCCCTAACTCCGAAACCATCAAGGATTATTAAAATGACTTTTCTCATTCTACGAAAACTTTGTTTTAAAAATCTTTTCAATTTGAAATATAAAAAGTTTTACACTCATTTTCAATAATTTCAAAATTTCCCGTTTCAAATTTCGCAGAATATACCGCAGAGCATAAAAATGGCGGGGAAAATGATTAAAAATCAATCAAAATAAATACTTTTATCACTTGCCTATTTAATCTTCAAAGGTCTGGGTGGAGGACTCCCAGTAACAAGAAAGGCGTAATATGTTTGAAATGAACCCGTTATTTGAATTAATTTCGTCTTTGGTTCGTATGTATTTGGATCAATCTCTTTAAGTCTCAGGTTAAAATCACCAGCGATCTTGTGAAGTTGCAAGTTGTGATATGTTAAGTTCAAAACACCTGTCCCAATCGGCTCAGATGGATTAAGCATTGAATCAATTGTTGCGGTTGAATATACCGCTTCGGCTGAATCAACATAAATTGCAAAAAGTTCAATTGGTTTCTTCGTTGCGTCGTAAGTTTTTGGAATTTGCATCCCCGTTGAAAATTTGAATCCAATCGCAATTGTGCTAAACAATCTCCCATCGGTATATTTAGCACCGATCAATGTCATAACCTGAGCCGAATCGTCATAAACCGCAAGAACTGAATCAATTTTAAATGATTTTCCATCAACTGTTAAGTTTATATACGGTAGGAACTGGTCTTGGTTTTCCTTTTGACAGGATGAGACAAGGACAAGGAGCGATATCAAAAGCCAAAATTTAAATTTCATAATCTTTCCAATCTATCTTTTGCTTTTTTAGCAACGGGGCTTTTTGGGTATTCTTTAATGACACGGTTCATATATTCCTTTGCTTCTTTTATCTTTCCAAGCGCAGCATAACAACGACCAAGCATATACAAAGCATCTGGGGTTTTGGCTGACTTCGTCTGAGCAACATAATTGAAATACTCAATCGCCTTTTCATATTGTTTCAAACCAAAATAACTTTCACCAATCCAGTAAGCAGCGTTGATTTTAAGATTTGTTTCAACATTGCTCTTTAACAGCGTGTCAAAATATGCGATTGCGGTTTGGTATTTGCGATTTCTAAAATCATTTAAACCACGATTATAATAAACTCTAAATTCTTTTTCCGTTATTTTAACAGTCGGTGTTTCAGGAATAATCGTTGGATATGTCGCTTTAACTTCACCAGCAACTGTTGCAGGTTGAGAAGAAGCTTTAACTTCAAGTTCAGCAAGTTTAGCTTGAAGGTCTCTTATCTGTTTTTTATACTCCGCAATTTCGCTATCTCGTTTGGCAATTTCAGCTTTAAGTTCAACTTCACCTCCAACTGGTTGTGTTTCATATTGGGAAAGTTTTGCTGAAAGTTCTCTTGTCTTTTGACGTTCCGCTTCAAGTTGCTCACCGAGTTCAGAAATTTTCGCTGTTAATTGAGTATTTGTTTCTTGCAGAGAACGCAATTTCTTTTCAAGATCTGCTTTCTCATTTTGAAGTTGAGCATTCTGCGATTGTAGCTGACTTATCTGAGATTTCAATGCTTTGTTTTCCTCTGAAAGGGTCGCAATTTGAACTGTATCAATTCCTTCCGTTGTTTCCTTAATTGCCTCCCCGTAGATATCTTCTTGTTCAGCTGTTGACGCACAGCCATAAATTGAAAATGAAAACCAAACCCCCATTAACAGAACCAATAGATAACTTGTTACTTTCATTGCTAAAATTCCTTCTTTGTTTGACTTAATTTAAAATAAAAAAGTATGAGACAAAAGTCAAGCAAAAATCAAATGCACATCTTATATCAGATAAACAATTCGCTCTCATCAAATGCAAAATTTTCGGTCTCTTCTCCAGAGATTTTCGCAAGTAATAGAACGAAAGCAATGATAAGAGCGATCGGCAAAATTACAAAAAGGAAAAATGAGGCAAATTTTTTCACTTTACATCACCAAATTTGTTTTTTAAGAATTTATATGCTTTGCTTAAAACATTTATGCTGTTCTTGTGTTTTAGATATTTCAACGCTTCGTCAATCGTCACCCACGCATAATCTTCATGCTCATATGAAAGTTTAACTTCTTTTTCGCTCGTTTTCGCAAGATAATAGTTAACAGTTTTGTAAACCAGTTGCCCTTTCATTCTGTAATAGTATCCAACCTTTTCTTTGAACCCATCAATTATCTCAATCTCTTTTATTCCTGTTTCTTCCTCAACCTCTCGTTTGACAGTTTCAAGTTCGCTTTCTCCCTTTTCAACATTTCCCTTTGGGAAATCCCAGTGCCCGAGTCCGTATTTTAAGATCAAAAATTTATATTCCCCATTTTCAATCCTGTAAATTACAGCTCCAGCCGAATGCTCTCTTACCAAAGTGACTTTTCATTTAGTTAGTTTTCCTGATTTAAATTTGTCAAAAAATAAAAAAATTTCAAAACACCACACCTAAATAAAACGCCCCAGAAATTGAGACAATGTGATTTATTTCACATTAAACATTTTTAAATTTTTCATAATTTCTATTGAAGCAAATTTAATCCATCAAACAAACGGAGGTGCTACTATGCAGAAGAAAATCATCTTATCGGCGATATTCATTCTGTTAATTTCTTTTCCACTGAACTCTCAAGATGGCTCAATCTTCAAGTTATTCCAAAATCCAGAAGTTCCCAATGGTCCTGTTTTAGCAATCCTTCCCTATGGCGATACTATCTTTGTTGGCGGTTCATTCCATTTCTGGGGTCCTCCAATTGGTAGTTTCGGCGTCTTTGATTTGGCAACAGGAGATGTTGACCTTGATTTCTTCAGATTAAGCACCCCTGTATACAAAATACTGCTTGACAATAATGGAGGTTTCTACATATGCGGTTCGGGAAGCATGGGCACCAAAAACTTACTTAAGAGGGATGGGACATCAAAATCTTTTAATAGCATAATCCATGTAAATCCTGATGGAAGCGTTGATGAAAACTTTAATGCGCCCTCCTTTAAGCCATATACCAATGCTCCTATTCACAGTATGGCTCTCTATGATACAATACTTTTCGTGCTGGGAAATTTTCAAAAAGTAAATGACTCTTCAAGAACATATCTTGCTGCTCTTGATGCGAGAACAGGAAAAGTATTGCCTTGGAAAACTGATTCAATTGCTTTTAACTCTCTTTGGAAATCGGGAATTGCTGTATATGACACAACTCTCTATGTCTATGGAGATATTCAACAGGTTGGAGATTCAATAAGAACGGGCATTGCAGCATTTGACATAAGGACAGGAAAACTTCTGCCTTGGAACCCGAAGGTAAAGGGTGAAGTCCATTCAATAGCAGTTTATAACAACATTGTTTATATCGGCGGAGATTTTGATTCGGTGGGAACATATAAACGATCTAACCTTGCTGCTATTAACAAAATAACTGGAGAAGTTACAAATTGGGCACCGAATGCATCTTCTTATGTATATGCATTAAAAGTATATGGCTCTAAACTATTCGTGGGTGGATCATTTGAAAGAATAGACACAGTAAGAAGAGAAAATATCGCTTGCTTTGATCTTGCGACAGGACAGCTAACTAATTGGCAAGCAAATGTAATTTTCACTCTGAGGCTTAAAAGTAGCACTGGCTCCTATTCGTCTTATTATGTTCCAGATTATTTTTCTTTGGGAGTATATGACATTGAAATTGTTGACAGCACTTTGTTTATTGCTGGCGACAATCTTAACGCTTTTATTACAACAGGCACTGATACAGTTATTAAATATGGAATTCGTAGCATTAGATCTTGTCACTGGAAACTTAAAAAATTGGGATGGCTGTGCGTTATATGGAGATGCACCTATTTTGGGATATTCTGTATACGGCGCTATGATAAATGACTTACAGGTTTGGGGAAATAAATTGCTTGTTGGAGGGGAGCTTTTCAGCGGACAAAACATAATGGGATCGCTTGGACGACAGGTGATAGAAAGGAACATAGTTGCTGCGATTGATGCAAAAACCGGAAAAGTGATAAGAGGATGGAAAGGTCCCGATTTTACTTTTGTGGAATGTTACTATGATAAAATCGGGTCCTGGTATTCAAAGACGCTCGCAAAATATGTCTCTGCACTTGCAATAGATGATTCAACACTCTATGTAGGTGGTAATATGTCTCTAAAAGGTCCACACTGGTATAGTTATTACTGCGATATTCGGGATTATCCAGAAGTACTTGTGGCACTTGATCTTAAAACAGGACAAGTTAGAAGAAAATGGACATTTGATAAATCAGAAGATCTTTTAAATCGGGCGAACGGATATGATGGCATCAAAAAGATACTCCCAACTCAAAATGCAATCTATGTTGCAGGTGGTCTGTGGTGGATAAAAGTCCCTGGAAGTAAAATAGGGTTTGTTGTGATTGACAGATCAACTGGAAATATCCTTAACTGGAACGCTGGTCTCTGGGGTGGAGCTCGTTCAGTTGCCATTAAAAATGATACATTGTTTGTTGCTGGATGGTTTACAAAAGTTCTTGACACTATACCGCGAACATATATAGCTGCGTTTTCAACACGCCTTGATAGTGTTAAATTGCTTAATTGGCAATCAGGACCATTTCAAATTTTATACGATAGTGACAATAGATTGACCGCAACCATATGGAATATGGCTCTTGATGATTCTGTGCTTTACATTTGTGGCACGTTTAAAACTTCGGGTGATTCTGCTCGTGAACGTATCGCATCAATTTACACTCGCGATGGAAAGTTTACGGGATGGAAACCATCTACTTCATCTCTAGGATCAAATTATTACACTTCCATTGCTTTGACAGATTCAGTTGTTTATTTTGGTGGGAATTGGGGAGTTGATGCATTTAGCAAGAGAACGGCTCAAAAAGTGAGCAGGCGCTGGCACAACAATACTCCAAGGATAGACATTAGTGCCATTGCCGTTAATCCGAAATATAGACATGTTTACATAGGTGGTAAATTCTTTGGCAATCCTGATATAACAGGGGCTTACTATCCAATGCCTTTCTTCTTTATCGCTCCTTATGCTGAGGATGTTCTAACATCCGTAGAAGAACTAAATCAACTTGTCATTTTGAACGATTACAAACTTTATCAAAACTATCCAAACCCATTTAACCCATCAACAAAGATAGAATTTGAAATTCCAAAGAAAGAGCATGTAAAACTCATTATATACGATATTCTCGGTAGAGAGGTAAAAAGAGTTGTTGATGAAGAGCTTCAAATGGGTAGATACACTGTCAATGTTGATATGAGTGGATATTCAAGCGGTGTATATTTTTATCGTTTTGAAGCTGGCAATTTTGTAAGTGTTAAGAAAATGATACTTCTTAAATAAAATTTAAAGCCGGGCATTTGTGCCCGGCGCTTTTTCATTAAAAATTTAACCCCTCACTTTATCCCCCGCTTTCACATCTATTTCCAAAAGTTTTTCAAATTTTTTGTTTTCTGCTTAAATTTTTTCAAAAATTTTTCAACATTAAAGATGAAAACTTTTCAAAGAATTTTGATAACACGACTTCGTTTCATTGGAGATGTCGTATTGACAACGCCCGTGATAAGAGCAGTGCGAAGAAAATTTCCAAACTCTTATATCGCTTATCTTGCGGATAAAAACGCAATTACTCTGCTTGAAAATAATCCATATCTTGATGAGCTCATCCCATTTGATTTTGGTTGGACATTGAAGGAACAAATTTCGTTTATAAAAGAAATACGAAGAAAAAAATTTGATCTCGTTATTGATTTATTCGGAAATCCGAGAAGTGCAATTTTGAGTTTTTTAAGTGGGGGAAAGGTAAGAATTGGTGGAGCATTTGGATGGAGAAAATTTTTATATACTCATCCAATACCAAGAACGAACGAGCAGAAAAACGCAATAAAATTTCACATTGACTATTTAAAACCAATCGGAATAGAAGTAAACGATGATTTTGAGACAGAAATTTTCTTAACGGATGAGGAGAGAAACTGGGCGAAAAATTATTTGAAAAGTAAAGGAGTTGATTTAGGCAAAAAAATAATTGGCATACATCCGGGCGCAACTTGGCCAGCAAAAATGTGGTTGAAGGAAAACTTTGCAAAACTTGCAGATAAAATTGTAACTAAAATTGGTGCTGATGTCATCATAACTCACTCCGAAAAAGAAACAGACCTGGCAATTGAAGTTTTTAATTTAACTTTGAAACGAAACATTTTCATCCTTGATAGCTTGAATTTAAGACAGCTTGCATCAGTTTTATCTTTGCTTGATCTTTATATCTCAAACGATTGCGGTCCAATGCATATCGCAGTTGCGGTTGGAACCAAAACAATTGGACTTTTCGGTCCAGGCGAAGAAGATATATGGTTTCCATACCCGGAAAGCAAAGGACATAAAGCGTTAAGAGTTGATGTTGAATGTCATCCGTGCCATCTTGATTTTTGTAATCGCGAAGGTGAAGATTATATGAAGTGTATGAAGTTATTGACAGTTGATATGGTTTTCAATGAGGTTGCAAAAATAATAAAAAGGGGCTGAAAAAACAGCCCCAATTTAATTTACATCACATATTCAATCCCAGCTTCAATAGCCCTTCTATTTAATTCGTTAAGTTCTTTCCTCTTCACAACTATATCAAGTGCATCAAAAACACTTTCTTTCGTGAGTATCCCCGTGTATCCAATATACGCACCAAGCATAACCATATTTGCAACTTTCGTTGAACCGATGTCATCGGCAATCTTCGTAGCAGGAACTGGAATAACTTCAACATCCTTTCTTGATGGCTCAATGTCAATCAACGAGTTATCATAAATAATCAAACCACCAGATTTAACTGTTGGCTCAAATTTTTCAAGTGAAGGTCTGTTCATAACGATTAAAGCTGTCGGAATTGAAACAAGGGGCGATGCAATTTCAAATTCAGAGATATTGACATGACAATTTGCTGTTCCACCTCTCATCTCAGGTCCATAAGATGGAAGCCACGACACATTATACTCTTCAAGCATTCCCGCTTGTGCGAGGACAAGTCCAAGCAACAAAATTCCTTGCCCACCAAAGCCAGCAACTTTTATCTTCGGATTTTTATATTTTTCAGCAACTATGTTTCTTTGATACTTTTTCATCGTTAATGTTTCACCATCAACGCCAATTGCTTTTTTAATTTCCTCTGGGCTTAAAACTTTCTTTTCAAATTTTACAGGTTCAACTTTGTCTGAGATGTCTTTAAAAACTCCAAGCGGGAAATACTTTGTCATAACTTCATTTATCCATTTTTCTGCGTCTGGTGGATTCATTCCCCAACCGGTTGGGCAAGCGGAAAGCGCCTCAACAAATGCGAAACCTTTATTTTCCATCTGAATTTGAATTGCCTTTCTGACTGCTTTCCTTGCACGAGCCATGTTTTTAGCATCTGTAAGAGCCACTCTTTCAACATAAACGGGTGCATCAAGCGTTGCAATTAATTCAGCCATTTTAAGAGGGTAACCTTCATTACGAATATCTCTACCGCGCGGTGTTGTTGTTGTCTTCATACCAGGCAATGTTGTCGGGGCCATCTGCCCGCCTGTCATTCCGTAAATTGCATTGTTAACAAAAAAGACAGTGATGTGCTCACCACGATTTGCAGCGTGCAAAATTTCATTCCCACCAATCGCAGCAAGGTCTCCATCTCCCTGATAACTTATGACTATGCTGTGCGGATGAACTCTTTTTATCCCCGTTGCAACTGCCGGAGCTCTGCCGTGGGCAACTTGAATATGACCTGTGTCAAAATAATAATACAGAAAAACAGAACAACCAACTGGATTTATGATTATAACTCTATCTTGAATTCCAAAATCTTCTATTGCTTCTGCAATTAACTTGTGAAGTTTTCCATGACCACATCCGGGACAATAGTGCGTGTTAATTTTGTCTGCATCTGGTTTTCTTGTGAAAACCTCATAAAAAGTTCCGGGTTTTTTAAGTATTGTTGTCGCCATTTTCTCACCTCACTTTTGATGTTCAATTTCTTTTTCAACTTCCTTAAACACATTTTTAACTTGCTCAATTATTTCCTCAGCCGATGGAACCATCCCACCACATCTTCCATAAAATCTAACTTCACACATTCCATTCAAAGCAAGTTTCACATCATCAACCATTTGACCCGTGCTTAATTCAACAACGAAAAATAAACTTGCAGTTTTTGCAAGTTCCCTTATTTTTTCCTCTGGAAACGGGAAAAGAGTAATCGGTCTTAACAAACCAACTTTATATCCATCTTCACGCATTATATCAACAACACTCTTTAAAATTCTTGACACAATTCCGTATCCAACGAGTATAACTTCGGCATCTTCGGTTTTATAAGCTTCATATCTTACTTCATTTCTCTTAATTCTTTCATATTTCTCTTTCAATCGCAAATTATGCTGTTCCAGTTCCTCTGGGGCAAGATAAATTGATGTGATCAAATTATGTCTTGTTTCAGCCGTTCCATCAACGCACCACGATTTATCAATTTCTGGAAACTTCGGCTCTGGAAATTCAACAGGTTCAACCATCTGACCTATAAAACCATCTGCCAAGACATAAACAGGTGTTCGGTATTTTTCAGCAAGATCAAAAGCAAGATATGTTAAGTCGCACATTTCCTGAACAGAATTTGGAGCAAGGACAATGACTTTATAATTACCGTGTCCGCCACCTTTTACAACTTGATAATAATCTCCCTGCTCCGGTGCGATATTACCAAGACCTGGACCACCTCTCATAATATCAACTATAACCATCGGAAGTTCTGCTCCAGCTGCGTATGAAACTCCCTCCTGCATAAGGCTTATACCTGGGCTTGATGATGCAGTCATAGCTCTTACACCACCACTTGCTGCACCAAAAAGCATATTAATTGCAGCTACCTCACTTTCAGCTTGAATAAACACACCGCCTACTTCTGGCATTAAAAGAGAAGCTGCTTCTGCAATCTCACTTGCTGGCGTGATCGGATAACCGAAAAATGCTCTACAACCCGCAAGAATTGCTCCCCTTACAACCGCTTCATTACCTTTCATCAATTGTTTAGCCATTTTCAAAGTTCCTTTTTGTTTTTTACACTGCTAATGTTTTTAGCAGTTAAAATTAAAAAGCGAGGCATTTTTGCCTCGCTTAATTTAAAGTTAAAATCTCTTCATCAACAACTGCACCACGTTTGTAAACAGTTATAGCACCAGGCTCTGGGCACGCATAAAAACAAACACCACAACCAGTGCAACCATCCCCAACATATTCAGCATAATGATAACCTCTTGAATTGAACTTGTCAGAAATTTTCAATACATCCACAGGACATGTCTCAATGCAAAGCGTGCAACCTTTGCATTGTTCCTTGTTAATTTTGATGAAGGCTTTTTGAAGTGTAATTTGCATCTTCCCTCCAAAAATTTCGTTTTAAATCCAGAGATCAATATCGTATTCTTTCCTCTGCGAAAGACGGATATTTTCCTTCGCTTTGTTTAAAATCTCCTTAACAGATTCAACGCTATCGGATATCTTGTCAAGTTCTTCACCTATAAGATCAAGATAAATTTTTTTATTTCTTTTCCCTTTCATCTCCAAAATGTTAGCCCATATTTCATCGGTTCTCCGTTCAATTTCCCCGAGTTCCTTTATCGCCTGATTTATCAAAATCATCACCTCTTCTTTTGAAGTTCTTCGGAAGTACCGGCTCACTCGCTTTATTCTTTCAGCAAAGTTTATATTTCGCATCTTTTAAATTTGGCTTTTGTTTTTTCACTTTTAAATTTATTTCCATTCGCATTAAAAAGCAAACTATGTGCCAGATGATTCCCTGCGATAACACGAAAAATCTTGAAACTTTCAAAAAAATTTGTCCCAAACTGACACATTCTAAAACTATGCGTAGAATTTTTTAACATTAGAGTTCATTAATTTTGACCTACATCACTTGACATAAAAATTTGCAGATTTTAAATTTACTTCAAAAAGTGAGAAGGTGGCTTCATAGTCATTATTTGCTTTTTCTTTTATTGATTAGTTTCGTAAGTGGTGCAATTATTTTCATAAATGGTTTTTCCTATTATACCTCATCTTTTGAGAAAAGACCTTTACAAAGGGAACACGAAGCACTTAAACCCAGTGGTAAAGTAGGGCATGGACTTGGGATCATTGGAACATCAATGATAATAATTGGAGTTGCATCTTATTCATCAAGAAAAAGATTAAAAATGCTTTCAACTGCTGGAAATATAAAGGACTGGCTAAACATACACATATTTCTTTGCCTTACAGGTCCGATTTTAATTCTTTTTCATACGACATTTAAATTTTCCGGAATAGCAGGCGCATCGCTGTGGTCAATGTTATCAGTTGTGTTAAGCGGTATAACAGGAAGATACATCTATATTCAAATTCCAAAGGGTCTCAAAGGAAACGAACTTACAGCAATTGAGCTTGAAGAAATGAGAAGGGAAATACAAGGCAAAATAATTAAAGAATTTAAAGAGCTAAATTCAGATATTTTAAACGCAATTGACAAGATAATTACTTTCAAAAAGCCAACAAAGGAATCAACTTTAAGCGTAATTTTATCACTTCTTGTTGACGATTTGATCGGACGGAGGAAAAAATTTTCACGGTTGAAAAAACTTTTAAAAAGTTACGGATTAAAACACAAAGATTTAAAAAATCTCGTGAAACTTGAAGAACAACGGTATCTCATCATGCGTAGAATAATTTTGCTTGACACATTGAGACAGATTTTCAAATACTGGCATGTAATACATCTGCCGTTTACGATAATTATGTTTATTCTTCTTACGGTGCATGTGCTTGTCGCTTTTATTCTTGGGTATCTCTGGATTTTCTAAAAAAGAATGAAAACATATGTTTAATTTCACATACATAATTTTGCTTATCTTACTCCAAATATCGCCGGGGAAATTATCCGAATCACATAAAAATCTTGAAGGCGTAGATAATTGTCTAAAATGTCACGCCGTTGCTCAAAAAATTACAAATGATAAATGTTTGAACTGCCATACTGAGATAAAAAATTTAATCTCAAACGAAAAGGGATACCACTATTTCGTTAAAGATGAAAATTGCGCAAATTGTCATAAAGAACATTTTGGAAGAAATTTCAAGTTGGTAAACTTTGATGAAAAATCTTTTGATCACAACCTCACCAAATTTAAACTTGAAGGAGCTCATGCAAAATTAAAATGTTCAAGTTGCCATAATCAAAAATTTTTTAAAGGTGAGAAATACAAAAACGGAACTTTCCTCGGACTTGGAACAAAATGTCTGGATTGCCATCAAGATGCTCATATGGGACAGCTAAGTCAAAACTGCCTTGAATGTCATACATTTGAAAAATGGGATCTGGCTCTAAAAACATTTAACCACGATAAGGCAAGATTTAAACTCACCGGGCTTCATAAAAATGTAAATTGTTATTCCTGTCATCCGAAATCTAAATCAGGAAATGTGCTCTTTACCGTTTTTAAAAATCTAATCTTTTCAAGTTGTTCAAATTGCCATAATGATTTCCATAAAGGTAAATTCGGCGAATGCGAAAAATGTCATTCAACAACCGGATGGCAAAATTTAAAAATAAAATTTGACCACAACTTAACAGATTACAAGCTTGATGGTATGCATAATTTACTCAAATGTGAAAAATGCCATAACAAAGTCAAAAAGATCAAAAATGAAAGTGATTATATCAGCAATTTCAAAATTAGACACAAGTTATGCCTTGACTGTCACACGGACTATCACGGCGGGGTCTTTATGAAAAGAAAATCAAAAGGGGATTGCTCGGATTGTCATAATACCAGCGGGTTTGCCCTGATAACTTTCACAACGACAAGACATAATCTTGAGACAAGATTTAAATTAACAGATTCACACTTAACAATTCCATGTTTCAAGTGCCATAGAATAAATAACACCCAAAACTTTTATTGGATTAATTTGCTTTGTCAATCATGTCACATTGACAACCACGGAAACCAGTTTGCAAACGATAAAGGCGAAACATACTGCGAAAGATGTCATAAAACGACAAAATGGGATGATTTAAAATTTAATCACAACGAAACGAAATTTAAACTTGATGGAAAACATAATCAAGTTCCTTGCAATAAATGTCATTACGAAAAATTAACAGTGAATAATTTTCAATTTGTAAAGTATGTCAACACACCACTTGAATGTGAATCATGCCATAAAGATATACATCTTGGACAATTTGCAAGCAATAATTCTTATACGGATTGTTCACGATGCCACACCCCAGAAGGTTGGAAAGAACTTAAATTTAACCACAACACTGATTCAAAATTTAAACTTACAGGGGCTCATGAAAAATTAGAATGTCAAAAATGTCATAAAATTGAGAATTCACCAGTAGGTAATTTTACGAGATATAAACCATTGCCAATAAATTGTGAGGGTTGCCATGCTGGTTAGATTAATTTTGCTTTTTATTCTCTTTCAAAGTTTTGCTTACTCGCAGAATTCACCACACGGAAAGATAAATTTTCCCTGCTCCGATTGTCATACAACTGAAACATGGAAGGTTGATTTAAACAAAATAAAGTTTAACCACGATAAAACTGGCTTTAAATTACTCGGGCAACACAGTCGCATAAAATGTAATGATTGCCATCAGAAACTTATATTTTCAAAAACGCCGACGCAATGCGTCGCCTGCCATTACGATTTTCATAAATCAACCCTTGGTCTTCAATGTCAGAGATGTCATAACTTTGATACATGGAAAATTCCAGATTTTCGTGAAAAGCATAATCAAACCAGATTTGCACTTGCGTTCGCTCATAAAAATCTTGATTGTTCATCTTGCCATAAATCACTTGCCGAATTCTCATCCTTACCCGTTGAATGTTATGGATGTCATAAGAAAAATTATGAAAATGTATCTTTTCCAAATCATGCACTTGCCAAATTTAGCTTAAATTGTGTTGAATGTCATCCTGTAAATGCGCTGACTTGGAAAAACATAAATTTCGTTCATCCTGACCAACCTCTTAAACTTGATGGTAAACACGCTATGACGGATTGTTATAAATGTCATAATGGGATATTTGCTGGCACCCCAGCAGATTGTTTTAGTTGCCATCAACATAATTTCGTAAATGCAAAAAATCCCAATCATGTAAATTCAGGAATTAATCATGAGTGTAGTTCATGTCATACAACAAATAGCTGGAAACCATCAACATTTGACCATAATAAAACAAGTTTTAAACTCACAGGTGCACACTTAACAGTTGAATGTTCATCCTGCCATAAAGGAACGCTAACAGGCACTCCAACAGATTGTTATTCCTGTCATCAAAACAATTTTGCTTCAACGACAAATCCAGATCATAAATTGCTTGGTTTTCCAACAAATTGTGAACAATGTCATACGACAAATGGATGGAGACCTGCTACATTTGACCATAACAAAACAAATTTTGCATTAACTGGAAAACATACAGCAGTTCAATGTCAAGATTGCCATAAATCAACTTACAAAGGCACTCCAACAGATTGTTATTCCTGTCATCAAAACAATTTTGCTTCAACGACAAATCCAGATCATAAATTGCTTGGTTTTCCAACAAATTGTGAACAATGTCATACGACAAATGGATGGAGACCTGCTACATTTGACCATAACAAAACAAATTTTGCATTAACTGGAAAACATACAGCAGTTCAATGTCAAGATTGCCATAAATCAACTTACAAAGGCACTCCAACAGATTGTTATTCCTGTCATCAAAACAACTATGCTAATGCGCTTATACCTGTGCATACAGTTGGTTATCCGTATAATTGTGAAATGTGCCACACAACAAGCGGGTGGAGACCATCAAGCTTTAATCACGATGCTCAGTACTTTAAAATCTACTCTGGAAAACATAGTTTTTCTAAGGGGCGATGGAAACTTTGTGCTGATTGTCATCTTTCAGCTCCGAATTCGTTTAACGAGTTCTCATGCACTACGAAATGTCATAACAACAGAACAAAAATAGATAATGAACACAAAAATGTTTCGGGCTACATCTATGATAACAACGCTTGCTATTCTTGCCATAGAAATGTTTAAAAACAAAAATTTTTACCGAAAGATGTTTAGATATTTTCCCTTGCTTTTATTAATTACAAGTTTTGTGTTTTCACAATCACCGCATGGCGAAATTAAAATTGATTGCTCAAACTGTCATACAACATCTGAATGGATACCGATAAAGGAAAAAATTGACTTTGATCACTCAACGACTGGCTTTCCACTGCTTGACTCACACGCTGGACTTAATTGTATTGATTGTCATAAGAAAGAAAAAGATGGAAGTTTAATTTTTTCTAAAGTTGAATCAAGATGTTCTGCCTGCCATTTTGATTTTCACAATGGCAACCTTGGAGACAAATGTCAGAGTTGTCATTCTTTCAAGACATGGAAATTATATGATGTTGTAAGAAAACACAACAAATCAAGATTTCCTCTCCTTGGCGCTCATGCATCTGTAAAGTGCGAAAGTTGTCATTTAAAAAATGGGATCTTTCAAACTTATTTAATTCCACTTGAATGCATATCCTGCCACGAGAAAAATTACATTGAAGCGAAAAAACCAAACCATATCTCTTTAAATTTCAGCAAAAACTGCAATGATTGCCATACGATTAAAACAGTTTCGTGGCATGGGGAAAGAGCGTTTCACAACAAAACTGGATTTCCTCTAACAGGGGCTCATGCTATTATATCCTGTGATAAATGCCATCAAAACTGGGAATTTAACTTAACTTTGCCCGCAGATTGTTACAGCTGTCATAAAACGCAATATGAACAAACAACAAATCCAAATCATCAACTTGCTGGTTTCCCAACCAATTGCTCAGTTTGTCACAATACCTCAAGCTGGAGACCTGCAACTAATTTTGATCACGATAAAAACTTTTTCAGAATTTACTCGGGAGAGCATAGAAACAAATGGAGAAGTTGCAACGATTGTCATATTAATCCAGCGGATTACAAAAACTTTTCATGCATCACATATTGCCATTCGCAAGCTTCAACTGATAGAAAGCATAGAAATGTATCTGGTTATAGATATGAAAGTTCTGCTTGCTATTCTTGCCATAGAAATGTTTAAAAACTAAATTTGGTGCTCTATGATAACTTCAAAGTTTAAAATCTTGTTTTTTGCGACGGTATCTCTGTTATTATTTAAACTCCACTTATTCGCTCAGATAAAAAAGGATACAATTGAAATAAAAGGTAAAGTAATTTTTTTAACAATTGACGAAGTTTATTTTGACATCGGCGCAAAAGATGGGCTCTCGGTAAATGACACAGTATTAATTTTCAGAAATGACTCAAAAATTGACTCATTGTTTATCACAGATATTTCAGAACAGTATTCTAAAGCAAAATCAGAATTTGAGAAAGTCAAAAATATAAAAATTGGGGATATCGCCGTAGTGCGAAAAATTAAAGAACAAGTCCAAGAACAACACGAGGTAAAAATTTTATCCGAACAAAACAAAGAAAACAATGTAAAGCTACAAACTGAAAAGGTTGAATTTAAAGCCTTAACTAAAAAAGGACAGACATTAAAGTCGCATGGCAGGATTGCACTACAAAATTATTCCCTGTTTTCACAATCTTACAGCTATCAAAGACCCGCTCTTTTATTCGTTGCAAATTTTGACAAGTTCTTTTTTGACAATCTAAAAATTAACACCTATGCAAAAATTGAGAATAATTTCTCAAAAAGTCCAATTTCGTCAAATAAACAAACCCGGCTTTTGATTTACCAACTCTCAATTGAATACCAACTCACAAATCTTGTCCTTTCGGCAGGAAGGATTTTCCCATACCAAAGCCCGGGCATCGGCGGAAGCGATGGAATTCAACTAATGATGAGAAATCAAACTCTTTCATTTGGCTTTGTAGCGGGAACTCAACCACAAATGGACAACAACACATTCAACTTTTCAAATCCAAAATTTTCGTTTTTTATCGCAAAAGATTTTAGAAATTCATCAATCTCCGGAAGAATGTCGCTCTCATACTCAAAAATTCTCAAAAACAGAAAACTAGAAGAAGAATTCCTTTATGTTCAAAACTTCATCAGAGTTAGCAAATTAACAGATATATATCTATCTGCGCAGGTTGATTTAAACAAATCAACAAATGGACAAACTGTTAAAAAATTAAATTTCCGAAATGTTTTCACATCTTTGTCATTTACACCATTGAACTGGTTCAGATTCTCACTTGATTTTAACACTTATAGAAGCGCATATCTTTTTGAAACAATGAAAAATTTGCCGGACTCAATCATTGATAAAAGATTTAGAAGCGATCTCCGCGGTAGATTTTATATAAACCTGCCTTTTGACATAACTTTAAATTTAACTTCATCACTTCGCTCAATTCAAGGCGAAAAAAGAAAAGATTCTTTTTCATCTGGGTATGTCAGCATTGACGATATTTTTTCATCAGGGTTTGACATAACAGCTGGTTTATCATACGCAAATACACGTTTCAGCAAAATTTTGAGCGAAGAAATTTCATTTGAAAAATTTTTCAGTAATAGAAACATCGGATTGAATTGCAATTTTACCTCATACGCTTATACAGCGTCCGTTGGTGAGAAATTTACAAATTTAATTTTGCGCGCTGGCTTTATTTTTAACATTGGCAAAAGTTATAGCGTTTTAATTGACTATGAAAGAAACTGGCAAAAATCAGCAGGCACAAATTTAATTTTCGGTGAGATCTCGTATAGATTCTAAAAATCAACAGAGATTATTTATGGAAACATTAGCGACGCTTGGCATCACTATTTTTTTGATCTTCGTTATTTTTGTTCCGTATTACATTAGATTCAGGAGAAAAGAGGAATTAGCAAAGAAAAAACTTGAAGAAGCTAAAATTGATGGATTGGTTGAAGCATACGGGCTTCATCCAAAAATAGATCAAAATGTTTGCATAGGTTGCGGTAGCTGTGTTAAGGCTTGTCCAGAAGGAGATGTCCTTGAAGTTGTTGAAGGTAAGGCGACGATCATAAATGGTTATAAATGTGTTGGACATGGCTTATGTGCCCAAGTATGTCCTGTTGGAGCAATTGAACTTGTTCTTGGTAGCCCGACAAAAGTTATTGAAGTCCCAGAAGTTGATGAAAATTATCAAACGAATGTTGAGGGCATCTTTATCATAGGCGAACTTGGTGGTATCGGATTAATTAGAAACGCGGTTGAACAAGCAAAAAAATGTATTGAATATATCGCAAAAAATAGACCCAAAAGCGAAACCCAAGAACAATATGACCTTATAATTGTAGGTGCTGGTCCGGCTGGATTGACCGCCTCTCTTTCTGCGCTAAAATACAAACTAAAATACATAACGCTTGAACAAGAAGAGAACATCGGAGGAACAATTTTGCACTATCCAAGACAAAAAATTGTAATGACTTTTCCCGTTGAACTTCCACTCTATGGCAAGTTGAAATTTTATGAAGTTCCAAAGGAGACGCTATATCAAGCTTGGATTGAAATTGTTAATAAATTTTCTCTAAACATAAAGACGGAGCAAAAAGTTGTTGACATTGTAGTTGAAGATGGGCTTTTCAAAGTTTTAACTGAAAAAGGAGAAAGTTATTATGCCAAAAATGTCGTCCTTGCCCTTGGAAGGCGCGGGTCTCCGAGAAAACTTGGCGTTCCAGGTGAAGAACTTGGCAAAGTTTCATACAAATTAATTGAAGCAGAAAATTACAACAACTGCAACATCCTTGTAGTTGGTGGAGGAGACAGCGCTGTGGAATCCGCAATGGCTTTAGCAAATCAAATAAACAACAACATCACGATTTCATACCGTGGGGATGCTTTCAAATCAATAAAGCAAAGAAATCGCGAAAGAATTCAAAAATATATACAAGAGGGCAAAATCAAAGTGATTTTTAATTCAAATGTCAAAGAGATAAAACCTAATTCGGTAATTTTAAAAACTCTAAACGGAGAGATTGAACTCCCGAACGATTATGTTTTTATCTTTATAGGTGGAACCCTTCCATACGATCTGCTTAAAAAGATTGGGGTGAAAATAATTCAAAAAAGCGGTAATTAACCCAACCTTTGCAAATTAACACGCATAGTTGTAAATTTATTTAAAAAAATTCAAAGGCGGTGGTTATGGCGAACGAAAGGATAAAGAATCAAATTTTACGCTCGCTTTCATCTGGACCGAAAACTTTCTGGGAAATTATGAACCGACAGGATGGAACCCTGAAAGAACTATACCAAACCTTGAACAAACTCTTAAAAGAAAATGTGATAAAAAGAGAAAACGATATTTTTTATCTCAATGGTCAACCTAAACTAAAAACATATCCTGATCCAAGATGTGAGAATTGTAGAGGCGGGATACAAATAAAAGGTGATTACATCAAAATTTTTGAAACTTATAAAGAGATCGTAAAAAACAGACCTCTGCCATCAATTGAATATGACCAAGGTTTTATAAGCGCTGAAGATGCGATAAGAAGAGCAATTTTCATGTATGAAAGAGGAGACATTGAAGGAAAATCAATCTTTATCCTTGGAGACGATGACCTTGTAAGCATTGTAATTGGATTGCTTGGCGTTGCAAAAAATATAACTGTTCTTGAAATAGATAAGAGATTAAACGATTTCATAAACGATGTCGCAAAAGAATACAATCTGAACATCAAAACCATAACACACGATGTCCTTGATTCCTTTCCGAGAAAAGAAATGAACAAATATGATACCTTCCTCACTGATCCTGTTGAGACATTGCAGGGCTTCATACTTTTCATTTACAGATGTATGCAGGCATTGAAAAAGAGAAATTCGGTTGGGTATTTTGGGCTTACGCACATTGAAGCAAATCTTGAAAAGTGGTATCAAATTCAAAGGTTTATACTTTCAACAGGGATGGTTATAACGGATATAATTCGTGATTTCTCATATTATCCCGAAGATGAAAATCAATGGATTGAAAATTATAATTATTACCTCATAAACAGAAAACTCAAAATCGGCATTCCTAATGTCAATTGGTTCAGGTCCTCATTTTTTAGAGTTGAGGCGTATGACAAAATTAAACTTAGAAAACTTCCGAAAATAAAATCAGTCCACGATTTATATGTTGATAATGAAGCTTGGTGCACGGTTGAACTTGACAGTTGGAAATGAACTCAACTTAAAAGATACGATGAAATTTTTGGAAGGTGTCTTTTTTCTATCTTAATTTTTAGGGTCAAATGTTCATCATCCGTATATTTCACATCAAGAACTTCACCAAGTTTGTAAATTAGAGACATCGCTTCAGAATTTGAAACGCTTACTTTTCCTGTAATTTCAACATAATAATCATCAATGATGCTTAAAATTTTATCTTTCAATGCTTGGATATTAACACCACGCGATGCGGAGATAAAGACCGCATCTTTAAATTCATTTGCAAGATTGTAAATCAAACTTCTATCTTCAAGTTTATCAATTTTGTTAAATGCGGTAATTATTGGCTTATCAAGAGCACCAAGTTCATCAAGCGTTTGCTCAACAACTTTAATTTGTTCTCTAAAATTCACAGCTGAAATATCAACAACATGAATTAAGATGTCTGCTTCAACAATTTCATCAAGGGTTGATTTGAAAGATGCGATGAGATGATGTGGTAATTTTCTTATGAAACCAACCGTGTCCGTGAGTAAAATTTTTCTCGTTGGTGATAATCTGACGACTCTTGTCGTTGCATCAAGAGTTGCAAATAATTTATCTTCAACATAAACGTTTGCATCAGCCATAACATTTAGAAGGGTTGATTTTCCTGCGTTCGTGTAGCCAACGAGAGCAACTCTGAAAATATCTCGTCTTCCCTTTCTTTGAACTTTTCTTTGATTATCAATTTCGTTAAGCTTTCTTTTCAAAATAGCGATTTTTCTCTTAACAAGCCGTCTATCAGTTTCAAGTTGAGTTTCACCTGGACCCTTCGTCCCAATCCCACCATATTGTTTTGAAAGATGTCTCCATTTTCCGGTTAATCTCGGGAGAAGATACTCAAGCTGGGCAAGTTCAACCTGAATTTTCGCAGACGCTGTTCTTGCGTGCGAAGCGAAAATATCAAGGATAAGGGTTGTTCTGTCTATAACTTTACAGTTAATAACTTCCTCAAGATTTCTGACTTGTGCTCCGGAAAGATCATCATCAAAAATTACAATATCTATTTTATCTTCATCAACCATCTTTGCTATTTGCTCTGCTTTTCCCCTTCCAATGAAGAAAGCCGGATCAGGTCTTTCTCTTTCTTGATAAACTCTGTAAATCACATCAGCTCCTGCAGTATCAGCAAGAAGTTCAAGTTCATCAAGATATTCCTCAACCTGCGCCCTTGTTTGATTTGGAAAGATAACTCCAACGATTATAGCTCTTTCCCGCTCTCTGTTGTTATACGCCAAATCTCGCTTTTTAACTCTGCTTTGTTTTTATTTCTTTTTCATTTTCCGTTTATAATTTAAACAAGAATTCCAAAAAATCAAGTTTCATAAAACTAACCTCCGATTTTGTCTTCTTAAATACCCCAGATCCAATCCAGCCACTTAAACTTGACTTTTAGATTTTGATTTATTATATTTGTTAGGAATCCTAACTAATTTAAAAACTAAACTTATGGTGTAGCTATGATTAAAAAAGCAATTCTTCTCGTCGGGCTTGTTTCTCTTGCCGTTTCAATATCAATTCTCAATCTCGCCGGTGAATCAAAATCAACTGTTCCATACCCAGAGGGATACCGCAACTGGGTTCATGTAAAATCAATGCTTATCTTACAAGGTCATCCGCTTTACGATGCTTTTGGTGGAATTCATCATATTTACGCAAACAGCAAAGCCCTCACCGGCTATAAAACAGGCAAATTCCCTGATGGTTCTGTAATTGTTTTTGATCTTCTTGAAGCGAAATTTGAAAATAACACATATGTTGAGGGTGAGAGAAAAGTTGTTGGAGTGATGTATAAGGATTCAAGGAAGTTCAAAGAAACTGGTGGATGGGGGTTTGAAGCGTTCAAGGGAAATACGAAAGAAAGGGTCGTCAAAAATGCTGAACAAGATTGTTTTTCCTGCCATGCGTCGCAGGAATCAACAGATTTTGTTTTTAGTCAATACAGGAAGTAAATTTTAAGCAAATAGCGGGGCTTTCGTGCCCCGCTTTTTTGAAATAAAACCAAGTTTGAAATGACTTCTATCTTTGATCCAAAAGAACAAAGTGAAAACATTGATTTTAAAATTCTCGCTGGGCTTGAGAGAATCTCAAGAGTATTTAGAACTCTGCTCTGGGATGTTTCAAAAGATGTAAATTTAAGCCCAATTCAAATTCAGTTCTTAACATATCTTCTTTTCAATCCACCTCAAAGATGTCGCATTACCGACATAGCAAATGAGTTTAATCTTACAAAAGCAACTGTAAGCGATGCGATTTCATCACTTGAAATAAAAAATTTAATTTCAAAAATTGAAAGCAAAGATGATAAAAGAAGTTACATCATCAAACTAACTCCAAAAGGTAGAAAAGTTGCCGGACAGATTTCATCTTGGGCTGATGCTTTGAAGGATAGTTTGAAAAAATTTAACAAAGAAGAAAAAGAAACGATACTTACTTTTATATTCAAATTGATAGAGTCGCTTTACAACGCTGGAATTATAACACTTCAAAGAATGTGTTTTTCCTGCGCATATTTTCAGAAAAACGCTCACCCGGATTCAGATTCACCTCACCATTGCAATTTTCTTAACAAACCCCTTTCAATTGTTGAACTCCGACTTGATTGTGAAGATTATGTCAGCATTTCCAACGAAGAGTAATCAATGCTTGAAATTTTCAAAATTTTGAATTAACATTACATAAGATTGAAAACAAAATTTAAATTTCTTATGAGGAAAGCGAAATTAAATTTTATCTTGCTCATCTTAATATTCATCCTTCCCTTACAAGCCCAAAAGAAATTAACACTTGAAGACATCTTCAAAACTAACAAATTCAGGACAAACTTTCTTTTCAAGCAATGGTTAGCAGGTGAAGACGCTTACACAACTTTAAAGTATGATTCCCTGACAAAATCAATGGCTATTTTCAAATATGATTTAAAAACTGCAAAAGATGAAAAAATTGTCTCTTATGCGCAACTTGACTCACAAATTGAAAATTTTTCAAAAAATGTCAGTGCTTACTTTTTCTCACCGGATAAAAGATACATACTTTTCACGGGAAGTTTGCCAGCCAGAAGATTAAAAACCGGCGGTAATTTTTACCTATATGACACTCAATCAAAAATTTTGAAACAGATAACAAACACCGAAGAACAACAGGCAATTATAAAATTTTCTCCAAACGGAAGATATATTAGTTTTGTCCGAAGCAACAATTTATTCATTTACAATATCTCAACAGGTGAATTTAAACAATTAACATTTGATGGCTCGGAGACAATTTTAAATGGGCTTTTTGATTGGGTTTATGAAGAGGAATTCAGCATAATTGACGGATATGAGTGGTCTCCGGATGAAAAATACATCGCTTTCTGGCGACTTGATCAATCAAATGTTCCTGTTTTCAAATTGATTGATTATGAGCCGACTTATTTGAAAGTGATAGACCAACGCTACCCTTATGCAGGTTTTCCGAATTCAACAGTTAAAATTGGCATTGCAAATGTTCAAACTGGCGAGGTTAAATACATTGACTTTGGCAATGAAGATATTTACATCCCGAGAATTCAATGGACAAAAGAGCCAGAAATTTTATCTTATCAAAAACTTAACAGGTTGCAAAACAAACTTGAACTTATATTTTACAACATCAAAACAGGCGAGCAAAAAATAATTTTAACAGAGGAATCAAACACTTGGATTGATGTTCACGATTACTTAACATTTCTCAACGATAAGAGACACTTTATATGGGCAAGTGAAAGAGATGGGTGGCTTCATCTTTATCTTTACAGGATTGATGGAAAGCTTGTAAATCAAATTACAAAAGGCGAATTTGAAATTGACCAGCTTTGTTTCATTGATGAACGAAATGGAAAAATTTATTATACATCAACAGAGGTTTCACCGCTTGAGAGGCACCTATATGTCATAAATTTCAAAGGAACGCAAAAAAAGAGATTAACGCTTGAATCGGGCTGGCACAATGTTGAATTTTCTCCAAGTGGAAAATTTTTCATTGACAATTACTCAACAATAACGAAACCACCGAAGTGGAAACTTTATGATTACACTGGGAAATTTATCCGAACACTTGTTGATAATCCCGACGATATTCTTGCTGGCTACGATAAAGGAGAAGTTACATTTGAAGTCGTTGAAACAAGCGACGGTGTTAAGTTAAATGCCTGGATGATAAAACCAGCAAATTTTGATTCAACGAAAAAATATCCAGTGTTATTCTATGTCTATGGTGGACCAGGAAGTCAAACAGTGAGAAACGCATATCTTGGAAACTACCTCTGGTATCAATATCTTGCTCAAAATGGCTATATCATTTTCAGCGTTGATGGGCGTGGAACTGGGGCAAGAGGAAAAGCATTTAGAGGTGTGATTTATAAAAACCTCGGTTATTATGAATCAAAAGATCAAGCGGAAGCAGCGATTTACCTTGTAAAAAAATACAGATTTGTTGATGAGAAGAGAATCGGAATATGGGGATGGAGTTACGGCGGATATATGTCAAGCTTAACACTTTTCAAATTCGGCGATATATTTAAACTTGCGGTCGCTGTTGCGCCAGTTACGACATGGAAACTTTATGATACAATCTACACGGAAAGATATATGCAAACACCTGAATTAAATCCCGAAGGTTATGAAGAAAGCTCTGTGTTAAAATATGTAGATGCATTAAAAGGTAAATATCTTGTGATCCACGGAACGACAGATGACAATGTTCACTGGCAAAATACAATTCAACTTGTTGATAGACTTCAAAAAGCTGGAAAACAATTTTACACGATGTTTTATCCAAACAAAGACCACAGCATAGCCGGCAGAGACACACGCTATCATCTTTTCACACTTATAACAAATTTCATCATTGAGAATTTGTAAAATTTATCGCTCTGATTTCATCGCAACCTGACGAGTTGAGACGGCGTAAATTAAAATGTTGGAGAAAAGTTGAAGTTGAGATGTGTTGTCAATTTGTGGATTGTCAAACTTACTTAAAATTCTCATATAACCTTTGTTTGAAAAAACGACAATTAATCTTTTTTGCCAGAAAAGACCTTCAAGATAATTATATTTCTCTTCTCTCTCAAATTCTTTTGTCTCAACGATGTCGTCAGCTCCAAGAGGAAGCTCTTTTATCTTCGCCCAGATAGAATAAACCGAATGGGTTAAGAAAATTTTATCAACATAACTTCCGTCAAATCTTGATTTTATGCGTTCAAGCAAATCTCTTGCACCGAGATTAAACTGGCTTGATCTTGAATGATTTAGATCATCAATCAAAATTATTCCACCGTTTTTTATGCATGCGACGAAATTATCAACTGCAAGAGGTGAGAATTGAGGTTTGACAACACCACCGCTTATGATGACAAGGTCTGATTTTGCAATGCTTGGTGATTCCGCTCTTCCGCTTTCAAATGTAATTTTCAAATTTTCTTTTTTATTCAAAAAATCAATTAAATTTTTTATTCCCGCTTCAACGATTTCTTCGCCATCCCCACCGTATTTAACTTGAAAAATTTTTATTTCCTTTTCCTTCAAACTTTTCATATCAATGTTTTCACTCGCAGAAGCAATGATCTTTTCAACCTCGCCAACTTTACGAATCACAGGAACTCTTTTGAAATAAAAGTTTATGTCAATAAAATCACTTGGCATATTATTTTCATCATATCCAACTATAAAATTTTTCAGCACAACTTTAACCCTTTCAACTCCCTCCGACAATGGATCAAAAACAATAAGCCCCTCACGGCTATCGCCTTTATATAGCGGACGTCCATAAGTTAACATAGTTCTTCTTGCTATCCCCATCCTTGCTTCAAAGACATCTTCATCAATTCCGCTTGAACCTTTCCTTGCCCTGTAATACTCCTCAATGCTGTGGAACTTGCTTGTTTTCGCTTCAAGTCCATATGCGATGAATTTATCACCTCTGTCGCTTAATAAAATTGCGTTTTCTGGGTCAAAATTTATTTTTGGTGCAGTGTAATTGTAAATTGAAACTTTAAAGACGGTAAAACGATTTGGAGTATAGCCAAGTTCAGGATCAACCCAGTCGCCATAGGTATATGGGTTTGTTGAATAAATTCCGCCTTTTGATTCTTCTGGAAATTCAAAATTGTTAAGTTGATAATCGCTCATATATTTTATCTCAACTTTGAAAGTTCCCTTGTCAAAGACAATGGTCATTGAGTCCTTCCCGATGTAATAACTTGTATCTCCAACCATTTTAAGCATCTCAAGATCGGGGACGATTTCATATTCAACTTTTTGAGGTGGAAAAAATAGAAAACGATAAACATTATCGCATCCAGTCAATGCAAAAATTAAAATCAGAATCAAAGCAATTTTTCTCAACATTTTTAAAAGTGCTTTAATTTTCATTTACAAACTCAAATTTGAAATCAATCTCTTTTGTTTTGACATTTTCATCATAAATTGCAATTTCGGGTATAACAAGCAAAAGCCATTTCACTTTCTCTTTTGGTTTTCTAAAAACGACGATACCTCTTCTGACAACGCCTGGATATATTTTCTCGTCTCTTAACAAAATCTCACGAAGAAATTTTTTGTTAAGTTCTGTCCTTCTTTGACTTGTCAAAAGATAGCCAGCCCAGAATGGATCGTAAATTGTATATGGAGTTATATACCGCATTGGGTAAGGCACTGTCTCGGTTTGAATTATGTCGTCAATTTCAAGGGTTCTAAACTGATTTCTTCTATCATCAAGTAAAACGAACAGAGAAGGTTTAATTTCTATTTTATCATTTCGCATGTTTTCTATTCTGACATCAAAAATCAAATACGGTATTTTCCCGAAATCATCTTCAAACGGGCTCGGGATATTTCGTGGTGAAATTGGATTTCCAAAAACATCATAATAATTTCCGTATTCCTGTATGTGCATATACTCGTTGTAAGCGGATAAAATCTCGGCATTATCCTCTTCGGCATAGTTTATGTATTCGTCTTTCAAAATTTTTTCAAAATCCTTTTTATCATAAACTTTTCCAGCGGATAATTTTCTAATTTCTTCGGGTGTAAGCAATTTTACACTTATTTTAATGCTATCTTTCACAACTGTTGCAAGCGTCTCTTTAACCGCAAGAACAACTTTTGTCGGCTCGGGCATCTTATCATAATTTTCTTCAAGCAGATAAGCACAACCAGACAAAAATATGAGAACAAGGATTATTGAAAACTTAATTTTCATCTTAATTCGCCCTCCTGAAAAAAATTTATTGTTGCATTACGACTTTTTCTTTATTTTTGGCGACAATTCCGCCGGGTTGATTCATTGCGAAGATAAGTATATTCAAACCCATTTGCAATTGTCTTGAATTGTCAAGCGGGGGTGTCGCATAAGGCCAGTCGCCCCAAGCTTGCGTATAACCTCTATTTGAAAGCACAACAGCAAGTCGCCCACCGAGCCAAATTCCTTCAAGATAATTATAAATTTCCCTTGCTGGTCTTCTTGAATCAACCCTTGCAAGATCATCACCAGCTGGCGGACCGTCAAAATCTTTCCAGATGTGATAAATCGGGTGATTATTTGGAATTCTCTCCCAAACCGCATCATAGCCCAAGGCATCTTTAATCAATTGTTTAACGGAGCGCGTAAATGGTCCATAAGCTGAGGCAAGCCCATCATCTATGAATAAAAATCCACCGGAACGTAGATACTTCGCAAGATTTTCAACTTCATTCTTCGTGTATATAACTTCACCATCATATCCCATCATTATCAAAATTGGGACATCCATAATGTTTTTAGAATCAAGTCGTATTGAACCCATCAAATTTAATTGAAGATTTGGTAAAACCTCCATTGCATATCTTTGTAGATTTTGTAAAGCAGCGGGTCTGTAATTCCACATTGGCTCACCATTTGGCGCAGATTTACTGCTTCTGTATTCAACTTGATAAACATTCAAAAAGCCTCTCCAATCCTCTTTGCTTCTCCCTCTTTCAAGCCATCCTTCAAATCTATCCATAAAATTTGTATAACTTATCAATTCCTCTTGCAAACTTTTCACAGTTCTACCAGCCTGACGCGTATCTGTTATGTCATAGTTCAAACTTGGTCCTGAAAGGATTGCAGGCGGAGAATATGTTCGTTCTATATATTCGCCTGGTCTTGCAAGTGAAGCAAGCGAAGTCCCACCGTGAACAGCTGCGGTTGTCATTGAACGAGCTGACATTCGTGGTTTTTGAGGCGCTGTAAATTTTTGAAGAACGCGCTCAACAATAGTTGGCATCTTTCTAAATTCTATGCTCTTTGTCAATCTTGGCGGACGCTGAATGAATTTAACTGTCGTGGGCGGACGTTTTGCTTCTTTTTTCTCCGGAAGTTTTATGTTCAAAATCACCGGCAAACTATGAATAAAAAACGCTATCAACAGAAACTTCAACAATGCCTTTCTGTTGTCATAAATAAACTTCGCAATTTTATCACTTAACTCAACTCCCGGTATTTTGTAATTTCCGTTGTTCATTTCATAAAATCCGCTATTTTACTTGAACTTCCTCTTCTTCCTTTTCCGTAGCAATCGCAAGTTGATCAATACCGCACAACTTTGCAATATCCATAACTTTCACAACAATCCCGTGCAAAGTTTTTTTGTCAGCTTTTATTATCAAAACTTTGCTACCAAATATCTCCTTATCTTTGAGCATTTCCTCTTGAAGGTTATCAAATGTCACTCTTCTTCCGTTTAGATCCATTTCCCCATTTGAAGATATAACAATTGTCAAATCTTTCTCGGGTGGTGCATCTGAAGAAGCAGCCGTAGGCAAATCAACTTTAAGACCGCTTTGAACTGCAAAAACAGTCGTCACCATGAAAAATATCAAAAGTTGAAAAACACAATCAATCATCGGTGTTAAGTTAATGTCAACTGCATAATCGTTGTTTTTCTTTTTTTTCATGGCAAAAATTTTAATCTTTTTTCTCTTTCAATTTTTCAATTATTTCTTTCTCAATTGCGTTTGCTTCATCGTCGGAAATGTCAAGTTCAATTCTTTTTCTTCTCAAATACTCACTTTCTTCCTCCGTTAAATTTCCATTCCTATAGATGCTTGCAACTATTGCTTTATATGCTTCAATTCTGCCATGTTCACGAAGCAGTGTGTTAATGAAATGATTTTCAAACGGTTCAAGTCGCCTTGTAATTTTTTCGGCTCTTCTTCTTAAAAAACTATATCCAAGAACCGACGGAATTGCAACCGTCAAACCAGCTGCTGTCGTTAAGAGCGCAACTGAAATGCCATGTGCGACAACCGCTGGATCACCACGACCTCCTTTCGCAAGCTCATCAAAAGACATTATCATTCCAACAATCGTCCCAAAAAGTCCAAGTAGCGTCGCAACATTCGCAATTGTTGCTACAACAGGCAAGAATTCCTCAAGATATTCAGATGTTGAATCAACCGCTGTATCCATAAGCTCCTGACGCATATCGTTAATTGAGCGATTTTCTTGAAGCAAAAATTCATATCTTTTTAAAACCGACAAAAATACGAAAGATAAAGCATCTTTTTTATTCTCAAAATAACTAACAACTGGCTCAATTTTTCTGTTTTCCTTCAAAATTTTCTCAACCTCCTCAAGAATTAAAGCTATTCTCTTATCCTTTGGAATTCGCAAATACCTGTAAATTCTTTCTATAATTATCCCAAGCGAAATCACTGAAAAGATGAAAAGCGGAACCATTATGGCAGGTCCGCCTTTGATTATGATGTCAACAAGCCAGTTATCCCAAAGCCACGACCACCACGATTTTTGCTCAATAAAAAGCAACATAAATTATCACCGAAATTTATTTTCAAAAGTTGAAATTGCTCCTTAACCATTCAAGATGTTCCCTTGCGAACAGAACCGCTGCTCGTGCGTTGTCATCATTTGAATTCTCATAATCACGAATTATCTCCTCATACATTTTCGCTGCCCTACGCCAATCACCAAGTTGTTCATAAGCTGCTGCTATATTCACACGACACCCAACAACTATATCTGAATCTGGGTACTTCTGCCAGATCTTCGTCAGTTCTTCTATTGCTTTTCTATAATCTTTGTTGTCAAAGTATTTCATCGCTTCTTGATATTCTGCGTAAACATTTATCAATTTTAAATCACGTATCAACTGCTTTGCCTCACTTGCTTTTTCATGTTCTGGATAAGATGCAACGAATTCTTCATACGCCTTTTGAGCTTTTGTATAATCTTTTGAGTTGTAATAATAATCTCCAATCGTGAACAAAGCTATTGGAGCATATTCACTTTTGGGATAACGCTTGACAAGTTGTTTAAAAATTTCAATCATTTGCTCGGGCTTTTGCAGTTCATAATAGCACCAACCCTCGCTATACATCGCTATCGGGGCGAATTCACTGTTCGGGAAAATTCTGTAAACATTTCTGTATTCACGAATCGCATCTTCATACTTCCCCATATTGTAAAATGATTCTGCAATGTTAAAATAAGCTTCGGCTGTAAATTCATCCTTTGAAAATTCACGAACAAATTTTCTGAACCAGTTTATCGCTTTATCCCAGTATCCAAGGCGAAATTGAGAATAGGCAAGGAAAAAGAGAGCATTTTTGTAATTTTCCGAGTTCGGATAAAGTTTCAAATATCTGTCAAAAATTTCAATTGCATTTTCATATTCTCCTTTATCATAATAAACTGCGCCAACCGTGAAAAACACATCTTGTATAAATTTTGAATTCGGATATTTTTCTCCTGCTTTTGAAAGAACGCTCAACGCCTTATCAAATTCTCCAATTTCTCTGTGAGAATTTGCAAGTATATAAACTGCCTTTGAAACGATGCTTTCATCTGAAACATCGCTCTGAAAGACATCATTTGCCAGTTTTATTGCGTTTTTATAATCCTTCGCTTCAAAATACGCTTCAGCCAAAACCGAAGTATATTTTATCCTCTCGCTCGGTTCGGGCGAAACATCAATCAACTTTGAAACAAAGTTTATTCCTTTTTCAATCTGACCTGACTTAACATACGATAGAGCGAGTTTCTCATTAACCTGCGGGACAAGTTGCGATAAAACTTCGTTAAACTTTTGATTTGACAGACAAACTTCAAAATCTTTTATCGCATCGCTATACTGTTCTTGCTGGTAATAAAGAGAACCACGGGCATAATGTGATTGCAATTTTAAAATCGCATTCGCTCTCTCATCGTTTATGACAAATGTTAATTCATTTACTGCTTCTTTATATTTCCCTTGCCCAATGTAAATGTCCGCAAGTGAGAAATGCACTTCTGGAATGAAATAAATGCTATCTTTCATTGCTTCGGCTGTTTTTAAAACATCTTTTATAAAGCGTTCGCCCTCCGCAAACTTGTTCTGTATGCTGAAAGATTTTGAAACCTTGATGAAAGCAGGCAAGAAGAAACTTGAAGATGGAGATATTTTTGAGAAAACATTTAACAAACTATCGTATTTCTGCGTGTCAAAATAAATCAAAAGCATATAATAATAAACCTCATCTTTATTCAAATCTTTCGGATTTTCAGAGAGAACTTCGTTTAACTCATTTATTGCTTCTTCATATCTTTTTGACTCGTAAAAAGTTCTCCCAAGTTGAACACGGGCATGAACATATTGAGGTGTGTTTTTATATTTTGTCTTTATATCCACAAAACATTTTTCTGCGTCTTGATATTGAGCAAGCGCAAGATGTGAAATCCCCTTAAAGAAAAGCATATCTGAAATATATGAAGAAGTTGGAAACTTGATAAGAAAGGAGTCACATTCAGCAATGGTTTCCTTGTATTTTTTCGCATTATAGAGGCAAATAACCTTTGAATAAATTGCGTCTTCAACAGGGAAATCAATTAAAAATGCAACTTCGCCATACGCTTTGATGTAAAAATCATACTCATTTGCTGCTTTATCATATTGAAGTGAATCCTGATATGCCTTCGCAATTAAATACTGCATTTTTGCCCGCAACTGCTTGTTATCAAAATTTCTGTCAATTGCTTCTTTATACACAAGAATGCCTTCGTTAAGTCCTTTTTTCTCAAATGTATATTGTGCCATTTTTATGTATGCGGTTTCAATCAAACTCGGCAAAAGAGAATAAGTTGCTATGACATTTCTATATGATTTAATTGCTTCCTCAAAGTTATCCATTGCCCTGTAACAATCCGCAATTCTTAAACTTGCTTTGGCAACTATCTCAAGAGGTGTTTCTTCTGCTTCCCTTCGGGTGACGGCTTCAAAAACTTTCCTTTCTCTTACCGCTTTAAGCTCAATTTTTTCAAATTCCTCTTTCTTAAATGTTTCTGGTCTGAATTTCTCCGTTATGTTTTTAAACCAGTTTAAAGCGAGATCATAACTTCCTTTTTCAAAATAATTTTGCCCGATTTGATACATTGAATGTGGGATAAGGTTGTCTTTCGGGTATTTTTCAATCAAGGTTTTAAAATAGAAAATTGAACTATCAAGCATTTTCAATTCTTTAAAAGCCCAACCAATTGTATAATACGCTTTAGGAACTCGCTCGTCGGTGGGAAATTTATTTATTAAATTTTTTGCTTCTTTAATCGCCTCTTCAAATTTTCCCTCTTCATAGTAAATGTCTGCGATCTGATATTGAGCAAGAGCGGAAAGCCATGGTGAGTCAAACCTTTCATTCGCAACAATTTTGAAATTTTTAATTGCTTCATCTGTAATTTTAAGTTTCCGTAAAGCATTTCCCTTTTGATAGTAAGCTGCGGTTTTAACACTAACAATGAGATCACCGCTGAAAAGTTGAACTTTAACACTGTCTTCGTTTAAAAATTTGCTCTTCGTGTTTATGATCAAATCATATTGCTTTATCGCTTTTTTAAAATCTCCAGATGCATAAAAATTCTGACCTGAAATAAAAGCTTTTTGAAGTTCAAGCGGTGTCGGAACAAAGTTTGCAACTATTGATGCGGTAAGCGTAATTATTATGATAATTTTCCACATCTTAAATCACCTCCATAATTAAAATCCAGCTATTACCGTGAAAAATATCGCTGATTCATCACGGCTGTATCTTTCTTCACCTGGTTTTATGAATTTTCTCTTTGTGAATTTATATCCAAAATCAACAACTATTGAATAACCTTTATACGAGCTTTGATTTGTGAGTGAGAAAGCAATCGTTGACCTGTTTTCACTTCCTGTGCCATCTTTAAGATTTCTTATTCTGTAAGCAAATGCATCTGGCAATCCAATCATCGTCAGTCCTTGCAATCCAAAATTAAAAACAGATCTATCGGTTAATTTGTATCCAACTCTAAAAATTGGAATTGTCTCTTGTGTATGTTGATTTATAACAGTTATCCTACGCAATTGACCGCCGACATCAAAATAACCAAGTTTCGTTTCTTTAACAGTTCTGACTTTAAATTGTGGTTTTATTTCAAGCCGTCCGTTGAGAAACTTTATCGTGTAGTCAATCTTATGAACAAGTCCCCAAAGAGTGATTCTTCCTTCAAGTTGATCGCCTGTATATTTTGCCTCCGGAAGCAACGCTTTTGTTGGGTCTCCAAGCGGACGCTGAAAATTGAGCTCAAAACGAACTCGGTTTTCAATGTTAAGATTTGGTATTTGCGTATATCTTGTTTCAAGATAAAGATTATGGACGAAGCTATTGCGATAATTTAATGGATCTTCTGTGAAAACTGGGAATGGACTTGTTATCGTGATCACGCCTTTGTATTGATAAACCGGATTTGGAATCCCGTCTTGAACTCTTTTTGCTACATAGTAAAGTAAGAGCGAACCAAGTCGTGGATTTGAAGTTGTGTAAAATGTTTTTATATAGCTAACTTTGTTGATTCCACCTCTTGCGATAGCATTTTCATTTATGAAACCAATTTGAGCAGTCCAATTGCGTGTAAAATTAATTTTTGTAAATGCATGATATCCGTTTATATCCGGTTCATACGGATAATCGGGATAAATGTCGTTTTCTTGCTCATCAATTACTCCGTTGTTATTCCAATCATCTCCATAATCAAACAGTGGCGGATCGCTATAGTAAGTTAAAAAGTCCTCTTGATAATCAGGAATTCCATTTGCATTCTGATCATCGTCTGGAATCCCATCATTATTTCTATCTTTCCCCGGAAATATGCCAGCATCTGGTCTTCTTATGATGCTCGTTAAACCGATTAACTCATTTGCGTTTTGTCTATAACCGAGCAAAAATGGATCAGGTGTTGGATTTAAAACATCGCTGTTTTCAAAAGTTGGATTTGGAGTTGCATTGTAAAAATAAAAGCCATCTTCCCATCTATCTCTATCATCGTTGTCATCAACGAGAGAAAAATAAGCACCACCGGGAATAAAAGAAATGTTACTTGAAACATCGTAAGCGGTGACTCCATAAACATCCGGAGCAAGATAAGCATAACCTGAACCTGTAAACTGCATATAATAGCTGTTCTCAAGCGAATAAATATTTAAAGCAGTTGTGTACACCGGCTCAATTTTGTATCTTTCAAATCCAAAGGTTAAACGCCCGACCTTTTTTGATGCCTTGATATAAAATGCATTTCCAACCTGCGTAAACCATGGTCCCTTGCCGACCGGATATTTTGACCATTCCAAACTTTGAGCAAATTCACCCTCAATGTTAAATCCTTTCCAGTTAAATTTGAAATTCAAACTATAAACACTCATTCCCGTCGTCAATGCGTAATTAAATCTCACAACTTGCCTATTTGAAGCATCTTTGACATTTCCTTCAGCTCGTTTTATCAATCTGAAAAATGTTGGTGTTCCAACAGCGATTGAATCATAATGTGGAATAAATCTTGCTCCCGTTGGCTGTTCCCAATCATCAAGACGATTTACAAAATCATGAGCTGCTTCAATTTTAAAATCATTCGCAACTATAATTTCAAATTCAACTGATTCAACACCCGGCGGAATAATGTATCCGAATGTAATGTTCCCATCACTCGGTATCTGTTCTGGATAAACTGGAAGTGCAGATAACATTGAACGGAACTTATAACCCGGTCCGCCCTGAATTGGTGTGTATGCGGTATAACTTAATGTGTCTGCTCCCGCAACCCAAAGAGTTCTATCAATGCTGAAATTTCTAAAAACATAATACTGAAGTGGCGCCCCCAAAACTGTCTCCTGTGGTATCGGAGTTCTACCGTTTATATTCTTTGTTGGAACTCTTTTACCGTTTATTTTTACAACTGGCTCAGCGTAGATAATTGGACCTGAGCCATCTTTGGGCGAATCATCACTTATTCTGACAAAAATTATCCTTGGAACTCCATTCGGCGGGACCCCTTTAAATGGAACGTCACGAGCATTGACATCCATCCTTCGCGTGTGTTGATTTACATAAGTTGCGCCTATTGTCAAAACATCACCTATATCAGTTTCAAAATGCCCACCGAAAAGATACTGCGCCCAATTCCTCACCCTTTGAACGCCATCTATCAAAAGCGGACTATCAAATCTAAATCTTACAGGATCACTTACCCTTGAAGCAATAAATGTCCCTCTATATTTTGTCGTCGCCCCATCCCATCTTATTCCATTAAACCTTGCCTTGTCAAAAGTCAAAGATGTAAACTTTGTTCTTATCGCATCTCCAATCATCAATCTTGTCTGAAAATCGCTGTAATTATCACTTGCTATTACAAGATTTTGAAAATACTGATAATAAAATCTTGATTTCGTCAAACTGCTAAAACCGCCAAGTTCTTGTCCCGTATATTGTCGCTGATTCTCAAGCAATTCAAATATCAAACTTCCATCAATCAAAAAATTTCCAAAATTATCATAAAATCTTTTACGCAAAAACGAGATGCTGTAATTTTCATAATTTCGCCCCGAATAATTCAGATAACTTTCTTTATCTCGTGCTATGAATTGAGCCTTGGACTCCTCAAAAACCAAAACCAGAAGGAGCAAAATTAAAAATTTTTTCCCAAGCATACCCAATTTCTAATTTTTTATAGATTGAATTCAACGCTGAACTTATGGCTTCCACCAGCATCGGGAATTTCAAATTGATAAACATAAACATAATCAATTTTAAACTTCCAATATCTTAACCCGAAGCCAGGATTTACACTACTTTGTTTAACTCCGTTTAAACTTGTTCCCGCTGAACCTCTCAAAACAAACTCAAATTCACTATTCAAAAATTTTTCCGAAAATGCAGAAATTTCAAAACCAAGATCAACTTTAAAATCCTCATCAGATTTAAAAACGCCAATCCCAAAAAGATAATTGAAAGAGTTTGAGACATAGACAATTCCACCCACTATTTCCAAAGGCAATTTCGCATCTTTTGATTTATTAACCGCAATGCTCGGTTGAGTTATATTTCTTGCTGAAACCCCAAATCTTAAATCTGAACCGTTGATAAAATTTTGCCACACAAAAATAGCCCCCGCATCAAATGTGAAGTTAAAATATGAATATGCAGATTCACCAACAGGTGCAACAGAAGACCAGCGAAGGAACTTAACACTTCCACCAAGCGATAAACCCTTGATATACTTAAATTCTCTCGCAACTGAAAAAATCAATTGATTTTCGTTCCACATTCCAGTTTTGAAAAATGTAACTCCTGCACCGAGATCAAAAATTGAAAACACTGGCAAAACCGCACCAAGCGTAAGGTAATATAAATTTTCGTCTTCAACGAAAGGATACAATCTTGAATATGTTGAAGCGAAGGATAAATTTTTTAATTGTCCAATTCCAGCGGGATTATAAAAAATTCCGTATGCGTTATTTGAAATCGCAACATAAGATAAGCCAAGTGAAAAAGCCCTTGCACCATTTCCAAGGTCTTTGAACGCACCTGCAAAACCAAAATCAAACACAACCAAAAAACATATTACGAAAAAAATTTTTCGCATATTTCAATTGTGTTAATTTTCAATAAACAACGGTTATCGTTTTAAAGATCGTTTCAACTCCTTTATCAGCTTCAATAGCAACTCTCAACAGATAAACACCGGGTCTAACTGTCCTTCCAGAGTCATCTCTACCGTCCCAAAGGAATGAGTTTGAAGATATATAAGCAAACGCTTTGCTTTGCCCATCGTAAATGGTTTTAACAAGCTTTCCAGTTAAATCAAAAATTTGAATTTTCAAATTTCTCTCAACATTTAAATTAGCAAGGAAAAAACTTATTTGCGTCCTATCGTTTAATCCATCTCCATTTGGAGAAAATGGATTTGGATTTATCTGTAAGTCAACGATTAACTTTTCCGGAACATCTGTGGTAAATACAGTTTGAGTGTTTGTGCTTCCCCTTATCTTTGAATCAATAAATTGCGGATTATCTGGAGTTAATTTGCTTATCGCAACCGCTGGAAACTCGTTAACATCAAGATAAAGCGTCAAACTTAATTTAACTGCCAATCTTGAACTTGCTTTAATTGACTGCGGAAAAGAAATTTTAACATAATCAGGCGAAACTATCGCATTAAAAGTCACTGGATTCCCGTTCAAAGTAACTGCGTCAATAGTTGCGGGTGAAGGTGTGAATATAACAAGAGTGTCAATTCCAAGCGAATTTTCATCAACATCAATATCAAAATTGCAAGTTATTTGAGTTCTCTTTAAAATTGGAACAACTTGCGGTTCAACTTCAATGAAGATATTTTTAGCGACAAGATTTTTGTTGTAGTAAATTGCAAGTTTCCTTAAAACAGGGGTTTCCGTGCTTGCAGTTCTAAGATTTGCTTTAAATTGAATGTATCTTCTTGGTTCAGCAACCTTTAAAATATCTTTAACTTTTATTTCAGGCGACCATTGACTGAAAAAGTTTGTGTTATTTAATTCTCCAGTTCTAAATTGTAAACCAATATCTGTTCCCTCAGGCAATTCAAAATCAAATTCTGCCCATCCCCAATTAACCGGTCGCCCAGCATCTATAACTTTTGATACATAACTTCCGGATGAAAGGTATCCAACTCCATAAATTTCAATTTCAGATATCACAGTTGAACTAAATCTATCAATGACATCAAAACTCACCTTAACAAACCTGGCAAGCATCGGATCAAAAATGTCAAGTGTTTTAACATCAAGATTATCTGTCTTTTGAACGATTCTTGTCAGTTGCAGAGAATCCAAGCCGGCAAAAATTGTGTATGCTCTCGGTCTTAAAGATGCATTCCCGCCAAATGTCACAATTACAACTTTGTTAATTCTTCTAACAGCCAGAAGGTCAATCAAAATATAACTTCCCTCACCACCCGGTCTTATTTGGCAAAAAGTTCTTGTATCTCCGTCAATTACCTTCATCGGATTTCCAGTCACAGTGTCAATATCGCCCGTTGAAGTTCTGGGTGCACCTGTTCCGTAATAAGTTATCGTTGCCCGTCTGCCTTTTGCAAGGTTTTCTTGTTCCCCAGTTTTTAAAATCACATGCCCTGATGAATTTAAAAGAGCCACCCCTTGACTTGATGTGCTATCAAAATATTGTGTGAAATTTGAAATGACAATAGAATCTGTGACAACCTGTGATTTTGCGGTTAATGCTGTTATTATGACAAAAGCAAGCAGAATTTTTATTCGCATAAAATTTCATTGCGATATTTTTCTGTTTCAGTTATTGAATTTATCAAATTTTGATCTATCAAGTCAAGGAAATTTGGCTTAAAAATCGGGTTTTCTAAAAATGTCCTAAAAATCAGAGCGATTGAAACTTTTTTATAACTCTATCAAGACCTTTTGAATAAACAACATACCAAAGGTTTTCTTCTGTCAGATATTCATTGATGTCAAAAACAAGAGGATGGTAGATTTTTCTAAACTTCATATAATAAATCTCCTTTCCCTGACTTCTCCACTTTTGCTCGTATTTGGTTGGGTAATAACCAGGATTTTGAGTTGTAAATCCATCTGGATAAACACTTTCAAAAACACCAGAATCAATCATTGACTCAACAACAAAATCTCTAAACTCTGGATGGTCGGTTGTGACAGAAACAAATCCTCCATCTTTAAGTCGTTTTGCGAGCAAGCGATTGAAGTTTAACTTCAACAATCTTCTTTTTTTATGCCTTTTCTTAAACCAAGGGTCTGGAAAATTAAAATAAATATGGTCAAAACTCTTATCATCAAACAGAATCAAAAGCAACAGCTTAGCATCGCCGACAAATAATCTCACATTGTCAAGTCCTGCTTTTTTTAATTTTTTATCCGCTTTCTTAGCAAAAAAATTAACAATTTCAATTCCAACAAAATTTTTATCAAGATTATCACTTGCAATCTGAACGAGAAAAATTCCGTTGCCAAATCCAATTTCAAGCTCAACCTGCGAATTCCTACCAAACAACAAATCAAGATTAAGTGGGAAAGTTGAATTTTTCCAGCTAACTATGAATGTGTCCATACCGCAAAACTCTAATTTAATTTTACTCTAACTCCAAGGTCATATACAAGTTTAACTCCAAAGTAAGCTGTCCTGAAAATGAAAAACAATGCGACAAGATAAAAAGACAGCAAGATGATAAACACTTTCAAGTTAATCTCTTTTTTGCGTAAAATGTTATGAAGTTTGAAAAGAAAAATTATTGACAGAGCAAGCAATGAAAAATTTGCATTTGATTGGTGATTGTTTAAAATAATTTTAACTTCTTCGTTTAAATTCAAAGGTTGCGAATCAATGTTTCCTGTTTGAACGGAAATGATAGCGAAAAAAAGAGCAAGACCTGAAAAAAGAAAAGTTGAGTTTTTAAATTTACTTTTGCCAAAAAATTCAAGAAATTCAAAAATAAACGAAAGCAAAACGAGTGAAATTGGGAAATGGACAACGATTGGATGAAGAAGCATATTTTCAGGATTTAACTTTGTTGCTTATCCCGGTGGCCACATCATAATTCTTCCGCCAAGAAGATGAAGATGCAGGTGATAGATACTTTGCCCAGCTTCACGATTGCAATTAAACACAAGACGATATCCACGGTTGTGAATGTTAAACTTCTTTGCAACTTCATTCGCAACAAGTATCATCTTTCCCGCAAGCTCGGTATCTTCGCTTTTTAGATCAAGAAGCGTTGAATAATGTTTTCTCGGGACAACGAGAATATGCACCGGAGCTTGAGGATTAATATCACGGAAAGCGACGATTTCATCATCTTCATAAACAAAATCCGCAGGCATCTTTCCAGCTATGATTTCACAAAAAACGCATTCTTTCATTTTCAATGTCTTCGTTTGTTTTATGTGATAATTTTATAAGTTATGTATTTTCGTGCTGAGATCCAGCTACCGACAAAACCAAGAAGACAACCCGCAAAAACAACGAGCAAATAAAAAAACAAAGGTATATTGACATTCGTTATCACATCATCCGGCAACTGTGGAATTATAACCTCAACGAGCAAATAAATCAAACCTGATGAAAACAAACCAGCGATCAATCCCTGCAAAAATCCTTGAATTAAAAACGGCGACATTATAAAGCCACGCGTTGCGCCCACAAGTTGCATCGTGTTTATAAGTTTTCTCTTCGCCTGAATAGTTAAACGTATTGTATTTATCACAAGAAGAATTGAAATTAAAGCAAGCAGAACCCCGCTTAAAAGAAACGATTGGGTCAAGATTTTAAATCTCCTCTCAAGGATGCTTAACAAAGCTTTTCTATATCTTACCTCCTCAAACTCCGGAAATCTTCTCAATTTTCTCACAAGATTTTCAACGCCCTGCGTTGTCCTGTAATTTTCTTTCAATTTTATTTTAAATGACGCTGGCAAAGGATTAAAATCAAGGATGTTGAAGATATTTTCTCCAAATTCTTCCTCAAATATCTTCGCTGCTTCATCTTTGGAAATGAAAACAACTCTTTCAACTTCATCCATTGAGATAATTTTCCTACGAAGCGAATCTATCTGAGAATTTGAAAGTCCGTCTTTCAAGAAAACTTCAATTTCAATTTTCTCTTTTATCGCCTTGATTAATCTGTTAAGATTATAACCTGCGACAACAAACGAGCCGATCGCAAATAGAGAAATGAAAAGGACAAAAATTGAGGCAAAAGATGAAAATTTTGACTTCCTGAAACCAGAAATCGCTTCTTTAATTACATAACCAAATCTCATCCGACCTCCCTCCCCTTCTCATAAGTTCCAAGAAATTTGTAATAATTCGCCAATTCGTTCAATTCTCTCAACGCATCAGAGCAAACTTTATCTGCAACGCTTCCCTCAAAATCAAGATAAAACATATAATTCCACGGTTGCCCTATTATCGGTCTTGATTCAATTTTTAAAAGATTTATCCTTCTTCGGGCAAATACACCAAGCGCAGTATATAAAGCGCCGGGGATGTTCTTCGTGACAAAAATTATTGATGTTTTGGGATTTTCCTTTGCGATTATTTTTTTTCTTGATAGGATCAAAAACCTTGTGAAATTTTTTCTGTGATTTTCAATACCTGCTTTTAAAATTTTCAATCCATAGTAAATCCCGGCTTGTTTTCCTGCTATAGCTGCACCGTCAAGAATTTTCTTCTCTTTTATCATCTTGGCTGAGCCAGCAGTGTCATAGACAGGGATTATTTCAACATTGCGAAGCTTTTTTAAAAAATCTTCACACTGAGCAAGTGCTTGAGGATGAGAATAAATTTTTCTCACATCGCTTAATTTCACTCCATAATTTGCGAGCAAATAATGTTTTATCCTCAACTTAACTTCACCAACAATGAAAACATTATACTTTCTGAGTAAATCATAATTTTGATGTATGCTACCGTAAAGCGAATTTTCAATTGGAATAATGCCGAAATCAACTCTCCCATTTTTAACATATTTGAAAACATCTTCAAAAGTCGGAAGCGGGACTGCGCTCATCTTGTCTCCGAAAAAGGCATAACCAGCCTGTTCGCTGAAAGCTCCTCTTTCCCCTTGAAAAGCAACTTTTAAACTCACTTCAAATAAAATTTTGTTTTTCGTCAATAATTTGACTCATCACGCCAGAAAACGATAAGCCACGGTTCAGATGGACTGCGTCGTTGCAAAATGAAATTTGCCCTGCCATCAACTTTAACTATATCAGCAGGATTAAATGTCACGGTTAAATTAAAACTTCGGACGACATTTCTGTAAAGAGAATCTCCAGTGTCAACGATTATGTTGTTCCAAATCAGGTCAAGATTTTGCGTATTTCTGAACAATCCATAAGTTGCTCTCATTTCATCAACCTTTCCCCAGGATATATCTTGACCTTTGTCATAATCACGATAAACGAAGACGAAATTTTCATCAAGCAACCTGCTGTAAACTGCGGTATCCTTAAATGTATAGGCATATCTAAAATTTTGAAAAACTCCTTCAATTGTTCTTTGATCTCCGAGCAATTCAGATTCCTCAGTGCTTCTGTCAAGTCCCGGTGCAAAGGGATTAACACACGAGATAAACAAAATTGAAAACACAAGATAAAAAATTCTCATTCTCAATAGCTAAATTTTGCTTTTAACTCGCTCCAGCTGAATTCATTTTGAATTTTTAAATCAATCCACTTGTAAATTGCCCAGTTCCCATTTCTATCAGATGCAAGATAAAATTGCAAATTCCCTTTCGCACTTTGCGGAACATCTTTCAAAGTATGTTGAAAACTCACAAGGTAAGTTGCATAATAAACCGCTGAATCCGTTCCCAAACTTTGAAAACTTCCAGAAAGTATAAGTTCAGAAACATTTCCGGATGGAACATTTGCCTTTATGTTGTTGAAATAATTTCTTTCGCTGTTTAAATTCCAGTTTCTAAAAATTTCTGGATACTGAACCTGCGCTTCCTGCGTAGGAATAAATGTAAATTTTTTATCTGAAAAGTTTGAGTCAATGAAACAGCGTATGTAATTTTCAGTGTTTCTATCGTAAATTGCGTTGCGTAAATTTTCAAGAGTTATATCTGGCGTGATGGGCTGTTTCCAATTTGATTGACCTGAGACCTCCGCTGGCAATTCAGGCGAACGAGTTTTAAAAAGTTGACACGAGATAAAAAGTAAACACACTAAAATTACCTGTAAAATTTTAGCCATAAATTATTTTTCTACAAGCACAGTTGATTTAAACTTTATGTATTTTTCAAAGTCCTCTCTAAATCTTTGAACCCCAAACTTTATAGGCCATGCTGCTGCATCACCAAGTGCGCAAATTGTATTACCCTCAATGTTTCCAGCAACATCTATTAAAAGATCAAGGTCTTCAGGTCTTCCGTTTCCTTTTAAAATTCTGTCAAGAATTTTAAACATCCACCCTGTCCCTTCTCTACAAGGCGTACATTGACCGCAGGATTCATGCCAGTAAAATTTAGCAATTCGCCATAAAACTTTAACCATATCCGTATCCTCATCCATAACAATTACTCCACCCGTTCCTATCATTGAACCAGCGTTTCTCAATCCGTCAAAATCCATCGTTACACCTTCAATTTGATCGCCACGCAAAGCTGGAGTTGATGAACCGCCGGGGATTACTGCTTTGATTTTTTTATTGTTTCTTACTCCACCAGCATATTTGTAAATCAAATCAGTTAAAAGAATTCCCGTTGGCAACTCGTAAATTCCTGGTTTATTCACATGACCGCTGACACCAAAGAGAATTGTTCCCGGATGTTTTGGGGCGCCAATCTTTGCATACCATTCACCACCTTTTTCAATTATCACTGGGACATTTGCAAGAGTTTCAACATTATTTATCGTCGTTGGATAGCCCCATAGCCCGTATTGAGCTGGAAATGGTGGTTTAACTCTTGGATAACCACGCTTGCCTTCAATTGATTCCATCAGCGCCGATTCCTCACCACAGATATAAGCACCTGCACCACGATGGATATACATATCAACGCTAAAACTTGAACCGAGAACATTTTTCCCTATGTAACCTCTTGAATAAGCTTCGTCAATTGCGATTTGAAGTATTTTCATCCACTTAACATATTCACCACGGATATAAACATAAATTGTCTGAGCTCCTATTGCGTAAGCTGCGATCAAAGCGCCCTCAATCAATTGATGTGGATTTTTCTCAATTATTGCTCTGTCTTTGAAAGTTCCGGGTTCTCCTTCATCAGCATTGACAATTAAATACTTTGGGCGTGAATCTTTCGGCATAAAACTCCATTTTAAACCAGTTGGAAACGCTGCACCACCCCTGCCTCTTAAACCGGATTTTTTCACTTCTTCAATCACATCATCCGGCTTCATTCCAAGTGCTTTTTTTAGCGCTGAATATCCACCATTTGCTTCGTAAACTTCTATTCTGTGAAGTTCAGGTATGTCCCTGAGTATGAGCTTTATCTCTTCCATTATCTCTTATCCCGACTTAGTTGTTCAATTAATTTGTCAAGTTTTTCCTTGTTCATATTTTCGTAGTAGTCATCATTAACTTGAATGACAGGAGCAGTTCCACAGGAGCCAAGACATTCAACCTCAGTGAGTGTAAACTTCATATCAGGTGTTGTTTGACCAACCTTAATGTTAAGTTTTTTCTGCAAATATTCAAGATTTTCATATGCTCCATTCAACATACAACTTACATTAGTGCAAACCTGAATGTGATACTTACCAACAGGTTTTTTGTTATACATCGTGTAAAAAGTGACGACGCCATAAACATGGCTATAAGGCAAGCCAAGAAGTTCTGCAACATAACGCATGACATCTTCCGAAATCCAACCAAATTGTTCCTGTGCAATCCAGAGAACGGGTAAAAGTGCTGCTTGCGCTGTTGGATACCTTTTTTTGATTTCTTCAACCTTTTTCAAATTTTCTTCTGTGAACATTTTCCAGAGTCAAAATTTATTTTTCAATCATTTGAACTCTTGAACTTTTGAACTCTTGAACTCTTGAGCTATAAAATTTTAACCTCACTTATCCGCTTCTCCCATAACTGTATCAATACTTCCCCTTCTTCCTACCATATCATCTCTCCTATTCCCCTTTCCCCTCACTTTCAACTCTTGAATGTTCGTAAATGAAGGTGATCTGACCTTCAACCTCCACGGATAACCCGTGCCATCACTTACAATATAAAATCCAAGTTCGCCTTTTGGATTTTCAACTGCATGATAAACTTCTCCAACTGGTGGAGTTCCACCAAAATTCGTGAGAATAAAATCGTGGATCAACTCCTCCATCTTTGTGTAAACCTTTTCCTTCTTCGGTAAAGTCGCTTTTGGTTCATCAGCTTTAACCGGACCTGATGGCAATTTCTCAATGCACTGTCTTACTATCTTAACACTTTCCTTCATCTCATCAAGTCGCACATAATATCTGGCAAGGCAATCTCCCTCTTCATAAACTGGAATATCAAAATCAAGCTCATTATAAACAAGATAAGGTTCATCTTTTCTCAAATCTCTCGGCACCCCAGAAGCCCTAAGATTTGGTCCACTCAAACCAATGTCAATCGCTTGTTCTTTCGTTATCATACCTATGCCATCGGTTCTTTCAATGAAAATTCTATTTTTGTTAAGTAATTTTTCGCACTGTTCAAGTTCTTTCGGGAAATTGTCAATAAATTCTTTTATCGCATGTATTCCTTCATCGGTTATATCCTGAGCCACACCACCAATTCTTGCATAACTTGTTGTAAATCTAACTCCAGTGACGATGTCAAATATGCTCAAAATTTTTTCTCTTTCCCTGAAACACCACATAAAAACGGTCAAAGCCCCAACATCCATAGCAAATGTCCCAAGCCAAACAAGATGCGAAGAAATCCTTGAAAGTTCATTTAAAATGACACGAATATACTGAGCTCTTTTTGGTGCCTCAATTCCGAAAAGTTTTTCAACCGCAAGCATATATGCGGTATTATTTGAAAGAGGTGCAAGGTAATCCATTCTGTCTGTATGCGGTAGAAATTCAAGAAATGTCATATTTTCAGCAATTTTCTCCTTACCACGATGCAAATAGCCAAGTTCCGGAACTGCGTCAACGATATATTCACCATCAAGCTTTAAAACCAATCTCAAAACCCCATGCGTTGCAGGATGTTGTGGTCCTACATTTAAAATCATCTCCGTCCCAAGTGGATCTTGTCTGATTTCAGCTTCTATGTTCCTTCGTCCAAGTGATTCAACTATTTTATCTATTTTCTCTTCCATCTTTAACCTCGCTGAGTTTTTATTTTCTCCTGACCCGGTAAAGGGATTGAACCTGGAATTCCCTGCAATGGAAAATCTTTACGCAACGGATAATACTCAAAATCCTCCGGCATATAAATTCTTCTCAAATCAGGATGTCCTGAAAATTTAATTCCAAACATATCAAATGTTTCTCTCTCGTGCCAGTTCGCAGCTGACCACACAGATGTAACAGATGGAACAACAAGATCTGATTCATCAACGAAAACTTTTAATCTCAATCTGAACTTATTTTTCAACGACCAGAGATTATAAACAACCGCAAACCTATCTTTTTCCCTAAAATAATCAACTCCACAAATATCAACGAGATAATCAAAAGCAAGCTCTTGATCTTCTTTTAGAAATTTGCAAACATCAACGATTTTTTCTTTTTTTACAACGATTGTTAATTCACCGCGAAATTCTGAAACTTCAACTATGTCCTCTTTGAAAAGATTGTTAAGTTTTTCAATGATTTTATCTTTCATTTGTGCGATTTTGATTTGTTAAGGTTAAATAAATATCGGGTCTCTTTTTGGTGGAACACCTTTTTTGATCAATTCTTGAATTTTAAGCAATCCATTGATTAAATTTTCGGGTCTTGGTGGGCAACCGGAGACATATACATCAACTGGCAAAAATTGGTCAATCCCTTGAACAACAGCGTATGACCTATACATTCCGCCTGTTGAAGTGCAAACACCCATTGCAATTACCCACTTCGGATCTGGCATTTGATCATAAATTTTTCTCACAACACGAGCCATTTTATAAGTCACAGTTCCAGCTACAATTAACAAATCAGATTGACGGGGTGAAAATCTCAAAAATTCAGATCCAAAACGAGCAACATCATACTTGGGTGCAGCGAAAGCCATCATCTCAATCGCACAACAAGATATTCCAAGTGGCATTGGCCAGAGAGAATTTCTCTGAGCCCAGCGAATGAACTCGCTTAACTTTGTTGTTAAGAATCCCTGCTCCTCTATGTTAAATGTATTTATTCCCATCGCAGTGCTCCTTTTTTTATTATGTAAATGTAACCAACCAAAAGAACTAAAATGAACAAAAACATTTCTACATATCCTAACACACCAAGCTTGTCAAAAGTTACAGCCCACGGATACAAAAAAACAATTTCAATATCAAAAATTATGAAAAGCATCGCAACAAGATAAAACTTAACAGAAAATCTGTCTCTTGCAGTTCTTATCGGCTCCATTCCGCTTTCGTAGGTTGAAAGTTTTTCAGGATTGGGTTTCTTTGGTCCGAAGATTCTATTGGATAGGACCATAAATGAAGCGAAAATAAGAGCGAATGTCATTAATATGAAAATCGGAAGATATTCACTTAACATTTTTAACAATGTGCTTTTGTTTAAGAAAATCACATATAATTTAAAACAAGTGCTTGAAAAATCAAAAACCGATTTCACATGCTTCACAAAAATATAAAATCCTCCCCCTTGTCCGGGGGAGGATGAAAATTGAATGAAAAATTAAAAATTATTTTTTCTCACCCTGAGAAGCATAACGAACTGGAGTTATTATCAAAATCAACGCAATTATAAGAATTACAAACAAGCTGATAAGATATGATGGGGTTGGGGTTATCGGTTTTATTTTGACTTCGTAGAAAGCAAGACCAGCAAAAATTAATCCCATCAACGCTTCACCAGCAATTAAACCAGAAGCAAGAAGAGTCCCATTATTTTCAAGTTTTGACATTTGCTCCTGTGTGAAACCTCTTCTTTTTGCAATTAAATCCGCAATCCCTCTAATCAAACCACCAACGAAGATGGCGGACGTTGTTTCAAATGGCAGATACATCCCAACGCAGACAAGCATTGGGCTTCTCACCTGAAGCAGTATCAATCCAAAAGCCATAAGCATACCGACAACGATAAGTGGCCAAGCCATTTCACCGCCGACGATACCTTTTGAGAGCATAGCCATCAAACTTGCCTGAGGCGCAGGGAGTGCTTTTCCACCAAAACCAGTTCCACCTGCTTTTATATCGCCTTGATGTAAAACAAGCAACGGGAAGTAAAGAACAAATGAAGCAACGAAAACACCAATTATATCACCAACCTGCATCTTCCACGGCGTTCCTCCAAGAATATGACCAACTTTCAAATCTTGGAACATTTCACCAGCAACAGCAGCTGCTACACATATAACAGCAGCAACACCAAGGACAGCAGCAACACCAGGAATTCCCTTAACACCAAGAACAACCATCAAAAGTGCAGCAACTATCAAAGTTGAAAGCGTAAGACCACTTACAGGATTATTGCTTGAGCCAATAATTCCAACAAGATAACCAGAAACCGCAGCGAAGAAAAATCCAGCAATTAACATAACTATCGTTGCAGTGATTGATGCGTTGAACATACCGCTGAAATAGTAATAAAGCACAAAAGTAAACACAGCAAAAATTAAAAGAAGTGGAAGAACCCATTTTAAACTTAAATCTTGATCAATCCTGCTTATTGTCGTCGCTTCGCCAGAGGTTGCTTTCTTTAAATCGGTGATTGAACGTTTAAGCCCGATTGCAAGGCTATTTCTCATTCTATAAAGGGTGTAAATCGCACTTAAAAGCATTCCACCAATTGCAATCGGGCGAACGATAAATTTCCAAATAGCATAAGATAATTCAACCCATGATGTAGGTTGACCCTCTTTAACAACAAGCGGTTCAAGTTGTGGACCAAGGAAATACATAAGGAGTGGGACAAACAATCCCCACGCAAGCAATCCACCGCTGAAGTTAAGAGCAGCAAGCCGTGGACCAATTATGAATCCAACACCAATATATGCTGGGCTTACCGCAGGTGCAGTTAAAAGTGTTCCTCCACCAGCAGAAACACTCGTTATCTCCTGTCCCCTTCCACTTAACAACTTTACACCCGTCTTCGCAAATGTTGTGAACTTTTCCCAGCTTGTCGCAAAGAAATTAAACTTTCCAAGTGTTTGAATTAACGCACCAATTCCCATCGCACCGAAAAGATATTTTGCCCCACTTCCGCCTGCCTGACCAGCTTTGTGAATTTCAGACGCAGCAACTGATTCAGGGAAAGGCAATTCTGGATCTTCTACAAGAACTCTTCTCAAAAGTGTGACAAAAAGAATACCAATAACTCCGCCAACAAGCATTATTAAAGAAGATTCCCAGTATCTTTGTGGAGCATCAAAATTATCCCAAACACCCGCTATCAAAAAAGCCGGAATTGTAAAAATTGCACCAGCTGCAACAGATTCACCAATTGAGCCAACTGTTCTTGCAAAATTTTCTTCAAGTATTGTCCCTCTAAATAACCTCAAAAATGCCATACTTATAACCGCTGCTGGATATGTAGCTGCAATAGTCATTCCCGCTTTCAAACCAAGATAAGCATTCGCTGCTCCTAAAACGACAGACATCACTAATCCAAGAATCAAAGCACGAACCGTAAATTCTTTCATCGTTTGTTCAGGTGGAACAAGTGGCTTATACTTTAATCCCGGACCACTTTTAACTTCTGCCATTTTAACCTCGCTTTTGTTTGAGATTTTGTTATATTACATTAATCCAGACCATAAACTCTGACATCTTTCGGATGCTCAACATAAAATTTCAATTTTAAAATTTTTTTCTCCCCCGCTTTCAAATTGAACTTCCAAGTTATAATTCCATTCTCTCCAATCTCCGCTTCTTTTTCGTCTGGGGACTCAAGCACAACTTTTATTTTCTCATTTCTTGAAATTGGATAATTTTCTTTCACCTCAACAAAAACATCAACGCCTTTGCCATTTTCAATTTCTGTTTCATACTCATACGAAACTTTCACCGTCCCACCGAATACGCCTATATATTCTGTGAATTTATTTTTCAAGTTGCGATTAATTTTTATTGCTTCATCAACTCCAAGTGATAAATCAAACATCTGCCCCGGCAAAATTCTCTGAATTAAAGAAGATGAAATATATTTACCATCAACATAAATCTTCGCCTCACCTGGCAAAATCGGAAATCCAAAATCGTTTTTCAATTTAACTCTCAAATAAGCATATCTTGACAATTTCGGGACAGCGTAATAAACCAGCTGACTTTCCTGAGAAAACGATGCAAGGAAAATTTTGTGCGATTGATTGTCCGATGGAATGTTAAGTTTTTGAAACTTGAAACTAACAGATGTGATTGATGTTTCAAATTCCGGTGAAACATAAAACGGCTCAATAATTTCAGGTATTTCTACTTTTTCCTTTCTTGGCATTTCCATAAAAATACGCTTTTCAGACCTCACAGGTGGTTGATAAATATCAATAGTCCATTGTGATAACTCAGGTGGGGTTCCAGAAACAGCAACTGGCGCAGTAGATATTTCTGCAGGGACATCAATCCAATCTTCACCCGTCATCTGTCTGACAAAAGAAAAATAATCAAAATCAACTTTCCCAACATTTGAATTTGCCCGCACCTCATAACCAGAATTCCAACTAACCCCGTAAACAAAATATGAAACCTTCAACTCAACATTCTTGTCCGAATTTGAATAAATTGCAATTTCAACATTTTTCCCCTTCTTCTTTACAGATGAAATTTGCTCAAGTTCATCTTCAACTTTTTTCTTCTCCGCTTTTAAATCCTCAATCTCTTTTTCAATGCGATTTTTCTCTTTTATGTTCTCTCCAAGCGTCTTGCTGAAAAATTTTAAATAAGATTCAATCTCCGAAACCGTAAATTTTTGTTTCTCACTTGCTGGTGTTAACTTCTTTAAAAGTTCAATTTTCCCAAGAACGACATCAAGTTCCCCCTGTTTTGAAGTTATCAAATCATTCAAACTATCTAACTTCGCCTTCAATTTTTTGATCTTTTCAACTTCTGGACTTTCAAGATATGTCTCTTCAACTTTCACATCGGAAATTTTTACACCATCCCCTTTTAAAATTTCAACTTGAACAGATTGATTATTCAAACTTTCTGGAAACCCCGAAATTTTTATCAAGTTTTCCCCTTTTTTGAGCGATGTTTCAACAAGTTTCGTTATGAAAGCTCCATTTGGATAAATTGTGATGAAAGAAATTTTTGATTTCGGCATGTGCTCAACTCCATTTGAAATTTGAAGAACGAAAAAAGTCAAAATTAAAAATAGAAACTTTCGCATACCTTTTGAAGTTTTGGTTGCTCAACTAAAACAAATATAAAAACGACCCGTTAAATTTTCAAACGAATTTAACTCCCCATAGTCCCAAGCAAATAAAGAACTGCCATTCTAACCGCAACCCCATTTGTGACCTGTTCAAGTATAACAGAATGCTCGCTATCAGCAACATCTGAAGATAACTCAACACCACGATTTATAGGTCCTGGATGCATTATCAAAATTGGTTTGCTTGCTTTCTCAAGCCGTTTCCTTGTGATCCCAAAAAATTTATGATACTCCTGAAGCGATGGGATAAAAGCCGAGTTCTGTCTTTCAAGCTGCAATCTTAAAACATTTAAAACATCAACTTTTGGTATAACTTCATCAATGTTATGATAAACCTGGACGCCAAGTTTTTCAATATCTCTTGGAATGAGCGTTTCAGGACCGCAGACGAAAACATTTGCACCAAGCGTTTTTAATCCAAATATATTTGACCTTGCGACACGACTATGCAAAATATCACCAACTATGCAAACATTTAATCCTTCAATTTTTCCGAATTTTTCACGCATTGTGAAAATGTCAAGCAAAGCTTGTGTTGGATGTTCATGCGTTCCATCTCCTGCATTTATTACACTTGCGTCAATTATCTTTGCAAGAAAATGAGGCGCACCAGAAGACGAATGTCTTATGACAACCATATCAATTTTCATCGCTTCTATATTTTTTACCGTATCTTTAAATGTCTCACCCTTTGCTATACTGCTTCCAGCTGTTGCAAAATTAACAACATCTGCAGACAATCTTCTCTCCGCAAGCTCAAACGATATTCTCGTCCTAGTTGAACTTTCAAAGAAAAGATTTACAACCGTCTTCCCCTGTAAAGTTGGAACTTTCTTTATCGGTCTTTCAAGAACTTCTTTAAATGAAACCGCTGTGTCTAAAATTAATTCAATATCCTCTTTCGGCATACATTCAAGCCCAAGCAAATGTTTACTTTTCAACGGCATAAAATTTTAAATTTTTGTTTTAAAATAAAAAAGCCGAAACCATTTGGTTTCGGCTTCAATCGTGCTCAATTAAAAGAACCGAGTCATCACCATCAACCTCACGAAGATTAACCTTTATCTCTTCATTTAAACTTGTCTTAACTTTTTTCCCGACAAAATCTGCTTGAATTGGAAGTTCACGATTCCCTCTATCAATTAAAACGACAAGTTGAACTGTTTTCGGTCTTCCAAAATCAATAAGTTCATCAAGCGCTGCTCTTACAGTTCTGCCTGTAAATAAAACATCATCAACAAGGATTATATCTTTATCATCAATCGGAAAATTTATTTCCGTTGTTTTGACTTCTGGCTGTCTTAATTTCAATCGCACATCGTCTCTGTAAAAAGTTATATCAAGAACCCCAACTGGAACGGATGTGTTTTCAAGTTTTGAAATTTTTTCCGCAAGTCGTCTTGCAAGAAATTCTCCCCTCGTTCTTATCCCGACAATGGCAAGATTTTTTGAACCTTTATTCCGCTCAATTATCTCGTGCGCCAATCTGTTAAGTGTCCTCTCAATGTCTAACGCATCCATAATCTTCTCTTTTATCCTCATCCTCGCTTTCAAAATTTTTCGGAAAGATAAAAAACGGAAGTGAAAAAATCAAACACCATCAAATCTTCACACACGAAAATTCAATCCAGTTCCTTGCGAATGGATTAAATTGACCTGCTTTCTCTTTGACCTGTGCGATTATCGTTTTCACAGCAAGTTTTAAAGCATCACTTTTTTGCTGGAGAGAAAAACTATCCGAATCTTCCATATCAATAAACACACCTTTTATAAAAGCATCATATTCACAAATTGCAAGCATTGCTTTTTCGCTTAATTCAACTCTTGTGCTTTTTATCTCATTCACAACGAAACCTTCTTTCTCAATTTTACTCTTATAATCATCAACCGATAAAATTTCAAATGAAGATGCGTTTTTATCTCTCTTTTTCCCAAGCGCTTGAAAAGCAAGAAGTTTAAGCATGCCCCAAAATTTAACCGTGTCAGGCGTGTAAGATTCTTTTGTAAAAGTGCTGTTTATGAAAAGTTTTCCACCTCGCTTTAAAACCTTTGAGATCGCATTTAAAGATTTTTGTTTTGCTTCATCAGTTGGTATCTCGTGAATTGCGTTGCAAAAATAGACAACATCAACACTCTCGGGTTTGATAAATTCAGTTATCTCTTCGGCGTATGATTCACAAAATTCAACTTCCGTTTCACCAATTGGTTGAACTTTTCTTCTGGCAATTTCAATAGATGCTGGATTTGGGTCAATTCCGAAAATTTTACATTTTGCTCCCTTCAAAATTTCAACGATCATTGAAGTAATAAGCCCAGTTCCACAGGCAAGATCAATGATTGTTAATTTTTTGCCTGCTTGAATTAAATCAATTGGAAAAGTTCTGCTGACAAAGTCATAATTTACCTTGCGATATTCGCTTTGCTCGCTGAAAAGATCAAAATTAAAATAAGCCCTCTCTTCTGATTTTAAAACTCTCATAAGCCAAATAACCTTTTGATTTTAAAAAATGTGGCGGGGAAACCCGCAGGTGCTTTAATGCATTATAAGAATTTTTCAGATATTCAACAAACTAAAATTCAGCCCCTATTCCAATTCTTAAAACACTCCCAAGCCGTGAGAAATTAACAAAAGCAAAATCAAAATTTACTGGAACTCCAATGTTAAATCCAGCCAAACCAAATCCAAATGTGAAATTTTCCTCGTCATAGTTAAACTTGTATCCGCCTCTCAAACTTAAAAAATTTTTGAAGGTATACTCAACTCCAAAATTTAGTTTTTCAGGCGAGTCGCTTGGATGAAGTGCTTCAACTGAAATGGACAGACGAGTTGGGGTGTTGTGCTCACCCAGAATTTCGCCAGCAATACCAAGTTTAAAAACGGAAGGCATCTTAAATGTGTCTCCAATATATTTGCTGTCAACTCCGAAATTTTGAATTGCTCCCGCAATTCGCAAACTTCTAAATCCTGTGAAATAAATTATCCCAACATCAAAGACGAAGTTATCAGATTTATAAATCCAGATTTTTTCTCTTACATACTTAACAAACCCGCCAAATGAGAATCTATCGGTTAACATTCTTGAATAAGAGATTCCAAATGCCATTGCATCAGCTGAAAATGGTTCAGTTATCACATAATTTCCAGGTTGGTCTGGATTTGCGTTTGTAGTCCCCTGCATTGTTCCAAAATCAAGCCGAACAAATCCAACACCAAAAACGCCAAAATTTCCAAGTTTAAAAAGATATGCACCTGCTTGATGTTTGGTATCCGCAAGCCAATTTGCAAATGTAAAGTTAAGCGAATGTCTTTTTGAAGTAAATCCGACAAGTGCAGGATTTATAAAAATTGCATCAGCCCCCGTATGGAATAAAGCAACAGAAGCATCACCAAGCGCACTTGCCCTTGCACTTACGGGAATTTCAAGAAATACATATCCAGTTGTGCCAACTTTTTTAAAATCTTGAGAACTTATAAAAGAAATTAAAACTGCCAAAAGCAAAACTGCTTTCTTCATAACTTTCCTCATCTTATTATTGCGAATTTCCCAATTTTCTTTTTACCATCTGGCGTTTCTATATGGTAGATGTAAATTCCACTTTCAACATATTGACCGTAGTCAGTTACTTGATTCCACGAAGCAATTCCAGAACCATCATTGTGATAAATTGTTTTTACAAGATCACCACGAATCGTGTAGATTCTTATTACACACGGGCTTGGTATATTGATAAACTGAATTACATCAACATCGCGTGGATTTAAAAATCCAGAACGACTTATAAAAGGATTTGGAACAACGAGAACCTTTTCAAGTTCATTCGTTGCTGGTATCGTTGCTTTAAATGGAATTGTCATTCTATTTGCAAAGATAGAACTTTCCATAGGTGGGACACGATTTGAGCCAGTTTCCGGAAAACGAGCCAATGGATTCGGTGGCCAGCTCATATGTCCAGTATCATAACTTGTAATCGCATAATAATAACTGAATCCAACCGTAACAGCAGTATCAACGAATTTATATTTTCGTTTTGTCGGATCATAAAATTTTGGATCTCCTTTCTTAACATCTGCTATTAATTCCCACGGTCCAATTGGTAGATAATTTGAGCGATAAATCCTATAACCTACTAAATCAAACGCTTCATCACCAGAATAATCCCGATCTGGTATAGCTTCAACGGAGTCATACCATTCAACAACATTTGCTATCACGCCCTCGGCTTCGTCAAAGAGACGAACATTAAAATTTGGAGCTGGAGGTGGATCCGGGACATTGTAATTATTATCAAAGTTAAACTGCGCACGCCGTGAATTCTTTAACAATTCATTATACCCCCTACTCCCAACAATAGAAGCAGTTGTATTTGGATCAATTGCTTCTTTATACGAGATACCACCGATAACTTCAGCGGTCACGATTTTTATCGTATCCCCTGGTCTTAATGTCCAGGGTCCAAGTGAAACAAGTGACCACATTCTTCTTGTCGTCCATATCGGATCGGATGGAGAAACAACAGCGGAAGAAGCATTTCTCGGGTCTCTACAAATTGCATATCTACCATCTAAACCAACGCTTGCGGTTCCAAATGGTCCATACAGATCAATTCTATCATCAGCAGCCGACCAAGCATAACCATTTATTCTATTTGTTCTGCCCGTGCTATCTGGCGAAACATAAAGAAATCTTAATCCCGGATAACCTGGCGCAAGCCACTCTCCCTGCCTCTGCGGTCCACCTTGATCATAATAACCGTATTTCTCATTTCTCCCCGGCGTTGCGGGAAAGTCATCAGCATAACCGAAAAGTAATCTTTCAGCCGGAAGAAAGAAAAAACGATTGTTACGAGCTCCCTCACTATACTGCGGATAAAAAAGAATTCTCCATGCCCTTGAATTTATTGAGAAAGCATAAGTGAAAAGAATATACATCCTGTAAATCGTTGCATTGTAAAGTCCAAATTTATCTGTTGGTGAAAGTTCGTTGCTTATGTTTTTTATCACATACTCAATTATGATGTAATTTTCATCAGATTGAGAACCGCTCCACTGCATTGCTTTTCTCTCAACTCTTACAGGCAAAGGCATATCACCTTGATATTGTGATTGATAGTTAGGATTATATTCCCAAACGCTCTCAATTATCTCTTCAGGTCCTTGAAATTTTGTTTGCCAGTGATTTGTAATTTTTGTGTGTTTTTTAACAATATATTTTGCTCCGGGCTCGGGCGAAACCGTCCCCGCATACATTGCCCAATCATCAGCTGCTATAACTTTTCCATTTGAATCAAGACCGGCAATTATAAAACCACCTGTGATAAGATGCGAAGCTGCACCACCTATATCAGCACCAATCCATTCAGGATCAAATCCAGGCCAATCCATTCCATAATTTATCCTTTGCCAGTTGTTAAATGGTGGACAAATTTTTCCGTAATAAAATGATTCCCACAGCATTCCTCTTTTGAAATAAAGAATAGGTGCATCAATTTGCGCATTTAATTGACCAAGCAAAATTAAAGTTAAAGCGAAGATTTTTATTCGCATTTTAACCCATTCTTTCTTTTAAAAACCAAGTCCAACTGTGAAGTAAATTTCTCTTGGAACATTGCGATAAGTCGTGAAGTAGTTAAATTTATAACTTGCCCGCGGATTCAATGGATCTTCGCCTGGTTTCAACATATCCGGAGTTATATTTCTTTCAACCCAATCCCTCAAATCATCCTGTGATGAAAATGGTGTTAACCATCTGTTGTTAAATAAATTCATCACGCGAATACCGAGTAAAATACTTTGCTTTCCCACATAAACCCTCTTTGTTATGTTAAGATCAGCTTTTGCTTCAAGGGGATAACGACGGTTATTAACAACATCTTTGAATTCATCATAACTTGTCACATAAGTAAATGGAGTTCCGCTTTGGGCGGTATAAGTTATACTAATTGTAAAGTCAGAAAAAGGTTTAATTCCAAAAATTTCTATCCCACCGCCTTTTTCAACATTATAACTTACAAGAGCCCTGAAAGTATGAGTTCTATCATCATAGGAGAGAAAATCATTTGCTTGATTTCTTTCCTGATAATTTCTCGGATCATTTGGATCATCAGACCAAAGAGATCTTGGTCCATAATAACCAAATGTCGTCCGCGACAAACTATAAGTTAATCTATAACCCCAACGACCGGGAGCAACTTTATCAACGGTAATTTCAATACCTTTTGACGCACCATAAGAATTGTTTTCATAAGTTACATATCTCTTGTTTCTTCTTATCCCTGCGCTCGGTGCATAAATATAAAGCGTTCCAACTTGCTTGACTCTATCGTTGTAGTATGCAACAACATCAACCCTGTGCGTTCCTTTGTAACTGTGTTGAATCCCAAATTCATAACTAATCGTCTGTTTTGGTCCAAGATTGCCATTTCCATACGCAATCCAACCAAGTTCTGTTGTTTTCATTAATGCTTCCTTAAACGTAGGCATTGAATAGAAATGTCCATACTGTAACCTGAACGCAGTATTCTCACCGATTGGAAATGACAAACCAAAGCGAGGTGAGATGCGAACATATCCACGGGTTTTTTTAGTTCTTGGGTCACCAATCGCTTCGGCCCCAAGTGCGGGATAAAACGGGTTAAATCTATCGTAAGGAATTTCTGTGTTAAAATTATAACCATCCAATCTAACCCCGACATTTGCAACCATTCCTTCGTATTCAAATCTGCTTTGTGCGTAACCAGCGATATAAAACGGATAAGCTTTGTAATATTCAGCATAACCTGTTCTTGATATAAAAGCATTCGCAGCAAAACTTGAAACAGCATTGTAATAAGTATCCCAGTAATTAAATTTAAATCCAGCCTTAATCTGCAACCTTGGCGTTATCTGATTTGTGTAATCTCCGTAAATGCTCCAAGCGTCGGTTCGTGCATCTTGCCCATAAAGTGTCGTAAATGAGTAAACAGTTCTATATCCCTCATCCCATGGTCCAGGTGGTATTGACCACACATCATCTCTTAAATAGCTCGGTCTTTGCGGAACAGGTAAAACTAAAACGATATATCTTTCCCGCGAATGATACGCTGTTAACTCAAAAAACGACTTTGGGTTTATCGCATATGTCCAGGTGAAACTTTGCGTTGTGGTTATCTCATCTCTTGGTGAATCAGTGACAAGAACATACTTCCACGAACCATCTCTTCCAGCCCAGCGAATATCATCAGAGCCAGAAAACAATCCACCACGGTAATACTGATACATCCCCATCAATTTGAACTTATGACCCGGAACAGGATTCCAAGATAAGGTTAAAGTATAATTTTGATAGATCTGCACTCTTTCAATTGTTGGGATTCTCGTTGGTTTAGCTCTATATTCAGCAGATATAAAAAATCTCAAGGCTTCGGGGCTGCTTCCGAGCGGACCACCAAAACCAAGAAGGAATCTTTTATACGAAAGTTTCCTGTAATCATAAACGCCAAGTGGATTAGCCCCACCATCTGGTGTTGGTGAATGATTTTCCACCCATTTTTTCCACATTTTGTAAAGCCACTCATCAGAAGAATCAGGATATGTTTTCTTCCACGCTTCAAGCGTTCCCCATTTTTTCCATTCAACATTTTCAGGTCCGTAAAGATAATGACCCCAATGATATTGCCCCGGTGGTCTATACTCAAATCTAAATTCACCAGATAATTTAGGTCCACCTTCTTTTGTCACAACCTTAACAACTCCAGATTGAGCATTCCCATATTCAGCACTGAAACCACCTGAGATTATCTCCATCTGTGCAACCGCAAGCGGATTATAATCATACTTCCAACTATTATTTGATTTATCCCATGCGAAACTATAACCCGGGACACCAGTGTTTGTTGTAATTTGTTCAACACCGTTAATCATAAAATTAAGTTCATACGCACCTCCACCACGAACGCTGTATGTTCCATTAGGATTTTGTATTATGCCAGCGGTAAGCTCAAGTATTTGCTTTAAACCTTCAATTGGTGCGGATTCAATTTCTCTTGACTCAATATTAACAGATGTTGATGTCTTATCTTTCTCAATCACAGGTCGCCTCGCTTCAACTACAACTGGCTCAACCTCTATAACAGTTGGCTCAAGCTGAAAATTGACCGTTGTAGTTCTATCAACATAGACAAGGACATCTTTAACAACCATCTTTCTATAACCAACCATACTTGCAACAAGATTGTAACGACCTGGTGGGACATTTATGATAAAATACTCACCGTCAAAATTACAAGCTGCGCCCATCGTCGTCCCCTCAATTAAAACATTTGCCCCGGGCAACGGCTCTCCAGTTGATTTGTCAACAACTTTACCTGCGATTTTACCTTTTGGAGTTTGGGAAATGGCAATTGAAGTCAAAAAAATGAGCAAAATAAGATTCCAAAAATACTTCATGGCACAAAAAATTCTATTTTATTAAAACCATTTTCATCAACTTTGATTTGTGGCCGTTAACTTCAAGCTGATAATAATAAACGCCACTTGTCAAACCACTTGCATCAAAAGACACAACATGCTTACCCGCACTTTGTAAAGAGTTAACAAGTTCATTTATCTTTTGACCAAGCGAATTATAAACATTGATCCGAACAAACCCAGAATTTGGAATCTCATAGATTATCGCCGTCGTTGAGTTAAACGGATTTGGATAATTTTGATGTAATTTAAAATCAAACGGGAGATTTTGTTCATTTTTAACAGATGTCACCCTTTCAAAAACATAAGCCCTCCGTGCAAACATATCAATCACATAAGCTCTTGATTCTTCACGACTTAAAGCAACATCACATGGCGCATTAAATGGAGCACCTTCAAGAGTTAAAACTTCCATTGCAAAATTTCCAGCTATCTCAAACACCTTAACAGTTTGAAAACCTGAATCAGGTCTGCAAACCCACAATCTTCCCTGACGATCAGCGTAAATTCCATATGGTATAAATCTCCCAAGAGCAAGAAAACCTGCAAAATCCGTCAACGCTTGACCTCTATAATTTTTCGGTTCAACTTGGGTTCCACCAGTCCATATTGCAACATTTCCCGCAGTTGGATTATCTTCTGAACTATTTCTTGCCGTGAAAAATGGCGTATTTGGATTGTTATAATCTGCATCGGGAATAACAGCAACATCCCTGATCGCATCAACCCCAGCTTGACTATAACCACCTGGATCGCTTGAGTAATATGCTGGTGGAACATAGGCACCTGGATCAGCAGTTCCACTTGAATTAGTTATGGTTCTACTTGTAAAGTTATAAACTCTCGGTGTTGGTCCCGGATTTCCAACCTGATATGTCGTCCCTGCATAAACAAAACTATCCTTCGTTGCGCTCAAACCATAAATAAAAGTTCCATATCCAAATTGCCCAAATCCAAAGCCATATCTTACCTTTTGCTGTGGATCACCATTCTTAAAATAATCAAGCCCTGAAACACCAACCGCACTAATTGATGGAGGTTGCCTGAAAATAACAAGAACATCATTTTGAATTGTTGTTATTCCTCTTAACGAATGAACATTTGTTGTATCAAATCTTGCGGTGTAATCATAAACAAGCGTAAAAACATCATCGTTTGGTCCAGCTTTCCAGAGCGAATTATGTGCCGATGTATCCGTTGCTTTTGAAGATATAACCCAGAGATTTCCACTTGCATCAACTGCACATAAAAATGGTCTCACAAAAGCTGTATCCGTGGCTGGAAATGCAATTGTTTTTTTTATATACCCATTGCTCACCTTGGGAAAACAAATTTACAGTTGAAAGGAAGGTAAAAAGCAGAAAAACTTTGTAAAGTATCCTCATAAAACAATCTCAAATTTTGTTTTTCATTCGCTTTAAGTTTGCAAAAAAAATCAAAAAAGTCAAGAAAAGTCAGCGGATTTTCACCTAAACTTGAATTTCAAATTTAACATTTTTATTTTGTTTCAAATTAAAAACATACAAGTGGAGAAATGCTTCGGAAAATTTCAAAGTTCTTGTTTGACCTCAAAGCATGGGTTGAAAATTTCGCAGATAAACCTTATGCAGGTCTTGCTCTTTTTATAATTGCATTCGCAGAGTCATCTTTCTTTCCAATTCCGCCAGATGTCCTTCTAATTGCGATTGCACTCCTCAAACCAAAATTGTCTTTTAGATATGCCTTTATCTGCTCTGTTGGTTCAGTGCTTGGAGGAATGTTCGGGTATTTGATAGGTTTTCAATTTTACGAATTGATCGGGAGAAAGATAATTGAATTTTATCATCTTCAAGAACAGTATAACGCCGTTAAAGTTATGTATGATAAAAATGCTTTCGTTGCAATTGCAATCGCCGGATTTACGCCAATTCCATATAAAGTTTTCACAATTGCAGCTGGAGCTTTTCAAGTAAATTTTTCAACGCTTGTAATCGCATCCGCTTTAAGCAGACCAGCAAGATTTTTTCTCGTCGGTGGATTGATTTACTTCTTTGGTCCGAAAGTTAAAACTTTTATTGACAAATACTTTGACTGGCTCACACTGGCTTTAATAATTTTGTTAATTCTCGGCTTTACATTAATTAAGTATCTCAAATGAGATGAAGCGTGGCGTCTCACTTGAAAGAGCAATTTCAAAACTTGGTTACGCATCAAGAAAAATTGCGCGTGAATTAATCACTCAGGGCAAAGTAAAAGTTAACTCAAAAACAATAGAAAATCCCTCTTTCAGAGTTGATTTGAAAAAAGATAAAATTGAAATTAATGGCGAAATTCTAAAGCCAAAAGAAAAAATTTACATCATCTTCAACAAACCGAAAGGAGTTGTGACGACAAGAAAAGATGAATTGGGAAGAAAAACAATTTACGATTTCATCAAACTTGATACATGGGTTGCTCCGGCAGGACGACTTGACAAAGACACCGGCGGACTTCTAATTTTGACAAACGATAATAAATTTGCGGACTTTATAACAAATCCAGACTCAAAAGTTTCAAAAACTTATCTCGTTAAACTCAACAAAAAGATAAAACCAGAAGACCTGTTAAAACTTCAAATCGGAATTGAGATTGAAATTGAAGGCGAAACTTACACAACTTTACCAGCGAAAGTTAAAGTCATAAAAACAAACCCAAAAACTTGCTGGGTTGAAATACAAATCGTTGAAGGTAAAAACAGACAGATAAGAAAAATGTTTGAAAAACTTGGTTATAAAGTTGACACTTTGATAAGAACCAAAATTGGCAACTTTGAAGATAAATCTCTCAAACCTGGCGAATGGAGATTTCTCAAAAAAGAAGAATTAAAACAAATTGCTCCGAATTATTTTAAATGAGACCGCTTGTCATTGGAATTGCAGGAGGCACTGGCTCTGGTAAAACAACCGTTGCAAGAAAAATCGCACAAAAAATCGGAGATGAAAAAGTTATAATTCTTGAACACGATAATTATTACAAAGACATTTCACAATTTGAAGGCAAAAAAATTGAAGAAATTAATTTTGACCATCCAGATGCGCTTGACACTAAACTTTTGATTGAACATGTTAAAGCCCTTAAAAACCGCCAACCTATTGATGTGCCAATTTATGACTTTACAACATACAGACGACTTCCGCAAGTAAAACACATTGAGCCGAAGGATGTAATAATAATTGAGGGAATACTTGTCTTCGTTGAAAAGGAACTTCGTGAACTTATGGATATAAAAATTTTTGTTGATACAGATGCGGATGAGAGAGTGTTAAGACGAATAAAAAGAGACATACTTGAAAGAGGAAGGACGCTTGAGTCAGTGATAAATCAGTATATTTCAACAGTTAAGCCATCGCATCTTGAATTTGTTGAGCCAAGTAAAAGATGGGCTGATATAATAATTCCAAGAGGTGGAGAAAATGAAGTCGCAATTGAAATGGTTGTTTCAAGAATAAAAACAATGCTGGAGGACAAAAAATGAAAAAAATTGTCTTGCTCTTAACAATTTCAATTTTATTTTTCGCATGCGGGATAAAAAAATACACAATCGTTGAGCGTGGAAACACAAAAATAATTATCGGCGAATTCCCAATTCAACTTCTTAAAACCAATGATTTCAAATGGTTTAACGACGGTTATTCAAATTTCAAAATTGATGAAACGGAAAATTTCAACATCATAAAATCAAAAGCCAATAAGTTTGATGTCATCGTTTTTCTTGGGACTTGGTGTCCAGACAGCAGAGAACATGTCCCGAAATTTATCAGAATAATGGACGAAGCAGGTGTATCAGAAAAACACATAAAACTTGTCGGACTTGACAGAGACAAAACTTTAAAAGGTCTAACCGACAAATACAATATCACACGAGTCCCAACTTTCATATTTTTTGAAAATGGTAAAGAAATAGGAAGAATCGTTGAGCATCCGCAGGTGAGTTTATTGAACCACATTGCAAAAATTTTAAGCCAAAAATAATTTTGAGAAATTATGACAGCGTTAATTTTAACCCTTGGTCTTATTGCAACGATCGCAGAAATCCTTGGTGGCTTGATTATAATTTTCACGAAAAAGTGGCCACAGAAATTTCAAGATTATCTTCTTGCTCTTGGTGCTGGCTTTATTGTAGCTCTTGTCTTAACACAGCTTATCCCCGAATCAATTCGCTCAATTGGTGAAACCGCATCAATCTTGATAATGCTTGGTTATGCGACGCTTCATTTTTTTGAACATTCACTTGTCCCGCATCTTCATTTTGGCGAAGAAACACACACGGAACATATCGTCTCAAAAACCGCAAGTTATTCAATTTTTTTCGGACTTTTCACACACGCATTTTTTGATGGAATGGCAATTTCAATAGGTTTGAAATTTAACTACATAATTGGGCTTCTTCTTTTTATCGGAATTTTCTTGCATAAATTCCCAGAAGGTATGACAGTTGCTTCGGTTATTTCAGCTTCTGGTAAAAAAGTTAGCACATCTTTGCTTCTTGCATCTCTTGTTGGACTTGCAACCTTTGCTGGCGTTCTGGTTGGTCTTGGAATACCACAGATAAGCGAAAAAGCAACAGGTTTTCTCTTTGCGTTTATATCTGGAATCGGGCTTTATGTTGGAACAACTGATTTAATTCCGGAGATCAACAATTCAAAAACCAAATTAGCCCCAATCGTCGTTTTCATCGGGATGCTTCTTTTTTATATGACCTCAGATTTTCTACATAAAACAATCCACTGAAAATGAAAAGAGGCAAAAAAGATCTTAAAAATCTTTCAGACACAGAGCTTGTTAAACTTGCCATTAACGGAGATGAAACCGCATATGTTGAACTTATGAATAGATACAGAAAAAAAGTTGAAGTGATAGTTTTAAAAATCGTAAAGCAAAAATCTGAAGTTGAAGACCTTGTTCAGGAAATCTTCACAAAAGCTTTCACATCAATTTCAACTTTTAAATCCGAATTTTCATTCTCCACCTGGCTTTACAAAATTGCAACAAACCATTGCATTGACTTCGTACGAAAGCGAAAAATTTCAACTTTTTCACTTGATGAAGATTACGAGCTTGAAGAGGACACAATTCAGCGCGAAATTCCCGACTGGAGCCAAACTCCCGACCGTGAATTATTTGAAAAACAAAGAAATGAAATCATTCACCAAGCAATTAATTCACTTCCCGAACATTACAGAAAAGTTATAATAATGCGACACTTTGAGGATAAATCATACGAGGAAATCGCAAAAGAGTTAAAACTTCCGATTGGAACTGTTAAAGTTCATATTTTCAGAGCAAGGGAATTGCTTTACAAAAAGCTCAAAGACAAACTTAAACATTATTGAAACAGAAACACACTTTCTCCGTAAAATCAAACATAGAGAAAACATAAAAGCAAAGCCCGAAACTTGAAGCAATATAAACTCAACATAGTTATTTTATTTGTTTTAGTTCAAATTGCATTAGCAAATGACAATGATTTTTTTCAGCCAAGATTTCACAAAGAGATTCCAAGAAAAAATGAGAAAGAGCTGAAGATAAAAATTTCAGGTGGAGCTGGTGTCTTTTACATTCTTCCCGGGGATAAGGACAAAATTGCGATAATTGATGGTTATTCTGATAAAGAAAGTGGGAAAAATCTCGTTGATATAAATTATTTCGTTGAAGATGGAATTGGATATCTTGAACTTGAGATGACGCACTTAAAATCAGGAAAAAAATCTGGGGATGAGAAATGGTATATCAAACTTTGCGATGACCTTCCAACATCGCTTGATATAGAACTTGGAGCAACGAAAGCGGATATTGATCTTGGCGGGTTAAATTTAAAAAATGTCAAGTTATCAACTGGTGTAAGTAGCACAAACTTAAAATTTACAAAGCCCAACAAAACGATAATGAGAAGGTTTGAAATTGAAGCTGGGCTTGCAAAATTTGACGGAGAAAAACTTGGAAACGCAAGATTTAGAAGCTTGAATTTTTCAGGCGGGATGGGAACTTTTGACCTTGATCTTTCAGGTGAATTAATTGACGATGCAGATGTAAACCTATCCATCGGTTTCGGAAATCTTGATGTCTATCTTCCAAAAGATGTCGGAGCGATAATCGTTTCACCATCCGCTTTGTTTACCTCAAAAAAGTTTGACAATTTTTACAAAAAAGGAGATAAATATATAAGCTTCAACTTTAATGAAGTTCAAAAGAAAATTAACATCTTCATTGAATCAGGGCTCGGCAATATCAAAGTCAGATGGATTGATTGAACTCAAAATCAAATTGCAAAATCTATCTAACTTCCCAAGAAAATCATTATTTTGAATTTCACTTCGTTTAAATTTTTCAAAAGCAACGATCTCAAAACCGAAATCCTCAATTTTCCGCACCAACTTTTTAAGATAAACCTCTTCCCTAAATCCACCATATGTCAGAAAAAGGAAAATTTTCGGCAAACTTTTACCTGTATTAAGAGACCTTGAAAACTTTTTAAGCTTGTAAATAAAAGATGTCACAGGTGGACAATTAAATGTCCATTTCGGCGTCCCAAGAATTACAATGTCAAATTTTTCAAGCTTTAAAAATTTCAAACTTTTTACAGGGAAAGGCAAAGACGGGACAAAAGAAAGAAAAAGCCACAAAAGATAAGGTAAATCAAAAATTGGCTCAATTTTAAAAACTTCACACTCTATTTTCTCAATGCGCAATCGCTCAAAAATTAAATTTGCAACCTTCTGCGTGTTCCCAGTGCGAGAAAAATAAACAAGTAAAATTCTCAACTTAACCCAAAAGTTTTAATAACAATGTTGCAACACTTAAATAAGTCGCCGAACTCAAAATATCTGTCCCAGTTGTGACAAGAGGTCCAACAGCAGTTGCAGGGTCTCGTTTGAGTTTTATCAGAACAAATGGTTCAATAGTTCCCATAATTGAAGAAAAAGTCATTGAAGCAAGACATCCAACCCACGCAGTCAAAGGCAAGACAAAAGAGTATTTAAAACCATAGACAAGAACGGTTATCAACGCAAGAATCATTCCATAGGTAAATCCCATAATTGAACCAGCAAGCGTTTCTTTGACGAGAACTCTTTTCAAATCACCCATTTTTATGCTTCCAGTTGCAAGACCACGAACACATATCGTTGATGCTTGCGTTCCAACATTTCCACCCATTGCTGCAATAAGAGGCATATAAGATGCAAGTGCAATGACTTGTTGAAGCGTTGGCTCAAAATGTTTTACTATGAAAGAGACAAAAATTTCGCCTATGTAAGTCAAAATCAACCACGGCATTCTTAACCTTGCTGATTTAAACGGAGAAAGCAATGTTTCAATATCTTCAAGTTGAGTTCCAACCATTTTTGCTATATCCTCGGACATCTCTTCGTGGATGACATCAAGAATATCATCAACAGTGATTATTCCCAAAAGTTTTCTGTATTTATCAACGACAGGTATAACCGTCAAATTGTATTTTTTCATTATACTTGCAACCTCTTCCTGATCCGTATCAACTTCAACGCTTATAACTTTTTCATCCATAATATCGCTTATCCTTTTTCTCGGATCAGAAAGAATTAAATCTTTCAATTGCACAACTCCAACTAAAACACCTTTTTCACTTGTGACATAGATTGAATAAATTGTTTCCTTATCTGGTGCAGTCATTCTCAAAAAATCAATCGCTTCACCAACGGTCATACTTTCAACGACCGAAGCAAATTCCGTTGTCATCAATCCACCAGCGGTTTCAGACGGATAAGATGTTAAAATCTCAACCTCACGCTTTGCTTCCTCAGTCATCAAAGATTCATATTCACGACTTTTCTCAACTGTCAATTCCTCAAATAAATCAGCTCTTTCGTCAGGGGACATTTCATTCAAAAAATACGCTTTATCTTCTGGTGGGAGATTTTCAAGGATGAAAATTTGCGTATCCTCATCAAGCTCATCAAAAACTTCTATCGCTTTTTCTTTTCTTATCAATTTGAACAAAATTATCTTCTCATCGTTCGGAAGCTCGGAGATTATTTCCGCTATATCCACGGGATGAAGATCATCAAGAATATCAATTAACTCTTCATTTCTCCCCGCTTGAATTAATTCTCTTATATCCGGGATCAAGATAAGCATTGTCTTCATTGGTCAACTCTCCTTTTTACTTTTTCATTGTCCTTTTTTCAAACTCATAAAACTTTATCTCCGGGATAAACTCTATTATTCCGTAATAAAAAGCGTAGGTGAAAAATTCCTTCATCCCGTTTATCTCCGCTTCGCCAAGCTCGTAGTGTAAATTTTTTGTCAAATAAAATTTGCAAAATTCAAAATCAACGCCGTATCTCTCGCTTGCTTCGTCGCAAATTACATCAATGTTTTGAAGCCCGTATTCTTTTGCGTTTATCAATGCGTTTATATCATCTTCACTCAAACTATCTCTGCGACCAACCCACAAAGCGTAAACAAAGGGCAAACCTGTTAAATCATCCCATTCATCACCAAGATCAATGTATGTTTCATAACCAGATTTCTCAAACAACGCATGATCCCCAATTAAAAGAGCCGAATCAGCAACAGCAAGCATCTCTTCAAGGTTTGGCTTCATAGCAATGAACTTCGGATGAACATCGTATTTCTCTGAAAGTATGATGCGAGCCAAAATAACAGATGTCATTGAACTTATATCCGTTGCGACGGTTTTTACATCTTTCAAATCTTTTTTGAAATAAAGACGAATACTGTTAACTGCACCGTGTGAGGCAATGCAAATTTCTGGAACGATGCGATACTTAACCGAATACTTTGCGTAATGAATTGATGGGACAAGCCCAGCGTTAATTTCTTTATTCAAAAGTTTCACTGCAACCTGTGAAGGTATATCGTAAATCAAATCAAAATTGTGAGCGATCTTATTTTTCTCAATCGCATATATTAACGGCTTTGCGTTTAAGAAATCAAACACACCAAGTTTTGCTCTCACCACATAAACACAAATTTTATTTTTACGGCAGGTTTAATGGAAACTCTAAATTTATCCTCTGCGCAAATCTTGAACCAAGTCGCTCATATTCGTTTAAAACATCGCAGACATTTTCTCCTTTCATCAAACCTCGCACAAGTTGAACATGCAATCTCTCAAAATTATAGCCATATTTTTTTGAAATTTCAAAAATCTCGTCAAATTTTTTCTCCGAAATCTTCTTCCCCATTAAATAATTAATTTCAATCTTCCCGAGTTCGGTGTAAATCAGACCCCTCTTATCTCCTGTTTCTCTGAAAATTTTTTCCGCTCTTGAAAATTTTTCAATTGCCTTTTCAAAATTTCCAATTACTTTTGCAAGCGTTCCCTCGCCCCAGAGTGTATAAGCATAACTTATCTTATCGCCTATTTCCTCATAATTTTTTGTTGCAAGATTGAAATAATGCTGTGCCTTTTCAAAATTCCCAAGCATACGATTTGCGTTTGCAATTCCACAATAAGAATAAGCGATGCCAAATTTATCTTTTAAACTTCTTAACACATTGTTTGCGTTCGTATAGTATTCAAGCGAGTCATCAAAATTTCCCATAATTCTTGAGACGCCACCAAGCCCGCAAAGTGAATATCCAATTCCCGATTTATTTCGCAACTTTTTATAAATTGAAAAAGCATCTTTAAACATTTCAAACGCATCTTTCAAAAAACCCATAAACCTCAATGTTCCTCCTTTTGCCCAAAGAATATACGCAAGCCCTTCTTCGTCTTTAATTTTTCTGTAAATATCAACCGCAATTTCAAAATTTTCAATCGCATCATTTAACCTTCCAATCGCTCTAAAAGCAGTTCCAAGCCCTGCGTGCGCATCTGCAATTGCTCTTTCATCAATTCTTCTGGCGATACGCAAAGCAAAACGATAATATCTAATTGACTTTTTAAATTCACCCGCCAACCTCGCACAATGCCCCTCGTTCAACCGAAGATAATAAAGCCATTCATCATCAAAATCATTTTCACTTAAAACTTTATCAACCTTTTCATAAATTGAAAGCGCTTCAGAAAACTTGCTCTCTTTTTGAAGTTTTTCCGCTCTCTTAACATCATCAAGAATTTTCATCATCCCCATCCCTTCATTCTTTTTACAAGTTTTTCAATCTCAATCTTAACATCACTTTTTGATAACTTAACTTTTTGTCCGTGCCCCGGGAGAATCCATTCAAAATCAAAGCCAAGCAATTTCTCCATTGACTCAATTTGCTTTTCCCACGAATACCAGCAAACATCTCTCCCAGCGTCAAGATGTTTTTCATCTCTGTCCCACCATAGATGATCACCAGTGAAAAGAAATTTATCCTTGTAAAGTAATACACAATGTCCTCTCGTATGCCCGGGCGTCGGGATAACGACAAAACCTGAAACTATTTCAACAGGTTTTTCACCCTCAATCACAATATCAGCATTCCTAAATCCAGTTAAATCATCTTTATGAATTATAACGCTTGCACCAAAATGAGAAGCAAATTTCCCAGCATCAGCAACATCATCACGATGCGAAAGAAAGATATATTTAACACCGCCCATTGATTCAAATTTTTTAACCAAATGAAGGACGAATCTCGGCGAGTCAATAAGCCAGTTTCCCTTCGGATTTTTGATGAAATAACTATTTGCCCCAAATGATTTTTCAGAATTAAAGCCACAATAAAAAACATCATCTTCAATCAAAATTGGAAAATCATTAATCACACTTGAAATTAAAAACTTTGAATCCTCACCTATAAATCCAATTGCACCAACAGGACAAGAAATTAACGCTTGAATTGCTTTTCTTTTTTCAACTTCATTTTTCGGTTGAGAATAAACATAAGAATATCCGCCAGAGTCAGCAAAAACTTCTGGAGCAATTTGTCTGCACGCATCACAATCTATGCAAGTTGAGTCAACAAAAAACTCACCTTTGACATTTATTTTCAAAATTTTATCTAAATTAGCCATTGTTTAATACTCTGCGATGACATTGTAGTAAGCGTCTCTTTCAACGGGGGTTCTACCAGCGTCTTTGATGAGTTTTATAAGTTGATTTTTTGAAAGATATTGTGCTGTATCAGCCCCAGCCATATGATAAATTCTTTCTTCACGAACAGTGCCATCAAGATCATCAACCCCAAAACTTTGCGAAACCTGTGCAACTTTAACGCCAGTTGAAACCCAGAAACACTTTATATGCGGGAAATTATCAAGCATCAATCTTGCAACCGCAAAACTTTTCAAATTCTGCAACCCGGTTGTCCAATCTCCTGCAAATTTGTTATTCTTCGGATGATAAGGCAACGGTATAAATGTCAGAAAACCGCCCGTCTCGTCTTGTAATTCTCTTAACATTATCAAATGTTGAACTCTTTCTTCAATTGTTTCCATATGACCGTAAAGCATCGTCGCATTTGTTTTTATGCCAAGTTTATGCGCTGTTTTATGAACTTCAAGCCACTCTTTTGCTCCAATTTTATCTGGGAACAATTTTTGCCTTACTCTCTCGCTGAAAACTTCCGCTCCACCACCGGGCATCGTATCAAGCCCCGCCTCTTTCAATTCAGATAAAACCTCTTCATAACTTTTTCCAAACATCTTCGCAAAATAATCAATCTCAACCGCCGTAAACGCTTTGATGTTAATTTTCGGATTTATCTCTTTTATCCCACGCATCATATCAAGGTAATAATCCCAAGGAAGTTTCGGATCAAGTGAGCCAACTATGTGAACCTCAACAATTTCATCTTTCAAAGGTCTAATTTTTTCAAAAATTTGTTCAAGCGTAAATCTATAAGCACCATCTTGTCCCTCCTTTCTGTAAAACGAGCAAAACTTACAATCAAGTTCGCAAATGTTTGAATAGTTTATGATGTGATTCTTCACAAAATAAGTCCTGTTCCCGTTCAATCTCTCTCTGACGATATTTGCAAGAAAACCAAGCGAAAGAACATCATTTGTTTTGTAAAGTTTTACACCATCATCAAAACTTAACCTTTCACCGTTCAAAACTTTTTCAAATATATCCATCAACCCCGACTTTTGAATCTGCTTCTCTTGAATAGGTAGAATTTCTATCTCCATAGAATTGTGATTTTTGTTTTCAATTTGGCTTTAAAACTTTTTCAAGAGCATCAATAATTTGCCGATAATGTTCCGAAACCTTCACTTTATCAATCACATAAGCGATTTCGCCATCTGGATTTATGATAAATGTAACTCTTTTTGCAAACCCCAAGATCCCAGAAACTCCAAACGCTTTAATCACATTGGCATTTTCATCTGCGATCATCTCATACGGGAAATTGTATCTTTCTTTAAACTTCTTCTGCGTCTCAACATCATCCTTGCTTACGCCCAAAACATTTACATCATACTTTGAAAGAAACCCATAACCATCACGAATGTTACAAATTTCTTTTGTGCAACCCGGCGTAAACGCCTTTGGATAAAAAAATAAAACAGTCCATTTCCCTTTTAAATCATCTGAAGTTATAATCCTTCCATCTGTGCACATGCCAGAAAAATTTGGAATTCTATCGCCAGGTTTTAACATTCTACGACACCATTCTTGTTTTAAAAATAAATAAAGAGACACGCCAAAAGCGTGTCTCCGTGAATTACTCTGAAGTTTTTTGTCTGACTTGTTTTGAGCTCATCTCACGCAAATAATAAAGTTTCGCCCTTCTTACAGAGCCACGCTTCTTAACTTCAATCTTTGCAATTGACGGGGAATGAATCGGGAAAATTCTCTCAACACCAACGCCATCGCTAATTTTCCGCACGGTAAATGTCTCATTCAAACCACTACCTCGCCTTGAAATCACAATTCCCTCAAATTCCTGAATTCTCTCCTTATCACCTTCAACAACTTTGACATGAACAGAAACAGTGTCACCGGGCTTGAAATCCGGTATGTCCGTTTTAAGGTATTTTGATTCAACGAGTTTCACCTTATCCATTTTTATCATCTCCTGTAATTTTGTTTAACAAATCCTTCCTTCTTTTCAGCGTTTTTTCAAGTGCTTTTTCATATCTCCATTTTCTTATCAACTCATGATTTCCAGAAAGTAAAACTTCTGGGACTTTCATTCCTCTATATTCCGCAGGTCTTGTGTAATGCGGATGATCAAGAAGACCTGTTTGAAAAGAATCAGTCATCGCTGATTCAATATCGTTTAAAACTCCGGGTATAAGACGAATTGTCGCATCTATTACTACAAGCGCTGGCAATTCTCCGCCTGTTAAGACATAATCTCCAATTGATACTTCCTTAGTGACAAGCGCTTCTCTTACTCTTTCATCAACTCCCTTGTAATGTCCGCAGAGCAAAATTATATTGTTAAGTTTTGCGAATTCATTTGCCATCTTCTGATTGAAAAGTTCTCCATCTGGAGTTAAAAAAATTATCTCGTCATATTCTCTCTCGCTTTTCAATTTTTCAATGCATTCAAAAATTGGTTCAGGTCTTAAAATCATTCCCGAGCCACCACCATACGGATGATCATCAATCTGTCTGTATCTGCCAATTCCATAATCGTGCAAATCGTGGACATAAATTTCAACAAGTCCTTTTTCACGAGCTCTTTTGATTATGCTTGCATTCAATGGACTTTCAAATATCTTCGGAACAGCTGTTATTATATCTATTCTCATATTCTCATCACCTCCCGAACTCCATCAAATTAAACCTTCAATCAACTCAATTATCATCATCTTTTTTTCAAGGTCAACTTCTTTTACAACATCTTTTATAGCAGGGATCAAAATTTCCTTTCCCTTTGACTCAACCACATAAACATCGTTTGCTGGAAGAAGCCACACATCCGTTATCACTCCAATTTTATTCCCATTCGTATCGTAAACTTTTAAACCGATCAAATCATGGACATAAAAAGAGTCCTCGGGAAGCGGAACAAGTTCTTCTTCCGGAATATAGATAAATTTTCCAGAGAACGATTCAGCGCTTGTTCTATCATTTACTCCCTTAAATTTCAAAATCACATCTTCATCTCTCAAAAAAGAACTCACAACCTGATGTTCCTCAACTTCAACTGGATTATCGCCAACATAGACACGCTTTAACTTTTTAAATCTCTCAACAAAATCAGTAATTGGCTTAACACATACTTGTCCTCTGAGACCATAAGGTCTCAAAATTTTTCCAATTATACACAAATCACCCATCTGTTTCAAACAAAATTATTTCATAGGTTTCGTTGGCATATTAAACAACTCCTTCGGTGGATGCTTCCAGATTCGGATAAAATACTTTCTGCGTCCAATTATCAAACCAGTATCATCAAAAAACTTACCTGCTTCAACATAAGCAAGATGCCTTTTCAAATCCTCCATCAATTCAAGTCCTTTCAACCTTTCTTGAATTTCCTTTGATTCCTCAAGCATCTTGCGATACTTTTCCATCATCATCTCGCTCCTCTTCTGCAATTCTCTTGATTTTTCAATCAACTCATCAAATTTCTCCTTATCAATCATCTCAAATTTTCTTTTGCAAACCGAATCCGGAAGCAAAATTTTTTCCTTTGACACATCGTCGTCAGCAATTGCACTACTTAATCCAAACACAAAAAATGTGATTACATATTTCAGCCACATTTTCACATCTTATCTTATCTTTGTAAAGCACAATCAAGCGAAGATCAAAGAGTTAATTCATCATTGCAAAATTTCAAGCACCGCTCTTTTTCCTTCCTTTGCAGCAACTGCGCTCAATAAAACGCGCATTGCATTTGCGGTTCTCCCTCTTCTACCAATAACCTTGCCAACATCACCTTGTCCAACTTGCAATCTGAATATCACACGATTCTCCCTGTCTTCCATCGTTATCTTAACATCTTCTGGCTTGTCAACTAAATGCTTTGCGATAAATTCCAGAAATTCACGCATTTTTCCAGCCCTCCGTAGTGTTTCAGTTTATATTTGGAGGGCGTCACCATCAAGAAATTAACTTTCCTGAGATGGCGCCTCTCCCTGCCCAGAACCTTCCTGAGTTGCTCCTTTTTGTTTCTTCTTTAATCTTCTACGTTCTTTCTTCTCCTTTTCTCGCTTTTCTCTGTCAATTTGGAGTTGAAGCCATTTCTCATATTCCGCTTGAATAAAAGCTTCATCCTTACCTTGCTTCATCAAAGACCACTTCAACCAGATTCCCTTTCTCCGCAATAGAGCTTTAACTGTATCCGTCGGGATAGCTCCTTTCTTTAACCAATGGATCACTCTATCCTCCTTGATTTCAACCTGCATTGGTTCTGGAAGTGGATTATACCATCCAACCGATTCAATATACTTTCCATCTCTTGGCTCTCTTGAATCTGCAACAACGATCCTGTAAAAAGGTTGTTTCTTTTTTCCGAACCTCTGCAAACGAATCTTAACCGCCAATTTTCTCCTCTTTTTGTTTTTAACTAAAATGGAATTTTAAAACCCTTAAACCTTCCACGATTCAATTGCTTCAATAATTTTTGCATCTCTTCAAATTGTTTCAACAATCTATTAACATCTTGAACTGTTGTCCCGCTTCCCATAGCAATTCTTCTTTTTCTGCTTGCATTTATAATCTGCGGTTTCCTTCTCTCTTCCGGAGTCATTGAATTTATTATCGCCTCAATTTTGACAAGTTCCTTCTCATCTATATCAACATTTCTGAGTGCGCTCCCAACTCCAGGAATCATACTTAAAATTTCCCTTAAAGGTCCCATCTTCCTTATCTCACGAATTTGCTCTCTGAAATCTTCAAGTGTGAATTGATTTTTCCTTAACTTCTCCTCTAGCTTGCGTGCTTTTTCCTCATCAACCTGTTTTTGTGCTTTTTCAACAAGCGTGATTATATCACCCATTCCCAGAATTCTTGAAGCCATACGATCCGGATAAAACGGCTCAAGAGCGTCAAGCTTTTCACCAACACTTACAAATTTTATCGGCTTATTAACAACCGCTTTAATTGAAAGAGCAGCTCCACCACGAGCATCTCCATCAAGCTTTGTCAGAACAACTCCATCAAAGTTTAATCTATCGTTAAACTCCTTAGCAACATTTACCGCTTCCTGACCTGTCATTGAATCAACGACGAATAAAATTTCTGTCGGTTTCACCGCTTCCTTGATTCTTTCAACCTCTTGCATCATTTCCTCATCTATGTGCATTCTTCCAGCGGTGTCAATTATAACGACATCTCTATAATTTTTTCTCGCATAATCAATTGAATTAACCGCTATTTGAACCGCATCCGCATTTGAATCAATTGAAAACACGGGAACTTGAATTTGCTCTCCAAGTTGCTTTAACTGCTCAATTGCAGCCGGGCGATGTATATCCGCAGCAACAAGAAGAGGATGACGTCCTTTGTGCTTTAAATGATTTGCAAGTTTAGCGCAAAATGTCGTCTTACCCGAACCTTGCAATCCAACAACCATTATCACTGTCGGAGGATTTGGCGAAAACTTTATATCCGCCCGGGTTGAACCCATCAAAGCGACAAGCTCATCGTAAATTATCTTTATAAGCATTTGCCCGGGCGTTATGCTTCGCAATACTTCCTGACCTATTGCCTTTTGCTGAACTCTTTCGGTAAAATCCTTCACAACTTTATAATTCACATCCGCTTCAAGAAGAACTCGCCTTATTTCGCGCATCGTTTCAGCAATGTTTGACTCCGTTATGCGCGCCTGACCTCGTATCTTCTTGAAAAGCAATTCAAATTTTTGCGTAAGCTCTTCAAACATTTCACACAAGAAATGGTTTGTAAATTATGCTTTGCAAATTTACAAAAAATCAAAAACTTTTCCAATTCTCTCAATTTTTCCCCGGCGAATACCTGACGACTTCAACTTTTTCAAGCGTGATCAAAGCAGCGCAAATTGAGATAAAAAAGCAAAGACAAAACTTGAAGTGCGATTGAAAATAAAACAAGATAAAAAATTGACACTTCATATAACTTCCCCATTATGAAACTTCCAACAAACCACGCCAGACCGAATAAGCCGTGAAAAATTCCAAAAGCAAATCCTCTTCTTTCAGCAGTGACTAACTCTGCAATTGCCGACTTCATAATTGTCTCTTGAAATCCCATCACAATTCCCCACAAAATAACAGAAAAAATAACCGCAATTAAATTATCAATCCCAAAAGCAAGAATTGTAATCGGCATTGAAAAAATCGGGATAAGAAATAAAATTTTCAATCTAAATCTGTCAAACAAAAATCCAGCGACAATAGCAGTCAAAGCATCAACCCCCATCGCAACAGCAAATAAAACAGGTATAATCTCATCACCAACAATTTGAATTTTCTTAAAATGATACGAAACAAGTTGAAAATGTGGATAACCGCAAATCGTCAATGCGGTGAACACGAGATAAATTAAGAAAATTTTCCCAAATCTATCTGTGCCTTTTTTCTCATCTTTGACTTCAAGTTTTTCAGGATTTGGATAAATAATCATAGTTGCGATAAGAGTTGCAAGTGAAAGCAAAGCAGGGATTCCAAGGATTAAAAAAGCATTTTTGTATGAATTACTTGCATAAATTACGCTCGCAACAATCAAAGGTCCAACTATTGCTCCAATTTGATCAAGAACCTCGTGTAGAGCAAAACCTTTTCCGTATCCAATGTTTGATGAAGCATAAGAGATAATTGTATCTCTTGCGGGCGTTCTCACAGCTTTCCCAAATCTTTCTGCAATTATCAAAACCGATGCAATTTCCCATTTTCCAGCAAAAGCAAGCAACGGAACTGAAACAAGATTGATAAAATAACCAAGCACTGTCATCAACCAGTAGCGCCTGATCTTATCAGATATATAACCCGAGATCAGCCTAACTCCATAACCTGTAAGCTCACCCAGACCGCTGACTAAACCGACAATCCCTGCACTCGCTCCAAGAGTGTAAAGAAATGGACCTGTAATTCCACGAGCTCCTTCATAAGTCACATCCGCAAATAAACTTACAAAGCCAAGCAAAACGACAGCTTTAATTGCCTTACTTTTGGTTGCGTTCATCTGTAAACTATTTTTGTTTTTATAATTTCGTGTTAAAATCTTATAATCCCATCTTTGCCAGAAAAATACTCAAGCACTAATTTCCACGATTTAATTTCGTCCCTCGTAAGTGGAGCACTCCTTTGATAGTCATGCTTATCAATAAAGTTAATCAAATCACCAAACAATTTTTGAATTTTCAAAATTTGAGAAAGTTTCTTCTAAAATAAAAAAAAACTCCTACTTTTAGCCATTTTTTTGACTAAAAGTAGGAGTCATCAGTTCCGAGTAAATCGGAACATTTAGGAGCGGACTCCATCGCTCAAAAAGAAATTAAAAAATCCAAAACAAAAATTCAAATTCGCACAATCATCTTGACTTTTATTAGACGAGAATTTAAATTTTACCAAAAAATAAAATCACAGAGAAAGTGAAGATAAAAACCTTTGTTTTAATCATCGTTCTATCCATCGCAAGTTGCTCAAAGAAAAACGATTTATCACTTCTTGAAAAAGCAGACAACGAATACAGAAAGAAGAATTTCAAAACTGCAATTGAACTTTACAATCTCTTTGTTCAAAAGAACCCAAAAGACCCGAAATAACCCGAAGCCCTTTTCAAACTCGCACAGATTTATCTAAACGATTTGCGAATGCCAAAAGAAGCAGTGAAGATTTTTGAGAAAATTTACGAAACATACCCAAATACAAAAGAAGGAATGAACTCTTTATTTATGCTCGGCTTTATCCACGCAAACGAACTGAATGATTACAAGAAAGCAAAAATTTATTATCAAAAATTCATTGAAAAATATCCAAACTCCGAACTTGCAACATCAGCAAAATTTGAACTTGAAAATCTCGGGAAAGAACCAGAAAAAATAATACAAAGGTAAGTTTCAGAGATAAACAATTTGATGGTTGAAATCAAAAGCGTCAAACTCGTTGAATAATTTCTCAATTAAATCAAATCCATATTTGTTGAGAAAATAAGTGATGTTTAAAATTCTCTCCTGCAATTCTTCTTCTGGGAATAAATTGATCTTCAATTTTTCAATTTGCCCTGCGATGATTTCATTTTTCTTTTGATGTGCCGAAAGCGTCTTCTCGTAAATGCTGTTTATGTGATAAAGAATTTTCGCTCTTGAATTATCAACAGCACCTGAAAGATTCGGGTCAACTTTTGAAACAAAATCTTTCACCTCATCAAGCAAAGCATCAAAGCGTGATTTCACAACATTGAAAAAGGCATCAATATCAACATCAGAACTTGAAATTAAAATTTTCTTTACAACCGAAGAAATGTCCGAAAAAATCTCTCTTATATCAACATCATACTTTTCAATTATTTTCTTAATCTTTGGCTCAATTAAAGTTGCACTTATCCTCGGGAATATAACTGGCATCGGGACATTGAAATAAAAGTATGCTGGTTTAAGCTGTGCAAAGTATGCAATTTCAGATGGACCAGCAACATAAGAAATCGTTGGAAGCAGAACATCTTGACAAATTGGTCTTAACACAACATTTGGACTCAAAAGTTGAGGATTTGAATCAAGAATGTTTTTCAATTCCCCTCTGCTGAATTTAAAACGAACGCCTTTTAACCTGAAAATTCCTTCCTCATCAGCTGGCTCTATTGGATATCTTCCACCTTTGTAAAACATAAAAAGATTTATCGGTCGTGGTTTAATCTGTGCGTGATAATCTTCTTCAAGCTCCGCACTCACATCAATTATCAATGAAGAAAGTTTTGGATGTTCATCTATTTCTTTTTCAAAAATTGGCACAAGAAGTTTTTTTAAATCAGCATCGTTTGGATTCAAAAAAATCAACCCCCAATCTTTAAATAATTCACCGACAAATTTTGCAAACGCCTCCGCAAAGTTAGCGCCTTCGTAATATGATGAACGAAGTAAGCCAAGCAAATCATTTTTAAACTCCGTGTCTTGAAGCTCAACTTCAAGATTTTTTAGTGTATCATTGATTCGCTGGTTGAATTTGATTTCGCCAACTGGACCATAATTTTCTTTTTTCGTTTCGTCAGGATTGAATTCAATTTTAATGAGTTCGTTTTTTGAGTTAAAAATTTTTGCGTTGTTTGCTTCAAAAAAATCGTGGTCTTCGCTTTCAAGATAAAAGACGGGAACGAAGTTATAATCTGTGAATTTTTCAGATAGAAAAGCCGATAACTTTATCGTCGTTATGATTTTAAAAATTGTGTAAAGAGGTCCGCTGAAAAGTCCAACTTGTTGCCCAGTTACAACCGCAAGCGTGTTATCCTTTGAGAGCAGTTCAAGATTTTTTTCCGCTGAAAAATTTCCATACAAGGAATTTTGCTTTTTCAAAATTTCAACAACTTTCGCACGATTTTTATAACTTTTCAAAACATTTTCAATTAGCTCGCCAAGATTTTCAAAATTTCCAAAGTCATGCGCATAAAATTTGCTGACATTTTTGAAGTTGTAAATATAATCAATGAACAACTTCGTGACGCCACCATATTTGGGAAAAAGATAACGAAAGCTTAACGAATTCATTTAATTTGATTTTTTATTTTTAAATTTCTTCAACAATTATTTCTGGTTTGACAAATTTTTTCGGGATCAAGGTTGGCCAGTAAGCTATCACTTCGCTTGGATGCGGACGCCCACCGCCAAAACCAGTTACCCCAGGTGGACCTGTTAAGATAAGAGCAGGAACTTCTCTTCCAAATCTATCAACAGCTTCAAAACTTTTGCCTCTTACAGCAATTCTCAAAACTACTTCATTTGGTTCTTCAATTTTATGTGCAAGCGGACCGTGGCATGAATTATATCCAAGAAACTCTGTATGGATTTCATCAAATTCAAGCCCGAGATCTTTCAATCTCGTTCTTATAATTTCATCTGCTTTTTTTGCCTTTTCAAGTGCATCAGGCCAGGAGTAAGTCAAAGTTCCAACAGCCATATAACCATCAAAATACGACATTGATACTTTGTAAAATTCCGTCGGCGGTTTTCCTTTAACACCGTAAACCCTGACTCTATCCTTCCCAACCTGTTCAAGTTTAATCGTCGTAAAATCCGCAATCACCTCTGGAGTTATATAATTTGTCGGGTCTCCAATCTCATAGACAAGTTGTTCTGTAACAGTTTGAACAGTTACAAGCCCGCCCGTGTTTTCGTGTTTTGTTATGATTATTTCGCCATTTGGATAAGCTTCTGCGATTGGAAATCCAATGTGAGCCATATCTGGGACAGAACGCCAATCGTATCCAAAATTTCCTCCTGTTGCTTGAGCTCCACATTCAAGTATATGACCCGCAACTATTCCAGCTGCAAGTTTATCATAATCATTTTCACTCCATTCAAATTCATAAATCATCGGCGCAAGCGTTATGCCCGTATCTGTAACTCTTCCTGTGATGACTATCTGCGCACCTTGTTTTAAAGCTTCTGCAACTGGGAAAGCTCCAAAATAAACATTCGCACTTGTTATGCGATCGCGAATTTTATCAATCGTTTCACCTGTGTCCATATTTTTGAAATCAACACCCATCTTGATGAAATCATCAATTTTGTCAAGTATATCATCCCCAAAGACAACCCCAATTTTTAATCCCTTTATCCCAAGTTTTTGAGCAACTTTAAAAATCGCGTCTCTGCAAGCAATCGGATTAACACCACCGCCATTTGTTACAACTTTTATATTCTTCTCAACTATAATCGGCAAAATTCTTTCCATCAAATTCACAAAATCGCGAGCATATCCAAGGTTTGGGTCTTTTTTCTTCTGTTTCTGTAAAATTGACATCGTAACTTCCGCAAGATAATCCATAACAAGATAATCAATCGGTCCTTTTGTTACTTGATGAATCGGGGCTTCAAGCCAATCGCCCCAGAAACCTTGACCCGAGGCAATTCTTATCTTCTCTTTCATTTTAACGCAAGTGTTAATTTTTTTAAAACAAACCAAAGAATTTAAAAATTTGCTCACGATAAATTATCAAAATACACGCAAAAAGCCAGAGAAAAACATTTACAATTATCCCTGCATCACCCAAAATTACATCGGTCGGATTTTCACCGCTTTTCTTTTGATAAATCAAATACATATACCTGAAAATCCCATAAAGAACAAAAATTGTCGTGTATATCAACGATTCCGTCTTGAAAAGTGAAACAGTCCTTTCGGAAATCGTATACAAAGCGTATGAAATCACAGCTCCGCCTGCAGTTATAACAAGCATCTGATCCGCAAACCTTATGTTATACTCGTCAAGAACTTTTCTCTGCTCCAAAGCCCCTGAATTTGGATTTTGAATTGAAAAGTAAAGCTCCATCCTTCTCTTTGAAATGGCAAGGAAAAGCGAAAGAAAAAGGGTCGTTATAAAAAGCCACTTTGATACAACAACCTCAATTGAATAAGCGCCAGCAAGAACTCTCATCATAAAACCAATGGCAATCACAAAAACATCAAGCAAAACAACATGCTTTAACTTGAAAGAGTAAAGAGCCATCATCAAAAAATATGAAATTATCAAAAAACGAGCTTTGAAATTAAGAGTTAAAGAAAAAATCAAACCGCAAACGAAAAGAAAAAATGCAAAAACAAAACCCTGCCAAACTTTAACACGACCAGATGCAATCGGTCTATTTTTCTTAACAGGATGAACTCTATCAGATTCACGATCAGCAATGTCATTTATCACATAAACAGACGATGCAACAAATGAAAAAGCAAGAAATGTAAGTATTTCTGTTTTTATCTTTTCAAAATTCAAAAGATGATGTGAAAAGACAAGCGGAGCGAATATGAAAAAATTTTTTATCCACTGCTTCGGACGTGCTAACTTAACATAATCAAGCACAAACTTTTACCACTCCTTTGGTTTGAATCCTTTTGTATTTTTAACTTCCGTTCCAACCGCAAGAACAAGAAAACCAACTTTCTCAGCATACTTTAAAACATCATCAACTCCAATCTCTTCCTTTTCCTTTAAGTTTTGAGTAATTTTCTTGGAATTTTTAAAAAACAAGCGGTTCTTGATAAACACCCCAAACTTCTTTCAAAGTTGATGTCATTTCTCCAAGCGTGCAATATGCTCTGACACAATCAAGAATTTTAGGCATAAGCGGTTGATCTTCCTCAGCAGCTTTTCTTAATTCTGCAAGCGCACGCTTCACTTCATCCTGATTTCTCGTTGCCCTCACCTCTGCAAGGCGCTTCTTTTGTTTGTCTGCTACCTCAGGTGGAATTCTCAAAATTGGAATTTCAACAGGTTCATCTTCAACAAATTCATTCACCCCAACAATTATTCTTTCTTTTCTGTCCAGTTCTTGCTGATATCTGTAAGCAGATTCTGCAATTTCCCTCTGGAAAAATCCATCTTCAATTGCTTTTATAACTCCTTCAAGCATTGAACCGTTTGATGAATAAGATTCAATTTTCCTGAAATACTTTTCAACTTCTTCTTCAATTTTGTTCGTAAGAGATTCAATGTAATAACTTCCCCCAAGCGGGTCAATAACATTTGCGACGCCGATTTCATAAGCAATAATTTGTTGAGTTCTCAAAGCGATTTTAGCAGCTTTTTCCGTCGGCAAAGCGTATGTCTCATCCATTGAGTTTGTGTGCAAGCTCTGCGTTCCACCCAAAACAGCAGCAAGCGCTTCAAATGCGGTTCTGACGATATTGTTTTCTGGTTGTTGAGCTGTAAGCGAACATCCAGCGGTTTGAGTATGAAATCTTAACATCCACGAGCGTGGATTTTTTGCACCGTATTTTTCACGCATATATCTTGCCCAGATTCTACGAGCTGCTCTGAACTTGGCAATTTCTTCAAAGAAATCAAGATGTGAGTTAAAGAAGAACGAAAGCCGTGGTGCAAATTCATCAACATCCATCCCAGAATTTATACAAGCTTCAACATAAGCAAAACCATCTGCAAGCGTAAAAGCAAGCTCTTGAACCGCCGTTGCCCCCGCCTCACGAATGTGATAACCGCTTATTGAAATTGGATTCCACTGCGGAACATAATCTTTTGCAAATCTAATTGTATCAACGATCAACTTAATTGATGGCTCAGGCGGATAAATCCACTCTTTCTGAGCAATGTATTCTTTTAAAATATCATTTTGAATTGTCCCACGAAGTTGATTGAACTTAACACCTTGTTTTTCCGCAACAACAAGATACATAGCCCATATCATCGCAGCTGGTGCATTTATCGTCATTGATGTTGAAACTTGATCAAGCGGAATATCTTTAAAAACAATTTCCATATCTGCAAGTGAACTCACTGACACACCGCACACACCAACTTCACCTTCAGCCATCGGGTCGTCAGCATCAATACCCATCAAAGTTGGAAGATCAAACGCAACGCTCAAACCTGTTTGACCATGCTTTAACAAGAATTTAAATCTTTGATTCGTATCTTCCGGGGTTCCAAATCCCGCAAATTGCCTCATCGTCCACAATCTGCCACGATACATATTATAGTGAATTCCTCTCGTGTAAGGATATTCACCCGGGAAGCCAAGCTTTTCCATATAATCAAAGTTTTCAAGATCGTCCGGGGTATATAACATCTGGACATCAATATCACTTAAAGTTGTAAATTTTATCCCGCTTCTTTTCATTTCGGAATTTTGCGCCTTTTCAAGCCATTTCTTCTTTGCCTCACGGATTTTGTCCGTGTTATTCATAGCAATTTACCTTTTTTGTTTTTGAAATTAAAGAACCTTATTCACTTTACCTGTAAAATCAATCTCCCAAATTTCTGGTTCAAAAGAAATAGAACTCAAACTTTGAATTTCATTCCTTACATTTTGTGAAACACTACTAAACCTTCTTGTCAAAGTTAAAAGTATTGGTTTTATGTTAAATTGAAAAGCACCTCTGATATGACCACCAACATCTTCACGAGCCCAATTTATGTAGTATTCTAATTGACTTTTTGCAAAGTTTAATCCCATTCTTGATTTTGGATGCTTTAACTCAATTATCCTAAAAAGCAAGCGAGTTTCGTTTATTTTTTCTATCGTCATTAAATCTATTTTTTGCATTCCAGAACCTGCGAAAACTTCATTTCCTATCCAAACTATATTTCTTCCAAAAATTTCGGGATAAAAATTGTTATTTTCAACTTGAAGATTTTGAAGAATAAATGCTTGAAAATGTGTTTCAGAATTTTTCACATCGTTCCAATTCAAGCTTACAGGTTTTCCAAAGTTGGGACTCAAAGTTTTGCTACCTTTCTCCTCAAAGTATTTCTTCTAAAATTCATGAAGTGTTTTACCATTTTAAAATCTCATCATAGGTTATTTTCTCGCCTTTTTCGGTTACTTTTAGTTTATCAAGTATTACTTCTCGTACATGGTTAAGATATTTTTCGTTAAAAATTATAAACCCATTTTCCAGTTTAGAGAAGTTTTCCTCAAAAATGCGTAAAAGATTTATATATTCGTTCTTCTTACTCTCTCCTACTTTTGAATTAGCAATTTTGTTTTCTATTTCATCAATGTCAATAACTAAATATGGCGCTTCTACAATAATATCTGCATAGGTTCGTTGCTTTTTTGTAAATCCTCTCTGAGATGCTTCCCTTCTATATGACACTTTTTTAACTTGAATTGCAATTTTCATTTCGTTCAAATCTAAAATTGCATCCATTCCCATCATATCTAACTCTGGTGTGGATACCAATTTATCATCAAATAAGGCGTTCCATAGATATTGAAAATGAAATTGTGTTAAAATAGACATCCAAATCCTATATAATCTTGCTTTAAATCCCTCTTCTACAAATTGTAAAGAGCATCCATAAAAATATTTCTTTATGAAATTGTAAATGCATGGATTTAGTTTCTCACTCCAATAAATTTCAAAGATTTCATCGTAATCTTTAAAGTCAGTTGTATCCCAGTAATATCTGTAATATATTTCAAGGGGCAATAAATCTTTGGGAAGGTCTTGTTCTACGGTTTTAATCTCTCTTAGGTAAGCATATTTTTGCATGTCTATACTTCCGAGAAAGTTCTCAAATTTATTTAAATCTTCTTTCCAATTTCTTGTCATAGTAATGTTTCCTCCAACTTTCTCAATTCATCCTTTGTGGGTAATGGCAGTATCTTTAACTGCGTTATGCTAAAGTGATATGTTATATCTCTAAAAACATCATTTACATACCTTTTGATAATCTCTGAATTAAGAAATTCAACAACTTCTTCATCGGCAAGGTCAAACTTTGTATTAGTTAGCGTATGCTTCCTCAAAAGATGATATACATCTCCCATCCAAGGGTATGCTTTATGGTCGTAAGCTGTGCCAATTTGTCTATTCCCTCTGAAACCTAATCCAACGACGATATGTGGTTTATTAAAGAATTTTCTTAATTTTGTTTTTTTATCTGCTTCAATCCAATATCCTGTTATAGATTTATATACAATCTTTCCAATTTTCAAATTGCTACCGTTTAAAATTGGGAGTAAATTTTTATTTTCAATATGCTCTTTGGATTTTATGACATTTGGGTTATGCTTGATTTCTGGAGTTCGTGGAGAAATTCTTACATCATAAATATCGCCGAGACGAAAGCTACAAAGTTTATCCACTTTTTTGCTGAACTCAGTGGAAAATAAAATAACATTGCCAGCCCAATCATTATTTTGGGTTAGTAATTTTATTTTTCCGTTGTTGTAATCATACAGGAGTAATTTTCCCTTTTCAATTGTGGATTTCGTAAATTTCAAAATTACCGTAGTAATATCTGCTTCTGGCTTAAAAACATCAGAACCCATATAAATTATTTCTGTTTTTCCATTCCTTGCTAAAAATTCACGCAATTTTTTGAACTCATCTAAAATCATAAATGTAGCAGGAACAATAAATATAAGTTGCCCATTTTCCTTAAGCAGTTTTATGGATTTTTCTATGAACGCACCGTAAACATTGTATTTTCCGTACCAAGTTTCGTATATCTTTTTATATTTTGATTTTGTTTTGTCATCAACTTTTATCGTGTAATGTGGTGATAAACTTGGTATGCCATATGGCGGGTTACCTAAAATTATATCAAAGTGTTTATTGGCTTCCCACAAAAGGTAGTCCTCATTGATAATTTCTATATCTGGAATAAGATTATTTTCGCAAAGATATTTTGCTATTTCTTTGTTAATTTCTACTCCAATTCTAATGGTGGCATTATCAAATATGTGTTTCTTATTTCTTTTTATCCCTAATAAAAATTGGCACATTCCACATGCTGGCTCAAGAAGATTTATATTGGATAATTCATTCAATTTCTCTTCTTCTATCAAATTAACCATAAAATCAACAACCCACTGTGGAGTAAAAAACACACCTAAATCTTTTCTTGCTCGTCTAACTCTATCATTCATCGTTAAAATATGGGTTGCAACACCAGTTTTCCCCATAATTGACCTATAAGTGTTATCAAGTAATGACTCCAGCGCTTCAATCTCTTTTTCCTTATTCAAATTCAATAATTTACGCTCAGAAAAATCAAACAATGGGTGGGTGAATTTTTCTTGATTCTTCATTACCTTTGCATCTTTTTTCTCTAATTTACTCAATCATCAAAACTTTATCAATTCAAAATTTATTTTAAGCTTGCAAGCGCTTCCCGCAATTCCTCAAAATGTTTGGGGTCGCGAACACCGTATTTCCAGTTTATATAAGCAATGTTCCCTCTCTTATCAATCACAAAAACAGTTCGCTTGTTATAACCTGAATTCTCATCATAAGAATTATAAAGTTTAGCAACTTCGTGTTTATGATCGCTCAAAAGTTTAAATGGTAAATTTAAGCTTTTAGCCCATTCACGATGTGAAAACACATAATCACCGCTTATTCCTAAAACCTCAGCATCAAGTTTTGAAAGTTCAACAAAATTATCTCTAAATGTGCACATCTGCGTTGTGCACCCACCACTCCAATCGGCTGGATAAAACGCAAGAACGATATTTTTCTTTCCAATTAAGTCAGATAATTTAATCCCAGAAAAAACAATTGTATCCTTTGTGGCATAAGGAAGTTTGAAGTCCGGGGCTTTATCTCCAACTTTTAGTGATTGTGAATTAACATTCATTGAAATGAAAATTGAAAAAGCTAAAATCAGAATTGACCAGCGCATGATGACTTCACCAAGTTTGTTTTAAGTTGTTTTCAAAAAGTTTAACAGCAATAAATTTATTTTCGTTTCTCTGGATTTGATTTTGTATCTTTCAAAGGAACAAAAATTAAAATCAAAGCAACAAGTGGAAAAACAAGCAATCCAATGAAAGGATTATCCGAAATGTGTGGCAAATTAACATTCAAAAGATACAAACCAGCAAGTAAAACTCCTGTAATTGATTCGCCCGCAACAAATCCAGAAGCAAGAAGGATTCCACGATTTTCTATCTTGACGATTTCAGATTCAGGATAATTTCTTTTTTTGACTATCACATCAACGATGTATTTTATCAATCCACCAACGAATATTGCAGATGTAGTTTCAAAAGGAAGATACATTCCAACAGCGATTAAAGTTGGAGATGGGGTTTTCAAAAGTATCAAAGCAAACGCAAGAACACCGCCGAAAATTATCAATGGCCATGCTATTTCACCGCTTACAATTCCTTTTGACATAACCGACATCAAACCCGCCTGTGGGGCTGGAAGATACTTGCCACCTATGCCTCCTTCTGTTCCCTTGTGAAGGATAGCCATCGGGAAGACAAGGACAAGAGCGGTAAATATAACACCGATGATCTCCGCAATTTGCATTTTTCTTGGAGTTCCACCAAGCAATTGCCCAACCTTCAAATCTTGAAGCATATCTCCAGCGATACCAAGCGCAGTGCATACAACAGCAGCAACGCCGAGGACAACCTCAACTCCTCTTGTTCCTTTAACACCAAGTGCAACCATCAACACAGCAGATATGACAAGTGAAGAAAGCGTCAACCCCGAAATTGGATTATTTGAACCACCCATAACTCCAACAAGATAACCCGCAACTGCAGAAAATAAAAACCCTGTAAATGTCATAACAAGACCAGCAACTATGGCGCTTAACAAATTCTGCGTGAAATAATAATAAATCAAAACAATCGGAAGCACAAGCAAAAATGTTGAACCTATAACCATCGGAAGTGGCAGATCATCTTCCAATCTTGAATATGTTAAGTTCTGCGCTTTAATTTGCCTTGCTTCTTTTAAACCTTTTACAATTCCATCAAATAATTGTTTCCTCATTCCCCAAAGCGTGTGAAATGCTCCAACAATCATAGCCCCGACCGCAATAGGTCTTACTTGATAATACCATACAGCATTTGTTAAATTTTCCCAGTCAGAGCTATTTTTAATAAATCCTTCCAATCCACTGTTAAAAAATATGGCAAGCGGAATAAACAGCCACCACCCCAAAACACCACCAGAAAAAGCAACCGCAGATAATCTCGGACCAATTATATAACCAACGCCGATTAAAGCTGGCGAAGCAACAGGCGTTGAAAGATAAACACCACCCGTGTAGGTTTGCGCATTTCCAACTGGATTTGAACCACTGAAAAGTTGAATTTTATATTTGCCAAATTCAAAAAAACCACTTATCGTTTCCTCAAAAAGTTTTATTCCACGGTTATTTTTAAAAAGTTCAATCAAAGCAGACACACCCATCATGCTGAAAACATATTTTGCTCCTGTTTCGCCTTTTTGACCTGCTTTCACCATTTCAGCGCAGGCGACACTTTCAGGATATGGTAAAGTCGGATCGCTAACGAGAGGTTTCCGCAAAATAATTATAAACAACACACCGAGCACCCCGCCAACGAGCATAATCACAGTGCTTTCCCAATAATTAAACTCCGACCAGACGCCAGAAATCACAAAAGCAGGAATTGTAAAGATAGCCCCAGCTGCAAGAGCTTCACCAACCGAGGCAGTTGTCCTTGCGATGTTTTCTTCAAGAATTGAACCACGCAAAATCCTCATAACCGCCATCGCTACAACAGCAGCTGGAAAAGTAGCAGAAATCGTCATCCCTGCCTTCAATCCAATGTATGTATTCGCTGCACCTAAAACAACCGCCATTATAACTCCAAGAAAGACGGCACGAAAAGTCATCTCTGGAAGTTTAGATTCAGCTGGAACATACGGTTTGAACTCTCTTCTTTCCTCCATCTCGTAATCCAATTTTTGTTTCATATTGATTGAAAAGATATGGCGATGTTGCCAAAGTGAAGACTGCAAATAAAAAACCTGCAATCAAATCTATCACATAATGATAACGAAGATACACAGTTGAAAAAATTAACAAAATTCCAACCGGAATCAGAAAATACTTTGTTTTTGAATTCATCACAACGGAAAGATACATAACCACAAGCGTAAGTTGCGTATGTCCACTCGGGAAAGCATCTCTTTGTGCGTAATCCCATGGATTTGGAACGCCGGGAGGAATTGATTCACCTGTGTTAATTATCCAACGCAATGGCTTTGTGAAAAGCAAGCCCGGGAGCTCATCATCAAGTTTTAAAAAATCGTGAAGTGTAAACCTTGGTCCAATTGCTGGGACAAGAAGATAACCAATGTATGAAAGATAAAAACCATAAACAACCGTAGCCATAACATAGCGATATTTATCAATTTCACCACGACGATAAAAATCATACGCAAGTATAACAGGCAAGAAATAAAAAGTTGAATATGCAATCTGCAAAATTTCCGTAAGAATCGGATTTGCGATTTTACTCAAAACATAGGTCGGATGCTCTCCAAAAATCAAGTAATCAATTTTTATCAAAATCCAATCGTAATCTGGCAAATTGAGAAGATTGATGTAAAAGTAAATCTCTTTAAATGTCAAAAGTATCAACGGCAGAAGATACCACTCACGAACAAATCTCTTAACAGAAAAAATATCAGGATTGTTTGTCTCCCATTTGATAGCAAGATAAATGATGAAAAATATAATCAGCAGATTAAACAAAACGACAATCCACCAGAGTTTAACCTGATTTGAAAACGAAAATGCAAGCAAAATCAAAAAAATGTAAAAGGTTATATTCACAATGTCCCCGAAGTGAAGATTGCGAAGGTTTGCAATCGGGATCATTTAGTATCCACCTTTATTTTCGCCTCATCCTGACTGGCAATTTTGTAAAGTGCGTTTGAGAGTTCTATAAACTCTTCAACTGTTAATTGTTCAGGTCTCTTTGTCAGATCAAAATTTATTTGTGATAAAACTTGCTCGTCAAAAATTTCGCTCAATGTGTTTTTTAAAATTTTTCTTCGCTTGTTAAAAACTGTCTTAACAATTTTTTTAAAAAATGAATCATCAAGAATTTTCTCCGCAAGTTTGCCCATCTCAAAATCAAGCCGTATGACAGCAGAAGATACCTTCGGCTTCGGATAGAAAACATTTCTTGAAACACGAAACAAAATCTCTGGCTTTGAATACGCTTGACACATCACCGAAAGAATGCTGTAATCCTTAACATCAGGTGGTGAAACGATTCTCAAAGCAACTTCAAGTTGAACCATTATGGTGAGGTCTTTAACGATATGTCTATTCTCTATTGCTTTAAATATGATTGAACTTGTAATGCTGTAAGGTATATTTCCAACCAATCTTATTTTTCCAAACTCTTTGAACTGATTCAAATCAAGTTTTAAAAAATCGTAATGCAAAATTTCAACCTTATCCCGAAGATTTTCATCGCCGAATCTAACTTTCAAAAAATCAACTGCTCTTTTATCAATTTCAACTGCAAAAATTTTTTTAACTTTTCCAGCAAATTGCTCCGTCAAAAAACCCTCACCAGCACCGATTTCAACTATCACATCATCAGGTTGTGGATTAATTGCCTCTGCAATTTTTTTCGCAATGTTTTTATCACTTAAAAAATGTTGTCCAAGATATTTTACAGGTCTTAACATATCTTATTTTCCAATTTTTTCCTCAAGCTTTCTTATCTCTTCCTCATATTTTTCCTTTTCATAAGGGCGTTGCTCAATTAACTTCTTGTAAACTTTTATCGCTTCCTCATAAGCTCCTTGATTCGCAAGTATCTCTGCAAGTTTTGGCGTCACAATGCTTATATCTTCATATGAAAATTCCTCCTCCTTAATCTCCTTAACGCTTTCACTTTCAAACTTATCCTCCACCTTTTGTTTTGATTTTCCCTCTTCAAGTCGCCTGATCAACTCGTCAAGATAGGTCGCCTGTGTTTCAACCTTGACTTCATCTTGTGGCTTCGTTTCATCAACAAGTGGAATATCAAAAACTTCTTCAACCTCTTCAATTTCTTTCCCCTGTTGTTTAAACTCTTCCCGTTCAATTTCAACTTCCTCTGGAATTTCTATCTCAGGGAGTTCGCCTTCAAAGCTGACAGCGGATTCTTTGCGAGTGACCTTACCAAGTTGTTCTCCCTTCTTTTGTCTTGATGAAATTTTTGCGATCAAATCAATTACAAATTGAGAATCGGGCAAAATCTCAATAACTTTATTTAACTCAACAAGCGCTTTTGAGTATGCTTTCATTTCAATGTAACATCTTGCCATCAAAAGATGCGCTGTTGAATAATCTGGATACTTTTGAACTGCCTTGTTGCACAATGTTATTGCTCTTTCAACATTTCCAATTTCAAGATAAAGTGACGCAAGCCGAACAAGCAAAGGCGAATCTGGATTCTTTGATACAAACTCTTCATACTTTTTGATTTCATCATAAATTTTTCCAAGGACTGAATTTTTCTGCATAAAGTTTTATCAAATTTTTTGTTTTATTCTCTCACAACGCACGAGCCGAATGTAAATGAATAAAGTGAAAACGCATCGGAATTTGTGTAAAGTTTTAATGTGTAAACTCCGTATTTTTCACCTGAAATTAAATTATACATTCGCCCACTTTCAACTTTGACGATGCTTCTTCCACTTTCATCGTAAAAAACATCTTTTCCCTTCATATCCTTCGGGATTGGCTTATCATCAAGTGTTAATATCACATCATAAGACCTACCATCTGAATTAAACACAGCATTGACCTCCGTTCCTCTGAATTTAAAAGCGACATAATCTGTGAATTTTTCATTTCTTCTCAAATGTAAAAGTTTCATCGCATCAACCTTAAACCAGCCATTTAAAGTTATCTGTGCTTCCTTATAACCTCCATCGTCCTCGTAAAAAGATTCCTCATCGGGCTTAATTCGTTGCGTAAAATATCCACGAAGATAACCTGCATACATTTCCGGAGTTCTCGGATAACACACAGCCCCGGGCTTGTCTTCTTCCCTGATGTATTCAATCACATCGGGAAAAGTTAAGCCCGGATTGATCTGCGTCAAAAGTTCCTGAATTTTTCTCTCAGTTGTTCCATATGCTCCTTCACCGACATGATCAAATCTTATGATGCCGTCTTTATCAATCAAAAATTTTCTTGGCCAAAACTGATTTTTAAAAGCATTCCAGATTTTATATTCACTGTCCACGACAACAGGATATTCAATGCCAAGTTCTTCAACAGCTTTTTTGACATTTTCAAATTTAGATGAGAAATCAAATTCAGGCGTGTGAACACCAATTATGACCAGCCCTTTATCTTTATATCTTTTGTGCCATTCCTTCAAATATGGCAAAGTTCTCAAACAATTAACGCAAGTATATTCAAAGAAATCAATCAAAACGACTTTATTTTTGAGCTCGCTTAATTTTAAAGGCGTTGAATTTATCCATCCAGTTCCACCATTTATTTCTGGCGCTTTTTTTCCTGTCCAGTTGAAAAATGTAAATTGTAAGAGCATCGCAAAGAGTATGATTTTCATTTTGAATTGAATTTTTCTTGTTTAAAATAAAAAGTTTCACAAAAATTGTCAAAGGAATTTTTAATCACCATTCAACGAAAATGGCATTTTTATAATTTTTCTTCAACTCTTTCAAACTATCACCCCCAAATTTTTCAAGCAATGCATTTGCGATAACTGGGGCTATCACCGACTCAGCGATCACGCTTGCGGATGGAACAGCGCAGAAATCAGAGCGTTCATATCTTGACTTTACATTTTTAAATGTTTTTAAATCAACGCTTGATAATCCTTTTATAACTGTTGAAATTGGTTTCATAGCAATTCTTAAAACAATGGGCTGTCCATTTGTTACGCCACCTTCAAGCCCTCCTGCACGATTTGTCCTGCGGAAGATTTTTCCATTTTTGACAAAAATTTCATCGTGAACTTCTGATCCAAATTTCTTCGCATTTTCAAAGGCAGAACCAATTTCAACTCCTTTTATCGCTTGAATTGACATTATCGCCTGAGCAAGCAAACCATCAAGTTTTCTATCCCAGTGAACATAACTTCCAAGCCCAACTGGAAGCCCTGTCACAATCACCTCAAAAATCCCCCCAACCGTATCACCTTTTTTCTTCGCCTCTTTTATAACCTCAATCATTTTTCCTTCAACTTGCTTATCAATACACCTGACTTCGGATTTATCTGCTTCAAGAGTTAACTCTAAAGCTCCCTTCGGTTTGTGAATTAACTTTTGAATCTTTTTGTCAAGTTTTTCTCTATCTTCAAAACCTGCATAACCAATTTGAATCACATGACTTCCGATGAAAATTCCAAGTTCCTCAAGCAGTTTTCTCGCAATAGATGAACACGCAACTCTGATTGCCGTTTCCCTTGCACTTGCTCTTTCAATCACATTTCTTATATCGTCAAAACCATATTTAAAATAACCAACGAAGTCAGCATGACCTGGGCGTGGAATTGTGATCTTCTCAATTTGCTTATCAATTTCTTCAACCGACATCTTCTCTTTCCAGTTTTCCCAATCTTTATTTCTTATCATCAATGCAATTGGACTCCCGATCGTTTTCCCGAATCTTACACCTGATAAAATTTCAACTCTATCTTCTTCAATTCTCATTCTTCCACCTCTTCCATAACCCTGTTGTCTTCTTTTCAAATGAAAATTGATATAATCTGCACTTATTTCAAGCCCTGCTGGAATTCCTTCAACTATACCAATGAGTGCCTGACCGTGTGATTCACCAGCTGTTAAGATTCTTATCATAAAACTTATCACTGATTTTTATTTTTAAAAAAGTTAAACATCACGCTTTCTATTTGCAAATAAAATCGCCCGAAACTATATTTTTAAAAAAGGAGCAAAAATAACAGGAGGCAAATTATGATCCTCGCAACCGAAATAAGAGAAGGAATGGCACTCAAAATTGAGGGAACAATTTTCAAAGTAATTGAAGCGAAAGTCCACGCAGGAAGTGGGCAAATGCAAGGTTTTGTCTCCGCACGACTTCTGAATCTGTCAACAGGTCATTACACAGAACGAAGGTTTAGAACAGATGAAAAAGTTGAAGATGTTGAACTCATCAGAAAACCTATGGAATATATCTACAACGACGGGGATTTATACTATTTTATGGATCCGCAAACATATGAACAGGTTGGAGTTCCAAAAGAAGCGTTGGGAAATTTTGCAAGGTTTTTGAAAGAAGGAATGAAAGTTGATGTTGAATTCCTCGGAGAAGAACCTGTAAGCGTGAGATCACCAAAGACGGTTGATTTGAAAGTTGTTTTAACAGGCTCAGGTGTTAAGGAAGCACAGGATAACACTATGAAAAGCGCAACGCTTGAAAACGGGATTGAAATCCTTGTCCCACAATTCATTAAAGAAGGCGAAATCGTCAGAGTTGATGTTGAAACGATGAAATATGTTGAAAGGGTAACGCAGAAGAAATAATTTTTTTCATTTTGCAACTTTTAAACTTCCGTCAAAAAACTTTTTGCTATGGTTAATTAATCTTTTTTCCAAAAATTCCACACTTGTTCAACGCTTACTCTCTCTTTCCGGTCATTAAACAAAATGTGGAAATACTCCGTCAACGACTTACCTCATACACAAGTTCCAGCATTCCGAAACCTTGACTTCTTCTTGCTCCCAAACCAGCACGCAGGATAAGATTTAAAACCTCTGACTCCGCTTCAAAAAGAAATAAACCCGTAAATCCGGGCAACTTCAAATTCCCTCTATCTGTCAAATGCTTTACAACAACACGTCTGGTCTTAACCGGCTTAAAATTAATCTCACCGCTTACCTCTCGCCCAAGCAAATTTCTCACAAGTTCAGAAACATTAAACTTTAAAGCCTCATAAAAAGCCTCATCACCATCAAAATTCTCACATTTGGGACACAGATAAAATTTTTCATTTTTATGACTTCGTATCAAAACAGGAGAAAGCGTTTTAAAAATCGCAGAATTCCCTTTTATCTTTTTGTTCTCAAAAATCCATAAATTTGAAACATCAAAATCCCGTCCAAAAATTTTTATCGTCTTACTTCTGACGAAATAATTGTAAAGCAAAATCTCATCGTTCAAATCAAACGAACTAAACTTAAATTCAAGAGGTCTGTTGAAATAAATTTTTTCATCTTGAACTTTGACATCATCTCCAAAAGCAACTGCAAAAGTGTATGGCTTAACAGTTCTTCTGTTGAAAACCAAATCATAATCAATTGGTGATTCACTTTGAAATGCACTTTTTATAATTGACATAAACCCAGTGCGATAATCAAGTGGAAGTGAAAAAACATTCCCCGGTTGGATGAAATTTGGCTCAAGCACAACTTTTAACATGTCAAAACCCTTTTTATTTTTTCAAACGAAATATAAATAGGCGCTGTTAAAAAGTCAAGAGTGAAACCCCAACGAAACATTTAAAGCAAACAAATTTAGGATTTGACAGGAAATTTTCTCAAAGAAAATTGACAAATCGGAACTTAATTGTTATATTTACACTGAAAACAAAAATCAATAAGGAATGAACCTATGGCGCTCAAAATCACAGGGCATCACATTGAAGTAACGGAGCAGATGAAAAATTACATTGAAAAAGAACTTTCACGGCTTGACAGATTTTTTGATGGAATAATTGACACGGAAGTAATTTTAAGACAAGATACAAAGCACAACCATTTAAAAGAAGCAGAAATAATGATAAATGTCTATGAACACAAACTCACAGCGAAAGCGACGGATTCGGACATTTTAAAGGCGTTTGATAAATCAATTGCAAAAGTTGAGAAACAACTCATAAAATTTAAAGACAAACTGAAATCGCACAGATGAAATGTTTAACAAAGAATTGAAAGAAATACGCAAATCTCACATAACGGTCGGATTTTTTTACGAAGCCGGGAGCGAACTCTTCAAGTTGAAAACTTTAAATGGTGAGGTTGGATTTGATAGAAAGATAACTGATAAAAATATACATCGCCCGGGACTTGCCCTTGCTGGTTATGTTGAACTTTTCACTTACAATAGAATTCAAGTTTTTGGAAATACCGAGATAAGATATTTGCAAAGTTTAACGCCAGAAAATCGGATTAAGTCAATTCAAAACATACTTCAGTTTGAAATTCCCTGCGTTGTGATAACGAATGATAATGTGCTTCCGGATAATTTGCTTGATCTTTTCACGGAGAAAAAAATTTCCGTTTTTCAGACACCGCTTGAGACAACGAAACTTGTCTATTTCATAAGCGACTTTCTTGATGATCAATTTGCACCTCAAACCGTCGTTCACGGCGATCTTGTTGATGTTTATGGGATCGGGCTCTTGTTTGTGGGTCGTTCCGGGATCGGAAAAAGTGAAATTGCGCTTGATCTAATTGAACGTGGGCATCGCCTCGTAGCAGATGATGTCGTCCTGATAACGAAAAAAGGTGAGAATATACTCATCGGAACTTGCAACACCGTGACTAAACATTTTATGGAAATACGAGGTCTCGGGATAATTGATGTAAAAAACATGTTCGGAATAAGAGCGATAAGATACCAAAAGAGAATTGAAGTTGTCGTTGAACTTCTTGATTGGGATCCGAAAGAAGAATACACAAGGACAGGGCTTGACGAAGAAAAAATTTCAATCCTCGGCGTTGAAATTCCACTTGTTAAACTTCCTATATTCCCCGGCAAAAACATAACCGTAATTGCGGAAGTAATTGCGCTTAATCATCTTTTGAAACATTACGGATATGATTCAGCAAAAGAATTCAACAAAAACCTTGAAACTATCCTCAAAAAGAAAACGTCTGTATTAAAAGAAGATTTCCCGATTGAAAGAATCACAAAATACTTTGAACACGACTTTGAATAAATAAAAGCGAGATTAAATGCGGATTAATCATCTTCTTCTGTTCTTTTTACTTCTGACATCATTATTCTTCACAAGTTGCCGAAGAGCACAAAAACAAAACTACATAGTCATAGGTAGCACAATTGATATTGATTCTTTCAACCCTTACTTGAGCACTTCTCTTTTTACACAAGATTTGCTTGACAGAGTTTATCTACGGCTTGCGATTGAACAGGAAGATTATCGGACATTCAAGCCTCTTCTTGCAAAACGATGGGAATGGTCAAAAGATTCAACGCAGATAACTTTTTACTTGAGAAATGATGTCTTTTGGACGGATGGTGTTAAAACGACCGCTTACGATGTTGAATTTAGTTTCAAATGTGCAACTTCTCCCGAAGTTGCGTGGTTAAATGCGGAAGATATAACAAGAAACATTGAATATGTCAAAGCCTTGAATGAGACAACGCTTGTGGTAAAATACAGGTATGTTTATCCGTATCAATTAACAGATATAAACGATGTGTGGATAGTTCCAAAACATATCTATGAAAAAATTCCTTTCTCAGAATGGAGAAGGAATGGTTATTTTGACGAAAAACCCGTGACGAATGGACCTTACAAAGTCGCAAGGTGGGAAAGAGGACAATTGATTGAACTTGTTAAAAATGAAAATTATTTTGACAAAAGTTATCCAAAGATTGAAAGAGTGTTTGTTAAGATCGTGCCGAATGAAGCAAATTTAATTTTGCAATTTTTAAACGGTGAAATTGATGTCCTTCCATCAATTCCGCCAGCCGTCGCTGAAAAATATGAAAACAGCCCAGATGTTAAATTCATTCGTTATCCATTTCTTGCTTATGAATACATCGGTTGGAATCAAAGAAATCCAATTTTTGCGGATAAAAAAGTTCGTCAAGCGTTATCATACGGAATAAATGTTGATGAGATAATAAAAGCGATTTTGAAAGGAAATGCGGTTCGCTCAACTTCGCCTTTTCCATCTATCTTCTGGGCTCACAATGAAAAATTGAAACCATATCCTTACGACATAGAAAAAGCAAGAAAACTACTCCATGAAGCGGGATGGAAAGATTCAGATGGCGATGGAATACTTGACAAAATTATAAACGGTAAAAAAGTTGACTTCAAATTCACTCTTATAACAAACGCAGAAAATCAAACGAGAAAAGAAATTGCAACCGCAGTCCAAAATGACCTTGCAAAACTTGGAATAAAAATGGAAATTCAAGTTTATGAGTTCAATACTTTTATGAGACACATACTGACGAAAAATTTTGATGCGGTTATATCGGGATGGAGAGTTGCAACAAAACCTGACCTAACAACTGTGTTTCACAGCGAAGCAATAAAATCGGGACATAACTTCGTGTCTTATTCAAATCCATATTTTGATAGGTTAAATGATTCTGCATCTGTGATGAACAATTTGAACAACGCAAAAATTTTATGGGATAAAATTCAGGAGATAATTTACGAGGATCAACCATATACTTTCCTTTACGAACCTGTGAGGATAAGCGGAATAAGTAAAAGGATAAAACCTGAAACTGTGAAAATGAACAGCATAAGTTTCCTTTACAATCTCCACGAGTGGGAATTAAAGTAAAACTTTGCAAATGCTTTATATCTTAAAACGAATTGTCAATTCAATCTTTCTCTCTTTTGGAATAGCAACAATTGTCTTTTTTCTGTTGAGAATTCTTCCATCTGCTTCATTTTCCGACATTTATCTTAATCCACGATTGTCCGAAGATGTTTTATCCCGTTTAAAAGTTGCCTATGGACTTGACAAGCCAGTATTAATTCAATTTTTGAATTGGTTGAAGGAAATTTTAACAGGCAATCTTGGATTTTCGTTTATCTACCGTAAGCCGGTAATAAATTGTATTGGTGAAGCAATCCTTTTTACACTTACGATTGGAATTCCAGCTCTTATTTTAAGTTTTGGCTTTGGGATTTTCATCGGTGTTCAATCTGCACGAAAAAGGGGAAAGACAGTGGATCGGATTTTAAATTTGTCTTTTTTGATCCTGTATTCAATTCCGTCATTTTGGCTTGGGATTGTTTTAATTTTAATTTTTAGTTACACGCTTGGAATTTTCCCGTCATCAGGTTTGCGTTCAATTAATTTTAACGAGATGAATTTTTTTGAGAAAATTTTTGATATGTTTATGCATATTGTTTTGCCATCAACGACTTTGAGCATTGCCCCGATGGCTGCAATTGCAAGATTCACAAGAAACACGATGTTAAATGTTTTATCTCAAACATACATCAAAACAGCAAAAGCCAAAGGGCTTGACGAACGCACAATTTTCTATCGCCACGCTCTTCCAAATGCGCTTATTCCAGTGATTACATTATTTGGACTTTATCTTCCTTTCTTTTTTGCTGGTTCAATTGTCGTTGAAGAAATTTTTTCAATCCCGGGCATAGGGAAATTGATGGCCGATTCAATTTTTCAGCGTGATTATCCTTTGACAGTTGGAATAACTTTGTTCGTTTCTTTCATCGTCATAATTGGAAATTTGATCTCCGATATTCTTTACTCAATTTTTGACCCAAGGATAAGGTTAAAATGAAAAAGCAAAGGCAAATAATTTTCGTTGCGTCTTTCATCATTGCTTACATTTTAATTTCGGATTTTATTTTACCGTTTGACCCGTTCATTTCACCTGACAAAGAAAATCTTTCATCTCTTCCACCATTTTCAATTGCTTACGAACTAAATCTCAAAAACGGAGAAAAAATAGTTGTGCTTGATTATAAATTTGAAGATGCATTCATTCTATATCAGCAAAAATTCAAAGCAGGGAGAATTGAAAAAGAGAAAATTGAAAAAATCAAAACATTTATTTTTCTGCTCGGGACGGATAATTTAGGAAGAGATGTGTTAAGTAGAACAATTTATGGTGGGAAGATTTCGCTTATAATTGGAGTGATTTCAGCGTTGATTTCTTTTATAATTGGAACTGCGATAGGAGCTTTTGCGGGTTATTTTGGAGGGATAGTTGATAAAATTTTAATGCGCCTTACAGATGTATTTCTCGCCTTTCCAAAATTATTTTTGATTCTTGTCGTAATTGCATTCACTCACACGCAGACAATTTTGAGTTTGATTTTAATTCTCTCACTTCTCAATTGGATGGGGATAGCACGACTTATTAGAGCCGAATTTTTAAAGGTCAAAGGAATGGAATTCATAACAGTTCTTGAATCAATGGGTTTACCCGACTTAACAATTGCGGTTAAGCACATTCTTCCAAACGCAATTTTACCAGCGCTCATAAGCATACCGCTTATAACGGGAGATGTAATACTTACGGAGTCAATTTTGAGTTTTCTTGGCTTCGGGATTCAACCTCCTATTCCAACTTGGGGAAATATGATAAGTGAGGCGGAGAAAAATTTGCTTTCAACTTGGTGGCTTCCGATATTGCCCGGGATTTTGATTTCAGGGACTGTTTTGATGATGAATTTGATTTCACAGCCCGAAACTTAATGCTTTTTATTTAAGCCGTGGTTTTGCTATATTATTTATGTTTAAAAACAAATTCCTGCACTTTATGGAAATTAATGTCCTTTTCATCGGCGATGTCGTTGGAGAACCAGGAATAAGAATTGTTGAAATGCTTCTTCCGAATTTCAAAAAAGAATACAAAATAGATTTTTGCATCGCAAACGGGGAAAATCTCGCTGACGGTAAAGGTATAACTCCCGAAACAGCAAAGCGACTTTTCAACGCAGGCGTTAATGTTATAACAACTGGAAACCATGTATGGGATAAAATTCAACAGGCAAGAGATTTTATCATAAATGAACCAAATGTCCTGCGACCGTTGAATTATCCGAAAGGAACTTACGGAAAAGGTTATGTCATATACAATCTTCAAAACGGAAAAGGAAAAATTGCGGTTGTAAATCTGCAGGGTAGAGTTTTTCTATATCCGATAGATTGTCCATTTAGGGCAATGGAAATGGCTCTTGCAAAAATTTCAAAAGAGACAAAAATCATAATCGTTGATATGCACGCTGACGCAACCGCTGAAAAGATGGCTATGGGATGGTATCTTGATGGAAGGGTCAGCGCTGTCGTCGGAACTCACACACATATTCCAACAGCTGATGCAAGAATTTTACCGAACGGAACTGCATACATAACCGATGTTGGGATGACAGGTCCTTATGATTCTGTGATAGGTATGGAAAAGAGAGCTTCAATTTTGAGATTTTTATATCAAACACCGCATAAATATGAAGTTGCTCAAAACGATGTGAAATTTTCCGGTGTTTTCATTTCAATTGATGCGCAAACTGGGAAAGCGTTGAAGATAGAGAACATAATTTATCCCGAATTCAACAAAACAATAAACGAAGGGGCACTTCAAAATGCCAGCACAAATAATCAATGGGAAGAAAATATCTGAAGAAATTAAACAGGAAGTAAAAAAACAAGCAGAAGCACTTTACAAAGAAACGGGCATCGTCCCAGGGCTTGCGTTTATCCTTGTTGGAGATAATCCTGCGTCAAAAGTTTATGTGACTATGAAAGGGAAAGCGTGTGAAGAACTTGGATTTTATTCAATAACTTTAAAATTGCCAGCTGAAACAACAGAAGAAGAACTGCTTCAAAAAATTCAAAATTTAAATTCAGATCCAAAAATTCACGGAATCCTTGTTCAACTTCCCTTGCCTTCACACATAAACGAGCAAAAAATTTTACAGGCAATTGATCCGATAAAAGATGTTGACGGTTTTCATCCAGTGAATGTTGGGAAACTTGTCATCGGACTTGAAACATATCTTCCATGCACACCTGCGGGAATTCAAGAACTTTTGAAAAGAAGTGGGATCAATCCATCTGGAAAACATGTTGTCGTTCTTGGAAGGAGCAACATCGTGGGAAAACCAATTGCCAACATACTTCTTCAAAAGAAAGAGTGGGCAAATGCAACTGTAACAATCTGCCATACCGGGACAAAAGATATTTCTTATTTTACAAAACAAGCAGATATTTTGATTGTTGCGATGGGAAAACCTGAATTTGTGAAGGGAGATATGATAAAGCCGGGAGCAGTTGTAATTGATGTCGGAGTTAACAGAGTTGATGACCCATCTTCAGAAAAAGGATACAAACTTGTTGGAGATGTTCATTTTGAGTCAGCTTATGAAGTTGCCAGCGCTATAACGCCAGTTCCGGGCGGAGTTGGACCTATGACGATAGCAATGCTTATGAAGAACACGCTTCAAGCTGCGATCAACCAGATTGCGGTAAAACAGCTTTCAAATTAAATTTTCTATTGCTTTGGAGAAAGTTTTCTTTATATCCGATGTTCATCTCGGGCACGGCTCAAAAGAAAGCAATCGCATAAAGGAAATAGAGCTTGTTCGCTTTCTCAACTTTGTTGGAGAAAATTCAAAGAAACTTTTTATACTTGGTGATTTTTTTGATGTGTGGTTTGAATATAAACTTGCTGTGCCAAAGGGATTTGCAAGAGTTATCGGAAAACTTGCAGAACTTTCGGACAGCGGGGTTGAGATTTTTTACATTCTCGGAAATCACGATTTCTGGGTGAGAAATTATTTTGAAGATGAGCTTGGGATAAAAGTTTTCAAAGACGATCTTGAAATTGAGATCAACGGGAAAAAATTTTACATCTCACACGGCGATGGTTTTTCAAAAAATGATTTTGGTTATAGAATTTTGAGAAAAATTATGCGAAACAAAACAAACATTTTTCTTTACTCTTTAATTCATCCTGACATCGGGCTTTGGCTTGCTGGGGCTTCATCAAGAAAAAGCAGAGAATACTCTTTAAATCGTGATTCAACGGAAAATGAAAAAGATGTGATTGAATTTGCAAGGGGAAAAATAAGTGAAGGTTTTGATTATGTTGTGATGGGACATCTGCACAGACCAAAAATTGAAAAAATTGGGGATGGGTTTTATGTTAACACTGGCGATTGGCTTTGGAACTTTACATATGGAGTTTTTACAGATAAATTTGAAATAAAAAAGTGGGCTTTTTCAAGTGATGAAGTTGCGAAATTATTTCAAAAGTGAAATTGATAAAGAAAGGTATTTCAACGACCCCGATTACAGAAGAAAAATTTTACAGAGATTGAAACAGCGTGAGAAATTGAAAAAAATAATTTTAATTTCACTTGCTCTCTTGTTCATCGCTTATGTGATTTATCTTATCCTCGGTCTTCCATCGCTTCAACAGCTTGAAAACCCAACTCCTGAACTTGCAACGAAGGTTTATTCATACGATGGAGAACTTCTCGGTCAATTTTACATCAAGCAAAGAGCTTACACGCCGATTGACAGCATTCCAAAAAATTTGATAAATGCTCTTATTGCAACCGAAGATAGAAAATTTTATAAACACTGGGGACTTGACCTTGACAGAATTATAAAAGCGATGGTTAAAAACATTTTAAGTTTTAGAATTCGTGAAGGCGCAAGCACAATCACACAACAGCTTGCACGAAATCTCTATCTATCGCAGGAAGTTTCAATAACAAGGAAACTGCGGGAAGCGATAACAGCAATTCAAATAGAGAGAACTTACACGAAGGAAGAAATACTTGAGATGTATCTTAACATTGCCTATTTCGGGATGAATGCATATGGGGTTGAATCTGCTTCGTTTGTTTATTTCGGGAAAAGTCCAACTGAACTCACGCTTGCGGAGTGCGCTCTTTTAGTTGGAATGTTAAGATCACCTGCAAGATACAACCCATTTGAGTATCCAGATAGAGCGATAAGAATTAGAGATGTGGTTTTGAGAAATATGCTTGTAACAGGTTTCATCACAAACGAAGAATATGAGAAAGCAAGAAAAGAACCGCTTAACTTGAATCGCAGTCGTGAGTATATTTATTCAGGGATTGCGCCTCATTTTCTTGAATATGTGAGATTTCAACTTCAAAAGAAGGCGGAAAAATACGGATTTAACATCTATAGAGATGGGCTTGTGGTTTACACCACGCTTGATGCACGGATGCAAAGGTATGCAATTAAAGCGGTAAAAGAACAACTTGATGAATTGCAAAAAGAATTTGACAAGGCGTGGAAATGGGATAAAAATCTTTTGAATCAAATTCTTGATAAAGCAATAAAACAAAGCCCGAAATATCTTGAAGCAGATTCATCTGAAAAACCGAAAGTTTATAAAGAGTTATTGAACAATCAATCTTTCGTTGATTCGGTTAAAAGAGAAGCAACAAGAATTCAAGCTGGCTTCGTTGCGATTGAACCTCAAACTGGATACATAAAAGCGATGGTTGGAAGCTCAAATTTTGAAGTTTTCAAATATGGTTTAAACCATGTCACGCAGATAAAAAGACAACCGGGCTCTGCGTTCAAACCTTTTGTTTATACAGTTGCAATTGACAATGGCTACTCACCTGCATATCAACTTCTGAATCAACCGATAACGATAATAATGGCAAATGGAGAGAAATGGACGCCTTCAAATTTTGATGGCTCATTCGGTGGGAAAGTGACTTTAAGAGAAGCTCTGAAAATGTCAATAAATGTCGTCGCAGTGAGAGTTTTACAAGAGCTTGCTCCAATGAATCAGGTTATTGATTACGCACATAGAATGGGAATAACAACCGAGATACCGCCTTATGAGTCAATTGCGCTCGGAACGGCGGAAGTTATTCCACTTCAACTTGTTTCAGCTTATGGAACATTTGCAAATGAAGGTGTGTATGTTGAGCCAGTTGCAATTTTAAGAATTGAAGACAGATTCGGCAATGTGATTGAAGAAGCAAAACCTGAAAAAAGAGAGGTCATAAGCCGTGAGACAGCTTATATAATTACGAATATGCTTGAAGATGCTGTAAATTCTGGAACGGGAACACGTGTTAGGCAATTTTTCCATCTACCCTGCGCCGGAAAAACCGGAACGACACAAGATTTTGCAGATGCTTGGTTCATAGGTTATACGCCAAATCTTGTCGCAGGCGTATGGCTTGGATTTGACGATAGAAGAATAACTTTCGGTGGAAATTTCGGTCAAGGCGGAAGAGCTGCTGCTCCATTGTGGGGAAGATTTATGAAATATGTTTATGACGATCCTGAAATAAATATGCCAATTCTTGATTTTGAACAACCTCCGGATGTCGTAAGTGCGACGATATGCGCAGAATCCCAAAAACTTGCAACTCCATATTGCCCGCAAAAAATTACCGACCTTTTCATCAGAAAATATCTCCCCACGAAACAATGCGATATCCACACATCTGAACAAAAACCAAGAATTATGTTTTAAGGATGAAGATAAATTTAAAAAAATTTTTAGCTGTGATTTTTGCGATAAATTCAATCTTTTCTCAACAGCAAAACGAGATGAATTTATTCCGACTTGCGCAATCATTTGAAAGAGCTGGGGAATATGAAAGGGCTTTGAAAATCTATGAAGAACTTTACACAAACAATCCCACAAACAGAGTTTATCTTGAAGCCGTCGTCAGATTAAACACGCAGACGAAAAATTATGACAGAGCAATTAAACTTGCACAATCTTGGCTCTCAACTCACCCGGATGACATTGACATGATGGCAAGAATTGGGGATATATATTTCAAAGCAGGAAAAGAAAAAGAAGCGATTGAATCGTGGGATAAAATTGTGAAAACTTACCGAAATAATCCCGGCATATACAGAATGGTTGCGGATTATTTAATACAGAACCGACTTTATGATAAGGCGATTGAATATCTTACAACCGCACAGAAAATTTCCGGCTCGCCAGATTTATATGCATTTGAAATTGCGATGCTTTATGAATTCACGATGAGATTTGATAAAGCGATTGAAGAATACATCAAACTTTTACAGCGAACACCAAGCATGATACCAAGTGTTAAGTCAAGAATGTCGTCATACATAGATAGACCTGATGTTTTGAAACAGATTCTTCCAATTCTTGAATCATCTGCGAAATCTTCAAAATCAAACATTGGGATTCTTGATCTTTACGCATGGGTTTTAAGCGAAGCAAAGGATTATCATAAAGCGCTTGAAGTTCAAAAACAACTTGACATAGCAACCAACGCAAATGGAGAAGTCATTTTAAATTTTGCACAAGACCTTTTCAATCAAGAAATTTTTGAAGTCGCACAAAAAGCATACGCAGAAATAATTGAAACTTATCCAAAATCACGAGTTCTGCCCGAAGCGAAACTTGGACTACTTCGGTCTCGGGAGGAAATTTTAAGAACGAAATTAATTCGCATTGAAAACAAAGATACCGCAATTTATTCCGACCTGAAAAAACTTGAAGAAGATTACAAAAAATTTTCACAGGAATACATCGGGACAAAATATGAAGCGGAAGCATTGTTTCGGCTTGGACTTATTAAACTTGACATCTATTTTGACCTTGATGAAGCACAGCGATTTTTTGAAGAAGTTGAAAGAAAATTTATGCTTTATCTCGGGAAGGATGCAATTTTTAAACTTGCGGAAATTTTTACCTTGAAAGGTGATTTAAATTCCGCCCGTGAAAAATATCTTTACCTTTTGAAACTTAAAAATTTCCCCGACACATTGAAAGTTAAATTTTTACTTGCACAACTTGATTATTATGAGGGCAATTTCAACTCCGCTTTAAAGATGCTTGAAGATGTTTCAAAATTTACATCATCAGATTATTCTAACGATGCGATAGAACTTACGCTAAAAATTCAAACAAATCGTTTCCCCAGTGAAGAAAATCTTAAAAAACTTGCAATTGCGGAATTAAAGATAAAACAGAGAAAATTCGGCGAAGCAATCCCACTCCTTGAAGATATAACTTCAACCTGTAAAAACTGTCCGATCTCCGATGATGCTCTCTTTACACTTGCCGAAGTATATTCAACAATAAACAAGCACGAAAAAGCGATTCAATATGTTGACACATTGCTTGAAGAAAATCCTGAAAGCATTTACGCAGATGACGCTATGATGGAAAAAGGAAAAATTTATCAGAAACTTGGGAAAAATGATCTTGCGATTGAGACATACACGAAACTTATTTCAAAATTTCCAAATTCTATATTTGTGAATGAAGCCAGAAAAAGAATCAGAGAATTAAGAGGCGAAATACAATGATGCGTAAATTTTTGCTTACGCTTTTACTTCTATCGGGAATTGCATCTGCGCAGAATAAAATTTTGATCTATATGGATTTGAAACAAACCGACCATCTTAAAGCATATGGCATTGCATATTTTGCGTTAAAACACGGTGTTGATGTTGATTGGCTTTTGAACTATCGTGGTGGCTCATTTATGATGGATTATCACGATGAAATAGCAAACGAATGTAGAGTCCGTGGTGTTGCTTTTGATGTCATATCAAGTTCGGAAGCGATGCAAATTTATGCACAGATTCAGGATGAAAATAGCAATATGGATGTTGTGCGACTTGAAAAAGCCCCAAAAATTGCTGTTTATGTCCCACCAAATTTCAGACCTTGGGACGATGCTGTCACACTCGCACTTGAATACGCTGAAATACCTTACGATAAAATCTGGGATGAGGAAATTTTAAATGGCAAAGTTTATGAATACGACTGGCTTCATCTTCACCACGAGGATTTTACGGGTCAATATGGAAAATTTTACGCATCATTTGGAAAGACGCAATGGTATATTGAAGAACAAATGATGTACGAAAAAGAGGCAAAACGGCTTGGTTTTAAAAAAGTTTCTGAACTTAAAAAAGCTGTCGCACGAGGCATAAAAGAATACATCGCCTCAGGTGGATTTGTGTTTGCAATGTGCTCTGCAACAGATGCTCTTGATATAGCACTTGCAGCTGAAAACACAGATATTTGCGATGTTATGTATGATGGCGACCCACCAGACCCAGATTGCCAGCAAAAACTTGATTACTCAAAGACACTTGCATTTGAAAATTTCAAACTTGAAATGAACCCATACAGATACGAATACTCAGACATTGATATCCCGCCGAGCGATCCACCGCCATTGCGTGACCCTTCAACCGATTACTTCACACTTTTTGAATTTTCTGCAAAATATGATCCAGTTCCGACTATGTTAACACAAAACCATGTCAATGTGATTCACAATTTTATGGGTCAAACGACATCATTCAATCGTAAATTGATAAAAAAATCTGTCGTAATACTTGCTGAAAAAGAAGGAACTGACGAAGTTAAATATATTCACGGAAATTACGGACGTGGGACATTTACTTTTCTTGGCGGACATGATCCCGAAGATTATCAGCACGCCGTCGGAGATCCACCGACAGATTTATCACTTCACAAAAATTCGCCGGGTTATCGCTTGATTTTAAACAATGTTCTCTTCCCCGCAGCAAAGAAGAAAAAATTGAAAACATAAATTCTCAAAAATTTGAATCGTGACAGGAAAAAAATTTCTCGCAGAGAATTTATAAAAAAGACAGGTGCAACAATAATTGGAGCTGGACTTTTTGGATTGAGCAAATCTGAAAAAGAAATTGAAAAAAGAAAACTCGGGAAAACAGGTTTAAATGTCACAATCCTTGGGCTTGGATGCGCACAAATTGGAAGTATGAGAAATTTTAAAGAATCCATTAAAATAATTGAAACCGCAATTGAACTCGGAATAAATTACATTGACACAGCAAGCACATACGGAGATGCTGAAGAAAAAGTTGGTGAAGTTATGAAAACAAGAAGAAAAGAAGTTATACTTGCGACGAAGACATTGCAAAGGGACAAAGATGATGCTTGGCAAGAAATTAACACAAGCATTGAGAGATTAAAAACTGATTATGTTGATTTACTTCAAATTCACTCCGTCAACACAATGTATGAACTTGATAAAATAACCTCAAAAAATGGCTCGCTTTATGCGGTGTTAAGAGCAAAAGAAGAAGGACTTTGCAAACACATTGGAATCACGGGACACAGAAATCCAGAAGTTATCAAAGAAGCACTTAATAGATTTGATTTTGAAGCGGTTCTCGTTCCATTGAGTTCGGTTGATAAACTTGCGAATGACTTTGGTGATGTAATTTTCCCAATTGCAAAGAAGAAAAATATCGGTGTAATCGCAATGAAAGTTTTATCAGATGGCAGGGTCACGGATTATGTCCCCGAAAGTTTAAGATATGTTTTCTCACTCCCTATAAGCACGGCAATTGTTGGAATGAAGACGCTTTCAGAATTGAAGCAAAATGTTGAAATTGCCAGAAACTTCACTCCGATGACCGAACAAGAGATGCAAAATTTAATTCAGAAAACGAGAAAATACGCAAATACATCAATCCTCTGGTGGAAACGAGGTTGAACCTGCTTCAAAAAGAGAAAGAATTGAATAAACAGAAGAAATACCCATTGACAAGCCAAGCAAAAGAAAAATTTTATTTATGGACGAAAGAGCAACAGATACAAGCGTCAATGAGACGAAGATTGAGGTTAAAGCAATGTTAAATTTTTTGCTCATCTTTTCAACCTTTTTTAATTTTAAAAAGAGGCGGGGCACCAACCCCGCCGTAAAATTTTACTTCATCAATACCATCTTCTTTGCTGAAACATATCCATCAGCGATTAACTTGTAAATATAAACCCCGCTCGGGAGATTCCCCCCATAAAACTTAACCTTATAACTTCCAGGTGTTAAGTATTCATCAACCAGCTTTGCAACCTCTTGACCAAGCATATTGTAGACAATAAGTTTGACATTTGAACTTTTTGCGAGATTAAATTCAATCACCGTCTCCGGGTTGAAAGGATTCGGGTAATTTTGTTTCAATTCAAAATTTGAAGGAACATCTGAAGTTTTCTCATAAACCTTTACAAATCTTGAATAATCCGTATTTTGCGGGTCATAATTTGTCCAGCCAAGGTCCCATCTCTGCGTTGAGTCAGGTCCAAATGCCCCAACCCAGTTAACAGGAGTGAAGAACGGATCCCGCAATCTCGGATTTGTAAAATCAGCTGCACCTATAACGGGCGAATCAGACAAAGGTATTGGCTTTGGAAAGGAAAGATTAAACGGATCTTGAAGTTTTAAATCCACAACTGAACCAAATATCCTGTTGTTATACTGTGATCTCAAAAACCACGACTTTGCATCAAATCCAGAAACATTTGTCGTAACTTGGTTTGCTGATTTTATCCCCGCAATGAATACATTCCTTACTTGAAGCGTGTCATTTTGAGCATCGTTTGCAACATTTGAACCATCAAGCAAAATTCCCGTTGGCCATCCTGCAATTATGCTGTTGTAAAAGCTCAACCTTGTTGAGCGCCTGAGATGAGCACCACGCCTAAAGTTAGGATTATAACCGGTAAAATTCGTATCTGGCATTGGTCCAATAAATGTCACATTGCTGAAAATTCCACTTGTTCTTGGCACATTTGTCGTTCCCGTTCCATCATTATCGGATTCAAAACCGTTGCTTCCACTTATATCGGCTATATTTGGGTCTCTTACCGCAAGAGCAAATTGAACTTTTCCAGACCATCCAAAATCCGTGTCAAAATCATCATCAAGTCCTTTATATGCGACAAGATATTTAGCATTCACATTGCCACCAAACCATTCAAATGAGTCATCACCGCTGTAACTTACCTGCACATATTCAATTAAAGTTTTCCGACCAACGCCACTAAGCGTTAATCCATTTATTTCGTTATCAGGTTGATAAGCAACACCTGGGAATTCAATTCTAACATATCTAAAAACTCCACTGCTATCATCAGGGTTGTTACCTCCATAAATTCCATCATCTCCAAGTCCACCTTCAATAACTGCTGTTCCACCAGGAACATTAATTGGTGCTTCACCAAGTATAATAACTCCACCCCAATCGCCAGCTGCTCTTTGACCAACTGGTCGGGCGCTTGTGAAAACAATTGGTCTCTCTTTTGTTCCGTTTGCGTATATCTTGGCACCACGTTTAATTATAAGTGAACCTTTCGTTTCTTTCTCACCGTAAATTATTGTCCCTGGTTCAATCGTCAAAGTCGCACCTCTTTCAACCGTAACAAATCCACGCAAAAGATACTGCTTATCTGAAGTAAGAGTTGAATCACGCGTTATTCTACCTTGTAGAATTACCACATTTGATGGTGGTTGAGCGAAAGCAGATGAAATAAAAGCGAATGCAAGCAAAAAGAAAACAAGCAAACGATTTAACAACATTGAGTTTTGATTGTGTCTGTTAATCATTGTTCCTCCTGTTTTTGTTTAGAATTTGACTTTAACATCAAGTGAAATGCTTCTTATAGTTTCCACTTTTTGATACAGATAACCAGCTTGTTTCAAAACAACTGGTTTTCCCGTTATATTCTGCCCCGTCAAAACAATGGACAAGTTCTTCGTCAGATTATAACCGATTTTAAAATCAACCTGATACCTTGCTTGCTCAATTATATCATCATTGTATTGGGTTGCAACATCAAATATCTTCGGACCTGTGAGATTATATGAAATGCTTGCGTTGAATTTTGAGCTGGGTTTATCATACACAAGTTGAATGTTCGCAATATATGGCGCCTGACCCTGCAATCTTCTTCCTTTCCTCGCAATTGTTCCTTCCGTCCCTTCAACATCAACTTTTGAATCAACAAATGTCATATTTCCAATCGCTTTTACAAGTTTTAAATTCTTAACAAATTCAATCTCAACTCCTGTGACCTTGGCAAAATTTGCATTTTTATATGTTCGTTCTGAACCAAGCGCTGAACCAGAAACAATTACTTTCTCAATTGGCTTGCTTATATGTTTGTGAAATAAACCAACCGAAATCATATCTTCACCCAAACTGAAAACTTCAAATCTAAAATCGTAATTAAACGAAATCGCCCTTATAAGTGTTGAATCACCTCTGATGCTTGTCTGTGTGTAAAAATCAAAGTATGCAAATGGCGAAATTTCTCTCAATTCTGGCTTGTTTATCGTTTGGCTGTAAGATGCTTTCAAGTTAACCATGTAAAGAGGTGAATACTTTAACTCAAGCGCAGGAAGAACATCAAGATATTTCTTTGATATGACAAGGTCTTTGCTATCTGAAAAATCTCGTGTGTAGATATTTTGATTAACTTTTTCAATCCTTGCACCACCCATTATAGTTAGAACTTGTGTTCCAAATCTGATTGGCAAATCAACTTTAAGATATGTCGCCGTGCTTCTATCGTATGCTTTGTATTTATTCGTCCCTGCTTTGTATTCATCAAGCGAAAAGCCATTTCTTTTGAAATTATCAGGGATGAAAATTGAATCAGGTGGTAGATAATACATTCTGTAATCTGTTATTCCATTTAAATTCACAACGACGCCTATCAACCTGAACTTGAAATCACGCTTTGTCTCCCAGAAATTGAAACCTGTTTCAAAATTTGCTCCAAAAATCGGAAACTTAACACTTGTCTTGAACTCACGAACATTATCTTTTAAATCCGATGTTAAAATCCCACCATTTTTGAAGTTTGCTTGTGGTCCAAGTATCACTGCAAACTTCGCATCAGGGTCATTCATATCCCTACCGTAAACAAGTCGCCTTGTGTCTGGTTCTTTATTAAAAATTGTAGAAGTTGAACCCTGCCATTTTAATAAAACATCCTTTATCTCGTGCTCACCATAAAGTTGAGTGAAATAAAGATTTCTTTGATTAAAATTAATCGCCATATGTATCTGCTCCGCTCCCTGATCTGTATATTGATAACCCTGCATCTTTGCTGTTTCCTCGTTTGTAATCCCAATAATCAAACCTCTAAATCCTAAAACATTTCCACCAAATTTTTTCTTGACATCCGCAAGAAATGAAAACTGAACATCCCTTGAAACTCTGTCACCCCCATATTCAAATCTCTTTGAATAATCGCCCTCATATTCATTAACCTCAAACTTTCTGCTATTAACATTGCCCTTGTAAATCAAGGAAAGCGAATAGTTCAAACCAACAAGTGGAATCTTCCCAGCGCTCATAAAACCACCTTTAAAATTCGGCATTTGATTAAAAGAATTCATAACCCACAGATTTTTTATCTCCCTGGCATAAATGCTTCTTTCACTTACTGGAACTTTAGTTATATCATCTGGAAAGTTAGATGGCAAACCTGTCGTTTTATTTGAAACACCAAAAATGTTAACTCTGTCCATTCCGTATACGAAAAACTTCTTAAATGTCGCATCTGGAATCGCAGAAACCCCTAAATCAGCCGAATTCGTCAATGTATCTGAAAATTCAATTGTCTTTATATCAATGAAGCCACCTGAAAAATTTCCGGGAAGTTCGGGAGAAAATGTCTTGATAACAGATCGGAAGAGCGTCGTGTAGGGAAAGAGCGTAGATCTCGGTGGTCGCCGTATCATTAAAAAAAAAGAAAGATTGAACATGTATTTACCTGTTAAAATCGGAAAGATGAAGTTATTCAATGATGTCGGTTTCGGTGAGATTGAGAGAGCGATTGAGTTTTTGTTTGATC